>JAHRYP010000014.1 GCA_020622105.1 Methylotenera sp.
TTGAAGGTACTTCTAAGCAGATATCAATTACGGGTCGAAACGAGCGCAATTTAACTCACGTAACACATCTTGAAACATACTGAACTTTGAGCGTGACTCTATGAAAAATATTATTGATTTTGACTGTGATTCAAAAAGCCAAAAATTTTTATTTGAATCTAATCAGCTTGACCAATCAAACATCAGACTGAGGCCGGCTGAGTTTGCGAGAATTATTGATTGCAGCAAACAGGCAGTTTCAATATGGATAAGAGATGGGAAAATTACTTTGGGTTTAGATGGTAGGTTAAATCCTGGGGTCGCTATAACTCAGCTGCTTAAAAATAGTAATCCATCGATGCTTCGGGCAAAAGTCCTTAAGCCTCTGGTTAAGCAAATAAAAATATGTGAAGAAAAAATAAACAAGCTGGAAGCTGAGATTGAGCACTTAAAAGAAAGCAACGAATTTAACGAAGGCGTGGTGGATGAGCACTTATCGATATTTGCGTTGGTAGAAGATCAATTGTTATCAGAAATTGATTTGCTTTCAGATAGCCCATCAAGCCAGGTAATCCTTGCATTTCTAAAATGGCTTAGTGAAGTCAGGCAGTGCGCAGATCTGCCGGAAGATTTTATGATCTCTGATTTCATAACGGCAGATACAGAGGCGCTTGAGGATAAAGAGGGGTAGGGGTTCTGCTTCTAATTGTATGCAAGATAACTTTGATATTTTAAGCAAGGCCGCTGCTGGGGATAAATTGGCAGAACAAATGGCTATAGGCATATTATTAAATGCCAATAGAGCATTTTTTTGTAATGGCTTTGAATTAAGTATGGAAAGGTTTTGCGGAATACCTCAGGCTAAAGGTAAGCTACTCAATCAAAAACGTAATTTTTGGTTGCGCAGGGCTCATGGTTACTGCCAAGGGGCTACCTGCTGGGAAAAGTCAAAAGCATTATCGAAAGAGATTGAGACTTTTAAATCGGTTTTATGGCCGAAGTGGAAGAATTTAAGTGATGTTCCTGCAGGTGCCAGTGAGCTGAGAAAGTCATTATTCGAAGCCATGAAGATTGCAATGACAATTAAGTCTGACCAGGTAGATTTGAAAATCTAAATACCGCTCGAATGATTCATGCAACAGTGAAAGATTCTGCGTAAGTAATTTCACTGTAAAAATAAGATGATTAAGCCTCAGTAGTGTATTGAGGAGTATTGAAATGAGTGGTGTTGCGCACAAGTCTGCCCAGTTGACTGAATTAGAAAATTTAGCACAAGCTGAATGGAGAAATAGCTCTAAATTGAGAGCAGAGTTTTCAGATAACTTTAGTACTTACCTGGCTTATAAAAAAGCAGATGCAAAAGGGTTGGTGAAAGTTCATTCATCTAAAACAGTAAGTTCAGATCAATTAGGGGATTAGTAATGTTTGATTTTTTATCGATCAAAAACACAGTTACTAGCTTAACTAATAACATCGCTGAAGTTAGAAAAAGTGCTGAAAAACTTAGACAGGAGCGTGATTTGGTTTTAGCTACTTCATTAGAAAAAGCTGATGTAATTAAATTCTTGCATCTGCGGCTAGATCAAATCGCATCTGACTATCCAAATAAGCTTCGAAAATCTATTGATAACTACTTAAATGCACCTGCGGCGCAAAAACTTTCTGGCAATAATCATTCAATGAATTTTTTAATATCCAATGCAGCGGGTATAAATGCAGGAACGTTATTGGATGGTTTTTCGTTTTTATTTAATCAGCAGCTGAAGGATGGTATTTCTAGAGCAATTGAGCAAATGGATTGGCCTGAAAATACAATGTCACTTTCAGCTCAGAAAGTAGCCTCAGTGTTTGATGCTCAGATTAATAAACTTGAAAAGGAAGAAAGTGAGCTTTTAAAGCATGCGTCTGATGCCGGAGTTACAATTAATTTTTGAATGGAATAGATATGAAAGATGAAATTAAACAATCAATGCATGACATAAGGTTGTATGTTGGATATTCAGGGGTTGAATATTCTATGCTTACTGATCAACAGAAAAGTGAATTTCAAGAAGCAGAAACCAGACTTAAAACATACCGGGCAGAAAATTTACTTAAGGCATTCGTGCAATTCAATAAGAGTGGTTTAAAACCATTCAGAATTAACTAAACATTGGGTTTGGTGGCGCCTGGTAAGCATGAAAATAGCCACTGGGTTACTCGAAAGTGCCTATAACTGCGAGAAAACATGGGCTTCATCCTTTACTCCTTTAGGTAACGGTACGGGTCGCGATGTTTAAATGCTATGCAATATTCATGGTGATTGTTGCATAGTAAAAGGCCAAGGCGGTGTCCTTGGCCTTTTCTATTAACTCATAGCATAAATAATTTAATTTGTAATTTTTAATATTATTATCCGCACATAGTTATCAGTTACTTAGTGAACGGTTTATAACTAAATGGGGGTATATTTGGGGGTACTTGTTGATTTTAATTAATGCAGACAGCCTTATTAATTGGGTCTTACAGGAGTGTTCGATTGACGCCTGCCCACCATTTTAAATGTTGTAAAAGTACTTAAAGCCTAGATAAATCAATGATCTAGGCTTTTTTTACGTCTATTGGTCTTGCCGGTACTTTCTTGAACAACATTCATAAAATCTGTTTATGCATAAAATATTTGTGATAGTCTGGCAACTTAAAGATGAACTATACCTCTCATTTTTTAATTCGCTTTAAAGTTAAATAGTAAACTCAATGAAAAAACCAGGCATTCCAGAAGACGAAAAATCTAGATTAAAAACCCTTGTATCTCTGAATATTCTGGATACTTTTCATGAAGAGCGTTTCGATAGATTAACTCGAATGGCTTGTAAGTTGTTTGACGTACCTATCGCTGTCGTCACCCTTGTTGACGATAAGCGGCAATGGTTTAAATCTTGTATTGGTTTAAATGTCACTGAAACTGCGCGTGACATTTCATTTTGCGGACATGCAATACTGAGTGACGAAGTATTGGTTGTGTCTGATACAGAAAAGGATGTGCGCTTTGCGGATAATCCATTAGTGATTGGTGATCCACATATTCGATTTTATGCTGGATGCCCGATTAAATCTCTGAGTGGGAGCCGGCTTGGCACGCTTGCCATCATTGATGGCAAAGCCAGAACGCTTAGCAAGCAAGACTTGGATGTTTTAAAAGACCTTGCCTCAATGGCAGAGCGTGAGTTAGCTTTCATAGAGCTCGCTACAATAGATGAACTTACCGGGCTCTCTAATCGTAGAGGCTTTATGACAAGTGCGCGGTATGTGATAAATCTTTGCGATCGCCAACAAATTTCATGTTCGTTAATCTTCATTGATCTTAATGATTTTAAAAATATCAATGATCAATTTGGACATGCAGAAGGTGATAGGGCTTTAGTTGCTTTTTCTAACCTACTAAAAAACAACTTCAGGAACTCAGATGTTTTTGCCAGGTTGGGTGGTGATGAGTTTGTTGTATTGCTGACAGATACAACAAAAAGTGACGCTGAAACTGCTATGAGAAAATTGCAGAAATCTATTGATGAGTACTATTTTCAAACCAATCATGGCTACAGTATTTCATGTTCTTATGGAATTGCCGGGCCTGATTCCAACCAGCATATTACAATTGAAAAATTGCTTAAGGATGCAGATTCATTAATGTACGAACATAAATCTCAAAAGTAATTTCTTACTTGCTGCTAGACAATCACTTTTTCCTGCTAGCTTAAATGACTGGGTGGAATCAGGCTTAAGCAAGTTAAGTCACGTTCACAAGTGATAAGGGTCTTTTTTACAAGCAGCGTCCAAATCGAAGAAATAGGATGTTATGACCCCCGTTTTTTTATCTAAATAAGCCTCTTAAAAGTTAAATTATTTGAGGCAGTTACCGCTTTGCTCAAAACCAATAGTTTAAGAGGGCCCATTCTTAATAATATTTGCTTTGCTCTATTGAGCGTTTTGCGCTAACTTCTTAATTATTATGATAAACACTCTACAGCTTAGTCATAATTAACGATGATGAAATTCTCGCTTAATCTTTCACATAGAGTAGCGCTTACCGCGTTAGTACTTTTTTGCATAGGGTTTTTGCCTTTATTGGTGCTTACCACTACCAAGTTGGAACAGAACCTGACTCAACTTCTAAGTAATCAGCAATTCGCTTCAACTTCATTTGTTGCCAGTGATATCGAGCGAAAAATTCTTTTGCGCATGCAGTCATTACAGGATATTGCAAAGAGTTTGCCTGTAGATAAAATGCATGATCCTGCAGCTATTAAGCAATATTTGTCAGAGCCATTGCTATTTACAGGCTTTATTCAGGCGGTATTTTTGTGATTGGTCTGGATGGTGTCGCCATTGCTGATCATCCAACGCTGGTAGGACGTACATCTGCAAATTTTGGTGAATACGAATATTTTAAAGATGTAGTTAAAACAGGCCTTCCTGCGCTTGGCAAGCCGCGCACTGGCAGATACTCGCATCAGCTAGGCGTTGCAATAGCTGTTCCTGTAAAAAATGCGAATGGTGATCTAGTCGCTGTCATAGCCGGTATTATAAGTCTTGGCGACTCAACGGTGTTTGATAATACTAAGGCTCGTATTGGTAAAACAGGTGAGTACATGTTGGTTTCGGTCAGAGACGAACTTATTTTCATCGATCCGGACAATATGCATAACATGATGCAGTTGAATGAAGTGTTCCCGGAAACTTTGGCTAAGGAGCTACTGACGGGTGTTGATGGTACAAGGGTTTTGTCTACGCTTGATCCTGCCCGGAAACATTTGACTTCGACAAAATATATTCTTGATGGGCACTGGCTGGTGCTGGGCATGATTCCCGTAGAAGAAGTGTTTCAGCCGATATCGGTGTTGAAAAATGAAGTATATGTCATTTCTATTGTGAGCTTGCTGGTGATTACAGGCTTGATGTGGTGGTTGATGCATCGGCATTTAAAACCTTTGGTAATCGCAACTGGGCAGCTCAGGAAAATGGTGTTTGAAGGCGCGCCATTGCACGAGCTTACGGTTGAAAGAAACGATGAAATCGGCGACTTGTTTCAGTCGTTTAATAAGCTGCAGACTGAAGTAAGATTAAGTCATGAAGCACTGGAATCTCAGGCGCGTAACGATTTCTTGACTGGATTATCTAATCGTCGCTACTTTATAGAGCAGGCTGAGGCTGCATTGGCAATTTCTGAACGATACGCCAGACCATTGTCTGTTTTTATGCTGGATATCGATCATTTCAAGAAAATCAACGATACTTATGGACATCAGGTCGGGGATGAAGTGCTCAGGCATTTGAGCGAGATCATGCAGGAAGTTTTACGTGAGGTTGATATTATTGGACGTTTAGGCGGAGAGGAGTTCGCGGTACTTCTGCCCGAAACTACCTTGGATAATGCGATGAAAGCGGCGGAAAGGCTGCGTGAGAAAGTTAGCCTGCATGCAGTTTTACTGACTGGTGGCTTGCCTCTGCATTTTACTGTTTCGATTGGCGTGGCGGTTCTCCGTTCAAAAGGCCTGAATATTGATACCTTGCTGAATCTTGCTGATGAAGCGCTGTATGAAGCAAAACGTGAGCGCAACAAAGTCTGTGCTTCAAAAAGCACTATATAAAGGCAAAATCTGCTTAAAAGATTTTGTATTTATCATTATTCTGCCTTAGCCATTTATTGGAGTGCCAGCGCTTTTCTGCGATAATAGCATTTTGATTTTTAATGAAAGCTAAAGCAAATGGCGCAATTTGATAATGTCAGTGTAAAAAAGAAAGCCAACATCTATTTTGACGGTAAATGTGTAAGTCACACCGTGATGTTTCCTAACGGTACGCGCAGCACAATCGGCGTTATTTTTCCAAGCACGCTAACATTTAATACGGCAGCGCCAGAGTTAATGGAAATTAACAGTGGTGTATGTAAAGTGCGCCTGAATGGTGAAGAAGCGTGGAAAACATATTCAGCTGGTGAAAAGTTTACTGTGCCAGGAAACTCGTCATTTGATATAGAAACAGTGGAAACACTAGACTACGTCTGTCACTTCGAGTAGTCATGGCTCAACTCAGCGTTGTTATTTTCGCTTGCCGCACTATGCGTGCTGTCTGCGCGAAAATGCCTAGCAGAGTTTTCGCTTGAAAGTTTATTGGAGATTTTAATGCCTAGTTTTGATATTTCTTCAGAAGTTGACATGGTTGCGTTGAAAAACGCAATTGATACTGCCGGTAAGCAGATTACCAATCGTTATGATTTTAAAGGCACTTCAGCCAAAATTGATCTGAATGAAAAAGATAGTGTGATTACGATTTTTGGCGACAACGACTTTCAGCTTGATCAGGTGAAGGATATTTTATTGCCGGCAATGGAAAAGAAAGAGCCTGATTCAGCAAAACGTCTTGAGCATAAAGATGTCCAAAAAATATCGGGCAATAAGGTAAAACAGGATCTTAAAATCCGCGCAGGTATCGATAGCGATCTGGCTAAGCGTATTACCAAACTGATTAAAGATTCCGGCATGAAAGTGCAGGCCAGCATTCAGGGTGACACCGTACGTGTCAACGGTGCCAAGCGTGATCTGCTGCAAGATACAATAGCATTTGTTAAAAAGAGTGTGACGGACTTTCCGTTGCAATTTGGTAATTTTAGAGACTAAGTTAAGCTCAAATTCAGGGCTGCCTTAAAGCAGAGAACTATGGCAAAAACGTTATACGACAAATTATTTGATTCCCACGTAGTGGCTGAAGAAAACGGTACTGCGCTGATTTATATTGACCGCCATCTGGTGCATGAAGTCACTAGTCCGCAGGCTTTTGAAGGCCTGCGTCTTGCCGGGCGCAAACCTTGGCGTGTATCTTCTATTGTTGCAACTGCTGACCATAACACGCCAACAACAGGCTGGGAAAAAGGCTTGGCCGGGATTGCAGACCCGGTTGCACGTATACAGATAGAAACTTTAACTGAGAATATTCGTGAATTTGGCGCGAAAGCCTACTTTCCATTCATGGATGCGCGTCAGGGCATTGTGCATGTGATGGGGCCTGAGCAGGGTGCAACCTTGCCGGGTATGACGGTTGTTTGTGGGGACTCTCATACTAGTACACATGGTGCGTTTGGTGCTTTGGCTCATGGTATCGGCACTTCTGAAGTTGAGCATGTAATGGCGACTCAATGTCTGGTGCAGAAGAAATCAAAAGCCATGCTTGTGAGTGTGGAAGGTGAATTGCAAGCTGGTGTAACGGCTAAAGATGTGGCACTTGCCATCATTGGTAAAATTGGCACTGCAGGTGGTAATGGATTTGCAATTGAATTTGCCGGTTCTGCGATTCGTGGATTGAGCATGGAGGGCCGTATGACGCTATGCAATATGGCGATTGAGGCCGGTGCGCGTGCGGGTATGGTTGCGGTTGATGACGCTACAATTAATTACGTAAAAGGTCGTCCGTTCGCCCCGAATGAAGAGCAATGGGAAGCAGCGGTTGCTTATTGGAAGACTTTGCATAGTGATGAAGGTGCGAAATTTGACGCATCTGTAAGCTTGAGAGCTGAGGAAATTCAGCCACAGGTTACCTGGGGTACATCACCTGAAATGGTTGTAGGTGTAGATGGTAAAGTGCCAAGTCTGGATATGGCAAAGAATGATGTGCAGCGTGGTGACTGGGAGCGTGCTTATGCTTACATGGGACTGACTGCAAACACGCCGATTACTGACATCGCGATAGATAAGGTATTTATAGGCTCTTGCACAAATTCACGTATTGAAGATTTGCGTGCTGCCGCTGCTGTAGCAAAAGGTAAGCATGTAGCGCCCAATGTAAAATTGGCGATGGTTGTACCGGGTTCAGGTTTGGTAAAGGCTCAGGCTGAGCAAGAGGGTTTGGACAAGGTTTTTAAAGATGCCGGTTTTGAATGGCGTGAGCCAGGCTGTTCGATGTGTTTGGCGATGAATGCCGATAAGTTGGAGCCGGGTGAGCGTTGTGCATCAACTTCAAACCGTAATTTTGAAGGACGCCAGGGTCAAGGCGGACGTACCCATTTGGTAAGCCCGGAAATGGCAGCAGCAGCAGCGGTTGCTGGGCATTTTGTAGATGTAAGAAGTTTGTAATTAACTATTTAAGGATGAAGACGATGAAAAAATTATGCTTTTTAGTGTTGTTGGCAATGACTGTTTCTGCATGTAATACTGTGCATGGTATTGGTCAGGACATAGAAAAAGGTGGTGAAATCATCAAGGATTCAGCTAAGTAAACTGGCTTTAAGCAAACTTCATTTTATGAAACATTAAGTTAAGAAAATAACATGCAAGCATTTACGCAATTAAATGGTTTGGTGGCACCTCTTGATCGTGCAAACGTCGATACAGATGCCATTATTCCTAAACAGTTTTTAAAATCTATCAAGCGTAGCGGTTTCGGCCCAAATGCCTTTGATGAGTGGCGTTATCTCGATCGCGGCGAACCTGGGATGGATAATTCCCAGCGCCCGCTGAATAAAGAATTTGTACTCAATCAGCCACGTTATCAAGGTGCGAGCATTTTGCTTACACGTGAAAACTTCGGTTGTGGCTCAAGTCGTGAGCATGCGCCATGGGCACTGGAAGACTACGGTTTTAAAGTGATTATTGCGTCAAGCTTTGCTGATATTTTCTTTAATAACTGTTTTAAAAATGGCATGTTGCCGATTGTGCTAAGTGCTGACATTGTTGATACCTTGTTTAAACAAGTGGTTGCGAACGAAGGTTATGCGCTAAATGTTGATTTAGCAGCACAGACTGTAACTAGTCCGACTGGTGAGGTTTATCCGTTCGAAGTTGATGCATTCCGTAAGCACTGTTTATTGAATGGTTTGGATGATATTGGTTTGACTATGCAGCAACAGGATAAAATCAAGGCGTTTGAAACTAAGCATCGTCAAGCCCAGCCGTGGTTATTTGTATAAGTTTAGTATTTGATTACATTTTAAGTTTAGAAAGCTAGTTCATGAAAATCGCAGTGTTGCCAGGTGATGGTATCGGTCCGGAAATTGTTGCGCAAGCCGTTAAGGTTTTAAATGCATTGAATTTAAATATTGAAATGACCGAAGCACCAATTGGCGGTGCCGGTTATGAGGCTGCCGGTGACCCGTTGCCTGATGCGACCTTAAAGCTCGCTAAAGACGCTGATGCAGTATTGCTGGGCGCTGTGGGTGACTGGAAATATGACAAGCTGGAGCGCCATTTGCGCCCTGAGCGTGGCTTGTTGCGTATACGCAAAGAATTAAACCTGTTTGCAAACTTGCGTCCTGCGTTGCTGTATCCGGAGTTGGCATCTGCATCAACGTTGAAGCCGGAAGTGGTTTCTGGTCTGGATATCATGATTGTGCGTGAATTGACTGGTGATATTTATTTCGGTCAGCCACGCGGTATCAGCACACTGGAAAATGGTGAGCGCGAAGGCGTTAACACTATGCGCTATTCAGAATCAGAGATTCGTCGCATTGGTCGTGTAGCGTTTGATATCGCGATGAAACGCAATAAAAAAGTATGTTCTGTCGATAAAGCTAATGTTCTGGAATGTACTGAATTGTGGCGTCAGGTGATGATTGAGTTGTCTCAGGAATATCCTGAAGTTGAATTAAGTCATATGTATGTAGATAACGCTGCAATGCAGCTTATCCGCGCACCTAAGCAGTTTGATGTCATGGTGACCGGTAATATCTTTGGTGATATTTTATCTGATGAGGCTTCAATGCTCACCGGTTCAATTGGTATGCTGCCTTCAGCATCATTAGATGCTAATAACAAAGGTATGTATGAACCTAGCCATGGTTCTGCACCTGATATTGCCGGCAAAGACGTTGCTAATCCATTGGCGACGATTTTATCTGCAGCCATGATGCTGCGTTACACTTTTAATGATGAAGTTAATGCACAACGCATTGAAAATGCAGTGAAAAAAGCATTGGCGCAGGGCTTTAGAACGGCTGATATCTGGACTGATGGCACCAATAAAGTTGGCTGTGCCGCGATGGGTGATGCAGTAGTTGCCGCGCTGTAATGTATCTTGTAATTTGACGCATAATTTTGTGTAAATAATTTGCTGAACCGGCTTTGGTGTTGCAGGTTCAGCATTTCAGTAATCTTAAATTTGGATAATTAAAATGTTAAAGGTCGGTTTTGTTGGTTGGCGCGGTATGGTTGGTTCTGTACTCATGCAACGCATGATGGAAGAGAATGATTTTGCCCTGATTGAACCACAGTTTTTTACTACATCACAAGTCGGCGGCAAAGGCCCTAATGTAGGCAAAGAAACACCGGCTTTGCTGGATGCCAAAGGTATCAATGCCCTTAAGGCGATGGATGCAATCGTTTCCTGCCAAGGTGGCGACTACACCACTGAAATATTTCCAAAATTAAGAAATGCTGGCTGGAATGGCCATTGGATTGATGCGGCTTCTACGTTACGTATGGAAAAAGATGCAGTTATTATTCTTGATCCGGTCAACTTGGATGTAATCAAAAACGCCATGCACAATGGCACAAATAACTGGGTTGGCGGTAACTGTACAGTGTCACTCATGTTGATGGCGTTGAATGGCTTGTTCAAAGCTGATCTGGTTGAGTGGGCAACATCAATGACTTACCAGGCTGCATCAGGCGCTGGTGCACAAAATATGCGCGAATTGCTTAAACAAATGGGCGAAGCGCATCGTGTTGCCAGTGATTTCCTTAACAACCCAGCATCGGCTATTCTTGATATCGATCGTGAAGTGGCTGGCACGTTACGTGATAAAGACTTTCCAACTGCGCATTTTGGCGTACCGTTGGCTGGCAGCTTAATCCCGTGGATTGACAAAGACCTGGGCAATGGTCAAAGTAAAGAGGAATGGAAGGGTGGCGTTGAAACCAATAAAATTCTCGGTCGTGAAGCTAATCCGATTGTGATTGATGGTTTATGCGTGCGTATTGGTGCGATGCGTTGCCATAGTCAGGCGTTGACTATTAAGCTCAGAAAAGATGTGCCGCTGGATGAGATCAATCAGATGCTGGCAGAAGCTAACCAGTGGGCAAAAGTTGTACCAAACGAGCGCGAAGTAAGCATGAGAGAACTTACACCAGCTGCAGTTACCGGAACACTGACTACACCAGTAGGCCGTTTACGCAAACTTAATATGGGTAATGACTATTTATCTGCTTTTACCGTAGGTGACCAATTGCTATGGGGCGCCGCAGAGCCGTTGCGACGTATGTTACGGATTTTAATAGAAAAGTAAATAATTGTTAACTTAAGCACATTGTGATGTAATTACTTTGATGGTCTGCAGTTAGATAGCTCGCGAATATAATGTGCATTATGAGCTTGCATAGCTAACTATTTGATGTTATTTTCATATTGCAGAAATCAGTTCGATTAAAGGTAGCAATGTGCATAAGTCTAAAATAAATAAAATATCATTAGCGGTGTGCCTGGCATTTATGCCGATTTATGGATTAGCAGCGGGCTTGGGGAAGCTTAATGTTGATTCTGGCTTGGGGGAACCGCTTAAAGCTCAAATTGACCTATTGTCGGTAACGCCAGACGAGCTCTCGTCTTTGACAGCCGCAATTGCATCAGAGGAGGCTTATGCAGTACAAGGCATTCCACGTCTTGGTGTGCATAACAGTATCAAGGTCGAGCTTGCCAAAAATCCAGATGGATCTCCCGTATTAAGGCTGAGGTCACTACAGCCTATTGATGACCCTTATCTTGATATGCTGATACAGGTTGACTGGGCGTCAGGTCGACTGTTGCGTGAATACACTATCTTGCTCGATCCTCCTGGATATAAACAGTCACTGACTGAAGAGCCGAAGGCAATCATTAATAAGCCAGCTACCGTTTCGTCTGGCAGTTCTGTAACATCATCTGGCGCGAATGTTTCAACTTCACCGCAGCAAGCTGGCAATGTAGCCAAGGCTACAAAGAAGCCTATCGCTAAAACTGCTAAAGTTACTGAGCAGCCTGAAGCTTCAACTCAACCGGTGGACGCTTATGAGCTGACTACTCAGCGCGGCGATACCTTACATTCAATTGCTAAAGAAGTTCAAGCCGAAGGCGTCAGTCTTGATCAGATGTTACTTGGCTTGTTTGATGCCAATAAAAATGCTTTCGTTGATGGAAACATGAATCGACTGAAGGTAGGTCAGATTATCAAGATTCCATCTAAAGAAACCTTATCTGCGGTTAACTCTCAGCAGGCGGCAAAAGAGGTCAAGTTGCACTCTGCCAATTGGAATGCATATCGTAATAGTCTGGCTGGCAATGTCGCAGCAGCGCCTCTAGCTGAAGATACTGAACGTAAACAGTCAGCTTCCGGAAAGATCGTGTCGGCAGAAGATCAGGCCGCGCCAATTAAATCTGGTCCTCAAGATGTTGTTAAGCTGTCAGCAGGCGGTAAGGTTGCTGCCCAAGGCGGCAAAAGTGCCGCAGAGGCAGACGCTAAAGTTTTAGCGATGCAGGAAGAAGCAACTGCACGAGAAAAAACGCTGAAAGAAGCACAAGAGCGAGCAGCTGCATTGGAAGCTCAAGTGACCGATATGCAAAAGCTATTGGCCTTGAAAAGCCAAACCATGGCGGATATGCAAAAAAATGCTGACGCAACAACTAAGTCTGTAGAAAGTCCACAGCCTTCAGTATCTGATCAAGCCGTCCCTGTAGCTGCAACAGTGACAGCGGAACCGAATGTTCAAGTAGATAGTGCGTCTGTTGTAACTCCAGCGCCTGAGGCGGTTAAAAAAGCAACGCCAGCTGTTGTAATTGCTCCAGTTCAGGCTGAACCAGAAGAGGAGCCATCGTTTCTGAGCAGCCTGTTAGAAAGCGTTAATATATTCATGCTGGGCGGCGCTGCTGGGCTGGTTTTGCTGGGTAGCGGCTGGCTTTACTTACGTAACAAGCGCAGGAGAGATCTTGATAGCTTTGAACGTGGCATTTTAACTTCTGGCGGATTGCGCGCGAATACCGTATTCGGTAATACTACCGGCAATGCTACAAGCTCTGCGGATACTTCATTTTTAACAGACTTTGCTCAAAGTGCCGATGGCGGCATGATTGATACCAATGATGTTGATCCGATTGCAGAGGCTGAAGTCTATATGGCTTATGGGCGTGATGCTCAGGCTGAAGAAATACTGAAAGACGCTATTTCAAAAGAACCTAAGCGTTATGAGTTGCATCTGAAATTATTGGAAATGTATGCAGCTAGAAAAGATGCCTCTGCATTTGAGACGATTGCCGGTGAGCTTTATACTACATTGGGTGCGGATGATCCGACTTGGGCTAAAGTTGCTGAGTTGGGTGTTACCGTCGAACCGGATAATCCGCTTTATGATATCAGCCAGATTGCAGCCTCAACAGCAGTAGCTAAAGCTGTGACAGGTAGCTCTGATTCAGTTGTTGCCGAGATGGATCTTGGAAATGATCTGGATTTCTCATTCGATAAAGCAAAGCCCGCCAATGAATTTAACAGTGCAGCTGATAGTGAAGTTAACTCTTCATTGAATATGCAAAGTTCTTTATCTAGCCAGGAAGGTTCGGATCAAGTTAAGTTGGGTCAGATTAATCAGGAACAAGAATCTTTTGATTTAGGTGCCTTGAATAATGAACTCTCAGCTAATGTTGCAGAAGATTCAACAGTAATTGCTAATACAGGCAGCGTAGAAACTGCTGCCGCAGAAAGTAAGCCGGCGGCTGACAATTCTATGGATTTTGATTTCCCGGAATTAGGTTCATTTACTTTAGGTACAGAAGAGGCTGCAGCTACTAGTCAGCAGTCTTCACCAGATGAGGTTAGTCAGCAGGAAAGTATGTCTGAGTTTGAGTTCCCAGCTGCATCCGCTAATGATGAAATAGAATTTACAGCGGCAGCGCCAACTGAAGAATCTAGCGCTTTAGCCGGTTTGGATTTTAACTTTAATTCTGAACCCGCTGCAGAAACTTCGACAGCAGCAACAGAGTCATCTGATTTTAATTTCGAAGGGTTTGCGGATGCTGTCACGCCTGTTGAAGAATTGAAAGCAGGCTCTGGCGCACTTGATTCTAGTGATTTTAACTTTGAAGATCTTGGCGAACCAGCAGCAGCGCTTAATCAAGAAAAGACTGAAGTGAATGCGCTGGAAGGTATTAGTTTAGATTTTGGGGCAGAAGATACTTCAAATGCAGTAGCCGATGATCAAAAATCAGAAGAAATTTCCTTTGATTTTCCGTTGGTTGATGAGCCAGAATCACTTGCTTTGAATAAGGACGCTGGCGTCTCAAATCAGAATGAAGCTAATAACTTTGACTTTTCTGCTATCAGTCTTGATCTCAGTGATAGTCAACCTCAAATAACTGAAGCTTCGCAAGCTGCAACTGATATGCCGGTTGCCGAGTTTGTGGCAGAGCCAGCAGTTGAGAATGAAAATCCTGATATTGATATTAAGCTGGATTTAGTGAAGGTTTATATCGACATGGAAGATATAGAGGGTGCCCGTGATCTGTTGGATGAGGTGCTTAAAGAAGGTGGGCCTCAACAACGTTCAACAGCTGAAAAGCTATTGGCAAGCTTGACCTAATTTCATTTTGTTATTAAAGAGCCGAGCGATATGCTCGGCTTTTTTATTAAATAACAATTAGCTGTTATAGCTATCGATAGTATGATTCAGCAATATTGAATTTTTGAAAAATTAATAGTTATAAGTCAGCTTATATACATGCATCCATTAATAAAAATATTGTGTTTTATATTGGTGTTATTGCTCATTAGTATGGTCAATAATACGATGCTGTTTTTTATGGTGCTGATTTTCTTTATCATGCTTTTTAGCTTTAAAGTTCAGACATTTCTGCATGCAGTGCGACGTATGCGTTGGCTTTTTTTATCTATATTTATGATCTATGCATTCGGTACTCCGGGGGAGTTGATTCCAAATTTTCCTGTCCATTTTGCACCGACTTTCGAAGGATTACAATTTGGACTGGTACAAATTGAGAAGTTATTGATAGCATTGGCGGCCTTGAGCTTATTATTGACTAGCAGTCCCCGAGAGCAAATGATGCTGGGCTTGTATATGCTCTTGTCACCATTGAATTTGGTCGGTTTAAATGTCGAACGCTTTGCAGCAAGATTGATGCTGACATTAGATTATGTGGAAGAGCTTGCTGCGAAAGATAACAGTAGTTTCAGCTTCAAGCATCTTGATCAGATTGACGAATACATAAAGTATTTGCCACAAACTAATGTGGTTACATTTCAAAAGCTGCCATTTAGTTTGATTGATAAGTTGATGATGATTTTGTTATTAGCATTGTTTGTTTTTATGATTTACCGAGGCTTTGCATGAAGGTTGCATTAGGGGTGTCTTATGATGGATCACGATTTTGTGGCTGGCAGAGCCAGCCATCAGCTTGTGGCGTACAAGATGCCTTAGAAGTTGCGATTGCGGCTATTGCACAACACTCTATCCGGGTGCATGCTGCAGGGCGTACTGACACCGGTGTGCATGCGCTCTCTCAAGTAGTACATTTTGAAACTGAGGTAGTGCGGCCCTTGTCAGCTTGGGTGCGCGGCGTGAATGCACATTTGCCGGATACGGTCAGAGTTGAATGGGCACATATTGTTGATGAAGAATTCCATGCGCGATTTTCAGCATTTAGCCGCAGTTATCAATATCTGCTCTATAACGCGCCAGTTGCTTCCGCACTAATGGCAGGGAAAGCGGGCTGGTTCCATTTGCCGCTTGATTTTGCCGCAATGCAGGAGGGTGCAAGCTATTTAATCGGCGAGCATGATTTCAGCGCCTTTCGTGCATCAGAATGCCAGGCAAAGTCACCGATCAGAACTATGACACAGGCTGAAGTGCAGGTTTCAGGTCGATATTATGTATTTTCTTTTTCCGCCAATGCTTTTTTGCAGCATCAGGTAAGAAATATGATTGGAGCGCTCATCTATATCGGCAAGGGTGCTTATCCGCCAGGCTATATCAAAGAGTTGCTACAAAAACGTGATCGTACATTATCACCACCTACATTTTCACCTAACGGGCTTTATCTGACTGGTGTCGGCTATGATGCAAAGTGGGGTTTGCCTTTCACAGCTTCGTCAGATCGCTTGCATGTATTGATTTAGCGTTACAATGACGTTTTATGGCTTGATATCAGCAATAGGGATAATGGATTGAGAGTACGAGTTAAAATTTGCGGTATCACGCGTGTTGAAGATGCGCTGAATGCAGTAGAGCATGGTGCAGATGCGATTGGCCTGGTTTTTTATGAACCTAGCCCGCGCAACGTAAAAATCCCGCAAGCCATTGAGATAGCAAATAAAACACCAGCTTTTGTTAGCGTGGTTGGATTGTTTGTGAACGCGGAGCCAGATTTTGTACGTGAAGTTATTTCACAGGTTAAGCTGGATTTGCTGCAATTTCATGGGGATGAAACGCCGCAGGAATGCGCAAGTTACGGCTTGCCATTTATCAAGGCAATACGCGTAAAGTCCGACACAAATTTGGTACAATGTGCGAAAGATTTTTCCGCATCGAAAGCATTGCTGCTGGATACCTTTACCGATGGTGTTGCCGGTGGTACCGGTCATGTATTTGATTGGAACCTTATACCTGCAACATTGGACAAACAAGTCATATTGGCAGGTGGTTTGAATGCGCAAAATGTAGCGCAGGCAATCAATCAGGTTAAGCCGTATGCAGTAGATGTGAGCGGTGGTGTGGAAATATCAAAAGGAATCAAGGATGCAGCAAAAATTGCTGCATTCATGCAGCAGGTATATATAAATTAAGGAAACACGGAATAAGTCGGCGAGCGAGATAAAGTGCAAGGCGCACGGAACGCAGAAACCGAGATAGTATGCGTTATACAGCGAGGTTGCGAGTACCGCGCAATGCAGCAATTTGTTCGCGCAGGCCTTATTCTGCGTATCCTTAGGTCTAAACGCACTGGTTTTTTGGAGATTTAATAATGCAGTTATATGACATGCCGGACGCACGTGGGCATTTTGGACAATACGGTGGTACGTTTGTAGCAGAAACTTTGGTTGAAGCGCTTGAAGAGCTGCGTGTGATGTACGAGAAGTATCGTCATGACCCGGAGTTTCTGGCTGAGTATCATTATGATTTGAAACACTTTGTTGGCCGCCCAAGCCCTATTTATCATGCAAAGCGATTGTCCGATAAAGTGGGTGGTGCGCAGATTTATCTTAAACGTGAAGATCTGAACCATACCGGCGCGCATAAAATTAACAATACTATTGGTCAGGCATTGCTGGCTAAACGCATGGGCAAGCCGCGTGTGATTGCTGAAACCGGTGCTGGCCAGCATGGTGTAGCGACTGCAACGATTGCAGCTCGCCTTGGCCTTGAGTGCGTAGTTTACATGGGTAGCGAAGACGTAAAACGTCAGGCGCCGAACGTATTCAGAATGAAATTACTGGGTGCTACTGTAGTGCCAGTAGAAAGTGGCTCCAAAACCCTTAAAGATGCCTTGAACGAAGCAATGCGCGACTGGGTTACCAATGTGCACAATACTTTCTATATCATCGGTACTGTGGCAGGCCCACACCCATATCCGATGATGGTGCGTGATTTCCAGGCGGTTATTGGTGATGAAGCAAAAGTACAG
Source organism: Methylotenera sp. (assembly GCA_020622105.1). Taxonomy (GTDB): domain Bacteria; phylum Pseudomonadota; class Gammaproteobacteria; order Burkholderiales; family Methylophilaceae; genus Methylotenera. The sequence goes on from JAHRYP010000014.1 coordinate 17,605, forward strand.
ATGATGGAAATGGTCGGTCACCAGCCTGATGCCGTTGTGGCTTGTGTAGGCGGTGGTTCTAATGCGATGGGTATTTTCTATCCTTACATTGATGTGCCTAATGTACGCTTGATTGGTGTTGAAGCTGCTGGCCATGGTATCGAGACTGGCATGCATGCAGCGCCGTTAACGGCGAATAGTCCGGTAGGCGTATTACATGGTAACCGTACTTATCTGATGCAGGATGCTGATGGTCAGATTATTGAAACGCATTCTGTGTCAGCTGGTCTGGATTATCCAGGCGTTGGCCCTGAGCATGCGTGGCTAAAAGATATTAAGCGTGCAGAATATGTTGCAATCACAGATGACGAAGCAATGGCAGCTTTCCATAACTTGTGTCGTACAGAGGGCATTATTCCTGCGCTTGAATCTAGTCATGCATTAGCCTATGCCGAAAAACTGGCTAAAACCATGAGCAAGGATCAAATTATTCTGGTTAATTTATCTGGTCGTGGTGATAAGGATATCAATACCGTAGCCAAACTTGCAAACATCACATTGTAAAATGCAAATTTCGCAGCATAGGGAACTTGATTTTTCAGCTACTCAAGTACTTGGAAAAGCACATGTCACAATGCTGCGATGCGCGGCTTTTTTTCCGGTTTAGAACTTTGTATTTTCAAATTTTTTAAAGTATTAATAAATATTTATGTCACGTATTCAATCAACTTTTGCGACCTTAAAACAGCAAGGTAAAACAGCTTTAATTCCATATATTACGGCCGGTGATCCACATCCGAAACATACCGTCAATTTAATGCACACGTTGGTTAAGCATGGTGCAGATATGATTGAATTAGGCGTGCCTTTTTCAGACCCGATGGCCGATGGCCCGGTGATTCAGCGTGCCAGTGAGCGTGCGTTGGTGCATAAAGTTGGTTTGACTGCAGTACTGGATATGGTGAAAACATTCCGCCAGACTGACCAGAAAACGCCGATTATCCTGATGGGCTATGCAAATCCTATTGAGGCGATAGGCGCAACGGTATTTGCTGATCGCGCTAAAGCGGCTGATGTTGATGGCATCATTACTGTTGATTACCCGCCTGAAGAATGCGGTGGCTTTGTTAAAGAGTTGCGCGCACGTGATATTGATCCTGTATTTTTATTATCGCCGACAACTGAACCGAAACGTGTAGAGATCATTGTGAATCAGGCTAGCGGTTTTGTTTATTATGTTTCACTCAAAGGTGTAACAGGCGCTGCAAACTTGAACATTGAGGAAGTTTCGGAGCGTGTTGCTTCAATTCGCAAACAGACAAATTTGCCGGTAGGTGTGGGTTTCGGTATTCGTGATGCAGCTACTGCAAAGGCAACTGCTGCTATAGCAGATGCGGTTGTAGTTGGTAGCCGTATGGTGCAAACGATTGAAGCATCAAATGACGACAATCTGCTGGATAACGTCGCTACCCTGATGACTGAATTAAAAACAGCAGTAGATGCTGCTAAAAAATAAAGGATACACAATGGGCTGGTTAAATAAATTACCGCAAAAGATTAAGCGTGTTGTTGGTGCTGATAAAAAAACTGTTCCTGAAGGCTTGTGGATCAAATGTCCATCATGTCAGTCAGTGCTTTATCGTAAAGATCTGGAAGATAATTCTGAAGTCTGTCCAAAATGTAGCTATCACAACCGTATTGGCGCGCGTGCACGCTTGGTACAACTGCTTGATGCTGAAGGGCAGTTTGAAGTCGGTGCTAATGTGCAGCCTATCGACCCACTGAAATTCAAAGACAGTAAAAGTTATGCAGAGCGTATTAAAGAGTCACAAAAAGCGGTCAATGAAAAAGATGCATTGATTGTGATGCAAGGTGCTATCAAAGGCGTGCCGGTAGTTGCAGCAGCCTTCGAATTCAAATTTATGGGTGGCTCTATGGGCTCTGTTGTCGGCGAGCGTTTTGTTCGTGGCGTGCAGACGGCTATTGATAACAAGATGGCATTTGTATGTATATCAGCAAGTGGCGGTGCACGTATGCAGGAGGGTTTGTTATCTTTGATGCAGATGGCTAAAACCAGTGCGGCACTTACACAATTAAGTAATGCTGGCTTGCCTTTTATCTCAGTATTGACTGACCCAACCATGGGTGGCGTATCCGCAAGTTTTGCCATGCTGGGAGATGTGATTGTAGCTGAACCACAGGCATTGATTGGTTTTGCAGGTCCTCGAGTGATTGAGCAGACGGTTCGTGAAACCTTGCCAGATGGCTTTCAGCGTGCTGAATTCCTGGTGGAGCACGGTGCTATCGATTTGATTATTGATCGTCGTGAAATGCGTAACAGGCTTGCTTCAATTTTATCTAATTTAATGCGCCTGCCAGCAGCTGCCTAACTATACTTCACTATAAATCAAGCATGCTGCCAGTTAAATTTGTTTTTTTATGTGAATATTCTGAAAGTGTTTTCGAGGACCGAGATTGAATTGCATGTCTGAAGACTTGGCATCAAAAAACTTGGCATCAAACATGGCACAAAGAAACCTGGCTGCATGGTTAACCCATATTGAACAGCTCCATCCCAAGGCGATTGCAATGGGACTGGAGCGCGTCCAGCAGGTTATTCAGCGTCTGGCATTAAAACCAAACTTCAAAATCATTACGGTAGCCGGTACCAATGGCAAGGGCTCAACTTGTGCAATGCTGGCGGAGATTTACAAGCAGGCTGGATATCAAGTTGGTTGCTATACCTCACCCCATTTGTTGCGCTATAACGAGAGAGTTCGTGTTAATGGCGAAGAAGCGAGTGATCAGCATCTTTGTGCAGCATTTATCGCAGTCGAGCAAGCCAGATTAGGCCTGAATAATAATGCTGAGGAAGTTGCGCTGACCTATTTCGAGGTAGGAACGCTTGCTGCAATATGGCATTTTGCTCAGGCAGGGATCGACATAGCAGTTCTGGAGATTGGCTTGGGCGGACGTCTGGATGCTGTTAACGCGTTTGAGCCTGATTGTGCTGTCGTAACCAGTGTTGATCTCGATCATCAGGAATTTCTCGGAGATACGCGCGAAAAAATTGGTGCTGAAAAAGCTGGGGTTTATCGCCATGCAGTTGCGGCTATCTGCGGTGATTTAAACCCACCTGCAAGCCTTATTGCTTATGCGCATACAGTGGGCGCCGATTTTAAATGTATTCAACATGCATTTGACTTTGAAACAACTAGCTCTGGCTGGAATTATCTAGTGAATCAAAAAGTCAGATATAGCTTACCTTTGCCTGCGCTAGAGGGCAGCTACCAATTGATGAATGCTTCATGTGCGATTGCTGCTGTAGAATCGCTACAATCTGTTTTACCCGTCACTAGCCAGTCAATTGCAAATGCAATGGCAGAAGTTAAGCTGGCCGGCCGCTTTCAAACGGTATCAAAATCACCCTGGTTGATTCTGGATGTGGCACATAACCCCCATGCGGCAGAAGCACTCGCAAGAAATTTAAAAGCACACATAGTGCAATCTCAAAACAAGGCTGGCATCAAATCTGGAAAAACAATCGCTGTGTTTGCAATGCTGGCCGATAAAGATATTAAAGGCGTTGTGAATGCTGTAAAAGATGAGATTGATTTTTGGTACATAGCGGGCATTGACCATAATCGCAGCACACCAGTAGATACGCTGGTTAAGGTCGTCCTCGACACTGTGCCACTGGCTAAAATCAAGAGATTCGATTCAGCAGCCATTGCCTGCAAACAAGCATGCATTGATATAGAAGTCTGTATTGATAGAAACGAAAATGATAAAATAGTCGTGTTTGGTTCTTTCTTTACCGTTTCGAGCGTAATGCAGTACTTAAACGATGATACAAATACCCATTTTTGAAGGACGCAGTAATGCCACCTGATTTACCTAATGAGCAGGAGCTGATACTAAAGAAAAGGGCACGTCGCCGTCTGGTAGGCGCAATAGCACTTGTGTTGTTGATGATCATTATTCTGCCTCAGGTGCTGCAGGATCGCGCGCTTCTGGCGCAGCAGGAGCCTATCAAAATAACGATGCCGGTGGTTACATACCCAGTTAGTCAAGAGCCTTTGTCGGAAGAAGCCGCAGGCGATGAGCAACGCAATACAGTTGCAATTGTGAGCGATGATAAAGTTCCGGAGTTCAAAGAACCTGTAACAGAGCCTATTGCAATTAAAACCCCCGAGAATAAACCTACCAAAGATGTTGATAATAAAAATCAAATGACTGCAGCTACAGCGCCACAGGCTGAAAAGAAAGTTGCAGTAAAAATTCCTGAAGCGAGCAAAGCCCCATCGCAAGTAGCCATTAAGCCTCAAGAGTCATTTACAGTTCAAGTTGGTGTTTATTCTGATATAGATAATGTGAAGCGATTACAGGAGCAGCTAAAGCAAGCAGGCTTTAGCACGCACACTGAAAAAGTCAAAACACCGAAAGGTGATAGTCTGCGTCTTAAAGCAGGAAACTTTAATTCTCGTGAGGATGCGGTTGCTGCATTAGCCAAGATTAAAGCAATAGGACTGTCTGGGATTGTTATTGGCAATGAGTAAAGCCTGGATGAGCAGGTTGTTAGATATATTTTGGCCAGATAGGCAATTGTAATGAGATATGAAACGATGACGGCTTTTGATTATGCAGTACTCACAATCATAGGATTGTCAGTCATATTTAGCGTAATGCGCGGTATGGTTAAGGAAGTATTGTCTATCCTTGGCTGGGTAGCTGCTTTTTATGTAGGCAGGACTTATACTAATCAATTATTGCCTTTGATGCCGGCAGATATTCCTACAGAGTCACTGCGTATACTGGCTGCTTTTTTGGTGCTTTTTTTAGCAACACTTTTACTCTCGACCTTGCTTGCAATAGCGATTTCTGCCGTGTTTAAAAAAATCGGCTTGGGGTGGTTTGACCGTTTATTGGGCGCTTTCTTCGGTGTATTTAGAGGCGTGTTGATTGTTTGTATTCTGGTGTTTCTGGCCGGACTCACCGAGTTGCCAAAAGATACAAGATGGAAAAATGCGATGTTCAGTTCACCAATCGAGGCGCTGGTCATCAGTATGTTGCCTTGGCTACCTGAGGGTATGGCCAAGCATGTTAAATACGACTAAAGGAGACTTCTATAAATACCTATTTTGGGCGCATTACTGCGTTGCGCGGTACTCGCAACCTCGCTGTATACGGCATACTATCTCGGCTCCTCCGTTCCGTGCGTCTTTGGCGTATGAATAATGCGCTTCAGCGCATATATTCTACGGACATGCCCTTGACGGGTAATACCGCATCCCAAACTATGCATTTATAGAAGCCCCCTAGAGAATTTACTATTTTAAATACGCAATTTATAAGTTAAGGTTCAATACATGTGTGGAATTATAGGCATCGTTGGTAAAAATCCAGTCAATCAGTTGCTTTATGATGGTTTGCTGGTGCTGCAGCACAGGGGACAAGATGCAGCAGGCATTGTTACCTGTGATGGCAATACGTTTTTTATGCATAAAAACAATGGCTTGGTTAAGGACGTGTTTCAAACCCGCCACATGCGTAACTTGACGGGCAATGCGGGTATAGCGCATGTACGCTACCCGACTGCCGGTTCTTCAAATGCGGCCGAGGCACAACCTTTCTACGTTAACTCTCCATTCGGTATTGTGCTGGGACATAACGGCAACCTGACTAATTCAGAACAATTGAAATCTGAAATGTTCCGTCAGGATTTACGTCATATCAATACCAATTCTGATTCAGAAGTTTTGCTTAACGTGCTGGCGCATGAGATTGAAAAGACCTCACGCAATGCTGTGCTCAACACAGACATGGTGTTTGATGCAGTTGCCGCTGTGCATAAGCGTTGCAAAGGTGCTTATGGTGTAGTGGCGATGATTGCCAACTTTGGTTTGCTTGCGTTCCGTGATCCTAACGGTATACGCCCATTGGTGATTGGTAAAAGCGAGACTGATAAAGGCACTGAGTACATTGTGGCATCGGAAAGTGTAGCACTGGATGTGTTGGGCTTTCAGATTGTGCGTGATGTTGAGCCGGGCGAGGCTGTATTTATTGATATGGAAGGCAACTTCTACTCTCGCCAATGTGCAGAAGATGCAAAACTGAACCCGTGTATTTTTGAATATGTTTATCTGGCACGTCCGGATTCAGTGATTGATGGTGTGTCTGTGTATCAGACACGTCTGGATATGGGCAAGAGTCTTGCTGATAAAATCAAGCGCGAGTGGCCTGATAAACAAATCGACGTTGTTATTCCAATCCCTGATACAAGCCGCCCAAGCGCATTGCAGGTTGGTCTGGCTTTAGGGTTGGATTATCGTGAAGGCTTTATTAAAAACCGTTATATTGGCCGTACCTTTATCATGCCTGGACAGGCGTTAAGAAAGAAATCCGTACGCCAAAAATTAAATCCTATCGGTATTGAATTTAAAGGCAAAAATGTATTGCTGGTAGATGACTCTATCGTGCGCGGTACAACTTCGCAGCAAATTGTGCAGATGGCGCGTGATGCCGGCGCCAATAAGGTTTATTTTGCTTCTGCAGCACCTCCGGTGCGTTTTCCAAATGTGTATGGCATTGATATGCCTAGTCGAGATGAATTGCTGGCAACAGGCCGCAGCGATGAAGAAATCTGTAAGGAAATCGGCGCGGACGCGCTTATTTATCAGGATTTGGATGCCTTGATTGCTGACGTTAAATTTAGAAATCCAAATATTAAGGATTTCGACTGTTCATGCTTTGATGGTAAATATGTAACAGGTGACATTACGGAGGCTTATCTGGCAAAAATAGAATCTGCACGTGCTGATGGCAAAAAAGGGCAAAAGCCTGCAAATTCTATTACGCAGCTGGATTTGAACCTGATAAATTTCAATGAGCTACAAGTGGAAGAAAGCGCGTAAATATTATCCATGATTTAAACTTGTAGTACTTGACTCTGTTTGGGCGGAGTACTAACATGAAACTGCGCTGATTTGAGTTTGCCAACATTAATCAAGGCCACACTCAGCTTGCGGGCGCATTATAAATACAGCTAAAGCGAGTAAAAAAAGACCCGTTTTAGCTTAGTGCTTTAACGGGTTTTTTATTATTCAGACATATTGAGAACAATAACATGAGCAAAATACAATACCATCCTGAGACATTAAGTGTGCGCGCCGGTAGTGAGATGACGGAATACGGAGAAAATTCCGAAGCGCTTTTTATGAACTCCAGCTTTAGATTTGTGAGTGCTGCACAGGCAGCAGCGCGTTTTGGCGGTACCGAGCCGGGTAATATTTATTCTCGCTTTACTAACCCGACTGTCACCATGTTTCAGAATAAACTGGCGGCCCTTGAAGGTGCAGAGCAGTGTGTAGCCACCTCTAGCGGCATGTCTGCCATTCTGGCCTGTGTAATGGGTTTATGCTCAGCCGGTGAGCATATTGTGGCGTCGCGCAGTATATTTGGTACCAGCGTGCAGTTGTTTGGCAATATACTCAAACGCTGGGGTTTGAATGTAACATTCGTGTCATTGACTGACCCTGATGAGTGGCAGGCTGCGGTTACAGAAAAAACCAAATTGTTTTTTGTGGAAACGCCTTCAAACCCGATGACCGAAGTTTGTGATATTCAGGTGTTGGCTGATATTGCGCATGCAGCAGGCGCACATCTGGTAGTCGATAATTGTTTCTGCACGCCTGCAATCCAGCGACCTTTGGCACTGGGTGCTGATATCGTTATCCACTCTGCGACCAAGTATATTGATGGTCAAGGTCGCTGCCTAGGCGGGGCTGTATTAGGTTCTAAAGCTTTAATGGAGCCTGTTTATGGTTTCTTGCGCACTGCTGGCGTGACCATGAGTGCATTCAATGCCTGGGTATTTTTAAAAGGGCTTGAGACGTTGCATGTGCGTATGGAGGCGCATGCTAAAAATGCACTTGCATTGGCAACTTGGTTAGAAGCGCAGCCGCAGGTGGCACGTGTGCATTATCCAGGCCTGGCATCACATCCGCAGCATGTGCTGGCAATGCGTCAGCAAAGCAGCGGCGGCGGCATTGTTACTTTTGAGGTAAAGGCTAAAGCAGGGCAAACGCCGCAGGAGGCTGCCTGGGCGTTGATCGATGCTACACAGTTAATTTCAATCACAGCGAATCTGGGTGATGCAAAGAGTACCATTACGCACCCGGCCTCTACAACGCATAGCCGTATCACGCCTGAAGCACGTGTAATTGCAGGTATTACCGATGGTTTGGTTAGAATTGCAGTCGGGTTGGAGCATATTGAAGATTTGAAAGCTGATTTGGCACTGCTTACTAAATAGTCAAACTGATGGGTGTTTAAGCCCGTAGTACATATCTTTATTTGCAAGTTATTTGTGATGCGTTACATTAAAAAATCAGGGTAACTTTACCCTGATTTTTTTACGCCATAAACAATGCTAAAAGTATGGTCGAAACCGTTAATTTGCGCTAATCATGCTAAAATTTGCACCATATAAAAACTATTAAAAGTCAGTCGAAATATGGATCAATTCGCTAAAGAAACCTTACCGATTAGTTTAGAAGATGAAATGCGTCGGTCTTACCTTGATTATGCGATGAGCGTGATTGTAGGCCGTGCACTACCCGATGTGCGCGACGGTTTAAAGCCGGTGCATCGCCGTGTTTTATTTGCGATGCATGAGTTATCTAACGATTACAACAAACCTTATAAAAAGTCCGCACGTATTGTTGGCGACGTGATCGGTAAATACCATCCACACGGCGATACGGCTGTTTACGACACCATCGTGCGTATGGCGCAGGATTTCTCACTACGCTATATGCTGGTGGACGGTCAGGGTAACTTCGGTTCTGTAGACGGCGACAATGCAGCGGCGATGCGTTATACCGAAATCCGTATGGCGAAAATCGCACATGAGCTGTTAGCGGATATCGATAAAGAAACTGTTGATTTTGGCCCTAACTATGATGGTTCTGAACATGAGCCACTCATCATGCCGGCGCGTATTCCTAATTTGCTGATTAACGGCAGTTCAGGTATTGCAGTAGGTATGGCGACCAATATACCTCCACATAACATCAACGAAGTGCTGGATGCCTGTTTTGCATTGCTTAAAAATCCGGAAACAACGGTTGATGAACTGATTGAGCTGGTGCCGGCACCTGACTTTCCAACCGCAGGTATTATTTACGGTACTGTCGGTGTCAAAGAAGGCTACCGTACCGGTCGTGGCCGTGTGGTGATGCGAGGTCGCACCCACTTTGAAGATATGGATAAAGCTGGCGGTCGTCAGTCTATTATTATTGACGAGCTGCCGTACCAGGTGAACAAGAAAACGCTGATTGAGAAAATCGCAGAGCTTGTTAACGACAAAAAAATCGAAGGTATTTCTGATCTGCGCGATGAATCTGATAAATCAGGTATGCGCGTAGTGATCGAGCTTAAACGCGGCGAAGTGCCGGAGGTTGTGCTGAATAACCTCTATAAACAAACCCAGCTGCAAGACACGTTCGGTATGAACATGGTGGCCTTGCTTGATGGTCAGCCGCGCTTGCTTAACCTCAAGCAAATGCTGGAAGCATTCCTGCGTCATCGCCGTGAAGTTGTCACACGCCGTACTGTGTTTGAGCTGCGTAAAGCGCGTGAGCGTGGACATGTGCTGGAAGGCTTGGCTGTGGCACTTGCAAACGTCGATGAGATGATTGCTATCATCAAAGCCGCACCAACGCCGCCGGAAGCTAAAAAAGACCTGATGGCCAAGGCATGGAATTCACCGGTGGTTGAAGAAATGCTGCGGCGTGCTGCGATGGAAGCTGCGCGCCCGGATGGTCTGAGTGTTGACTTCGGATTAACGCCAAACGGCTACAAACTGAGTGATGTGCAGGCGCAGGAAATTCTGCAAATGCGCTTGCAACGCCTGACAGGCCTTGAGCAGGACAAGATTGTTAATGAATACAAAGAAGTTATGGACGTGATTGCGGATTTGTTGGATATTTTAGCCAATGCATCGCGCGTTACTACCATCATCAGTGATGAGTTGACTGAAATCAGAAGGCAGTTCGGCGATAAGCGCCGCAGTGAAATCGTGGCGAATGCACAGGATCTGTCGCTGGAAGACCTGATTACACCACAAGATGTGGTAGTAACCTTGTCACATACCGGTTATATCAAATCACAGCCTCTGGATGAATACCGTTCGCAACGGCGCGGTGGCCGTGGTAAGCAGGCGGCAGCAACGAAAGAAGATGACTTTATCGACAAGATGTTCGTGGCGAACACCCATGATTACATTCTGTGCTTCTCTAGCCGCGGCCGTGTGTACTGGCTTAAAGTTTACGAAGTACCACAAGGCAGTCGTACCAGTCGCGGTAAACCTATCATTAACCTGTTCCCGTTAGAAGAAGGTGAAAAAATCAACGCTATTCTTTCTGTGAAAGAGTTTGATGAAAATCGCTTTATCTTTATGGCGACTTCATTAGGTACCGTCAAGAAAACTGCACTGACAGAATTTGCCAACCCGCGTAAGTCGGGCATTATTGCGATTAATCTGGATGAAGGTGATTACCTGATTGGTGCGGAAATCACTAACGGTAGCGATGACATTATTCTGGTTTCCAACGGCGGTAAAGCGGTCTGGTTCGACGAAGAAGAAGTGCGTGAAATGGGGCGTGCCACACGCGGTGTACGTGGTATGAAACTCGCGCCTGAACAGCAGGTGCTGTCATTGCTGATTGCTGAAAATGATCAGCAAACGGTGCTGGTTGCTACAGAAAATGGCTATGGAAAACGTACGGTATTGGCAGATTTCCGTCATTCCGGCCGTGGTACACAAGGTGTTAAAGCGATTGCGGTAAGTGAGCGTAATGGCTTGGTAGTGGCAGCTAAACTCGTGAATGATGAAGACGAAATCATGCTGATTACTACGGGCGGTGTGTTGATTCGTACCCGCGTAAAAGAAATACGTGAGTTAGGTCGAGCAACGCAAGGTGTAACGCTGATTAACCTGGGTGAAGGCGAGAAGCTCTCAGGGATAGAAAAAATTGTTGAAACAGATGATGACGAGAGTGCAGAAGATATTATTGAAGCCGGTGTCGAGGGCAGCGCGGATGATGCTGTAGATGGTACAGAGCAGCAAGATCAATAAGTGATTTCGATTTTCTGAACTTAATTCTGTGATTAAAAATAAGGTTTAAGTAATAAATGACAAAAATTTATAATTTTTCAGCGGGCCCTGCGGTGTTGCCAAAGCCTGTCCTTCAGCGTGCACAAGCAGAAATGCTGGATTGGCATGGTTCCGGTATGAGTGTGATGGAAATGTCACATCGTGGTAAGGAATTCACCAGCATTCTGGCTAAAACCGAGGCGGATTTACGCAACTTGCTGAATATTCCGCAAAACTACAAAGTGCTGTTTCTGCAAGGTGGTGCCATTGCCGAGAATGCTGTGATTCCAATGAATCTGCTTAATGGCGGCGAGGCTGATTATGTAGTCACCGGTTCATGGTCTAAACGCAGTGTCGAAGATGCAAAGGCTTATGGCAAGATTAATGTGGTAGCAAGCAGTGAAGCTGAAAAGTTTACGCATGTGCCTGCGTTTGATAGCTGGAAATTAAATAAGAATGCACAGTATTTGCATATCTGTACTAATGAAACCATTAACGGCGTTGAGTTTGATGGTTTGCCTGAAGCCGGTGATGTGCCGATTGTGGCAGACATGTCTTCACACATTCTTTCCAGACCGATTGATGTAAGCCAATATGGTGTTATTTACGGCGGCGCTCAGAAAAATATTGGTCCGGCAGGTTTGTGTATCGTGATTGTGCGTGAAGATCTGCTGGGCAAAGCATCGCCTTTGACACCGGCAGTATTCAACTGGAAAACGCAGGCTGAAAATCAGTCCATGATCAATACACCGCCGACGTATAGTATTTATATCGCAGGACTGGTATTTGAGTGGCTGTTGGAGCAGGGCGGTGTAGCAGCGATTGAAAAGGTAAATATTGCCAAGGCAAATTTACTCTATGACTATATTGATAGTACCGATTTTTACCTGAATAATGTTGCGATTAACAATCGTTCACGTATGAATATTCCTTTTTTCCTGAAAGATGCGTCGTTGAACGATGCGTTTCTGAAGGGTGCAGAAGCGAATGGCCTGCTGCAGCTGAAAGGACACCGTATGGTGGGCGGCATGCGCGCGTCTATTTATAATGCGATGCCGATTGAGGGCGTGCAAGCCTTGATCAGCTATATGAAAGCCTTTGAAAGCGCACACTAGATATGACAGACATACCGCCATCAAATAAACTAAGACAGCACCGCGACCAAATTGATGCTATTGATGAGCAGATACTTAAGCTCGTCAATGACCGGGCCAGTCATGCGCGTCATATTGGTGAACTTAAGGATGACGGTGTTATTTATCGTCCAGAACGAGAAGCGCAGGTGCTCAGGCGTTTAGTTGAGAACAATAATGGCCCGTTACCGGCTGAAGCGGTGACCAATATATTCCGCAGTATCATGTCTAACTGCCGCGCGCTGGAAAAAGAGCTCACGGTAGCTTTCCTTGGCCCATTGGGTACTTACAGTGAAGAGGCTGCACTCAAGCAGTTTGGGCAAGGCAGAAGTGCGGTTGTCTGCGGTTCAATTGATGAAGTATTTCGTACCGTAGAATCAGGGCAAGCGGATTACGGTATTGTGCCTGTAGAAAACTCTAATGAAGGTGCTGTTGGTTTAACGCTGGATTTACTACTGAGCAGTCCGTTAAAGATATGCGGTGAGGTGACGATTCCGATTCATCATTGCCTGCTGTCAGCACAGACTGACTTGAGTAAAATCACACATATTTTCTCTCATGCGCAATCACTGTCGCAGTGCCATGAGTGGCTTAATCGAGTAATGCCTAACGTAACGCGTGAGGCAGTCGTCAGCAATGCACTTGCAGCACAAATGGCACATGATCTGGTGACTACTGAAAATACACCAGTCGCCGCGATTGCCAGTAAACGTGCTGCGGAATTGTTTAATTTAAACGTGCTCGCTGAGAACATAGAAGACGACCCTAAAAACACGACACGTTTTTTAGTGATTTCAACGCATGATGTTGCGCCATCCGGTCAAGATAAAACGTCATTAGTGATGGCAACCAAGAACCAGCCTGGGGCGATCCTAGGATTGCTTTCCCCATTGGCTGAGCATGGTGTGAGCATGACCAAGCTTGAGTCGCGCCCATCCAAAGTTGGCATGTGGGAGTACATGTTTTACGTGGATATTGAAGGCCATGAGCACAGCGCAAATGTAGCTGCGGCAATTAAGGAAATTGAAGGTCGAGCATCTTATTTGAAACATTTGGGTTCTTATCCTGTCGCAGTCGTATAACACCTTAAAAGCTTTTCAAGCTTAATTACTAATTACATACACATTCCCAAAATGACTATTCAAGCACCAGCCTATATCCGCCAAATTGCGCCTTATCAAGGCGGTAAACCTATTACTGAACTTGCCCGTGAAATGGGGCTGCAGGTAGAAGATATCGTCAAGCTCGCGTCAAATGAAAATCCTCTAGGCATTAGTCCTAAAGCCGAGTACGCAATACAGGAAGCGATTTTAGATATTGCACGTTATCCTGACGGAAACAGCTTTGCATTACGTGAAGCTGTTAGCAAAAAGTTTAACGTTGCGCATAATCAGATCGTATTCGGCAACGGCTCTAACGATATTCTGGAGCTTGCTGCGCGCGCTTTTCTGACCAATGATAGTGAAACCATACACTCACAGCACGCATTTGCAGTATATCCGCTGGTAACGCAGGCGATGGGTGCTACGGGTGTCGTAGTTCCAGCAAAAAATTATGGCCACGACCTGGATGCAATGCTCAAGGCCATAACCGCAAATACGCGCATGATCTTTATCGCGAATCCTAATAACCCAACAGGTACCTTGTTGGATAAAGATGCACTTTATGCTTTTCTGAAACAGGTACCTGAAAATATACTGGTTGTACTGGATGAAGCATATGACGAGTATTTACCGACCAATCTGAAATCAGAAGCCATTAAATGGCTGCCGGAGTTTCATAATTTAGTCATTTCACGCACCTTATCCAAGGCTTACGGCCTGGCGGGCTTGCGTATCGGTTTCGGTTTATGTCATCCAGATATCGCCGATATGATGAACCGCGTGCGTCAGCCATTCAATGTAAACAGCATTGCACAGGCTGCAGCCGTTGCTTCGTTGGCAGACGATGACTTTGTAGAGCGTACCTACGCTTTGAATCAGGCTGGTATGGCGCAATTGAAGCAGGGTTTTGATAAGCTGGGTTTAGAGTATATTCCGTCCTTCGCGAACTTTATTAGCGTTAAGGTGGGCGATGCAGCTAGCTATAACCAGAAACTGCTGCAAAAAGGCATCATAGTGCGACCTGTTGCCAATTATGAAATGCCAGAGTATCTAAGGGTAAGTGTTGGTTTGTTTTCTGAGAATGCTAAGTTCTTGTCTGTATTAGAAGAAATTGTGAATGAGGCTACAGATAAGGCTTAGAGCCGTAGGTAGCTTGTGCTTACCTGTAATGATTTTATGGTCGATGCATCATGAATTTACTTAGTACTTATTCCATAACTTCTCAGTGTTGCATATCGCTTACTAGGCGCACAATGCTTCTCACGTTGTAAGCACTTAGTTACGACGAAAAACAAACTAACAATTAACTTTAAAGGAGTTTTATTATGTGGACTAAACCAGCTGCTACAGAAATGCGTTTTGGCTTTGAAGTAACAATGTACGTAATGAACAAATAATTAACGAATTCGTTAATTTAAAAAAAGGCTGCCGCAAGACAGCCTTTTTTTGTAAAAGGCTTTGGGATTATTGCTCTAAACCTTGTTTTATAAAAAGCTAATTGAGTTGAATGATCTAGTTAGTTTTTTATAAAAATAAAATGTTAAATAACTGTTTTTTAAGAATTGTAGATTGATATGCATATACATGTATTAGGCGCAGGTGCCGGCGGTGGATTTCCGCAGTGGAACTGTAACTGTTTTAATTGTGATGGCTTACGTAAAGGTACGATCAAAGCAACTAAACGTACACAGTCGTCTATCTGTGTAAGTGGTGATGGTGTTAACTGGGTGCTGTTCAATGCATCGCCCGATGTATTACAGCAGATACAGGACTTTGCGCCATTGCAGCCTGGCCGTGCAGTGCGTGATACTGGTATTCAGGCAGTTGTGCTGATCGATGCGCAAATTGACCATACCACAGGGCTGTTTATGCTGCGTGAGGGTACGGTCAAGCGTGAAATCTACTGTACTGATGCAGTCTATGGTGATCTAACCAGCGGGAATCAGATCCTGAATATATTAGGTCATTACTGCGGCATTAATCATCATGATGTGCCAATTGACGGTAAAACCAGCTTCACTATCCCGAATGTACCTAATCTTAAATTTACGACGGTTGCATTAAAAAGTGCAGCGCCGCCATACTCGCCACACCGCAATAATCCGCAGCCAGGCGACACGATCGGTGTGTTGATTGAAGAAATCAGTACCGGTAAAAAATGCTGGTATTCACCGGGTTTAGCTGAGATTGAACCACATCTTCCAGAGCTCATGAATCAAGCGGACTGCATTATGGTGGATGGTACATTCTGGACCGATACCGAAATGCTGGATTTAGGCTTGATGACAAAAACTGCACGCAGCATTGGTCACAACCCGCAATCCGGCCCAAATGGCATGATTGAAAATCTGGATAAATTCGGTGATGTACGCAAAGTTTTGATACACATCAACAATACCAACCCTATTTTGCGTGAAGATTCTGCCGAGCGTGCAATTTTGAATGAACACAAAATTGAAGTTGCTTATGACGGTATGGACATAATCTTATGAAAAACTCAAACCTCGTCATGATACTGCGTTGTTTCTAAATTTTTTATCGCTTACATACACATGTATGCTGCGCTCAAAAAATTTCTTACGCCTTGTCTCATTTAGAGTTTTGAATTTTAAAAAAAAAAGGAAGAAACAAAATGACTGAAAAATTAGCACCATGGAGCAAAGAAGAGTTTGAAGAGAAATTACGCGAAAAGGGTAAGGGCTATCACATTTACCATCCAATTCATGTGTTGATGTATGAAGGCAAGTTATCACAACAGCAAATGCAGGCTTGGGTAGCAAATCGTTACTACTACCAGATTGCTATTCCTATGAAGGATGCTGCGATTCTTTCAAACTGTCCTGACCGTGAATTGCGTCGTGGCTGGATTCAACGTATTTTTGACCATGACGGCAGCGGCCAGATTGCAGAAGGCGGTGAAGGCGGTATCGAAGCATGGATTCATTTAGGACATGCGGTAGGTTTAACGCGTGAAGAAGTGATGTCTTTGAAACTGGTTGCGCCAGGCACTAAATTTGCAGTGGATGCCTATATCAATTTTGCAAAACAACGCCCTTGGCAGGAGTCTGTATGTTCCAGCTTGACTGAGTTGTTTGCACCACACATTCATCAGCAACGTATCGACTCATGGCCTGATATGTATCCATGGATCAACCCGGAAGGCATGCAATACTTCAAAAATCGCCTGACACAGGCGCGCCGTGATGTTGAGCAAGGCCTGCAAGTAACGCTGGATTACTTCGGTCAAAGCCGTGAAATGCAGATGCGTGCTTTGGAAATCCTGCAATTCAAGCTGGATGTTTTATGGGTAATGGCTGATGCGATTATGCTGCAATCTGCAGATATCAAAGTTGAGGGCCGTGATTACCTGCGTCAGCCAGTCATGAACGTAAGTTAAGAAAATCATTATGGATACTCAAATACAACACGCTGATATTTACGCACTTTCTCACCACCATCGTTTTCAGTGGGAAGAAGCACAGAATAGTTATGTGATACTTTTTCCTGAAGGCATGGTCAAACTACATGGTGGTGCCGGTGAAGTGTTAAAGCGCGTAAATGGCAAAGCAACAGTTGGCGACATTGTGGCAGATTTGAAAGCCACATTCCCGGATGCTGATGACATTGAAAGCGACATTATCGGTATGTTTGAACTTGCATTCAGCAAGGGCTGGCTGCGTAAAGTTTAGTAAACAGTAGTTATTAAAGGGTTAAAAGCCTGCGAGTTTAGGAGTAACAAAATGACACAAGCCTCTTTAGGTGAATCAGTAGTACAAAAAACTGTGCATGCCGCCACCAATAATGGTGTTGCTGCCAGTGCTACACAAACACAGCCTTTGTGGTTGCTAGCTGAAGTGACTTATCGTTGCCCGCTGCATTGTGCATTTTGTTACAACCCTACTGATTACGATAAACATACACAAAATGAGCTCACTACTGAGCAATGGATACAGGCGTTGCGTGATGCACGTAAACTTGGTGCAATTCAGTTAGGTATTTCAGGCGGCGAACCGCTGTTGCGCGATGATATTGAAGACATTGTCATTGAAGCTAAAAAGCTCGGTTATTACAGTAACCTGATTACATCCGGTGTAGGTTTAACCGAAAAACGTATTCAGGCATTTAAAGAAGGTGGTTTAGACCATATTCAACTTTCAATGCACGATATTACAGAAGAAATTAACAATTTCATTACGAATACCAAAACATTCGAGCTGAAGAAAAAAGTAGCTGCCATGATCAAAGGCCATGGCTACCCTATGGTGCTGAACGTGGTGATTCATCGCTACAACATCGGCCATATGAAAGAAATTCTAGAAATGGCTGATGCGCTCGGTGCTGAATATATTGAGCTGGCAAATACACAATACTACGGTTGGTCACTAGTGAATCGCAGCCAGTTGATGCCAACACGAGAACAGGTTGAAGAAGCTGAACGCATCACTAACGAGTTCAGGGAAAAATCCGGCAGCAAAATGAAGATTTTCTTCGTGGTGCCGGATTATTTCTCAGATCGCCCGAAAAAATGTATGAATGGCTGGGGTGAAGTGTTTATGATCGTAACAGCGAACGGTGATGTATTGCCATGCCACTCAGCACGCGTTCTACCTAATATGAAGTTCCCGAATGTAAAAGACACGGATCTGGGCTGGAGCTGGAAAGATTCACCGGCATTCAACAAATATCGCGGTGACGACTGGATGAAAGAACCGTGCCGCAGTTGTTCCGAGAAAGCAAATGACCTGGGCGGTTGTCGTTGCCAGTCATTCCTGCTCACAGGCGATGCTGAAGCTGCCGATCCGGTATGCAGCAAATCCCCACATCATCATCTGATTGAAAAAGCGATTATAGACGCGCAGAACCCGGCCATTGCGGCACAGCCAATTTTGTTCCGTAATGATAAAAACTCTAAGAAAATTATTGCAGGTGAGCTTAAAGCACTCACAGACGAATTCCACGCACTGCCATAATTTATTATCAGAATTAACCATGCACGAATAAGTTATGGTTAAATTGAACGCGCTACTGATAGTTCTGTAGCGCGTTTTTTATTTGAGAATACATTTTGAAAAACCAACCATCACCACTGTTTTTATCTGTTGTACTTGCGAGTCTGGCTGCGCTGGCACCGTTTGCAATTGACACCTATTTACCGGCCTTTACGGTTCTGGAAAATGATTTTCAGGCAACATCGTTACAGTTACAGCAGAGCCTTACGTTTTACCTGTTGCCATACGCACTCATGACGCTATGGCATGGTGCTATTTCTGATTCAATAGGGCGCATAGCTGCGATTAAATGGGGCTTGGGCGTTTTTGTCATTGCCTCCATAGGCTGTGCTTTTGCAACTAATATTGAGACGTTATGGTTCTTTAGGGCATTGCAGGGGCTGTCTGGTGGTGCGGGTAACGTGGTTGCAAGGGCGATGGTGCGTGACTTATTCTCAGGCCCGCAAGCACAGCGTGTTATGGCTACGGTACAGATGCTATTTGGCATTGCACCGGCGATCGCACCGATTATCGGCGGTTTACTGCTTGGTATTCACTGGCAGGCGATTTTTATATTTCTCGCTTTGTATTCAGGTGTAAGCCTGTTGGCAGCAATGCGATATTTACCTGAGACGATGCCGGCAGGCAAGCGCGTACCGCTATCGGCCAAACAGGTGATAAAGGATTACCGGATAATCTTTGGAGATAAAGAATTTAATTATGTTGTGTTTGCCTTAGGCGCAAATTTTGCCGGTTTCTTTGTGTACGTATTGGCAAGTCCGGTATTTCTTGTGAAACATCTGGGGCTGGGTGATCATCAGTTTGGCTGGATGTTTATTCCAACCGTGTGCGGCATGGTGCTGGGCTCTTACATGGCTAAGCGCGCAGCCGGTAAGTATGCGCAAAGCAAAGTCATTAAAGCGGCTTATTGGTGGATGTTTCTGATGGTGATACTGAACTTGCTGGTTTGTTTCATGCTGCCGACAGACCCTGTTTATAACATTGCCCCTGTTGCGTTGTTTAATATAGGCATGGCGCTGGCAATGCCTATACTATCGCTGGCAGCACTGGATCGCCATCCTAAAATACGAGGAACTGCAGCTTCCGGGCAGGCTTTTATTCAGATGCTGCTGTCTACGGTATCCGCTGGCCTGATCGTGCCGTTGGTCTGGTATGCGCCGTCAGGGCTTGCTATTGCGATGGCTTGCTATTTGTTGATCGGTTGGCTCATGATACGCAAAAGCAAGCTATGGTCTACTCAATAGCGTTGTTGCTTTTCCAAAACAGATAAACACGGCAGTCAAACTCATACTGATGGTAGTTAGGCTCCATATGCTGACATAACTGATAAAATGCCTTGCCGTGGTTACGCTCTTTCAGGTGAGCGAGTTCGTGTACAACGATCATGCGCAGAAATTCGGCTGGTGTTTCTTTGAAGAAAGAAGAAATCCGGATTTCTTTTTTTGCTTTCAGCTTGCCGCCCTGTATACGTGATATCGCAGTATTAAGTCCCAATGCGTGATGCTCAATACTTAATCTGTTGTCGTAATGTACTTTGTCCAGTAGCGGTGCATTGCGTAGATAAGCCTGCTTGATTTCAGAGCTGTATTCATATAAAGCCTTATCAGTCTGAATGCTGTGTGTCTGCGGATAGCGTTGCGTAATATAGTCGCCCAACTGGTTCTGCTGATGCAGATGCCTTATTTTATCCTGTAACGATACAGAGTAATGTTGCAGATATTTGAGCGGGACGGTCATTTGTTTATGCAAGGAGAAAGATCAAAAAATTAAAGGAGGCAGAAGCCTCCTTTGGTTATCTGATTTAGCTTATATTTTACTCAATCAGTAAATCACGTTTATCAGGCACACCATTCATTGCCTCGGCATCTTCCAGCGCTTCTTTACGTGAAGTAATCACTGGCCATATTTTTGCCAGACGCGCATTCAGTGCAATAAAGTCCTGCTGGTCTTCCGGTACGTCATCTTCTGCAAAGATTGCTTCTGCCGGGCATTCTGCAACGCATAATGTGCAGTCGATACACTCGTCCGGGTTAATTGCCAAAAAGTTAGGGCCTTCTACAAAGCAATCAACAGGGCATACATCAACGCAATCAGTAAATTTACATTGAATGCAATTTTCGGTGACGACATAGGTCATTTTTAATCCTTTACAGCTTTAATAGCCAAAACGTTATTTTATAAGAAATTTCAAAATAAAGCACACTGACTTTGTTGCGCTCGTTTGCCTTGTCATTGTGCTTTTTCCAAAGTGTGGGTAAAAATATTAGATGATCATGCCGGCGCCAACAGTGTTATTTGTCGATTCATCAATAATGATAAACGCACCGGTACTGCGGTTATCAGCATAACTATCAACCATTAATGGCTGCGCCAGTTTAAAGCTGATACGCGCGATGTCATTCATTTTTAAATCAGAAGTAGCTTGTTGTTCCAGCGTGTTTACATCAACCTTATAGCTGATAGTGCCTATTTTGGCTTTAGATTCGCGTGTAGTGTGGCGCACGATGTAGGTGCGTGCAGTCGACATCGGTGTTTCTGACAGCCAGCATACAAAAGCCTCGATTTGTTTTACCGGCTCTTTTACATCGCTTGATTTCACAATCATGTCACCACGCGAAGTGTCGATCTCATCTTCCAGCAGTAAAGTGATACTTTGTTCAGTGGTTGCTGATTGCAGTTTTTCTTCACCTAATTGAATCGCTTTAACTTTTGAAGTGTAGCCATTTGGTAATACTGTTACTGCATCACCCACGGCGATCTCGCCTGATTCAATACGACCCATAAAGCCGCGGAAGTCATGAAGGTCATGATCATCTGAAGCATGTGGACGGCATACAAACTGCACCGGGAAGCGGAATGGTTCTGCGTGTTCAGAATGCGCTGTAGGTGCCGCTTCAAGTTTTTCCAGCATGGTTTGGCCTGTATACCAAGGCATGTTGTCCAAGCGGTCTACCAGCATATCTCCGTTCAGTGCAGACATCGGGATGAAACTGATATCGTTACCGGCTGCGATTTTGCTTTGTGCCAAACCGATTTCGTTTGCGAAAGCCAGGTAATCAGCACAGATTTTTTCGTAGGCTGCCTGATCATAGTTAATCAGATCCATCTTGTTCACTGCCACTACGATGTGCGGAATGCCGACCAGATGTGCCAGATAACTATGGCGGCGCGTCTGCGTCAATACACCTTTACGCGCATCAATCAGGATAATCGCCAGGTTTGCCGTAGAAGCCGCCGTTACCATATTACGCGTGTATTGCTCATGGCCAGGCGCGTCCGCAATGATGTACTTACGCGTGCCGGTGCTGAAATAGCGATAGGCTACGTCAATAGTAATACCTTGCTCACGCTCAGCTTGCAGACCATCCGTCAGTAATGACAGGTCAACTGCTTCCATGCCGCGCTTTTGTGATGTACGCTCGATTTGCGAGAGCGTATCCGCCAGAATTGTTTTGGTGTCAAAAAGCAAACGGCCGATTAAAGTGCTTTTGCCATCATCTACGCTACCGCAAGTCATGAAGCGCAAAAGACTATCGTTCTGGTTGGAGTCGTTGTGTTGTGTATTCATATATTTAGTTTTCAAATTATCAAAAATGCTAGATAAAACGGTTTATTGAGTAACAGTGCAAGGTATCGCGTAACGCGGCAATGTACTCAATAAATTGATTTAGGTAGTATTTTTTAGAAGTAACCTTCTTTTTTGCGTTGTTCCATCGAAGCATCCGAAGTCTGGTCATCCAAGCGGGTTGCACCACGCTCGGTAATGGTTGTCGTTGCAGTTTCCAGTACGATCTTGGATACGTTATCAGCATCACTGATTACCGGGGCTGTACAGGTGATATCGCCAACGGTTCTGAAACGTACTTGCATGTTAATGACTTCTTCACCGGTTTTAGGCGGGTTAATGACTTCACCATTTGTCAGCGGTACATTAATCGGCACAATTGCACCGCCGCGCATCACGACATCACGCTGATGTGCGAAGTAGATGCTTGGCAACTCCAGTTTTTCACGCTCGATATACTGCCATACGTCCATTTCTGTCCAGTTGGAGATCGGGAAAGCACGGATATTTTCACCTTTATGTGAGCGTGCATTGTAGAGATCCCACAGTTCCGGACGCTGATTTTTAGGGTCCCATTGGCCGAACTCGTCGCGGAAACTCATGATACGCTCTTTGGCACGCGCTTTTTCTTCATCGCGACGGGCACCGCCGATACAGCAGTCGAAGCCGAATTCTTCAATTGCTTCAAGCAAAGTGACTGACTGGTGTTTATTGCGTGGTTCATCCGGTGATTTAAGCACGACAGTGCCGCGTTTCATTGAATCTTCAACAGAACGCACAATCAGGCGCTCGCCGAGCTCTGCAGCGCGTTGGTCACGGAAGTCGATCACTTCCTTGTAGTTATGACCAGTATCAATATGCATCAATGGGAACGGAAATTTACCGGGACGAAATGCTTTTTCCGCCAGACGTAAAATACAGAGTGAGTCTTTTCCGCCGGAAAATAGCAGCACCGGGTTTGAACATTGACCCGCAACTTCGCGCAGGATATAAATGGCCTCGGATTCTAGCCAGTCCAGATGCGAAAGAGGTTTGTGGTTTGGTTTCTTAGTTGTCGTCATGTTGTGTACTTCAATATCTGCTAAATCACAGAAAATGCCAATAAAATTTAAAATTATTTCTTAAGAAATTACTTCTTAACGTGCAGTCCGCATTCTTTACTGTTTGGGTCTTCCCACCACCAGCGACCGGCACGAACATCCTCACCCATTGCTACTGGACGTGTGCAGGGCGCACAGCCTATGCTTGGGTAAAACTGGTCATGCAGCCTATTGTACGGCACTTCGTGCAGGCGAATATAAGCCCAGACTTCTTTTTCTGTCCAATCGCTTAGCGGATTGAATTTCTCCAGCTGATTGCCGCTGTCAAACTCACGTACCGGTAAATTTACACGCGTTGCAGACTGTTCTGCACGCATACCGGTAATCCACGCTTTTTTGCCTTTAAGTGCGCGCTGTAATGGTTCGACTTTGCGCATAAAACAGCAGGCTTTACGCAAGTCAATTGACTCATAAAAAGCATTAATGCCATTTGTATTAACGTAAGTTTCCACTTTGTCAGCACTTGGAAAAAACACTTTAAGTTTCGTATTGTAATGTTTTTCTGTTGCCGCCATCAGGTCGTACGTCTCTACTGGCAGTCGGCCCGTATCTAATGAGAAAATTTCTATCCCTAATGCGCTACCACTAGCCGCGTGATTCAGGATGATATCGGTCAGTACCATATCTTCCGCACCAAAGCTGTTGGCAAAAGTGATATTGCCTGCTCCGAATTCACTGGCAGCATTACTTAATAATGCATGAACTTCCTCCGCTTTGCGATTAACGCTGGCGACTAATTCATCTGTTAAAGCAGGCTTGGTTGCCGGGTTGTTCGCACCAGGTTTTAGCATGATAACTTGGCCTAAATCAATGTCAGTAGTCATCAGTTACCTCGGTTATAACGTCGGAACACAGGTTGAGGCTCATCTACCGCACCTTGATATGGCTTGCTGAAGTCATTCAGGCTGGCAATTGCCTCTTGTGCTGAACGGTCCTGACGGATTACAAAGCTGGTATAGCCGCTGCGCTTCAGGAAGAAAAGCTGGTCGCGCAATACGTCACCAAATGCACGTAATTCGTTTTTAAAGCCATAGCGGGTACGCAGTAGTGTACCTAACGAGAAAATACGACCGTCAGCAAAACGTTCAACAAATACAGCGATGATTGGCAATGCGTTCAAATCAGCCTGTTGCTGTATCAGGTATTCAAGCAGTTCGTGCGTGGCTAGCCATACACCGACTTCACCTTGCGCTATGCGGCTTGCCAGTTCGTTGTTTCGTTCAACAAATACGCTTAAAGGAACGATGATTTTACCGCTTGCAGGAATGACAGTATCTGCAATCTGCTCTTCTGTTACGGTGCTTTCACCGGTAAGTTTGAATAAAACAACTTTACCTGCCTGTATGCGCTCTTCAACCTGAGTTGCCGGAAGCTGAACCAATGTCCAGTCATCATTTGCTATAGCGGCGAGCCCATTTTCGATTTTAACTAAATTGTTCATGCTGACACCTCATCTTTTGCATAAACATGTTTTTTGAATGGTACAGCGCCAATGCGGCGAACGGTATCGATGAAACGCTCTTCAGGAGTTCGTTCTTTAATGTAAACCTCAATCAGCTTCTGCACCACGCCTGGCATCTCTTCAGCGGAGAATGATGGCCCGATGACGCTGCCGATGCTGGCATCATTGCCTTGTTTGCCGCCAATAGTGACCTGATACCATTCAGAACCATCTTTATCTACACCAAGAATGCCGATATGACCAACGTGGTGGTGGCCGCAGGCATTCATGCAGCCTGAAATGTTGAGCTCGATATCACCGATATCATGCAGGTAATCTAGGTCGTCAAATTGCATTTGAATTGCCTTGGCGATCGGGATGCTCTTGGCATTAGCCAGAGAGCAGAAGTCACCGCCCGGACAGCAGATAATATCTGTCAGCAAGCCGATATTCGGCGTTGCCAGACCATTGGCTTTTGCTTTTTCCCATACTGCGTATAAATCACTTAACTTCACATCAGCCAGAATCAGATTCTGTTCATGTGAAGAGCGTAATTCACCAAAGCTGTATTCATCAGCCAGGTCTGCTACTGCCCACATCTGTTCAGACGTGATGTCGCCAGGTGCCTGACCGTGCGGTTTGAGTGAAAGCGTTACTGCGCGGTAGCCTGGCTGCTTGTGTGCATGTATGCTGCGTTTCACCCATGCCGCAAAGGCCGGATTACTTGCAACCGCTGCATCAAAACCATCATCCTGATCTGGTAGGGTTTCATAAGGCATCGCTTCAAAATGCTTGGCAACACGTGCCAATTCAGCTTCGGTAATGGTGTTAGGGCCGTCCTTGAGGTGCGTCCATTCAGCTTCTACCTGATTGCGGAATTCATTGATGCCTATCGCTTTTGACAGAATCTTGATACGGGCCTTGTACATGTTGTCACGGCGGCCATGCAGATTGTATACACGGATAATCGCTTCGCAGTAGGTGAGGGCATGCTGCCAGTCCAGATGTTCGCGGATGACTGAGCCTAAGATTGGTGTACGACCCAAGCCGCCGCCAACCCAAACCTTGATGGCAACTTGATTGTTTGCATCACGGTAGAATTCCAGGCCGATGTCATGTGCCTGCACAATCGCGCGGTCTTGTTGAGTGCCGGAAACTGCAATCTTGAACTTGCGCGGCAGCAATGCGAACTCAGGATGGAAGGTACTCCACTGGCGCATGATTTCTGCGATAGCACGTGGATCAATGACTTCATCTGGCGCGATGCCGACGAATTGGTCGGTTGTAATATTGCGGATGCAGTTACCTGAGGTTTGAATTGCATGCATTTCAACCGTAGCAAGTTCAGCCAGAATGTCTGGCGTATCTTCCAGCTTAGGCCAGTTGAGCTGCAGATTCTGACGCGTACTGAAATGGCCATAGCCTTTGTCATATTTTTTTGCAATATCGCCTAATTTGCGTAATTGCTTGCTGGACAGCATGCCGTAAGGTACGGCAATGCGCAGCATCGGCGCATGGCGCTGTATATACAAGCCATTTTGCAGGCGTAAAGGGCGGAACTCATCTTCAGACAGTTCACCTGCCAGATAACGGCGTACCTGGTCGCGGTACTGGGCTACGCGCTCATCAACAATCTGCTGATCTATTTCATCATATTTATACATTGTATTAAGACTTCTTTATACTAAATTTCGTTAAACAAAAACAAACTTCAAACCAATAATCAGTAGTAATGCTGCCAACAAAGGGCGTAACACTTTTTCCGGAATTTTTACACTTAAATGACTGCCTACCCAAATGCCGGGCAGCGAACCGATAAGTAATGTACCTAGTAATGCGAAGTCCACGTGGCCTAATGACCAGTGACCAAAACCTGCGACTGCTGTTAAAGGAATTGCATGCGCCAAGTCGGTACCTACGACTTTTAATGTGCTCATTTTAGGGTATAGGAACAAAATTGCTATTGTGCCCAACGCCCCTGCACCTACCGAGGAAATCGTGACTAGCACACCCAATATTATGCCAGTAAAGATAGTCGCTGGTATTTGAATTTTCTTGAAACGACCGCTACTGATAAGACTATCTTCAATTTCACGTATCTTTTTTCGGGTCAGGTAGCTGCGAACAAGTACAGCAATTGCAGTCAGTATGAGTGCAATACCTAATGTAAAGGTAATAATACCGGTAATATCTTTCTCAATTTTGATTAGATGCTTAATCAAAAAAATGGTTGCTACTGCTGCTGGTAAACTGCCCAGAGACATCCAGATAACAACGCGCCAGTCCACCGATTTGTGTGTGTTATGGTGCACAAATACCCCACCGGTCTTGGTGATGGCGGCATAGAGCAAATCCGTGCCTACAGCAATTGCCGGTTTAAAGCCAAACAGAAACACTAGCAATGGCGTCATCAAAGAGCCGCCGCCAACGCCTGTAATGCCAACTAGCATGCCTACAGCAAAGCCGGAAATAATATAACCAAATTCCATATGGAGTATCCGTTATTGTTAGTTTAATTCAGGTGCGCACTATAGCAATGATTAAATGATTTTTTTAAGAATATGTTATTCTATATATATATTATTTAATTATATAAGTGTTGCCGGGATATGGTGGCACAGAGGGTGGAATGATGAAGCTGCATCAGTTGCGATATTTACACGAGGTTGTGAAGCATGGTTTGAATATTACCAATGCCGCAGATGCATTGTACACTTCTCAACCGGGCGTGAGTAAGCAGATCCAGCTGATAGAAGAAGAGCTGGGCCTGCAGATTTTTAAGCGTAACGGTAAACGCCTGACCGGCCTCACTGAACCGGGTGCGCAGATTCTCAGTCTAGCATCGCAAGTGATGCGCGATATTGAAAACATTAAACGCGTTGGCGATGAATTCAGCGATGTAGAGTCAGGCACGTTTACAATTGCCACTACCCATACTCAAGCGCGGTATAAACTACCGGCTGCAGTTAAAGCGTTTATGGCCAAACATCCGGGTGTAAAACTTAATATCCATCAGGGTAATCCTAGTCAGGTAGCTGAACAGGTGGTATCCGGAGAGGCGGACATTGGTATAGCAACAGAGTCCATTAGCGGCTATAGCGAGTTATTATGTTTACCTTGCTACCATTGGAACCGTTGTGTGGTTGTACCGCATGACCATCCGCTGGTTACAGGCGGCCTTTTAACTTTAGAGAAACTGGCTTCTTACCCGCTTATTACTTATGACTTTGCCTTTACCGGCGGTACACTGGTCTCTAAAACATTCAGTGATGCCGGATTGACGCCGAATGTTGTTTTAACTGCAATCGATGCAGACGTAATTAAAACTTATGTCAGTTTAGGCTTAGGCGTTGGATTGCTGGCCAATATGGCTTATGACCCTGAACGTGATATGAATTTAACCAGAATAGATGTCAGTCATCTGTTCCCGGATAGCACTACCTATCTGGGGGTGCGTAAAGATGCGTTTTTACGCGGATATATGTATAGCTTTATAGAACTGATTGCGCCGCATTTCAATCGTGCGGCTGTGAACGCTGCGCTGAAGATAAGTGATTAACTGTCGTTTGAAACGAACATCATATATATAGGATGGTAAACATGCTGCGAACTTACAGTGATTCGGGCTTTAATCTGAAACTGGTAATGGCTATACTGCTGCTGTCTATCACAGCATGTGCTGCAAACAAACCTGTTGCTATCGCTAATCATGAAATGATTGGTAAAGTCAGGCCCGGCATGCCGGCGATTGATCCGAGCACGGCAATTTATGAGCTGGCAGTGAATGAGGGTGTAAGTTATCAGGACGTGATTGATAGTTTGAAAAGTCTGTCCGAGGGGCTTAATTTCGTTAATCCGGCTAATTTTCCTATCGGCGAACATATGAAGCTACGTGGTGTTGACCCACAAGGCATGAAAGATGTGCGCTCGTTCTGTAATTTAAGTATGGGTACGGAAATTATCCTGGATCATCCCGAGTTTCTGGTATTTGCCCCGTGCCGAATTGCGATATATGAAAAACCTGATGCGAATAATAAGTTAAAACTTTATATTGCAATGGATCGACCGACCTATGATTTAAAAAGTATTAAGAACCCGACTGAGCGTGCAAGAAAATCCGCACAGGAGTTGGAAACGGTATTGCTGGAAATCATGGACCGGGCACGTAAAGGTGACTTTTAAGCCGGTTATTTAAATAAGAACTAAAGAAGTACTGATTATTCATCATTGTGAGGAGCAGCTTTTAGCTGCGAGCGCCGCGTGGCGGGAGGTGGTAACCCATAAAATGTTGATTTTTATGAATAGATGGATTGCTTGTGAATAAATTGCCGTTAACACAAAGATAATTAACTTAACATATCACTACTTAGAGAGCTTGTATGTCTGAACCAATACTGATCGCTAAAAACAACAAAGTATCAAATTATATTCTGCCTAAAATGGCCAACCGTCATGGTTTAATTGCCGGGGCAACCGGTACCGGCAAAACGGTAACGCTGCAGACCTTGGCAGAAGGCTTTTCAAAGCTCGGCGTGCCGGTTTTCATGGCGGATGTGAAAGGTGACTTATCTGGCATCTCGCAAGCGGGCGGCGGTAATTCCAAGATTGAAGCGCGCGTGCAGCAATTGGAGCTCAGTGGCTTCAGTTATGCTAAATCCCCGGTGACGTTCTGGGATGTGTTTGGCGAGAAAGGACATCCGGTTCGTACCACTATTGCTGAAATGGGCCCTTTGTTATTAGGTCGACTGCTGAACCTGAATGATGTACAGGCCGGGGTGTTGAATGCAATTTTCAAAATTGCCGATGATAACGGCTGGCTACTGCTGGACCTGAAAGATCTGCGTGCCATGATGCAGCATACATCGGAAAATGCAGCACAATACCAGGCGCAGTATGGCAATATTTCAGCGGCCAGTGCAGGAGCAATTCAGCGCGCACTGTTACAGTTGGAGACCGAAGGTGCAGATCGCCTGTTTGGTGAGCCGTCACTGAATCTGGATGATCTGATACAGACGGATGCGAATGGTCACGGCATTATTAATATACTGGCCAGCGACAAACTTTTTAATTCACCACGTATTTATGCGACTTTGCTGTTGTGGCTGCTATCGGAATTGTTCGAGAAATTGCCTGAAGCTGGCGATCTGGATAAACCAAAGCTGGTGTTTTTCTTTGATGAAGCACATTTGCTATTTAACGATGCTCCGGCAGCTTTACTGGAGAAGATTGAACAAGTGGTGCGTTTGATTCGTTCCAAAGGGGTCGGTGTGTATTTTGTAAGCCAGAACCCATTGGATATTCCAGATGTCGTGTTAGGGCAACTGGGTAACCGTGTGCAACATGCTTTACGCGCATTTACACCGCGTGACCAGAAAGCAGTTAAATCTGCCGCAACTACTTTCCGTGCTAATGCCGGACTCGATGTTGCCACGGCTATTACCGAGCTAGGCGTTGGCGAGGCTTTGGTTTCATTTTTAGATGAGAAGGGCATTCCCACAACGGTTGAGCGCACATTTATCTGTCCGCCGGGAAGCCGTATTGGACCTGCCACTGATGCTGAGCGTAGTCAGGTGATCAGGTCTTCAAATGTTTTCAGTTTTTATGACAAGTCTGTAGATCGGGAATCTGCTTATGAAATTTTAAAAGAGCGCGCAGCAGAGTCCCCGACTGAAGAAGACCCTGATGACAGTTTTGATTGGGGGGGCATATTCGGCGGCAGCAGCACTAAGAAAAAACCTGCTGCCAGACGCTCTGACGGTGTGCTTGAGGCTGCTGCAAAAAGTGTAGCACGTACGGTGGGCTCTGAATTGGGCCGCCAGATCGTGCGCGGTGTTTTAGGCAGCATATTAGGCGGACGTAAGTAGTTGCAAGTCATATTACAGACCGGGTTTGCTGAGCAGACCATCAATAAATCACGCTTTATCGCAATGGCAGTGCAATGTACAACTGAGCGTGAGGTTGGCGCTGCGTTGCGTGCATTTGCTACCCAACATCAAAACGCACATCACTTGGCTTATGCATTCCGTATTAAAACGGAGCAGGGTATCGTGCAGCGATTTTCTGATGCAGGTGAGCCTTCCGGTACTGCGGGTATGCCAGTGCTCAAGCTGGTTGAAGGGCGTGACCTGATTAATACCTGTGTTGCAGTGATTCGATATTATGGTGGTATAAATTTAGGTACAGGCGGGTTGGCACGCGCTTACGGCGGCACTGCCAAATTAGCGTTGGATGCAGCCAAAGTGGGTGACTTTGTTGAAATGCAAACGGTAACGCTTACAATTCAATATAATCAGATGGATGCTTTGACCAGGGCGCTAGGCAAGTGTAATGGCAGTATTTTGAATAAAACGTTTAATGAGCAGGTGGATTTAGAAGTTACTTTACCCAAGCATGAGGTTGTAAATTTTTTAAATAGATTTAATTAAACAACGGGCTACCAGATCCTGTTAAATAGAAAGTATTGATAATTTATGATTAAAAGTGCACATGGGCCGGTCACTATCCATGAAAAATCAGCTTGGATTTTAGCTGCATTTACCATGTTTTTTGTGGTTAAGTTTAGTCTGCTACCAGCGCTTATTGCCGGCCTGCTGGTATTTCAATTAGTGCATATTATTACCCCTTATATTGCACGCCGTTTTCCTAGCAAGCGACCAAGTAATTATTCAAAAATCTGGGCGGTGGGGATTCTGGTGTTTGTTATCGTGAGCTTGCTTGCTTTAGCCGGAGCTAGCCTCGTTGCCTTTTTACGTTCCGATGCCGGGAGTATTACAGTGCTACTGGCAAAAATGGCGCAAATATTGGAGGATTCACGCAAAATTCTACCGGGCTGGATATTGGAGCACTTGCCGGCGGATGCAATTGCATTCAAAGAGTTGGTAACTACATGGCTGCGTACACATGCAGATCAGTTGCAGGTGGTAGGTAAAGAGGCTGGCCGCGTAACAGTACACATTGTTATAGGTATGATTATTGGCGGCATTATTGCACTGCGCGAGGCAGTCATGGTTGATCACTACAAGCCTTTCGCACGTGCGCTGGCGACGCGTGCTAATTTATTCAGTGATTCGTTTAGGCGCGTTGTTTTTGCACAAATACGTATTTCTGCTGTAAATACTTTTTTTACTGCAATGTATCTTGCTGTTGTACTGCCTATGGCCGGTATTCATTTGCCACTTATTAAAACCATGATTGCGATTACTTTTATCGTCGGCTTGATTCCGGTCGTTGGCAATTTAATTTCCAATGCGGTCATTGTTGTCGTGAGCCTAAGTCAGTCACTTGGTGTTGCGATCGGTTCCTTGCTGTATCTGGTGATTATTCATAAATTTGAATATTTTCTAAATGCACGTATTGTCGGCACGCAGATACGCGCTAATGCATGGGAATTGCTGATTGCAATGATATGTATGGAAGCAGCGTTTGGCCTGGTGGGTGTAGTGGCTGCGCCAATCTACTATGCATATATTAAAGCTGAACTTCGTGCTCGTGATTTGATTTAGGTGTACACGATTTGATGTAGTCAATTTTTTGAAAGCCTGAAATGATCGCTGCTTTTGTTCTGAATGCTACCCTGGTTGCAATAGTTGTATTAATTCATTTTGAAGCATTGAACAAGCTTTCATTGATAACGCCCAAGATTCCTATCCAACATCGATTGCGTGTACTCATTGGTGTTTCGGGTGCATTGATCGCACATGTGATTGAAATTTTTGTATTTGCTTTCGGTTACTACTTTATGGTGAACCAAGCTGGATTCGGCACGCTGATTGGCCGTTTTGATAATAGCTTGATGGATTGCGCCTATTTTTCGTTTGTTAATTTCACGACACTAGGATTCGGCGATATTGTCGCCACTGGTGATATACGTTTCTTGGCCGGGTTGGAAGCGTTAACTGGTCTGGTACTGATTACATGGACAGCATCGTTTATGTTTATCGAGATGGAAAAGCAATGGAAAGACAGGTAGTCTCCCATCGCTTTTGTTAATTCCAGAATTGCATTTACTCTAGAAAATATCATCTACAGCAATGCTTGATTGTGCTCGCCTTGCTCATAAACAATATGCGCGCGCCCAACCAGTAATGGGTCTAAGCTGCCAATCGCAGTAATGTCTTTGTTGGAATAGGGCAGTTTGTGCAATACGTAGCGCATGGCGTTCAAGCGCGCACGTTTTTTACAATCTGACTTGATGACGGTCCAAGGTGAATCTGCGGTATCTGTGTGAAAAAACATAGCTTCTTTTGCTTTGGTGTAATCATCCCATTTATCCAGAGAGGCAAGGTCGATAGGACTTAATTTCCATTGCTTGAGTGGATGTAGCTCGCGTTCTTTAAATCTTCTGCGCTGTTCTTTCTTGCTTACCGAGAACCAGAATTTGATCAGATGAATGCCGCTGCGGCTCAGGTTGCGTTCAAACTCTGGCGCCTGACGCATAAATTCGATATATTCATCGTTATTGCAAAAGCCCATGACGCGTTCAACACCGGCACGGTTGTACCAGGAGCGGTCGAACATGACTATTTCACCGGCGGTCGGCAATTGAGACACATAGCGTTGGAAATACCATTGTCCGCGTTCTACTTCGCTTGGTTTTTCCAGAGCAACTACACGTGCACCGCGAGGGTTTAGATGTTCCATAAACCGTTTGATCGTACCTCCCTTACCAGCCGCATCACGGCCTTCAAACAGAATGACAACACGCTGGCCGGTATCTTTTACCCAAGCCTGTAGTTTTAGTAGTTCAACCTGCAGGTGATATTTTTGTTGCTCGTAAGATTTTCTTGAAAGCAGATTTTTGTAAGGATAAGCACCTTCACGCCAGTCTTTAGCAAGTGCATTATCTGATTGCTCACGTGATTTTTGGGTGCTGGTATTTCTGATATTGCTGATTACTTTACCAAGCGCAATAGCATCATCTGGCGAAGCGCCATCCATGATTGTTTTAAGCGCATCCGGCAAGTCCTTGATCCTTGCCGCTGGATATGCGATCAATAATATCTGTAACGGCAGTCGATTTTGATTCACGAGCTGCTGATACAGTTTCATTGACTACAAATGCCTCAACCCCCTGCACATTGTTCTCTGGAGCCACGTCACCTGATGCAGTCTGACGTATTTTGGTTGCCCTGTATGCGGATGCCGCTGGCGATTTGTAGCCGGGTTTTCCGGTATTTGACGCTCTTTGTTTTTCTGCCATGATTAACCTTTAAAATTGACTTTACAGGATAATTCTTCGCCTTAAAAATTGAGATGTCAAATACCTTAATCAAGTAAAACCGACATAGTTACAGTATATTAATTTTTGAGCTGATAAAATCTGCTTTCCAGTGTTTTACCGTTTTTAATGTTATCGAGTTTGTTGCCAATTGCATCACCTAATGCCACCAGTCTGTCGTCTGGGTGCGGGTGGGTTTTGAATAACAGGGTAACACTGCCGTCATTTTTATTGGTTTGGCCAATGGTCTGCAACACCTCTGTTAAACCATAAGGTTCGTAGCCGGCACGTGCTGCATAGCTTAAACCGAGCCGATCAGCTTCGTATTCTGCTGATTTATCCAGACTACGTGCACTGATCTCGGCACCGGTACCGATAGCCTTGCTTACCAGTTGATTGTCTTTTGCATATTTACTGCTTAAAAAGCCAGCGCCCATATTCAGCAATTGTTGCTTTTGCAAAACTTTGAGCTGATGTTTCTTTACAACATGACCTATTTCATGACCCAATACGCCAGCCAGTTGTGCTTCGTTGGTCAGTTTGCGATACAGGCCTTTGGTCAGCATGATATAGCCACCTGGTGCGGCAAAAGCATTGATGTCTTCACTTTCGATGACGCCAAAGCGCCATGGTAGTTCAGGGCGCTCAGATTGAGAGGCAACCCAGCGACCAACGGAATTAACGTATTTTTGCAGTGCAGCGTCTTTGACCAATGGTGCGGCACCCAGTAAATTGCCGGCAATTTCACGCCCTAATGTTATTTCTTCTTCTGTACTGGGGTTTTTCCAGTTGAATTCCGGCTCGCTGGTTTTTGCTGTTGCTGAAGTTTCACTCGTTGTTGAGCCAGTCTCTGTTGTTTGGGTTTGCGCCGCATCTGTGGCTGGTGCTTCTTGGCTTTGACCAAACTCTTTTTCGGCGGCTTCTTTTAAAACGCCTTTGAGATCAAATGCAAAGCTTTGCATGCTTGATATACCTAACATACTTGCCAGCAGTGCTGACATCAGCAGGTTTTTACGTGTCGTGATTGTTGGGTGATTAAGCATGGAATTTTGATTTTGATTGGTATTTTTCATCAATGTATTCATCTGGGTATTCATCAAAATTTTCATTGTGCAGTACCTTTCGCAGCTTTTAAGTTGGCAAATGCAATCGGCTTGAGTTTGCCGGCACTGGCAAAATTTCGGCCATCATTTGCACTTTGTGTGTAACTTTCCATGGTTTTTATTTCGGATTCATTAAATTTCGCAGCCTTGAGCTCTTGTTCGCTGAGGCCACGCACGCCGGTTGTGGATACTACCTGGCCAGTGCCTGCACGACCACTCGCCGCAGCCAATATGCCGGCGGTTTGGTTGCCTGCCGTTGATGTGCCGCGTTTAACAGATAATAAACGCACCCAGCCTGTGGTTTTTGTGGTTTTTACTTGCAGCCAAGCGCCTTGTTTTTTTAATATTTGCAGGTTATCTCCACGCTTGAAACTGCCGGCAGTTTTAGCATCTGCATATGGTTCCTTGCGCAGAGTATCGTTTTTTAATGCGGTGCCGGCTTCTGCAGCCAAGGCCGTTGACCCGTAAAGTGCCGGTAGCAGGCAAGCGCTAATCAATATTGCTTTGAAATTTAATTTCATTATTGTTCTCTCTCCAAAATATCTAATTTAATAATGGCTTGGGCAAACAGACCGCGCCACTGGCTTGCCATTGGTTTATCTGTGTTTAAAGCGCCTATATGTTCCGTATAACGCACCGTAACATCATCGGGCATACCAGAATTCTGTAATAAACGGCCCAATTGTGCGCCCAGTTGAGAGGCGTCTTGTTGCACCTTGGCTGCCTCATCTTTATCATCATGTGCATACGCCCAGCTCACGACTATCATATCGCTGAACAGGCCCCAGATGCCGCTTTGCGTACCTTTTAAAAACTCGGCAGTAGCAGGTCGCTGCAATTGATGTTCGACTGCATGCCTTAATTTTTTGAGCATGCTATCTGTAAACGGAAACTGGCTTTCAATGATAATAGGCATGAGCAGTATGCTTGAACCTTTTTTTCCGGATTCAACATCACTGGCTAAAATACGCTGCATTGCACGGTCGTTGGCTAGTGCATATATTTTTGCCACACTGAAATACATGACCGCCCAGGTAATGGGCCCGGTAAAGTCCAGGTAAGTATTGGTCAGGTTAATTGCGGTGTATGAGAGTGCCAGCAGTGTGATCTGACTGCTGCTGAAAACAGTAGTCAGTTTGTCGCGATCCATATTGCGGAAAAACGCTAGGGCAGTCAGCCAGATCAGTATCAGGCTCATTAGCACATAGGGTATTTTGCCGCGCCACACTTTCAGGTCATCATTGTGCCTGACGTTATCAATAGCCGTTGCCAGAATCTCTACGCCGGGATG
This sequence comes from Methylotenera sp., assembly GCA_020622105.1. Classification (GTDB taxonomy): domain Bacteria; phylum Pseudomonadota; class Gammaproteobacteria; order Burkholderiales; family Methylophilaceae; genus Methylotenera. The sequence continues at coordinate 53,704 of JAHRYP010000014.1, forward strand.
TGCCTTTGCCATTGCCGTTGCCTTGAGATCAAATAAAGAGGGTGCAGTAGAGCCGATAATGACAATCTTGTTTTTGAACTCATCTGCCGGGCGCTTTTTAACTTTACTTGCCATGTCTGCATACACGTCACTGAATGACACATATTGATAAGTGAATGGCTTGCCGCGCCAGTTGATGAGAATACTCTGTGCTGGTGATGACGGGATTACAGATGCAAAATTGCCTACGGCTAATGGTAGTGATGGCAGTATCCAGCCATTTTCATCATGCCAAAGTCGATACTCGCGCACGATGCCATCTTTATCTGGGTAGATGTTGTGAGTCCCCAGGTGCTTGGTGTTCAGAGCCGCTTCAAAATGCGGTAATACAATTGCAATCGGCTGCTTTTCTTTTGTTGCTGTACCGTTTTCTGGTTGTACATATTTAATGCCCGGAATCATATCTGGCGTGATGGTACTTAAATGGTCACTTTCCTGTGCCAGACGCAGCATGGGGAAGAACGTATTTTCAGTAGCGGCAATGACCTCATTAAAATAAGCGTCGCTGTCCGGGTTGTACACATCTGCGTCGCTGAACAGTATGTCAAATACGACCGCTTTAGGTTGCTGTACTTCGATATTTTCCAGAAACTCACCCAATACCTGACGGGGCCATGGCCAGCGCCCGTATTCACCAGCCATTGCGCTAAGTGAGGCCTCGTTGATGTCAACAATGACAATGTCGGGGTCAGGTTTAGGCACTATAATGCGATTTTTGACCATGAGGTCAAAAGCCTTGTCTCGCATGTTTTCACCGATATGCAGCACGCTGGCATCAACTAATACAAACACTGTCAGCAATGCGCTTAAGTAGAGATAGAAGTTGTTGTGCAGCTTGCGCGTGATGCTGGCAAGCCATTGATTGATGAATAGGACTAATTTATTCACGGTGTGCCTATGTATTTAGTTTGGTATACGCAAGTTTGGCATAAAGTGTAGCATTTTAGAAATAGTCTAACAAAAAAAGGGATAAATTTCCGTAAATTAACAGTCGCGTGACGATGCCATGTGGCGCGCGCCAATGCCACGGCATAAGGTATAATCTGTAGCTATGATACAAACACTCATTTTAATTGTCGCAATTGCTATTCTTCTTCTGCTGCTATGGAAAGTCTGGCGTGATAACCAGCTGGATAACAACCTCGTGATTCTGCAGCAGCTGGAAGAAAAACACCGCGCCATGTTAATGGATTTTAACGATGGCTTGAACAAGCTCGGTGATCGATTGAGTAACGCGTCCAGTGAGATGAGCGAGCGTCTGCGCAGTAGTGTGGCAGCAGAATTACAGGCCACGCGCGATGCGATGCAATCTTTGCAATTGACACAGAGCAATAGTTTGTCGCAGACGCGTGAAGCTGTGCTGGAAAAGCTGCATACAACGTTGGCCGAGCAGGGTAAAGCCGAGCAGGAGCTGATTCAGAGCACCATGCGCAATGCGACTATTCAGTTAACTTCAAGCATTGAAGCTTTGACTAAATCAGTAGATGGTCGGCTCGAACAAATCGGCGGCAAAGTATCAGAGCGACTTGATGAAGGCTTCAAGAAAACCAACCAGACTTTTATGGATGTGATGGCGCGGCTTGCAACGATTGATGAAGCACAAAAGAAGATTGATGGCTTGACGACTAATGTAGTGAGTTTGCAGGAATTGCTCGGGGATAAACGCTCACGCGGTGCCTTCGGTGAGGTGCAGCTGGAAGGGCTGGTACGCAATGTGTTGCCGGTGAATTCTTTTGCCATGCAGCATACGTTTGAAAATGGCACACGTGCTGACTGCGCATTATTCTTACCGGAACCAACCGGTACCGTTGCCGTAGATAGTAAGTTCCCGCTGGAAAACTACCATCGTATGTTTGATAAAAGGCTGACTGATGCTGAAAAGTTGTTAGCCGAGAAGCAGTTCAAGCTGGACGTTAAAAAACACGTAGATGACATTGCTAGCAAGTATATTATTTCAAATGTAACGTCTGATGGTGCGGTGATGTTCATTCCGGCAGAGGCGGTGTTTGCAGAGCTGCATGCACACCATGCTGATGTGATTGAGTACGCGATGAATAAACGCGTATGGGTGGTATCTCCCACAACCTTGATGGCTGTGTTGAATACTGCGCGTGCAGTGCTGAAAGATGTGGAAACACGTAAGCAGGTACATGTGATTAAAGAAGCGCTGGGTAAACTCAGTAAAGATTTTGGCCGCTTTGATGTGCGCATGAAGAAACTGGCCGATAATATTCGTCAGGCACATGAAAATGCGCAGGATGTGCATATTTCCAGCCAGAAAATTACGCAGCGCTTTGCACAGATCGAGCGTGTAGAGTTGACTAATCAGCCAGCGGATGTGCTGGATATAATAGATGATAAAGAAGATTAAATAAATCTTAGTAACTATATGAAAATTAAATTATTTTACTTCGCAAGGCTTAAAGAAACGCTCAAGTATTCAACTGAGGATCTTGAGCTTGGCGATGCAGAAGGCCCGTGGACAGTGTTGAAGCTCAAAGCTTTGTTATCTAAGCGCGGCGATGTATGGGGACAAATGCTGATGGGTAAGCTGAAAGTGCGTGCTGCTATCAACCATGAACTGGTGCATGACAATGCAACCATTGCCAATGGTGACGAAGTGGCATTTTTTCCGCCCGTTACCGGTGGTTAATTCATACCAGTATTGATATGACAGTTCGTGTACAAACAGAAGATTTTGATGCTGGCTTTGAAATTAACCAGCTGCGTAGTGCGCGTAAAGATGTTGGTGCAGTGGTCAGTTTTATCGGTCAGGTGCGTGATGTCAATGAAGGCGATGAGGTTTCTCAGCTAACGCTTGAGCATTATCCTGGCATGACTGAAAAGTCATTGGAAGCGATTATCACGCAGGCCAAAACGCGCTGGAATATTATGGATGTGCTCATTATTCACCGTGTAGGTACCTTGCAGCCTTGTGACCAGATTGTACTGGTCGCAGTAAGCGGCAGCCATCGCGGTGAAGCCTTTGCCGCCTGTGAATTTGTGATGGACTACTTGAAAACAGAGGCGCCATTCTGGAAGAAAGAAGCGACTTCATCCGGAGAGCGCTGGGTAGAAGCCAAGTCATCCGATGACGATGCAAGAGAGCGCTGGAATAAAACGACGGAATAAATCCCGTTGCAAAACAATTAACTTACTCATCATGTGAACAGCATGATGTAAATACAATAAATATGCAAAATACACTGACACCTCAACAACTTACATTAAATATTGATGCCAAGCAATTTAGCTTCGCAGATACATCAGAATTGATTGTTGATGGTCACAATAATGCCCAATACCAGGCTTGGGTAACGCAGGCTGAAGCTAAAAAAGCTGCTGAATTTGGATTAAGTATCCAGCACCCGGGCTTTAATTTGCTGGCATTGGGTGAGCCAGGCTCTGGCCGCACTACCTTGATGCTAAACATGATGCATGAGGCTGCGGCGAAATCGCCGGTGGCCAGTGATCTAGTAGCTTTATATCAGTTTGATGCTAACGGTAAGCCGTTGTTTTTAAAGTTGCCCGCAGGTGCCGGTACGCAACTCAAACAGGCTATGGATAATTTTGTACGCATATTTGCCAAAGACTTGCCAACCCTGCTGGAAGCCAAAGCGCAGCAGAACTCCATGGCGCCGTTACAGATATTTATTGAAGGCCAGTTAGCAACGGTTAAAGCCAGCCTGACGCTGATTGCTGATGATAAGATTCCTGCACATTACTTTAATGCACTGCAGCAGGATATTCTGGATACCCTCGAGGCATGGCAACCTAACTTGGGCGCAGAGGGTGAAACCAACCTTGAAGCGCTCATGAATGAGAGTTTTTTCGGGCGCTACCGTACCAACTTACTGGTAGAGCATCATACTGGCCAGCATGCGCCTGTTTTGTATGATAATGACCCTAGCTTGCAATCTTTGTTCGGCGGCATAGAAAGCGCCAGCGAGGCCAGCAACATTCCTGATTTTATGCGTTTGCGTGCCGGTAACCTGTTGCGTGCCGATGCCGGCACTTTGCTTTTGCACCTGCGCGACATTCTGGCGGATGAGCAAAACGGTTCGCACATCCTTGAAAAACTGCATCGCTTTTTACGTAATGGCGCGTTGCAGATTGAAGACCTCACCAGCAGCAGCAGTCAGGGCAGCAGCTTGATCAATGCGCAGGCGGCAATACCGGTTTCTGTAAAAATTGTATTAATTGCAACGCGTGAAGATTACTACGAACTGCTAGGCATTACGCCTGATTTCTTTGATTACTTCCCGATCAAGATCGAGTTTGCTGATCAGGTAAAAGCCAATACAGAGCACTATGCTGCCTACGCTTCTTTTATCGCATACAAATGCCAGCAGCACCATTGTCTTCACTTTACAGCCGAAGCAGTAGCAGGCTTACTGCAAGCCATGCACCGATTGATTGAAGACCAAACCAGACTCAGTACCAAGTTTGGCGTACTGGAAAAATTATTGCTTGAAAGTTCAGTGGCAGCGGAACAACGCGGTGCTGCATTAGTGGGTATTGAAGACGTCAAATCAGCCATTCAGCGTAAATATGCACGCCATAGCTATATTGAATCGCATATGCGCGACTCAATTATTGATAAAGAACTGATTATCAGTGTTTACGGCGAGAGTATCGGGCAGATTAACGGCCTCACGCATATCGACCTTTCAGAAGCGAGTTTTGGCTCCCCGGTGCGTATTTCAGCCAACTGCTACGCGGGCAGCCGCGGTGTGCTCACCATTGACCGTGAAGTCAGTATGAGCGGCCCTACGCATGATAAAGGCGTGATGATTCTGCAAAGCTGGTTGCATAGCAATTTTGCACAATTAAACCCGCTGAATATGACAGCATCTCTTGTATTCGAGCAAGAGTATTCTGGCGTGGATGGTGATTCAGCCTCCTGCGCGGAGCTTTTTGCCCTGTTATCGTCCCTGGCACAATTACCAATCAGGCAGGGCATAGCCGTAACTGGTGCATTGAATCAGCATGGTGAAGTGTTGCCGATTGGCGGTTTGAACGAAAAAATTGAAGGTTACTTCAGAGTATGTAAAGAAATCGGCCTGGATGGCAAACAAGGCGTGCTGATTCCAGAACGTAATATGCGACACCTGATGCTAAGCGATGAAGTGATTCAGGCAGTCAGCAGTGGTCAATTCCATGTAACTACCATGAATAATGTCGCCGATGGCATACAGCACCTCACAGGCCGTAGTTTGCAGGAATTAAATGGATTAGCTGAAACAGTGCTGCGGGGCTTTAAACAGACGCTGGAAGCTAACTTACCCAAAAGAGATCGTTAATTTTTAGCTAAATAAAACAGTAACCTAATTAAATTCGCTATGGCAAACGATGACGACATAAAATGCAGGCTGGATAAATGGCTATGGGCTGCACGTTTTTTCAAAACCCGCAGCCTGGCTACAGCAGCCATAGAAACCGGTAAAGTGCATGTAGACGGTGACCGCGTAAAACCTGCAAAAGAAGTAAAAACTGGGCAGATTGTGCATATTCGTAACCGCGACTTTGAAATTGAAGTCAACGTGCTGGCACTATCAAATATACGCAAAGGCGCACCTGAAGCTGCGTTACTGTTTTCAGAGACCCAAGCCAGTATCAGTAAGCGTGAAAATGCAAAACTTACGGGTGAGAATGAGTTTGCACAGCGAGATAGAGGGTTAGGGCGGCCAACTAAAAAACAGCTTAGAGATATTAAGAAGTTTACTGGTGGAGTTTATTAGCACTTTATATTCGAGTATGTTATTAATTAACAATGCCATACACTGCTGGCAATCTACTGCAGAGCTTTCAGATGACTAATGCTTAACAATTGTGTGCTGATTGTTTGGTTGCAACCAACAATCTGTTGCATTCGAGTTAGCCTTTTTGTTAGACTTGCGTTCATTTCCTGAACGCAAGTCTAACAAAATAAAATGCTAACTGACGAGTATCGGTACAAAATTCTAAAATTAGTCTCTGCTAACCCGGAGATTAGTCAGCGTGAGTTAGCAAAGACCTTAGGCGTTAGTCTGGGAAAGACTAATTTTTGTCTTAATGCGCTAATAGAAAAGGGTTTGTTAAAAGCTGCCAATTTTCGTAATAGTCAGAATAAATTAGCTTATATGTATTTGCTAACCCCAAATGGTATTGAAGAAAAATCAAAGATTACCTTACGCTTCTTAACGGCAAAAATGCGTGAATATGAAGCACTTCAATTAGAAATCAGCTTATTAATGCAAGAAACAAATTCTGACCCACTTTTAAACCAAAAAAAACTAACATTGAATCTGGATTCAGGTTTACCAAAGGTGTTAGTTCAGGCTGATCAATCATGAGTAATCATTATGCAGTAATTCTGTCTGGTGGTTCAGGCACAAGGTTGTGGCCATTGTCCAGAACCTTAAGGCCTAAACAGCTATTGGCATTGAACGGTGAAAAAACCTTGTTGCAGCAAACAGCAAAACGTCTAATGCGGCATATTGAGCCTGAGCATTTATTTACTGTTACCCACGAAGATCATAAGTTTGAGGTAAAAGGTCAGTTGTCAGATCTTTTTCCGCAAGTTCTTAACAATGTATTGTCAGAACCTTGTGCAAGAAATACTTTACCTGCTATTGCTTGGGCAACGTATCAAATATATCAACAAGATAAAACAGCGATAGTAGGTGTGTTTGCCTCAGATCACTCTATTGATAATGAAGAGGCTTTTTTAAGCGCATGGCAAACTGCCGAAGAATTGGCAGAGCAAGATTACCTGGTGTTGTTAGGTATTAAGCCGCACGAGCCTGCTACAGGATATGGCTACATCAAGCCAGGTCAGGAATTATCAGTAAACTGCTCATTACCAGTGCACCAAGTGGAGCAGTTTGTAGAGAAGCCTGATTTTGAAAAAGCAATGCGCTTTGTAAATGAAGGATATCTATGGAATAGCGGTATGTTTGTATTCAAAGCGAGTACTTTCCTGCGCATGTTAGAGCAATATCAGCCGGCAATATATAGCCAGGTTTATGCGATGAATAAACAAAATATTGCTGAAACTTATGTGCAATTTCCTAATTTATCAATGGATTATGGTTTGGCAGAAGAGTTGGTAAAGCATTCTGAAAAGGTCGCTGTAGTGCCAGTAGACATGGCATGGAGTGACTTGGGAAGTTGGGATTCGATCTATGCTCGACATGAAAAAGATCAAAGCAATAATGTGACCTACGGTGAAGTATTAAGCCTTGATACAAAAAATAGCTTAATTTGGGCAGAAACCGGAGTGTTAGCCACATTGGGTTTGGATAACCTTGTTGTGATTCAAACTGCCGATGCCACACTGATTTGCGATAAAAGCCGGTCTGAAGATATTAAAGCACTAGTAGCCAAAGTTAAAGCGCATAAGCCCGAGCTTACGGAAATACATCAAACCGTATATCGGCCATGGGGCAGTTACACCGTTTTAGAAGAGCGCGCTAATTTTAAGATTAAACGCATTGTTGTAAATCCAGGCGCAAAACTTTCAATGCAAATGCATAAGTATCGTTCAGAGCATTGGGTCGTGGTTTCAGGCACAGCAAGTATTACCAATAATGAAATTGAATATACACTGCAAGAAAATCAATCTACTTACATTCCACAAACACATCGTCATCGTCTGGCGAATAATGGAACCCTGCCTTTAAGCATTATTGAAGTACAGTGTGGCGAATATGTAGGGGAGGATGATATTGTGCGGTTTGATGATAAATACGGAAGGGAAACAACTTAATGACTAAAGTAGCATTAATCACCGGCGTTACCGGTCAGGATGGTGCCTATCTAGCAGAATTCCTGTTAGGTAAAGGCTACATCGTGCACGGCGTTAAACGCCGTGCTTCTTTATTTAATACTGATCGTATTGACCACCTGTATCAGGATCCGCATGTTGATAATAAAAGCTTCATCCTGCACTACGGTGATCTCACAGATTCCACCAACCTGATCCGCATCATTCAGCAGACACAGCCGGATGAGATCTACAACCTAGCAGCCATGAGCCATGTTGCCGTGTCATTTGAAACCCCTGAATACACTGCCAATGCCGATGGTCTCGGCACCTTGCGTATTCTTGAAGCCATTCGTATCCTTGGCCTTGAGAAAAAGACTAAGTTTTATCAAGCCTCAACCTCAGAGTTATATGGCCTAGTACAAGAAACACCACAAAAAGAAACCACACCATTCTATCCACGCAGCCCTTAAGCAGTGGCTAAAATGTACGCTTACTGGATCACCGTCAACTACCGTGAAGCCTACGACATTTACGCCTGCAACG
>JAHRYP010000015.1 GCA_020622105.1 Methylotenera sp.
TTATGTGAAAGGGCCATTACTTGCAAATGTAGATGCCAGCCATATCATCACTGCATTTACCGCAGTGATGATGAGTTTACTAGTGATCATAGGTCTTATTTTCAGACCGCAGCGCAGGTCTGTACTAAAGCTTACTTGGATAAGTCTTAGTCTTTTACTACTTTACATTCTTAATGGGTGGATTCAATTTCATCATGGCTAGTCAACAACAAAGTGTTCAAGTCCTTAAAAGTAATTAAGCGGAAAAATTAATATGTCAGAAGATTTAAAAGTGTCACCTAATCAAGAATCGGGGATCAATTACGCACCATGGGAGCGCGTCTTCAGTCGCGTGCTCACGCCATTTGAAGAATTTATCCATCGGCAGACGACTAGTGGCCTTCTGCTAATGGGCTCAGCTATTATCGCGCTATTTTTAGCCAATGGCGCTCTGGCAGAGGCTTACCAGCATCTCATACATACCCCCATCAGCCTCAACATAGGTAGCTGGGCAATCAATATGAGCATGCATCATTGGGTGAATGATGGTTTGATGGCGTTATTTTTCTTTGTCGTTGGCTTAGAGTTAAAGCGCGAAATTATGGTGGGCGAACTGTCGGATTTACGTCAGGCAGCGCTGCCCATCATCGCTGCTGTAGGCGGCATGGTGGTGCCTGCCCTCATCTATCTTGCATTTAATCACGATAGCGAGGCAGCCCAAGGCTGGGGGGTACCAATGGCAACTGATATCGCATTTGCTGTCGGCGTCTTGGTATTGTTGGCGAATCGTGTACCAAAAGCGCTCATCACATTTCTCGTGGCTTTAGCGATTGCAGATGACTTGGGAGCCGTGCTGGTTATTGCCTTATTTTATACGCAAGAATTAGCATTGAATTGGTTGTTGGCTTCAGCTGTGTTAGTCGTAATCCTGATGAGCTTCAATTATGCCGGCATCCGTAAAGCCATGCCCTATTTTATAGTTGCAGTGTTACTTTGGTATGCGTTGCTGCAATCCGGCGTACATGCGACCTTGGCCGGCGTTATAGGGGCATTTACAGTACCGGCAAGATCCAAATATGACCCTAATTTATTTGCAGATCTCATTAATGAGCAAATCGATCGCTTTATTGCCAATCGTCGGCAAGATGATAGCCTGATGGCAAATGAAAAACTCTACTCTATAGTGCAGAATCTGGAAGAAAGTGTAAACGGGGTACAAACACCACTGCAGCGACTGGAGCATATCTGGCATTTGCCAGTCGCTTTTATCGTGATTCCTATATTCGCTATTTTTAATGCCGGCATTCCATTGCAGCTGGGAACACTAAGTGAAACGTTCTCTCATCCTGTCACGCTAGGCGTAACATTTGGCCTTGTGTTTGGCAAGTTTATCGGTATCAGCGGGGCATGCTGGATAGCGCTGCGTTTAGGTATTGGGCAGCTGCCTACTGGCACACGTTTCAGCCAGATTGCCGCCGTGTCAGTGTTAGCCGGTATTGGGTTCACCATGTCGATTTTTATTGCCGAGCTTGGCTTTGCAAACCAGCCGGAATATCTGTTAATGGCTAAAACCGGGGTATTGACGGCTTCTCTAGTGGCTGGATTAATAGGGTTTATTTGGCTGTGGTGCTTAGGTCGCACAAAAAACCAATAGTATTAAATAAGCTAAATTAAAATATCTACAAGCTAGAGGTTGGCGCAATAAGCCTGTCATCGAGCACGTAAATTTATGCGCTGATCGTGATCCATAAGCATGAGAAATTGGTTATTGATTTAATTGAACATCAATACTACTTATCTTTTTCAGCATACGCGCTTCTGAGCTACGGCTCGGGCTGGATTCACATCTAAATTCAGATGTGACTTCATCGATACTTTTCTACTGTAGATGCTAATCCGCATATTAAATATGCACTATATGAATAATGTGTTAAATTGAAATCATGAAAAAAATATCAATTACAGTTTTACTCCTTAGTTTTATTTCCTTGAACGGTTGCATTGTCGTTGGTCATCATTGCCCACCAGGCCAAGCCAAAAAAGGCAATTGCATTTAACCAGGTAGTAATTGGCGATATGATTTAATTTTTTAAATCTGCCAATTCCGATCAGGTTTGGAATCAGATATATACAGCTTGATTCCACCACGCCCCATCCAAATTAAGCGCACCTGATGTGAGCTTAATTTGTTTTTTTATTTCTTTATACAACTGTCTACTATGTTAAAAATAGTATGGTGTTATATATTGATCAATGGGGATGCATACAGAGAAGATTCAGACTTTAGCTAGTCTTATCCCAGCAAGCAGCTTATTTTTGCTTGGTCTGCCAATCATCTATTTGCTTATCAACATCTTCCTTGGTCTGTCCATAGGCTTCTTGTATCTTGCCTGCCAATTGATCACGTTTGCCAGCAATAACATCTAGCTGATCATCCGTGAGTTTGCCCCACTGCTGCTTAACATTACCTTTTAACTGCTTCCAATTACCTTCGATTTGATCCCAATTCATTTTCAATCCTTTGTGAAGTTAACATCACGATATAACGCATTTATTTGTAGCTTTATCGTCAATAAATCTTAAATTGCCATTAAATTCGAGTCTGTCCGATACCGTACATACATGCTAAGTTGATATTGATATAATTAAGCGTAATTATGAGGCTTAAAAGTGTCTACTGCATCTTGGTCGATTCAGGATATGCAGCCTAAGCAGTAACAAATAAGTTAGCACCTTTTAATTTTGAATGGCGTCGGTGCTCTTGATAAAGTTGGAATGTCTTCGTCCGCCAACTTAAATTTCGCTATTATTTATATTTATAAATTCATAGGACTATACTGAAAATATAGCAGATATATTTTAGATATCTGTCGCCTGCCTGCCAATTACTATATTAAAACGGTTACAGACCCAATATTGAAAGGGCATTTAGAATTTGATAATGACTGGTAATCTTAATTACAAGAAACACATTATCCTCCCGCCTGCCATTGCTTCAATTGTTCTCATAATAGCAATGTCCTGGGTGTTTTTTAGCGCCCACAATTTGATTCAGTCTGCTCAGCGCAAAGTACAAATCTCAGAGACAAAGTATGAAGCGGTAAAGCTGCTTAATTCACTTATTACTGCCGAAAACAGCCTCAGAGGCTATCTTATGACAGGCAATGTTGAATTCCTCAATACCTATAATACATCGGCGATACAAAATGAGTTGCTGCTGAATAAACTAAGAAGTCACCAAGTAGAGATTCCCGAAATCAAGCCCTTGCTTGTCAGGCTTGATGCACTTATAAAAAACAAATTTGGTATAGGCCAGGTTGCATTACAAATGCAACTATCGGCGGGTTCCTATGCCCCGCATCTCAGAGTAGCGACCAATAATAAAATCATTATGGATAAAGTCCGTATGGAATTAAGGTCTTTGGACACCATTATGCAAACTGAGAGCGATAAAGTTGATAGCCTGTTAGCAGAGACGCTTAAAAAGATAAAACTATTGTCATTGTTGATTGTGCTGATTATGAGTGCGATCCTCTTTATCAATTATAAAAGGACCGTCTGGCTATTTGAGCATGCCTCCTCGTTTGAAGAACTTGCTGAGGAATTTGGTCACCTTGCATTACATGACGCCCTGACTAAACTACCGAACAGGAGAAATTTTGAGCAATACTTGAAACAGACCATCTCTCAAGCGAATAGAGGCAAGCTGAAAATTGGGCTATTGTATATGGATCTAGATGGTTTCAAGTTGATCAACGATCAGTATGGTCATAATGCCGGAGATAAAGCTTTAATTACTGCCGTTGAGAGAATTAACAAGACATTACGCGATTCAGATTTTTTCGCGCGCATAGGCGGAGATGAGTTTGTACTCGTCGCAAATCATTTTAAAGACAAAGATGAGTTGCAAGTAATCGCCAATCGTATTATCCAGTCTTTGAATCAGCCAATATTCGAGGGCAACGCTGAAAAACCGGTGTTCATGGGGATAAGTATTGGCATTGCGATTTACCCGGATCATGCCAAATCAACTATAGCGTTAATCTCCGCAGCAGACCAGGCAATGTATGAAGCCAAAACTTCAGGTAAAAATCAGGCGTTTTTTTACGGTTGACCAGCTGCTAAAAAAATAAATTCCGATCTAAAACAAGGTCTGCTGAGTGCCTGAGCCGTTTACACTCTGCTGTTGTGACACCTTGCCAGACTTGGATTTTTTTGCAGACTTGCCTTTTCTGGAGGCATGTTTCTGAATGATACGTTTGGTTTCTACGTGATGGTTAGCACCATATTTAGCTTGTGTGAGTCTAGCCCGGGCTAACTTAAGCGCTGATTCTATTGTCATCATAGGTGCCGGGTAGTCGTGCCCGATTGCACATTGGTATTGCATTTGCAGTTCGGGAGTCATGAGCCAGGGCTCAAATATCCATGTCGTTGGTACATTTTTTAATGCGGGTATCCATCTACGGACAAAATGGCCTTCAGGGTCTTGATCTTTGGCCTGCTTGACTGGGTTATAAATGCGCAAGGTGTTGATGCCTGTAGTGCCGGACTGCATTTGCACCTGCGGCCAGTGGATGCCGGGTTCATAATCCAGAAACTCTCTGGCCAGATGCAAACCCGGTTCGCGCCAATGCAGCCAATATAAGTAGCTTGCAGTGCTCATCAGCATGGCACGCATTCTGAAGTTGATCCAGCCGGTTTCACGCAGCATGGCCATGCAGGCATCCACCAATGGCCAGCCGGTTTTGCCCTGTGCCCATTTTTGCAGTTTTTCACGGGATTGTGCATCTGCACAGGCTTCATCACGCAACCCATTGAGCGCACTGTGCAGGTTCTGATATTCCATCTCCGGCTCTGATTCAAGCTTCTGCATAAAATGACAGTGCCAATGCAGCCTGCTCTCAAAACCCAGTAGACCACTATCGAGCTTCTTGGGGTACTTATCCGGACTTTGTTTGTATCGAACACGCTGTAGCCAAAGTGCGTGCATGACTTCTTTCATGCTCAATACACCCCAAGCCAGATACGGCGAAATTCTGGAACCCGCCTCTTGTGATGAAATAGGACTGGATATGCCGCCACGGTATTGGCTGGCACGGCCATTTAAAAATGAATTGAGGGTTTTTAGTGCGTAAAGGCGCCCGCCCTTTTGCCTAAGCGGTTTATCTGGCTGCGGTTTTCGCAAGTGCAGCACGTGATCAGTATTGGCATTAAAAAGCTCAGTACTTTGCACTTGCGCCAATGTAGCAGTTGGTAGCGGGTAAAGCGGCGCAGACATACGTTTTTGCCAGATCGCGTTCCAACTATCACGGTTTTTTAAGCGGCGCACCACCCCGGTTTGTGCATACTCATGCCAGATGACCTGATGCTGGCGACACCAAGCAGCCACGCTGATATCAAGCGCATAAGTGTGCTGATTACCGGTTTCTTCATGACTATACAAACCGGCAATGCGGTGTGACTTAAACAATGTGTTTAACACATGCAATATGCCGTCGGTGGACTGAAACAGATCCAGGCCTATAGCCTGCAAATCTGTTTTCAGCACGTCTAAACATTCGCGCACAAACATCACATGCTGTTTTGAATAGTCCGGGGTTGACCATACCGTTGCATCCCAAGTGAATATTGGTAATACTGGCCCATTGTTGGCAGCTTCATAGAGTGCGGCGTGATCCTGTATTCTTAAATCACGTTTCAACCAGACAATATTGACTTCTGCCTGCTGCATTTATTATTTACGAGATTGCAGCGCAATAGCCATGCGTTCCAGCGCTGTTGTAATAAGCGATCTGGGTGCAGCAATATTCATACGCATAAAGCCACTGCCCGCCTCGCCAAATAACCTGCCTGGACTCAAACCTACACCAGCTTGTTGAATAAAAAACTGCTTTAATGCGGCATCATCCAAACCGAGCTCGCGGCAATCGAGCCACACCAGATAAGTACCCTCAGGCACGATAGCATGCACTTGATGTAAATGCTCACTGACATATGCAAGTACTAAATCACGGGTTTGCTGCAGGTAGCTCAACAGCGCATCCAGCCAAGCATCACCATGTTGATAAGCAGCTTCAAACGCAACTATGCTGAATGGGTTAGCTGCACTGACATGCATGCGTTCAAACACTTTGCTCAGCGCTTGCCTTTGCGTCGCATCAGTAATAATTAATGCAGATAAATTCAGCCCGGGCACATTGAAAGTTTTGCTCGGCGCCACCGCTGTAATAATGTTTTTTCGGTGCAGAGATAGAGATTCCAGCACATGGTGCTTGGCAGGCGGATAAACCAGGTCAGCATGAATCTCGTCAGCAAATACTATTAACCGATATTTTTCGGCAATAGCGAGCAGCTGTTCCAGCTCATCTTTACGCCATACTCTACCCACTGGGTTATGCGGCGAACACAGTAACAGCATTTTTGCACGCGCTGCACAGGCTTCCAGCTGCTCAAAATCAATATGGTATTGATTACTTTCCAAGCGTAGCGGGTTTTGTAACAGGCTTCTGCCGCTATCAGTCACGGCAGAGAAAAAAGGAAAATACACCGGCGGCTGCACAATAACCGCATCCTCAGGCTGCGTAAACGCCATCACTGCGGCATTCAGCGAAGGCACTACCCCCGGGCACAGCACTAACCAGTCACGCTGAACGCGCCAGCCATGACGGCGTTCCAGCCAATCGATCAGCGCTTGATAAATACTTTCAGGGAAGCTGCTATAGCCATAAATGGGGTGATTTGCGCGTTGCAACAGTGCCTCGCTTACTGCAGGTGGCGATGCAAAATCCATATCTGCGACCCACAGCGGAATAACATCAGGCTTACCAAACATGGCCTGGCGACCATCATATTTCAGGCTGTTGCTATGGTCGCGATTCACAAGCTGATCAAAATCAAAATCTTGTTGCAAAGGACTCTCCGGATTTATGTATCAATGGAAATCAAGTAACGACACAGGCCATTACTGGTGTAAGCATTAGCTTTTTTGCACCTGCCACAACGCATCAACAAAGTAATTTTGCGCATCAGTAAAATGTGCTTCAATTTTAAAGCCGGTCTGGGTGGCAAGCGCATGAATCTCTGATTCAGAAAACTTGAATGATGACTCTAAATGCAGCGCCTCAAATTTCTCAAAGTGAAAATGTTTTTCCAGTGCTGCAATGTATACGTCCTGATCGTGCAGAGAGATGATATAGCTTTCCATGGCGCCCAATGATGGATTATAAAACCCGTAATGCTTGAATTTATCCATATCGAAATCTGCGCCTAGCTCCACATTCATGCGCTTGAGCAAGTTCAGGTTGAAGGCGGTGGTCAACCCACCAGAGTCGTTATAGGCTTTATTGAGGATATTGGTATCTTTTTTAAGATCGTAACCAATCAGCACATGATCGTTTGCATTTAGCGACAGCCAAAGTTTTTTCAGAAATTCTTGTGTTTGCGCCTTGTTAAAGTTGCCGATGTTTGAGCCCAAAAATAACACTAGTTTTTTATTACTGGAGATTGTTTTGAGTGAATTTAGACCGTGAAAATAATCTGCCACAATGCCATGAATATTAAGCTGCTCACTCACCGTCAGATTTGCTCCCAGCAAACCCATAGCTTTCTCAGAGATATCAATCGGATAAAAATTAACCTTGGTGCCTTGCGCTAAAAAGCTATCGATAATTAATTTACTTTTATGTCCGTCCCCTGCACCCAGCTCAAGAATATCAATTTCCGCCTCATTAATCGTGGCCGCAAGCGACGCGCCAAATTGCTCAAGAATTGAAAATTCGGTTTTAGTCAGGTAATAGTCTTGATGCTGCGAAATTTTTTGAAACAGTTCGCTGCCGGCATTATCATAAAAATATTTTGCTGAAATAGTTTTGGGCTCACTGCTTAAGCCCATCAGCACATCGGTGGTAAACGCTTCTCGGTTTTGAGTGAACTGATCCACTTCGATTAAATTGGTAATTTTCAAACGATATCCTTCGCTAATCTGATGCCTGAAAACATCCAACGCTGCTGTGGTTGATAAAAGTTTCGGTAACTATGCCGATAATGCTGATCTGGTGTTGCAACACAGCAGCCCCTTAACACAAACTGATTACACATGAATTTGCCGTTATATTCGTTCAAAATGCCGTCAAAAGCTTTAAAACGTGGATAAGCAGAATACTGGCTACTAGTCCAGCACCAAACTTCACCGTACACATTCTGCGCATTATTCGGATGCAGCAATGTGGTATCAGCAAGCCCTGTCGCCAATGGTGCCTGATTTAAAAATACTTCCAACTCCTGCTCTGTGGGTAGCCTGAGCTTTTTCCAATTGGCAAACGCATTCGCCTCGAAGTAACTGATATGCACCAAAGGCCGGTTCAAATCCAAAGGAATCAGCCCGTAAAGTGTATACTCAACCCACTCGCCGTCACGGCATGACCAATATAAAGGTTGCTGAACATGCTGCTGATTCACCCAATCCCAACCCTGACTCAGCCAGTACTGGGGTTTGACGTAACCGTCATCTTCAATAAATGCTAAGAATTCACCATTGGTGACCAATGTCTGGCTGATAGCAAACGGATACAAATAATGCTGGTGTGCCGGTTTTTCATTGTCGTAGGCAAAGTCTGCTGCGTCATGGCCAATTTGATACAGCCCTTGTGCAAACTCTGACCAAGCATGGATTGGCTCAGGTGCAGGTGGCAGCGCTTGCACAGCATATTGCGTATCGATGACATTGCTCGCCAAAATGAATTTAATATCCATATACAGCAGCTCTTGATGCTGCTGCTCATGATGCAAACCGGTTTCAATCAAAGATTGCATTTCATCCGTTAGCACATGTTCATTGCAGAATTTTGCTAGGTTCGCATCTACATAATGACGGTATTCCAAGATCTGATCTACCGTAGGCCTGGATAAATTACCGCGGTCAGCCTGCAACGTATGCGCACCGAGTGCTTTGTAATAAGAATTGAACAAGCCACTGTATTGCGCATTAAAACGACAGTAATCAGGATAGAACCTGACCAGCAGTAACTCCTCAAAGAACCAGGTAGTATGGCCGAGATGCCACTTGGGCGGGCTCACATCTGCCATCGGCTGCACAGTGTAATCCTCGGTTTCGATATAACTACAGATTTCAAGCGATTTGCTTCTCACCATCTGGTATTGATGGAGCAACTGCTGTTGCATATTATCAGCGGTTAGCGTCAATGCATGATTCATAAAACTTTAGTCCCCTGTCTGTAACGATGACTGCTGACACTACATTAACTGCCTACTTTTACACCCTTCCAGAACGCAACATGGTTTTTAATATTCTCAGCCGCTTTGAGCGGAGTTCTGTAGACCCATGCCGCATTCGGATTTTCCTCGCCGTTGACTTGTATTGAATAGTAATTGGCAAGACCTTTCCAGCCGCAAGTCGTGGTGTGCTCCGTTTCAGTAAAATATTCGGGCTTGATCGCAGTGATTGGAAAGTAGTGATTCCCTTCTACAACAACAGTATTGTCTGATTCGGCGATGACCACATCATTCCATATTGCTTTCATGATAGCTCCTTAAATTGCATATTTGATATTAATACATTGTGGCTAAGTGATGTTTAGATGCAACAAATCAAAACTGATTAAACATTGTTACTTGAAAGCCATTCCTAAGTACTGATCTCTTCAGATACTGGTATTTTTAGCTTTGTATTGATCGTGAATACTTTTATAAACCGCTTCAATCTCCTGCAGCTCTTGCTTATCAAGCATACCGTCGCTATTTGCATCAAGATGCTTATAGGTTTTCTCAGTATTAGCAGAATCGCCAGAAAGATATTCTTGCAGGCTGACACTGCCATCTTTGTTACTATCAAAATGCGCTATGCTAAAACCAGCCTGACTCATATCATGGCATTTGGCACTATGCGCAGCATCAGCAGACCCATGCTGATTTGCATGACTCAATGCTGATATGGAGATAGAACTCAATGCACAAACTAATAGTGTGATTTTTTTCATGCTAGACACCTGTTTTATAAATTCGTGACTCAATTCGTCTAGTTGGTACGCACATAAGTTCAATTATGTTTAGGCGCTTGTGGATATATTTTACATACCGCTTTTTTACAACTTGATCCGCGCTATCCAAAACTTGAAACAAAAATCACTGATTCTTGCCAAACCCCATAACTATAGAAATACCTGACTAATTTACTAGCATTCATAATATAGTGCATGCAGTTTTCTTCGGCACTGGATTAGTGCGTAAATTCTTTAATTAAGCGGATATTTATGCAATAACCCTACTTACGAGATGGCATGCGGCTTGCTTTTACTAAAGTAATATCAAAAAGCAAAGCGGTGATCCATCATGAATAGCCCTACTAGTATGAACTGCTTCGATGAAATGCACTCCAGCCCGACGGGGGTGCGTTCTCTTTATGCGAACTATGCAAAATGGTTACATAACGTACCTGCTGAACAACTGGAAATTAAGCGCAAAGAGGCTGAGCTGCTATTTCGACGCGTAGGTATTACCTTTAACGTCTATGGCGAGAATGCCGGTACCGAGCGCTTGATACCGTTTGATGTGATTCCGCGCTTGTTAGCCAATGATGAATGGCAGGTTTTAGCTAAAGGCGCGATTCAGCGTGTAAAAGCGCTCAATATGTTTTTACATGATATTTATCATGCGCGCGAAATTATCAAGGCGGGGATTGTTTCTGAAAATATACTGCTGCATAGCCAGTATCGTCCCGAAATGTTTGATGTAGACGTGCCGGGCGGCATTTATGCGCATATCGCCGGCATTGATATTGTACGTACCGGTGAAAAGCAGTTCTATGTGCTGGAAGATAACCTGCGCACGCCGTCCGGAGTTTCTTATATGCTGGAAGACCGCAAGATGATGATGCGGCTGTTCCCCGAGCTGTTCCGCCGTTATTCAATCGCGCCGGTTGAACACTATCCGCATGTGCTGAAAAACAATTTACGTGCAGTCGCTCCGGCAGGCGTCAAAGACCCCACGGTTGTGCTGCTGACACCAGGCGCATATAACAGCGCCTATTTCGAGCATGCGTTTCTGGCGCAGCAGATGGGGGTAGAACTGGTTGAGGGGCAGGATTTATTCGTACGCGGCAATGCGGTATATATGCGCACCACAGAAGGCCCCAAACGCGTGGATGTCATCTATCGCCGTCTTGATGACGAATTCATTGACCCGCTCGCATTTAACCCTGACAGCATGCTTGGCGTGCCGGGTTTGTTCTCTGTTTACCGCAATGGCGGCGTAACACTCGCCAACGCCGTTGGCACCGGGGTCGCCGATGACAAGTCTACCTATATCCGCGTACCTGAAATGATCAGATTCTATTTAAGTGAGGAACCGATTCTATCCAATGTACCCACTTTTGAATTGAGCAAAAAAGATGATTTATCCTATGTGCTGGATAAGCTGCCCGAGCTAGTGGTAAAAGAGGTTCAGGGTTCCGGCGGTTATGGCATGCTGGTAGGCCCGACGGCAAGCAAGCAGGAGATCGCGGATTTCCGCGTGCGCATTCTGGCTGACCCAAGCAACTATATTGCACAACCTACGCTGGCACTTTCCACTTGCCCGACTCTGGTAGAACAAGGCATTGCGCCGCGCCATGTCGACCTAAGGCCATTTGTACTTTCCGGTGAGTCAGTGACTTTGGTGCCTGGTGCGCTGTGCCGCGTCGCAATGCGCGAAGGTTCTTTAGTGGTCAATTCCTCACAAGGCGGTGGTACGAAAGATACCTGGGTATTGCAGGAAACTTCTACTCAGGAAGTCGCGGAGATTAAACAAGCGCTGAAGGATGAGGTCGCTGTATGTTAAGTAGAACCGCGAATCACTTATTCTGGATGGCACGTTATATAGAACGCGCAGAGAACATGGCGCGCATTCTTGATGTTACGGCAAACATGGCTTTAGTACCTAACGCCGCACTGAGCGAAGCCGCTTTGTGGCAGCCGGCATTGGAGATTTCAGGCAATGCCGAGGCATTTATGGAGCAGTCCAGCGATTACACGGCGAGCAAGGTGATTCATTATCTGGCGATGGATCCGGAAAACCCTTCCAGCATTTATTCCGCCTTATACAGTGCACGGGAGAACGCGCGTGCGGTTCGTGTGGCGATGACGTCGGAAACATGGGAAAACATCAATGCACTGTGGCTCGAATTCAGTCAGTTTGAAGGCAAAGACCTCGCTGAAGAAGGCCTGCGTGAATTCTGTGACTGGGTAAAAGCACGCTCGCATTTATTCCGAGGTGTCAGCTTTGGCACCATGCTGCGCGACGACGCTTTTCAGTTTCTGCGTCTGGGTACATTTATTGAACGTGCCGACAACACAGCGCGTCTGCTGGATGTGAAATACCATTTACTACTGCCGCAGGAAGAAGAAATTGGCGGCGGTGTGGACTATTACGAATGGAGCGCCGTATTACGCTCAGTTTCAGCTTTTCAAGCTTATCAAAAGGTCTTCAACGATACGATTCAGCCTTGGCGCGTGGCCGAACTGCTGGTGCTGCGTAAAGATATGCCGCGCTCATTGCATGCCTGCTTTACTGAAATCACCTCTATTCTGGAAAACCTG
Source organism: Methylotenera sp. (assembly GCA_020622105.1). Classification (GTDB taxonomy): domain Bacteria; phylum Pseudomonadota; class Gammaproteobacteria; order Burkholderiales; family Methylophilaceae; genus Methylotenera. The sequence goes on from JAHRYP010000015.1 coordinate 12,570, forward strand.
ACCACTGGCCGCCATGTTGAATGCAGAAGGATTGCAGGCGAGATTAATGCGAGTTTGCTATACGGCCGCATGGACCATATTTTTCAAAGTGGTCTGCATGAATTCTTGACTGATTTTATCGAACGCAACCATCAATTAGGCGCCGAAATTCAAGGCAGTTTCCTGAACATTCATGCGGCTTGACTTGCGCCTACACCATTTATAAAGAACACTAAAACCAGATGCAATTCAGCATACAACATACAACCGAATACAGTTACAGCCAGCCGCTTAACTACAGTATTCAACAGCTTAGGCTAACACCGCAGGATGGCTTTGGCCAGCGCGTAAGAAGCTGGTCGATCTCAGTGAATGGTCAGCTCAGCCAACATCAGGATACCTACGGCAATCTGGTGCACACCATGGTGCTGGATGGCAACCATACGGATATAAAGCTCATTGCAAAAGGCGAGGTTGAAACCGGATTAGCCATGACCGCAACACAGGAAAAGCTACCGTTAACAATTTATTTACGCAACACGTCTCTGTCAGCTGCAGATACCCAGATCAAGGCTTTTACTGAGCCGTTTGGCCTTTTAATCACGATTGCAGATCTTGAAAAACTTAGTGCCTCGATTATTGATCAAGTACCTTATGTGAAAGGCGGCACCGGCGTTTACACCACTGCCGCGCAAGCCTTTGCCGCCAAAACCGGTGTTTGTCAGGATCATGCGCATATCTTTATCGCCTGCTGCCGCAACTTGGGCGTTCCCGCTCGTTATGTGAGCGGCTACCTGTTCACTGATGATGGTCATCTATCTGAAAGCCATGCCTGGGTGGATGCCTGGCTACCCGAGATTGGCTGGGTCAGTGTCGATGTTTCTAATCGCTGCCTGGCAAATGCTTCATATGTCAGGCTCGCTACAGGACTGGATTATCACGATGCCTGCCCGGTTAGCGGTTTACGGGTTGGCGGCGGCATGGAAACAATGCAGGTCGGAGTCAAGGTGTGGCAGCTAGGCTGGGACGAGAACAACCGTCAATTAAAGAAACAAATTGAACAGACACAGCAATAAATAGAACCGATCAATAGAACCAATCAATACAACTAGGAATTTTATGACTTACTGCGTTGCCCTTTTAGTGGATGAAGGATTAGTGCTAGCGTCTGATACCCGCACTAATGCCGGAGTCGACCAGGTCGGGATATTTCCCAAAATGCATCATTTTGAAGTACGCGGCGAGCGCATGATTACATTACTGACTGCCGGTAATCTGGCGATTACTCAATTAGTGTTGAATCGCTTACGCGAAGCGGTTAAGCGTGATGATGGTGCCCACTTGAATAATGTAGAAAGCTTGTTTGATGCAGCAAGTTTAGTCGGTGATGAAGTGCGTTTTGCCTTTGAGCGTGATGCAGAGCACCTTAAGAATCATAACGCTGATTTCCATGCCAGCATCATCGTAGCTGGGCAAATAAAGGGCGAGAGACCGAGATTACTCAACGTTTACAGCGCAGGAAATTTTATTGAATCCAGCATTGAAACGCCCTATTTCCAGATTGGCGAAACCAAATATGGCAAGCCGATTATTGACCGAATTATCAAACATAATACCGACATGATGGACGCAGTAAAATGTGCACTGATTTCATTCGACTCTACGATACGTAGCAATATTTCAGTAGCGCCGCCAATTGATCTGCTGCTATATCGCAAAGATAGTTTTCATGGTGATTGCCATCAGCGCATTACCGAAAACGACGCGTATTATTCTTTGATACGCAAGGGCTGGTCAGAAGGCCTCAGGAGCGTATTCCAGCAATTACCTAATCCGGATTGGTGCTAGATTGCTACCCGCGATTTTTAGTTCTACTGCCGATATTCATGATGTTTCACTTGCGATTCGTGATGCAGTTGCCCCGGTATTTTTATTAACCGGCATCGGCTCAATTCTGGGCGTTTTAGTCAATCGCTTAAGCCGATCTATTGACCGAGCTCGAGCCATAAACGCAATGAATGATGAGCAGTTTTTCAAGTTCTCGTACGAACTGGATATTATCGTTAAAAGAACCAAATGGATGCGCTGGTCTGTTGGGTTGTTTATATTCGCCGGCCTATGTGTGGCTATATCAATTGCTTCTGTGTTTATCAGTGTTGAATTACGGCTAAATCTAACGCATTTCGTGTTAATCACATTTATTGCAGCCATGCTCTCACTAACGATTGGATTACTTTGCTTTTTAAGGGAGATTATTCTGGCCTCAAAAGAGGTCATCACTTCCAGCCGTCAGATGCCTTAGCACTGAAAACTCTTATATGAATAATTCGATTCTGGAGAGCCACAATATATAATAGGGCTCATATCAATAGCAGCCGAACTCAGCTAACGCACATCACCGCCATGCCACACAAACAAACCAACAACCCTTTACATGGCATTACACTGGAAACCATAGTGACTGCATTAGTTACTCATTACGGATGGGCCGGTTTAGCTGAGCGCATCCCTGTAAATTGCTTTAGTAACGATCCAAGCATTAAATCAAGCTTGAAGTTTCTACGCAAAACACCTTGGGCGCGCGATAAAGTGGAAGCACTTTATTTGCTGACACTAAACGACTCTGAGTAATTAAATATCAATAGGCGCCAACATATATAAGCTAAAAAGCTATTCGCCAAAAGTAAATTAGCCACCCTTTTTATAAGTGCCTATGAGTTCACATTGGGCGATGATATGTCCTTGCATCGCCTTTTTTAATGCTGCTTTTGCAGGAAGGTGCAAATCTGGAAGAATAGTATCGAGTGCATACAGTTTGTGAAAGTATCGGTGCCGCCCGACAGGTGGACATGGTCCATGATAGCTGCTTTCCTGCGCATCATTAAGGCCGCTAAGCGTACCCAACGGCAGATCCACAAGCTCTGGCTTTGCGGAATCAAGACCCGTAGCATTCGGTGGAATATTATACAAAAGCCAGTGCACCCAAGTCATCTTGGGCGCTTCCGGATCAGGTGCATCAGGATCATCGATAATCAATACCAGACTTTTTGCCTGTGCGGGCACTCCCGCCCACGATAAAGGCGGAGATTGATTAGCACCTTCGCAGGTATAGCGTTTGGGGATATCTGCCAGATGAAGAAAAGCGCTAGAAGTCAGGTTCATCATCGCCTACTTTCGGCTCAACGAAAATTACAACACAATACTAAATGTGAAATTAAATTGAAATAATTAACTGACAGTCACAACCATCCAAGCTATTGATCCGTAAATTCCTATCCGCTAATCTCTTCGCATTGTGCTTATCAAAATGTGAACGAATGTACTTCAGCAGACTAAGCACAGACGGTTGTTATGTTTAATTTGTGCCGAATCAGTAATAATGCACAATCAGTCTTATTTTTAACTTTACCAGAACCCAACAGCGGCTGAATTTTCACCGCTGCTGGGTTCTAAAAATTCAATAATTACTCTGCAACAACTTCCGGCTCGGCTGGTGCAACTACCTCAGGTTGATCGGCCTCAATTTTCTTGTTGAGCAGCAATACCTCGCCCTGAGTAACGGTCGTCAAATCATTAGTTTGCATCACGGCTCCTATAGCTATTATCAACGCTAACAATGCAATTGCAAATGTGACGGCGATCCAGATACCAAATCTTTCTGGTTCAATAATATGTTTAATATCAGCCATATTCTCACTCCCTTTTGTAAAAAATAATTAAATGATCAACTACACTTTACCTACCTAAAAAAGCTGTTTCACGCCAGATTTACCGTCTGCAGCACGAAGCGCCAATTGCATTGTTTTTACTTGATATTCATAGTGTGCCAGCTGAGTCACCATGTCTTTGCCTAACACAACTCTCACGCTCACATTAGCCCGCATATCATTGCGCTCAACAAGTTGGGGGGCTTCTAGCAATTTAGACTGTAAATACTGTGCCTCTGCCTCATAACCAGAGCGATAATGAATTTGTGTAGTTTTAGTTTTAAACGGTTTTTGGTTTGTCAAACGCGCAGCTGCATAGCCCTGTCCACGCAGAAATTTGCTAACCTTGCCAGCCGCACCGCTCACGCCGTTGCCGTTTGCCACTTCAAGCCGTACTTTTTGCAATTCCTGCCAATGTTCCACTGAGGCAACTTGTACCATTTCAGCACTTTGTGGCCGCAACTGCAATTCTGAAACATGTGGTGCCACTGGCACTAATTTGACTCGACTCTCCACTACAGGCAAAACCAGCGGCGCAGCATTTGCTGACCTGATAATGCCCCTATCTTTAGGTATTGCCAGTGTTTGTACATCCTGCGCTGAAGCAGTTTGAACGTTAGCATCCGGGGCGGATGCCGCAGCTATATTTGTTACATTGGCGGGTATGCTTGGCACAGAGGCCGACACCTCAGTTACAGTATTATCAGGCTTTTCAACACTGATGGCTTCAGTAAAAGCCAGTGCTGACTGTGTAGTATTACCGGCTTTAGCATAGGCTTGACCAAGGTTGTTAAGTGCGCGCTGGTTATGCGGATCAAGCGCAGTTGCCTGCTGCAACGCCTTTACGGATTCTGCATACTGACCCTGTAAGTAATAGGCATAACCCATATTACTGTATAAATGCGCAGCCTTAGGTGCCTGCTGAATTGCGGCTTGAAATGCATCAATCGCTTCACGGTATTTACCTTGCCTTGAGTAAACAACTCCAAGACCATTACGTGCCTCGACAAAGTTAGCATCCGCATTGAGGGCTTTTAAATACGCGTTAACTGCCTCATCAAAGCGGTTTTGCCCTTGATAGTAACGGCCTAATTGATACATTGCCTCAGGCTTATCATTACTGCTTTTAGTAACCGCAGTCGTCTTTATCGCCCAAGGTGCAGCACTGGTACTTTGATTAGATGCGCAGCTACTCATTAATGCAATGCAGCACACTGCAGGTAATATCTTATGTTTAGTGTTCATTTTAAACCTCCAAACTAAATAACAACATCTATTGCCCACCCATTGCCGGTAACAGAATACGATTAATGCTGATGAGCGCAGGCCCTAGCAGTACTAAAAGCATCGATGGGAATATAAAGAAGATTAACGGAAACAACAGTTTCAGCGCGATTTTAGCTGCGGCTTCTTCTGCCCGCAGACGGCGTTTAGTACGCAAATTCTCTGCATGCACCCGCAAAGCCTGAGCAACACTGGTACCGAAACGGTCTGACTGCACCAGCATCGCTACAAGCGTATCAATATCTTCTACCCCAGTTCTAAGTGCCAGGTTACGCAATGCTCTTTCACGCGAACTGCCTGCACGCAACTCTAGATTAATTAAATGCAGCTCTTCACCCAGTATCGGGCTGATCATATGCATTTCTTCACTCACTCTGGCTAGAGCGGCATCCAAACCCAAACCAGACTCTACGCAAACGATGATTAAGTCCATCGCATCAGGAAAACTGTCTAGAATTTCACGTTTTCTGTAGGCAATACGGCGCTCTAAAAAGATATTCGGCAAGAAGTAACCCAGGCCGGCAGAGGTTATGATGAACAACAGCAACATATCCGCTGCATAGTCTGCTCCACTAATCATCACATAGAGTATGAAAATAGCAGGTAGCAAGAATGTAAGTACTGTTTTTGCCATGAAAAATACCATGGGAGCTGTGTCGCTACGATACCCGGCATTCATAAAGCGAATACGTAATTGAGAGTTCTCCCATCCTTCTTTTGGCACAGAAAGCTTGGCAACTGGCTTGGTCAATTCAATAATTCGCCCTACCCAAGGCGAGATTTTTGATTTCTGATCAAATTCAGACTCTACTGCACCGCCTGCCTTCACAATCTGCAGCCTATCCTGCAAGGTCTTGGTATTAAACTGTGTCAAAATCACCAAAGCGACCCCAAACACGGCAATGAAAATTAACGCTAGATAAATGATTTGTATGGTATTCATATTGTTCTCAATTCATTAATCTACTTCAGACCCTGATTTTAATTATTCGGGACATCGCAAAAATCCCTAGCACCATCATGCACAAAGCAGTGATGGTCATTTTGATACCCATCGGGTCAGTCCAGAGTACATTCAAAAATCCAGGGTTAACCGTCTGCAACGTGACGCCAAGCACAAAAGGAAGTAAGGTCAATATCCAAGCCGACAGTTTTCCTTCTGCTGAGAGCACGCGTATGGTGCCCATCAGTTTTAGACGTTCCCTGATGATCGTGCTGATATTGCCAAGCAGTTCAGAAAGATTACCGCCCGTTTCGTGTTGAATCAGCACCGCAATGACAAAATAGCTAAGGTCAGTGCTCGGCACGCGCCTGCCCAGATTAGTTAAAGCCTCTTGTGTTGATATACCGTAATTGATTTCTTCGAATACAGTTCTGAACTCAGACGCTATTGGCTCAGACATTTCGTTACCTACCATACGCAAAGCACTAGGAAATGCATGTCCAGCCCGCATAGCGCGGCCCATCAAATCCAAAGCATCAGGTAGCTGATTTTCAATCGCGGTCATGCGTTTACTTTTCGCACTTAGAATATAAATTAAAGGAAGCGCACCTGCAGCAATCGCAAAAATAATTAGCAAAATCGTAGGCAGCGCTAAAAATATAGCGACCACGACGCCAAAAGCTGTAAGAATCAGAGTAATACCTAGAAAAGCCGCTACACTGAGATTTAAGCCGGATTGCAGTAATAGTCGATCCAGCAGATGAATTCTTGGAATGCTCAGTAATAGTTTCTGCAATTCCGGAGTTTGTGCAAGCAGGCGCTGCTTGGCCAGAGTCGCACCCTGACCACGGCTACCGCCAGCCGATATCGCCTGCAAACGTTTTGCGATGCGAGTTTTTTCAGGTCCCTTGTAGGCATTCCATGTCAGAAAAACACCTTCAAGAAATAGTACAACTGCAAAAAAACCTAAAACTACAAACAAATAATAGAGGAAGTCCACGTCAGCCTCCTATTCAAAAAGGACTGTTGGGTCGAATAACTCATCAGAAACTTTAACGCCATGTGTACGCAGGCGCTCAACAAACCGTGGGCGAATACCTGTCGCCTTAAAGTGACCTTTCACAGTGCCGTCTTCTGCAACAGCAGTTTGCTCGAAAGTGAAGATATCCTGCATGGTAATGATATCGCCCTCCATGCCGGTAATTTCCTGAATGCTGGTTACTTTGCGCTTACCGTCACTTAAACGAGACAGATGCACGACGGCTGTCAATGCTGAACTGATTTGCTCACGCATGGCTTTGGGAGGTAAATTGAAGCCTGCCATACCAAACATATTTTCAAGACGGGTCAGCGCATCACGCGGCGTATTGGCGTGCACTGTTGCCATAGAACCTTCATGGCCGGTGTTCATTGCCTGCAGCATATCTACCACCTCTGCTCCGCGCACCTCACCCACGATGATGCGGTCAGGACGCATACGCAAACTGTTGCGTACCAGCATCCGCGGTGTGACTTCGCCCTTGCCCTCAATATTCGGCGGGCGCACTTCCAGTCGAACTACGTGCGGCTGTTGCAGTTGCAACTCAGCGGCATCCTCAATAGTCACAATACGCTCAGAAACCGGAATGCTGGCTGACATAATGTTCAGCAATGTGGTTTTACCAGTACCGGTACCACCTGAAATCAGTATATTGACCTTGGCTTTCACCAAGCCCTGTAATATTTCAGCCATGGGTGGTGTCAGACTCTTATTTTCAATAAAGTCTTTCATCTGCAGCGGTATCAATGCAAAGCGGCGAATAGACATCAACGCACCATCGACAGCCAATGGCGGAATAATCACATTGACGCGCGACCCATCAGGCAGGCGTGCATCAACCATAGGGCTGGATTCATCCACACGGCGACCAACACCGGAAACAATCTTATCGATAATTTTGAGTAAATGTGCTTCACTCTCAAAGCGCACATCGGTCAGCTCTAGTTTACCTCTGCGCTCAACATAAACCTGACGGTAGGTATTCACCAGAATATCTGAAACTGTTGAATCTGCCATCAGCGTTTCCAGCGGACCTAAGCCTAAAACTTCATGCTGAATATCGCGTACCAGATTCATGCGCTCCGAATCATTAATCGCAATCGTTTCTTCAGTCAGCAAACGCTCAACCAGCGTTTTGAGTTCCTCTCGCAAGCGATCGCCCGACATGCTTTCCATCATGGCCAGATCAACGCGATCAAGCAATTTGCGGTGGATACGCGACCTTAATGCCTGATATTCCTGATAGCCCATAAATCCGTACTGTTGCGGCGCTTGCGCCTGAGCAGTTATTGAAACCGGGGCTTCGTCTTTTTTAATTTCTTCTAATCTATCGCGCAGTGACATAATTCTTATCCTTCCTTGAATCAGCATAAGTTCGCTGACTTTTATTTCTGATTAGCTTTGCTGAATTTATCAGCGGAATAGCTTTGAAAGCCAGCCGGTTTCCCTCGCTCCCTGTATCTCTGTCAGCTTTTCCGCAATATCCTCTAAACTCTTGGTTACTACATCATGTCTAGAAATTTTCATAATTGGCACACCCTGGTTTACAGAAGCTGAAACCGCTGCATAACTGTTAGGAATGCGCTCATAGACCTGCATCTCTAAAGTTGCTTCCACATCCCGCACGTCGATATCACTGGCTTTCTCATAACGATTGATCAGCAGATTAATTTTTGCTTTTGGATAACCCAAGGAAAGCAAAATTTTAATCAAACGTTTAGAGTCTCTGATAAATGGTAACGTCTGCTGTAATACCAAGAAAATATTATCCGCATGATCCAACGCTTTGAGGCTGCTGGAATTCAGGGAACGGCCTATATCCAGAATAACGAAGTCATATTGCCGTTTAGCCAGTTTAATCAGCGTATCAATATGCTGTGGTTTCACTTCTACTGCACGCTCAGCATCTTCAGGTGCTGCCAGCACACCAAAATTTGGCAAAATCTGTACCATTGATGAAGACAGTAGCGAAGCATCCAAGCGCGATATATTGCCGGCAACATCAGCCAGAGTATTGGGAGGAACGTGATCAGACAAAAATAAAGCTGCGTCACCAAACTGTAGGTTTAAATCCAGCAATGCCACTTTAATGTCACTATGCGTTGCCGCCAAAATATAACCCAGATTACAGGCTAAAAATGTGGCGCCGCTACCGCCCTTGCCTGAAGTCACTACAATCACCTTGCCCTGTTTTGTTGCAGCCGCATAATTTGACTTGCTCTCTACGCGATGCACCGCACGCAGCAATTCTTCATTGATCAAAGGCAGCTTCAGTACATCTTTAACACCAATACGCAGCGCGCTAATCAAAAACTCCTGAGACACGGTCTCATTCAGCATAATAAAACCGGTATTCGGGTACTGCATGCACACCTGCTCCAGCGCTGCCAAGTCTTTCGCATCAACGCCAGATTCATCCAGAATCACCACATCAGGCTGTTCTTTATTGATAAGGTTAATAATATTCACCGCCTTATCCAGAGTGCCATCAAATAGATAAAACGCACGCTGTGGATTTTCTTCGAGTAAAACCCGGCGAATACCCTCCATCAAGGACTTGTTAGGTGAAATTATTGTTATTTTCATTTGCTTCATTTTTATATTTTCAACCAGATTAATTAACCAGAATATCCCATGCTTTCTGCGGGCATAGTAACCGTTGAAGCTGGAATAGGAACTCTTAGATAAGGAAACAAGCTAACCATCGGTGCATACTCTGCATTTGTTATAGACACATGTACAAAAGCAATACAGTCATAAGCGCCGGTAGGGTCTAAACAGGCCGTTATATTATCGGCACCAGTCGGCGGCAGGCGGCTTGACTGAATTTCATCAACTAGATTTGCTGTCCTTAAATATTTAATATCAATATTACCTACAGTTATTTCGCCTCCTGCCGGCATGACCGTACGGTTAAACAATGCCTTTATTTTTGCCGGGCTGGTGCTTGAATTATTTACTTGGCTCACTACTGCCTCTCTTGCGGTACGGCGCGTTACTTCCTGCACAGTATTAAACACATAAAACATCCGGCCGAATTCCAAGATACCAAACAACAAGATAAACAGAATTAAAGCAACGATGGCAAACTCTACTGCGGCTGCTCCACGCTGTTTATATTGAGATAATGGGTGAGAACTTTTAATCATCTTCAGCATGATTTCATCCTCATTGCATATACCGCATTGTAGTTGCGGGAGAAGGTCTAGCAACCCATGACGAAGTCCCCGTGTAAAATATTATCGGTATCCAGCTACCTATAGAAATCGAATAACCAGTTATACTTACCGTCACATAATTGGGCGCTATACAATCTGTCGGGTCACACACTACATCTACATTATCAGTTGTGAAATTGGGAACTTTTGCTGCATTTACCGCATTTACTACCATCAGCTCTGCGTTAGTTTTTATAGTGTCGTTCACACCTACTGTAGGGCTTACTCTGGTGTTGGAAACATAGCGTGCGGCGTCGCGTGTGCCTTTAGCGAGCGCATCGTAATACCAGAACGTTCTGCCAAATTCGATGATACCGGCAACTATCAATAACAACGGGATAATAACCAGAGCCATCTCGACAGCAGCTACCCCGCGCTGCTGTTGCGGCATCGAATTAGATTTGATATTTAAGATCGACATATTCATATCTATCTATACAGTTTGATTTCACTATTTGGCAACGGGGTTGGCAAGAGGCCGCCAAACTCTACATAAATATCTTGATCGGAGGGCACATTCGCTTTTCTCTGCATAAAAAATCTACCAACACCCAATACTTCAGCCTGTCTACACACGCCGCCAGCAGCTGAACAATTCAAAATCACCATATTGAGTACTCTTCGTCCTGGCAATCCGGGATGAGAAACTGCTGGCGCCTGGAAGAAATTCCCACTAGTTTGCTCATATGGAGATGACTCAGGATAACTTGTTGCAGTATTACCATAATATGATGCAGGCCAATCTGATACTGTTTTACCAGCAGGACGAAAACGCGACCACAATACTCCATGATCAGCTGTTACTCTTAAACTATAAGGCTTGGGTTTACAGTGATTGCTAGAACTACAACTCTCAGTTGGGTCATCAGCATCAACAAATGATATGCCCTGCTGCACTGGATCCGTACCCATCCAGCTTTTTGCTGTTCCTGCCCCGTTAGAACTGTAGCGGTATTCTTTTATGTTAAAGTCAGGCGGCGCCGTTGTCGGGTCACACGCACCTTGAGGGCCGTATGAATCAAAACGAGAGTCCAGTGACTCTAACTGTGGGGTAGATACACCAGTGTTAGTATTCACAGTTCCGCCAACAACTGGCGTATATGCGGTCCTGCCCGCACACACATACGGCCTCGTACCATTAGTATTGGTGACCGGGCAGACACCTGGCGTATTAGATTCCGGATCAATCCAGAACATAGTACCCGGACCAATTGGGTTTGCATCACTGACCTTATAAGACATGCCTCGCTCGTAACCAAGCTCATTAATCGTACCAGGATCAGGCATGCGGCAGATCGCTATCGGTGTAATATTTGCCACATATTTACCTGCCACGGCTACTGCAGAAGTAGCCAAATTTGAAGCTACACTAGATAGCACTTGAGCAAACCATTTGCCAATACCATGAGAGCCTGTATTGACTTCAAGAAAAGTTTTATCTGCTGCCAAGGCGGTTGTTGTAATATTGGTAATTGGCACCATACAGCCAGCAGAGGGGCATGCCCCAACTCTAATATTGGCTGATGAAATCACCAATGTCTGAGAATGCAGATTGTATTTATTCCTCCCCGCAGTTTCTACTGCCTTATTTATCGCATTATTAATACCAGTAAGGGTGCCGTTGAGCTCTTTGGCACCACTCAGCGCTGCCGCATCAGCAGAATTCTGGAGCTCAGTTTTTGTTACATAAAGATGACCCAAATCAAGCACCAGCCCCAGCATGCCGATTAACACAACAAGGCTAATGGCAACAATAATCGCTACCGCGCCCTGCTGGCGTGATTTGAATTTTGCTCTAAAGCCCTGTTGCTTAATCATAATATGCTCCTTTACCTCTATCTCATCTAGTATCTAGATGAACCGCTGCTACTAGCAGCCCCACCCGTCATGCCGCCGGCACCGCTTCCAACACCTATAGTGAATACATTAGGTGTGGCTACAGGCTGAACGAAAGACCTGTGATATCTGCTCATAGCAGCATCTGCAGCTTGCCCATCTAAACCCGCCACAGGGTCTGTATTTAACGAAGCATCAGGGTTGATAATTTGCTGCGCTTTTGCTGCATTCACCGCCTTGCCGAAATTATCATCCAGTACCGGTGCAGGGCTGACACAACCAACAAGCCCAATGCTCACCAAAATTGAGAGAACCAGTGCAAACGGCGTAAGTTTTAAATTTAATGTATCCATGATTCTCTCCTTATTTCATTTCAAAGCCATCGTTAGCGCTTTGCTCTGCCGGCGCTGGCGCTGCAGCACCACTAGGTGCAGTTTCAGCTGATGGTGCGGATTCAGTTGGCTTGCCCTCTAATTTACCTTCCAGAAAGAACTCTGTTCTACTTGGCTGATTAAAGTTATCAGTAGGTAGCGCATAATTAGGTGGTAACGGTTTAACCAGACGCGGAGTCACCACAAACAACAGTTCTGTTTTTTCGTTTTGAAACGAACTGCTTCGGAACAAGGCACCTAAAATTGGAATCTCGCCAAGAATCGGGAAGCGCTTGATGTTCTCCGTGATGTTGTTTTTTAACAGCCCTGCAATCGCAAAACTTTGACCATCGTTTAGTTGCACTGTTGTAGATACACGCCTAGTGATCAACGTAGGGTAATTAGAAATTGTAGTGTTCGCAGTATCAGCTGATTTAGCTAACTCCGTAACTTCAGGTGCCACACGCAGGTTGATACGACCTTCTTCCAACACAGTAGGGGTAAACCTCAGGCCAACACCAAAATCTTTTTCTTCCAGGGTAATGGCATTATTTGTACCGCCCTGTGGAACCGGAATATAGAATTTACCGCCTGCAAGAAAGCTGCCCTCTTGGCCACTGATCGCAATAATATTTGGCTCCGCTAATATTTTCAGCACAGTATCAGTCTTATCAGCATCAATCGTGACTGTAGTGTCACCATTACGGAAAGTAAGTTTGCCAGCACCCGCTACCGAAAACCCACTCAAAATATCATAAGCAACGCCACCATTAGCTCTGCTGGCTGCAAAATTAACACCCAGCTGATCTAACAGGTTTTTGGATATCTCAGCCATTTTTACTTCCAGCATGACTTGTTGCGGCGCACCAACGTTTAGCATATTGATAACTTTATTATCTTTACCGGCATAAGCTTCAGCGAGTGTCATCGCTTTATCTACTTTAACCGCATCAGCCACTGTGCCACTCAGCACCAGCGACTTACCTGCGGTACCAACAAGAATGCCTTTTTCATTAGGCAGCATTTGCTGTAATTTAGCCTGCAAGGCAGTAGCATCCATCGCTACAGTGCTGCCAATCACGCCAATATCCATGATAGTGACCTGACCCGATTTATCCCAGATCATCAATGAAGTTGTGCCCACATTTTTAGCATGGAGCAAAATCTCTCTAGGTGTCGTCACTTCCACCTGAACAATTTTGTCGTCTTCCACCTTTACCTTTTTAAGACTTACTCCTGCCGGCATCCTGACAAGGTGAGATTGGCCCGGAGACAATTCCATTCTCGGGGCTATCTCTGTCGAGGTTGGTATTATTCTGCTTTTTGTTGCCACCTTAGTGCCAACAGGGTCTGCCGCGTAAACCGGCGCGCCGATAAATACTGCAAAACCCAGAACAGCCACCATAGCTTTTATGCTATGCCGTGCCAGATAACACGATAAGTTGTGCGCCATAAGACTTTTTACGTTGCTGTATTCATTCATTTCAACTCTCCCTAGCAATATCCCAAATTCACTTAAGAGTGACACTTCTCGAATTGCCATCACATTAAATTTACAATTGTTTCCTGTGTAAGCCTAAAATTTTTCAACTGATGTCACATTGCCTCTAACAACCTCAACCTGTTCGTAAGGCTCAGCAGGTTTAGCAACTGCTTTACGACGCACCACTTTTTTCACCACAGGCTTAGCCGCTGCAACTTCAGATTTAGCATCAGTACCGACAGGCAAGGCCGCTGGCTGAGTATCACCATTCAGCAAATCTTTTTTGGTAGATCCGGAAGTCGCAGCCAAGCTGCTATCAATCTGGTTACGCAGCACCAGTGACAGACTGCCGACACTACGCGCCAAATCCAGCTTTTCTGCTTGTTCAGGCGTTACTTCCAATGTCACGGCATTCACGACTTTTGGTTTAGTTTCGTCACGATTTTGCTCTTGCGCTACGGCCAGCACCAAAATGTGCTCCAGCACAATCTTGGAAATACTATTATTGCCGTTTGCAGCCTTGGCCATTTCATCAACAGTATTGACCACGATATCTACGTAATTACCTGGTAAAGCAAAACCGGCAACACCCACCACATCATTCACGCGGACTGTCATGGCGCGGTTACCTTCTTTAATAACAGCTGACAAACCACCAGTGGCGCCGAGCGGTGCCAATTTAGACTCCAGAACCGGCTCACCGCGAGACACACTGGTTTTAAGCACGCGTGTATCCAAAACTTTAATATCATTAAAAGCACCGGCTGGTTCACTTCCCTTTGGCCAGTCTGCTACTTTTAACATCTGTGGCGCGAGCGGCGTTCCTAAATCAATGTCTGTCGCTGCCACTACCACCTTGCTGGATTGCACTGTTGCCTGTTCATTTACCCAACGCGATGCGAGCACGACTGCGCCCAACCCTATGATTATCGAAATAATCACCATCACTAAAGCTCTTGGATTTTTCATTTGGAAACCCCTTCTTCTCTATTTTGTTTCTTAGTTTTCATTGCTTATAGTCTTATATCTAAAAGTGTCGTTCGCGATTCAAGTCAGCCTAATCATGCGTAAAATAGTTGTTCCAAGCCCAATCCAGCAGCTCTTTAGTCATCTCCGCGGACTTGCCTTCATAACGTGATATATCTCTTAACTGTTCTAGAATGTCACGTGGAATACAGGCAGACAGCGCCTTACCAGATTTGTAATGATGCTCATGCAATAAGTAATTGAAGCCATCTTCGCTAAAAGGAATGTTCAGCTCTTCGCATACCTGCTGCGTAATACGGCGATATTCTTCTTCACTTAAAGCGCCGACATAAATCTTATAGCCTAGCCTGCGCAAGAAAGCCTCATCGGCCAATTTGCTTGGTGCCAAGTTGGTAGAGAACACCACAATCACATCAAACGGGATCATGAATTTTTTACCAGTATGCAGAGCCAGATAATCTACACGACGATCAAGCGGCACAATCCAGCGATTCATAATATCGACGGCTGGTGCCAGCTGCCGACCAAGATCATCGATTATCAGCAAGCCATTATTAGCCCTTACCTGTGGCGGCGCCTGATAAAACCGGGCGCTCTCGTCAAAGTCCAGATCCAGCATGGAAAGGGTCAATTCACCGCCGGTTTTAATCACTGGGCGGTGACACAACATCCAGCGCGCATCTGATGCGAGCCTGCGATCAAGTACAAAGCCACTGGATTCTAAATCGCTCTTTGGCAGTAATGGAAAGTGCACCAAAGGATCAAAAATCTGGATCACTTCGTTATCCACAACGATTGCATGTGGAATCGCAACATCACCGTTAAGCAAACCGGCCAAGTGTTCGGCAATATAAGTTTTACCGCTGCCGGAAGGGCCGTATACAAAAATCGCGCGCCCTGAATTCATTGCCGCGCCAAACTGCCTGAGAATTCCGTCCTTCACAACCAGACTTCCAAACACCTGAGTCAACCGCTCTTTAGTGACTTGCATATCTGCAATCGACTGTTCACGTACCAGTTTTACATAGGCATCCAGACTTACAGGAGCCGGGCCAACATACTGACTTTTACGCAGGTAATCTTCACCGCGTTCACGCCCTAAATCAGTTAAATTGTAGGAAATGGCGGTTTCAGTCTCACCGCTACGCACCACCTCGCACATATACTCGGCACGCAAAAAGGCAACGACCGGCTCCAGCACCGACATTGAAAGTTTTGTCGATTTAATTAAATCCTGAAGACGTACCTGACCGCGTAGAAACAGCGTTTTAGTAATGAGTTCTACAAGAAATTGAAAACTAAGCCCTGTCTCCTCTATAGTACGAGGAGCTGGAGGCAACTGCACATGGCGTCGCTCTGTGCCAGTGATGACATTCTGTTCTGAAAGCAGAGTATTCATTTTTTGCTATCGCTCGTCATAGTTTTTTCAATCTGTAGTTATTTTTATGTCTTAAATTAAACTAGATACCAAAGCGGACTAAAGCTATACAATCGGCTAATCGCTAACAATCCTTTTCAAATCATGAATCATTGACAACTCAAGTCCGACCATAAGTCACTACTTGCGATTACATGCGCTGCCACATCAGATATCCCAAAGTGCCTACAGTGATTGCCACCGCGTACGGCAGCTTTGCAACAGATACCGGCAAATCATTCATCGTCGGCAACTGCCCTTCATTCATTTTTAACAAACCGCCAAACAGCATTAACTTGATATTTTGCAGCATATTCATCAACTGCCTGGACCATAATGCCACCACTAGCGCCATAACACCCCCGGCGATAAAGGTTGCTATCACAGCACCTATCAAATCACCTGCACCTAAAAATGCTCCTACCATTCCCATCAGCTTCACATCACCGGCACCCATCGCCCGTAATAAGTAAATCGGTAATAACACCGCAATCCCTAGCGCCAAACCCTTTAGTGCCGACAACCAGCCGATTCCACCAGGAACCTCACTATTAAATCCAAGACCGCCAGGCAACAATCCGTTCAGTCCCAAGCCAAGCACAACACCAACTAAAACCAGTTTATTAGGGATACGGTGGCTACGCACATCTTCACGCATTGCCAGCAGCAGTAACAACATCAATACCGTTAGCGCCAACAGTCCCATTAACTCCTGTGTCATCTCATTCTTTCAAACACATTGTAAAAACCGAATCTGCTATTAACTACAAGTAATGCTAGCTGAAGAGCCCAATGCGGCAGCGACTGATTCAGCTATATTTTTATACCTTTGACACACTTGAAAACCTACAGCATTGACTGACACGATAATCACCAACGCAATAAGGGAAGCAAGCAGCACATACTCAATAGAAGTGACACCTTCTTCATCCAGCCACCAACTGCGAACCCAATTGCATATGTGATTCATCGTCATTCCTTTTTACTTTTTTTCAGTAGCTAAACTTAACAGCAATCTAAAGAAAAGCAGTGACTAAATATCCAGCTAACCCGCAACTTACTTTTTGAACCTGTTTTTGGTGGCGATCTAGTAAATAATCCTTCACCGCCACCAAAGAACAAGGCTCAGCTTTTAAGTAAGAGCATTAGCAATTGATTGGAACGTATTATTAACATCCTGACCAACCAATCGAACTGCTGCAATAATAACTACCGCGATCAAAGCTGCAATCAATGCGTACTCAATCGCTGTTACACCTTCTTCATCGCGAATGAAACGCTGTAAACCTGAATATAATTTTTTCATTATCAATCTCCTCTTAATTAAGAACACTTTTACTACGATTACTCCAATAAATTAAATCAATCAATTGCCCATGTTATTATTTATGTGCAAAGCCATGATTTACCAAAGGTCAATGCCAATACACAGCTACAATCTACCGCAGTCGAGATTGCTATCCTATACGTGCTAACCCTTATTGCTAAGGCGACATAAAGTAAATTAACGGACTTTAGGCAAAACCGAGTTCTCACATAATGCAAAACTCAACCTCATACCCAAACCAATGCATTGGTTTTTCATAGATTTAGCTAAGGATAAATTGGGAGAATTAAGTAAAAAATGCACAACCTGAAAGCCATTGATTTGGCTTATTGCGCTCAGAATTGTGCTCTACAAATTTTTTTGCTGAATTTGATGCGCGATAGCGTCTAATTTTGCATCAATCTGAGGAAAGTAATTGTCTGGCAGTATCAACGGCTTGCCAGTTTCTAGAAAAAAGCGGATCTTACGTAAGTCTTTTTCCGCGGCATCCAGTTCAGCAATCACTTCAGGAGCAGCAAGCTGCCGAAGCAATTCGATATGGATAAGTTGCTTATCACGTTGCTTGAGTATGTAAGTTCTTGCATGCTCTATGCTGTGTAATGCCTGAGCAGCATGCCCTTCTAAAAACTGCAAACGCGATAGCGCAATGATGCTATCAACGTGATAAGGATTCGCTTTCAAATTTTCTTTTAAAACCTGATGTGCCTTTTTGTAAGCAAAGCCCTCATCAAAAGCTTCATGATGGCTAATCAGAATTCTGGCTTGACGAACCCCCACACCCGCGTCATTTGCATTAAGCGCTCGTACTAAATCAAATCGCTGTAATGTGGAATCAAGCAAGCCATGATAAAAGTCTTTGCCCATCTTATTGATAAAAACTGCATTTTCGAGTGCTAGCTCAGCTGTCTGCAATATGGTTTCCTGAGATATCCTCTGCTGTGGCTGAATAAGGGTAATAAATTCAGCCAATTTATAAGCACTGAATTCATCTGACACCAGATTTTCTATTGTTACATTACTCTGCTTATTAATTGATAGGCCAAGCAAATGCGCGGCATATGGCAAAGAAATGAGTACCACAATAACAACAGCAAATAGATACTTAAGAAACACATTGATTTTAGTAACGTTATATACCGATAGCGTATCTGCTTTAGCAGTCAATTGCGCCGCGCGTGCAAGGTATAAGCCAGCGAGAATATTCATTAATGCCTGATAAAATATGAAATTTACCAGTGCATGAATAAATAATGCTAAAACGCCTAGCAGTAAAGTCACACTTTCAAAAACCGTAGCATCAGCCTCTCGCGTCAAGCTGCGCTTTAGCTGAATTAATACTCCAGACAACAAGCATATTTGCAGCAATAAAGCAGGTATGCCACCTTCCATTGCCAGCTGCAAATAGTCGTTATGAGCAAAATAACCTGCTGTACTGTATTCCTGCGGCAATGGGTAAGCCGGGTAATAGCTTGCAAAAGTACCCCAGCCACTGCCAATAATTGGATGCGCCATCATCATCTTGATAGTCGACTGCCATAACAAGAGCCGAGCGGATGTTGAAGTATCCTGATTTAACTGAAAACTGCGGTCAGCAATATTTGCATTTAATACTAAGACGCTACACAGATATGCCAACGCTGCGATCAGCACTATCAATACAACGCGCCTTTTGGATTGGTTATGGCGATATGCCGCCCACAGTAAAATAGGGGTTAACAATAGCCAAGTGGCGATTCCACCGCGAGATGTTGTAGCAAACAAACCAGTGCTGATAATAAACAGACCGATGCCTGTCGCTAACTGCTTAAGGTAATGACGATTATGATGAGCTGTTATAAATATAAATACGGCAGGAAACCATAACAAATTCATTAATGCTGCAAACAGATTACGATCGCCAAACGGGCCTTGGGCATAACTAATATGGTGATAAACTTGCCAGATTGCCCACGAAGCCAGCACTACCCCCGTCACAAATAAGGCAACGCGCAGATATTGCCATATATGCGCCAGAGTCGAAGTGTTGGTAGCAAATAGATACACCACGGGCAGCCCTGCCAGTATTGCCAAATTCATCATCGCCGTTTCAGGTACTGCGCTAAGCCAGGCAACGACAAATAGCCAAAACAAATAAATCAGCATCAGCTTCGATAACGCATAGACCTGGCAGCTTTGCCGCGCAAAAACAACCTGACACCCCGCAACGCCGGCAACCAGTAAAAACATAGCAGTCACCGCACTGCCGGCATACCAGAAGCCGGATAAAATGAGTTCAGTGATAAAGAGCAGGTAAATAAACTGGCGAGAATTCATGACATAAAATAATTCGAGAGTTAAGTAACTTGATAAAAATAAATGCGCACTAAAGGTAATGCTACCACCGTTACATAAGCACTTAAAAACATTCTATTAAGCTATTCATTTAAACGCATTAACAATAGACAAAAAAAACCATCTCTCTTAGACTTAGTATCAGCGCTGGCAAAGTGATAGCATTTTGAAGGAATATCCGTTGACTAACCAATATTCAGACCTGACTTTTCAAACACTGTTTAATACCGTTGCGAATGCCATGCTGCTAATTAACGATGCAGGGCTGGTGATTCAGGCCAATCCGACGGCACAACTGTTGTTAGGTTACCCCTTAGAGACCATTGTAGGTCTTGAAGTCGAGTCACTGATACCCCAACGCTACCGTGAGCATCATCGCCACTACCGAAAAGCGTTTAACGAAAATCGTGAAACACGCCCAATGGGTAATGGTAATGCACTTAGCATACTGACTCGAGACGGCAGAGAACTTAGCGTACACATTGGCCTGAGTCCATTACACGGTGACATCAACACTTATACGCTGGTAACACTCCACGTTGTCGACAGACGAAGGCAAGCAGAGGAGGATCTGAGAATCAGTGAAGAACGGCTGCGCTTTGCAAGAGAAGCTGCAAATCTGGGTGTTTTTGATCTTGATGCTAATTTTAATATCCTGTATTGGGATGACCGCATGCATGAATTATGGGGGATGGATGCAAGCAACTCCATGAAACATAAGCAACTTCTGTCAGCGATACATCCGGAAGATGTTGCATTAAGGCAGGCGGCACTTGAACAGGCAGCTGACCCGGACGGTAGCGGCAGATATCATGCAGAATACCGTGTCATTCATTTACAGGATGGCAGTGAACACTGGGTAGCAGCAGTTGGTAGAATGCATTTTCACAATGGACACCCTACCCGCCTGGTAGGTGTGGCACGCGACATCACAGAGCAGAGATCTCTTGAAAAAAAATTACAGGAACAACGGGACCAGGCCGAACAGGTCTTTACGCAGCAGGTAGCCGCGCAAACTGCCTCTGCAATCGCACATGAAATCAATCAGCCATTAGCGGCTATTTCTGCTTACAGTGAAGTTGCCCTGCATGCTTTGGAAAGCAGTTCTATTGATACCGTTAAATTGCAACGCGCACTTGAAGGCTGCGTAAAGCAGGCTCAGCGTGCGGGTAATAGCTTGCACGAGTTACTCGCTTTTCTGCAAAAAGGTGATTTGGTTAAAGATCCACTCAATATTAATGAGGCAGTCAAAGAAGCACTCAGCATTGCAAAAAACAGTGGCTTTGGAAGTTTTCGCAGTACTTTGAATTTAGAAAAAAATATCCGTCCGGTTCTTGGCAGCCGCACGCATGTCATCAAAATTCTGGTTAATCTGTTAAGAAACGCAGTAGAAGCCATGCAAAGTTCCGGCATGCTGGCTGCTGCCATCACGATTAAAGTACGAACTAATGCAGAAACCAACATGGCGCATGTATCTGTACAAGACTACGGCCCTGGAATGGCTCCAGAAATCGCAAATCGTATGTTTGAACCTTTTTTCACCACCAAGCCAACAGGTATCGGCTTAGGTCTTGTTGTCAGCCGCGCGCTGGCAGAAGCTAACGGTGGCCAGCTATGGGTTGAGCCCAGTACAAAACCTGGCACTACATTTCACTTGACCCTGCCTTTTGCGCCTTAATATTCAGAGTGGCAGAATTTACTGATCACCCACTTTATCTTTACACCAAACGCAACAAAAACAACGAGGCTTGTTTAAATATCAGATAGTGCGCAATTCGCGCTTAATTGCTATCATCCACACTCCATTAATAAAGGCCTGTCCTAATGAGTACATATCAGCAAATTGATCCGAATGAATTAGCCACCATGCTTGCATCAAACCCTGTTTTACTGGTAGATGTACGTAATGATGATGAAGTAGCGCGCGGCATCATTGAGGGTGCGATACACATCCCCTTAGCCTTGCTTCCACTGCAGAGTGACGCACTGAACAAAGCTGAAACTATCGTATTTTATTGCCATAGTGGCGTTCGTTCGGCACATGCAGCAGCTTTTGCCGTCAACAAAGGTTATAAAAACGTTTACAACCTGTCGGGCGGCGTCTTGAGTTGGGCTAGAGCAGGCTTTCCGTTTGTTACCAACAACAATAAGCCTAAAAACTAGAGGCTTGGAAATAACAAACCCATGAACAAAGGCCAACACATAAAAGGAAAGATAAATAATGCAGTTTGATAAAGAAGTCGATGCCAGCGGCTTGAATTGCCCGCTGCCTATTTTGCGCTGTAAAAAAGGGCTAAGCGACATGGCAGCTCAGCAGGTACTCAAAATAATCGCAACCGACCCTGGCTCTGTAAAGGATTTTAAAGCGTTCTGCGTGCAGACTGGGCATGAACTTTTACAGCTTGATGAACATGAAAAGTCTTTCACTTTCTACATTAAAAAGCGCGTAAGCTGATTGTAGTATCGCTCCAAGTTTAAACCAGCACCCTGCATTACCAGAACTTTACTTTAGAAAAAAGCATGAGTTATCACTTGCCACACTACGCCCGAGGCTAAATGTCATATCACTTGCAATAACAGTTTTAAGCGTAAATAAGCTTTTTTAAAGCTTTCTTCAATAGCCTTATTTCAGTTTTGACAACTGAGCCTGCAGCTTCTCCAAACCGGCACCAAACTCAGCGACACGGCCTTTCTCTTGCTCAACAACAGCTGCCGGTGCACGTGCCACAAAGCTCTCATTGTTGAGTTTTGCATTGGCTTTGTTGATTTCGTTTTCGAGCCTTGCGATCTCTTTACCTAAACGCTCCTTTTCTGCCGCAACGTCAATTTCAACTTTAAGCATGAGCTTGAAGTCATCCACCAGCATCACTGGTGCATCTGCTTCCGGCAAATCAGCCACAACTGCAACATCTTCCAGCTTAGCCAATGATTTCAGATAAGGTGCATATTTAGTCAACTTTTCGGCATCACCCGCTGCGATTAAAGGCACGCGCGCAGCCGGTGAAATACTCATTTCACCACGCAGGCTACGGCATGCATCAACCGCCTGTTTCAATAATGCCACCCATGCTTCTGCAGCTTCATCGATCTTGTTCGGCTGCGATTTAGGATAAGCTTCCAGCATAATGCTTGGGCCGTTGCGACCGCTCATGGGGCCGATGGTCTGCCAGATTTCTTCCGTGATAAATGGCATGATCGGGTGTGCCAAACGCAGAATCGTTTCCAACACGCGTAACAAAGTACGGCGCGTCGCACGTTTTTCAGCATCCGTGCCATTCTGAATCTGCACTTTAGCCAGCTCCAGATACCAGTCACAGTATTCATCCCACACAAATTCATAAATTGATTTTGCTGCGAGGTCAAAACGGTAGTCGGCAAATGCGCGCTCTACATCAGCTTCGGTACGTTGCAGAATACTGACAATCCAGCGGTCAGCCTGTGAAAAATCCAGATAACCTTCCGGCTTGGTTTTGCAGTCCTCAAGACCGTTATCCTGGCCTTCAGTGTTCATGAGTACAAAGCGCGTAGCATTCCACAATTTGTTGCAGAAGTTACGATAGCCATCGCAGCGCTGCAGATCAAACTTGATGTCACGTCCCGGTGAAGCTAATGCTGCAAACGTGAAACGCAGCGCATCGGTACCGTAAGCAGCGATGCCTTCCGGAAACTCTTTGCGCGTACGTTTTTCAATCTGCTCGGCTTGTTTTGGGTTCATCAAGCCGGTTGTGCGTTTTTTGATCAAATCATCAAGATTAATACCGTCGATCAGATCAATCGGATCCAGCACGTTGCCTTTGGATTTACTCATCTTCTGGCCTTCGGCATCACGAATCAAGCCGTGTACATACACATGCTTGAACGGGATTTTGCCCGTGATGTGCGTCGTCATCATGACCATACGCGCCACCCAGAAGAAAATAATGTCGAAACCCGTTACCAATACGCTGGATGGCAGGTATTGCTGCAAGGCCACATTAGCTGCATCTTTTTCTGCATCGCCAGTCCAATCCAGCGTTGAGAACGGCCATAATGCAGATGAATACCAGGTATCCAATACGTCATTGTCACGGGTCAAATTACCGTTGTAACCATCTTTAGCGGCCAATGCTTTAGCACTAGCTTCATCATGTGCTACATAAACTTTTCCATCTTCCGTGTACCAAGCCGGAATCTGATGGCCCCACCATAACTGACGAGAGATACACCAGTCCTGAATGTTATTCAGCCACTGGTTATAAGTATTCACCCAGTTTTCCGGGTAGAACTTGATTTCGCCACTCGCCACTACATCCAGCGCTTTCTGCGTGATGGATTTACCATCCGCCGCTGGCTTGCTCATGGCTACAAACCATTGGTCGGTGAGCATAGGCTCAATGATAACGCCGGTACGGTCACCACGCGGCACTTTGAGTTTATGTTTATCAACTTTAACCAGATAGCCTTGTGCTTCAAGGTCAGTGACCACTTGCTTACGTGCAGCAAAACGTTCTAAGCCCTGATATGGCTTAGGCGCAGCTTCGTTAACGAAACCTTGCAGATTTAAAATGCCTATCATCGGCAGTTGATGACGCTGACCAACCGCATAGTCGTTAAAGTCATGTGCCGGCGTCACTTTCACCACACCAGTACCGAATGCTTTGTCTACATAATCATCGGCAATAATCGGAATTTCGCGGTCACATAACGGCAGTTTTACGTTTTTACCGATCAGGTGTGCATAGCGCTCGTCTTCAGGGTGCACCATAACCGCCACGTCACCGAGCATGGTTTCCGGACGAGTCGTGGCAACGATCAAGCTACCTGAGCCATCAGCTAATGGATAGCTGATATGCCACATGGAACCGTCTTCTTCTTCTTGCACCACTTCCAGATCAGAAACTGCCGTGCCAAGCTTGACGTCCCAGTTCACCAAGCGTTTGCCGCGGTAGATCAAGCCTTCGTTATACAGGCGTACAAAAGTCTCGGTCACGGTTTTATTGAGACCTTCATCCATCGTGAAGCGCTCGCGTGACCAATCCGGTGACGTACCTAAACGACGCATCTGTTTAGTAATCGTGCCGCCTGAATATTCTTTCCATTCCCAGACTTTTTCGAGAAATTTTTCACGGCCCAGGTCATGACGAGAAACGCCTTGAGCATCCAACTGGCGCTCAACTACGATCTGTGTTGCGATACCGGCATGGTCGGTGCCCGGCTGCCACAAGGTGTTGTCACCTCGCATACGGTGATAACGTGTCAATGCATCCATCAGGGTCTGGTTAAAGCCATGCCCCATATGCAGTGTGCCCGTCACATTAGGCGGCGGCAGCAAAATACAGAAGTTATCTTGTTTGGACTGGTCTAAACCGGCAGCATAGTAGCCTTTGCCCTCCCAGAATTCATACCATTTGCTTTCTATGGTTTTAGGATCGAAGGATTTAGCTAACTCGTTAATTTCGGACATTTTTGAGTGGAATATTCAGTTGTAGTAGCCCGCTATTTTAACACAGGCCAAACGTAGTATTACGCGGCCAAATTATCAATAAAAACTGAAAACAGGATAGCAAGGCAAAAAAACGAAAAATGCGCCCAAGCCCAGCGCTGGTAATGCTGTCGCAGTGCCTGCGGAGATATGCCTGATATCAGAAACAAGCGCTTATTAGCAGGCTTTGCAATCAGATGCAGCTCGCTTTGCAGTCGCTGCGCATGTTTGGCGCGCACCTCCGCATACGCGCTTTCACGCGCAAGCTCCCACTCATGCATATCAATCTCACCATCTCTATTCAGGTCAAATTGTTGCAGAAGCATG
Organism: Methylotenera sp.; assembly: GCA_020622105.1. Classification (GTDB taxonomy): domain Bacteria; phylum Pseudomonadota; class Gammaproteobacteria; order Burkholderiales; family Methylophilaceae; genus Methylotenera. The sequence continues at coordinate 38,280 of JAHRYP010000015.1, forward strand.
GCTTTTGACTGTTTGAGCCGTGTCATCAACTTGCCTGCATCTTGATGAATTTCGGCTTCTGTATTGATCTGGCTGCCGGTATCTAAATCACCCAGCACATAAACCGGCTTATCTGCAAACAATACATCTTCAATGTATTTATGGTCATGCTGCACTACCACATGGCGGCTGGCAGCAAACACCTCGGCGCCTCTGGGATCAATCCGGCAAACACCGCTATCATCCTGCAGCTCAAACAGCTGTTCGCTGATGCGATAGTCGGCCAGACGCCACATATAATTTGTATCGCGAGCATAAATCCACAACCTGAACCATACGCATTCCACACCGCGAATCGGGCTGCGTGTCAGTGTCAAGCTTTTAGATGTCCCGAACAGCTCTACATAACCTTGAGCGGCAGAGGCAATAGTAGCAACCGGGATTTCTGACATACCGAGCAAGCGTTTAAAATTAAACGCCCATGCCAGCGTCGCAACCAGTGCGGTGAGCACAAAAACCAGCGGCAATTGATTGATATGATGGCTGCGATAATCCAGAAAAACACCCGCCAGCACCAGCCCGGTATAAACACATAGCGCCAGCGGGTTCAGGTAGTAACTGCTTAGTTGCCGCACTTAGTTACTTTGCGTTAAAGCGCTGGCTGACGTCAATATCTGCGAGTTCGGCACTGGCAAACTGCAATAGATCGGCTTTTAAGAAACCGAATAATCTGGCAACAATTAAATCCGGAAACTGCTGGATACGCACATTATTGATATAAACGCTGTCGTTATAAAACTCGCGGCGGTCTGCAATCTGGTTTTCAAGGCCGCTAATGCGCGTTTGCAGCATCAAAAAGTTCTGGTTGGATTTTAAATCCGGGTAATTTTCAGCAACGGCAAATAAACCGCCCAAGCCTGCACGCAGCATACCTTCAGCCCGCCCCAGCGCAGTCACATCATGATGTTCACTTGCAACATCCACTTGTTTGCGCGCCTGAATCACTTTTTCAAGGGTAGCCTGCTCATGCTGCATATACTGCTTGCAGGTATCAATCAGCTTAGGTAACTCGTCATTACGTTGTTTGAGCAGCACATTGATGTTCGACCAGGCTTTTTCTACGTTGTTTCTAACACTGACCAAACTGTTATAGGTAATCACAAAATACAGCACCAATACTGCTAACACTATCCACGCTACCATCTAAATATTCCCCCGAAAAAACTTATAATTTTTTAGAAGTATAACTTAGGTTTGGCAAGCTTGGTTTTGCAACCTTTTTAAGTGTTCAGCAACAGCGGGCCTGCTTTATCCCAGTAACGTGAAAAGCGCTGCAGCCGTTTATCGCTCATTTCAACATCCACTAATTTATCTACCGGCTGCCATTTGGTTAAAAATGGCGACAGCATCTCTTTAATTTTAGGATTAGGTGTAGCCTGTGTAATCAGTTCGCCCACATTCCTTTGCAGCAATACTTCATAAGTGTCACCGACCCAAACCTCAACATTCATCATCTCGCTCAGGCAGTCCATGACAAACTGCAATCGCTTGAGCGGCCAGCTCCCATATAACTGCGGATCGAATACAAATATTTTAGGAAAAGGCTGATTCAGTACGCTATTGTTGGGCGATAACATTTCGTCATGTATATATACCGCAACCGCCTTGTGCATAGAGGCTGCTTTCATCGACACCGGGTTCAGCGGGTAATGTTTTGCATCAGCACTTGTCGGCTGTGTAAATAAACGTGCTTGCAATGTTTCATAGCTGGCATCAAACGGACAATGCGCGGTGCATCCTGCACAATACTTTTCTCCGGTATAGCGCGCCAGATTTTCTTTATTAAAATAATAAGGTTTGGAACTGAATGTAGCAGCGACCCATTGCCACGACAAATGATTGCTGGCGATATCACCATCCAGCAGATGCGCCTCGAACCAGTCAGCCGCCTCGCGCCAGTCTATTTTGAGGTGATGCACAATGTAGCTGGCCAGCCACATGCGCGCATGATTGTGCACATAACCTGTAGTCAGCAAATCATCAATAAAAGCGTCCATGCAGGGCAAACCAGTTTTACCCTGACGCACAGCCTCCGTTAACGGCACGTACCCAAGAGCAACTTTAGGCGGCTCCATCTCGCTGTAGATTGCGTTGCCTCGAGTTATCCACACTTGACGCCAGTAATCGCGCCAGGCAAGCTGCATTAAGATATTTTCTGCAGTTAAACCGAATTTGCCTTTTATCGCGGCGAAGGTCTCGTTTAACGTCAGGCAACCGTGTCTTAGATATGGTGAAAGATGGGTGACAGAGCCATTTAAGAAATTACGGTTGCGGCCATATGCAACTGCATCCACATTATTAAGTTTAGTCAGCGCCTTTGAACGCCCACCCGCCCAGCCATTTGTCAGATCATCACCTTCAGCGTTGGGAAGCACACGCCTGACATAATGCAGGCGCTCCATGCGATCATTAGGGATAGTTAACTTTTGTGCAGGCTTCATGAGTTTTCTCCTACTTTCCAGTCGCTAGTTTACTATTTTTCACCACCCAAACGGGTAGTGTTAGAGATTAATTTTGTAAAATTAATAGCCAAATATCATGCAATAATAGTCTTCTTAACGATAGAATTAGTATGAAAATTTAAATCTTTTTAAAAGGAACAGCATGATAGAACCAATGTGGATTTGGGGAGTATTAGGCATAGTATTATTAACAGCTGAAATTATGATAACCGGCACGCTATATACGCTATGGTTCAGCATCTCGGCGTTATGCGTTGCAGTTTTACTGTGGCTGTTCCCTGAAACTTCCTACGCCGTTCAGTTCACGGTTTTTGCTGTATTATCTCTGGGCTCACTAGCCATCTGGCGTCGCTACTACAAAAAAACAGATACCAACTACCGCGTAGGTCAGGCACAGGGTGAAGAAATTGGCCGTGTCGGCATCGTCATTGAGGCATCCGGCCCCACACAGAATGGCATCATACGTTTCACGCAAGGCTTAATGGGTAGCAAAGAGTGGGCTGCCGTTTCAGATGAACCTATAGAAGTTGGCAGCAATGCAACCGTAGTGGCCGTAGAAGGTAACTCGCTAAGAATTACAAAAATAATTAATGAATAAAATAAAGGAATAGAAATGACTGAGTTTAGCTTTGTACTGATATTTTTAGTAATTGTCGCCATTGTTAAAGGTGTGCGCATTGTGCCGCAAGGTGAAGAATGGGTGGTTGAGCGCCTGGGTAAATTTGCTGGTGTGCTCTCCCCTGGTCTGCACGTCATTAATCCGATTTTCACTAAAGTCAGCTACAAGGTGACGACTAAAGACATTATTCTCGATGTACCTGAGCAAGAAGTAATTACACGTGATAACGCAGTGATTCTGGCGAATGCCGTTGCCTTTATTAAAGTCACTAAAATTGACCGTGCTGTTTATGGTATTGAGAACTTCCGCGAAGCAATGCGCAACATGGTTCAAACCAGCCTGCGTTCGATTATCGGCGGCATGGATTTAAATCAGGCACTGACTTCACGTGACCGCATTAAAGCCGAACTGAAATCTGCAATTGCCGATGAAGCGCTGGATTGGGGCCTGACAGTAAAATCAGTGGAAATTCAGGACATCAAGCCATCACACAACATGCAGGAAGCGATGGAAAGACAAGCTGCTGCCGAGCGTGAACGTGTGGCCGTAGTAACAGAAGCCGAGGGTGCAAAACAGTCTCTTATTCTGAATGCAGAAGCGCGCCTGGAAGCTGCACGTAAAGATGCAGAAGCACAGATGGTAGCTGCAAAAGCTTCCGCAGAGTCCATAAAATTCATCACAGAAGCCGTGAAGGAAAACAACTCTTCTGCGATGTTTCTGCTCGGTGACCGTTACATAACGGCACTGCAAAACATGTCAGCTTCCGAGAACAGTAAAATTATAGTAATGCCGGGTGATTTAGTCGGTGCGGTTAAATCGTTGGTGGGCGGTAAATAGCTTTTATCCCTTCTCCCTCTCAGGGGGAAGGGACTCTGCATACACTGCAAGCAGGGTCTTTACTCAGTTTGATAGTGCGCCACTCCATGGCAAGCGCATCCAGTAATAACAGACGCCCCTGCAGGCTCTCACCAATATCCATCAGCAGCTTTAAAGCCTCTGCCGCCTGACAGGTGCCTATCATACCCACAAGAGGCGCGAATACACCATTGGTAGCACAGCGTAGCTCTGTGTCCTCGCCGTTATCAGGAAACAGGCAGTGATAGCATGGGCTCAGAATCGAGCGCATATCGTATACCGTGATCTGTCCCTCGAAGCCAATAGCAGCACCGGAAACCAGCGGCTTTTTCAAATCCACACACAGCTTATTCAAGGTGTAGCGCGTAGCAAAGTTATCACTGCAGTCCAGCACTACATCTGCCTGTGCAATCAGCCTCGAAAAATCAGCCTCTGTAGACTTTTCGCACACGGTATTGATCTGTGCTTCCGGATTAATTTCCAGCAGTGTTTTCTGCGCTGAAATCGCTTTATTAATGCCCACTGAGGCACTGGTATGCACAATCTGGCGTTGCAGATTAGTTAAATCCACCACATCAAAATCACAAATCGTGATTGTGCCAACACCGCTGGCAGCAAGATATAAAGCTGCCGGAGAACCTAAACCACCCGCACCTACAATCAATGCATGGCTATTGACGAGCTTATCCTGACCTTCATAACCGACCTGCGGTAATAGGATGTGGCGACTGTAACGGAGGAGTTGGTTATCATTCATAAATATTAATGCAGCTGACCTGCTTCTATCATTGCGTTATATAGTACAAAGGGTGAAATCCAGGTGATGATATGATCAAACTCACCGTTTTCGCCATTAGCTCTAGGTTCATGGCTGATGAAAATAGTATCGATATCTAAATTTTCATTCTCATCGGCGCCGCCAGAAGCAGCACTGCCTGTTGACCCGAGTGAATATATGACGGCAACAACGTTGCTAGCCACATTGATATCATCGGTACAGCTTGCTGCTGCAGAAGATGCACACACTCTGAGGTCCGGCTTCAATGCAGCGATGCCGACTGCTGCCATATCCCCTGTGGTAGTAAAATCAGATGTTGCTGCACCACCTGCACTGAATTGAGTTACGGCATAGCGTAAAGGGTTGCCCCAACCATCTAAAGCAAAACCATTGGTATCAGCTGGCTGTATGCCCAATGTTGCCGCAGGCAGAAAGCCGACCTGCTGTGCACAAGCCCCACCAGCTGATGGATTTGCAACACCCTGATCATCAGGAAACACAGCCGTTCCGTTTCTGCTAGCAGGGCAAGGCAGCCGACCCTGCGACTGCGCATAGCCTATCAAAGACTTTTTAGAGATGTCCAGTAAACTTTCTGTTTGCAGCTGTGCCTGCTGTTGCCGCTGCACTTGCACCGGCATTAGTAAGGCACCCAGCACAAACCCAAGAATAATCAAAACCACCGCCATCTCTACTAAAGAAAAGCCGAGGCTGCATTTGAAATTTAGTCGCATTTTCATGGGGCCACAATGATTACCTGGTCATTATAAGTAGAGTTTCTAGGTGTGCCTGCGCCATCATACACAAAATCATTATCTGTATTCTCGATACTATCCAAATAATCAATATCATTATTTGATGGGCGAACCTGCACGGTAGGCTTCGCTGCAGTTTTAGCCAACGTGCTGCCGACTGCAATCACCACAGCATCTACATTATTTCTGACACCTACTGTCAAACCAGCGGCCTTACATCCTGGTACAGCACTGGTACAACCGCTGGCCATTGAATAATAAATATAGTTTTGCCATAAACCAACCGTGAACCATCTGGGTAAACTTGCCAAGCCCGGGCGGGCGTGTGAGCAGCTGCTTCGTGGACTGCTGAAATCACCGGCGCCGGTACAAGTCACACTGCCGTTACTACCGGCACAGTCACCAGTAACATCCGTCACATCAGGGCTATTTGGAATATAAGTAAAAGTAAAACTACCACCCGGGCTCGCTCCTGAACTTGTACAAACGCCATTGTCAGCACAAGTGAAAGCTTTAGCCGGTGGCGTAACTGTAGAACATGAGCCCGCACCTGTACAAGTACAGGTGCTACCTGAATCGCTACAGGCACCCGTATTTGAACTATAAGCTATGGGAGAACTTGAGGTGAACAAGACTTGTGTTGTTGATAAGCTTAAGCTGCAAGTTTGATTCGAAGCACAAGTTGCAGAAGGCGGCTGCATAGGTAGCAACCCGCTAAGTTCGCCATCTTTGCACATACTTCCGGTCTCGCCCAGCTTTGCCGCATAAGGATAAAAGCGATTATCCGGTAATGTGTTGCTGGTTAAATAATAGTTTTTTAATTGCTGCCTTGCCTCTTGCAGCGCCCTGCTTTCCAGGGCGGCCATTAATTCATCTATCGTGATATAAATTAACTTGTCGTTAAAGTAATATGGTTTAGCTAAAGATGTATCGACACTACTCAAATGACGGCTGTCTTCACCCATAATAAAATCTTCATCGAAATTGTCATAATCAGCATTACTGTAGACATTAGCGCCTATCTTAAAGCTATCCAGATACTCGCTGGGATTAGGTGCGGATGAAGAACGATTCTGCCCGGAAAGGGGTGCGCCCGGTGCAATAATAACCACAGCCACCCTATCAGATATAAGGTTACCATTGCGATCTAAAACCTTTAGCCACGGATGCAATGGTGCATTGGCAATACTTGGATTAATAACTGGTGTGCTATTCGCACCATTAGTGCGTATCAGATTCATTGAAGTTGCATACCACAAACGTTCAGATTCACTGTCAATCAACTCAACACTTAGCCCCTGTTGCGGAGTGATACATGGGGCATCTCCTGATAATGGCAATTTTCCAAGCAGATGACTTACGTTAAGCCCGTTTGTCACGCAATCGCTTTTACCATCATAATTAGGATTGCTTGTTTCTTTCCTGTCTGGAAATGGCATAATTCCCGGCCAATAAGGATGTGCAGCAGACCACGAAATCAGCGCAATTTTAGCCTCTCTTAGCGCATGATAAGTTTTATCATTCTGTTCAGACTGCAGATTGGAAGTATTCAAAGACTTCAATATAAAAGCGGCTGCACCCAAGCCTAAAATAAATATCATCAACATCAGCACTGCACCGTTTTGCTGAAGCTTCGATGCCTTGCATTTAGAAAATACTCCCGTTTTATAGGTCATTATTGTTAAACTTTATTCAACGCTGCCACCAATCACGCCCGTCTCTTCCAGACGCAGCTGTTTTTCTTTCTCTAACAGTCTTGATTCTACAATCCGATTAGTTTCAGGCTCATACACCTGACCTGGTTTCAGGCGCACATTTTTACCGGTGACAGGAATCCTTACATTCAAACTATCGGAACCGCTTTTAGCCGAGTTTTTCTGTTTAGTTAAACGGCCGATTTCAATGTCATTTTGAATACTGTTTTCCTGCACTGTTTTATTATTGATCCATAGCGTCGTTGACCCATCACTGCGCTTGACGTAGCCTTGCAGCGTTATAGGTTCTGGCAACACATCAGCTACAGGTGCTAATGGAGTGCTTTTCTGCGGGCTTGCAACTATCAGCTTCTGGTTTTGCCGCAGAATATCCAGTCTTTTACGCTCAGCTTGACTGCTGAATAAACGACCTAAATCGTCCTCTGCTGCAGCCTGTAGTGGCATAGAAGCAAACCCGATTAAATAAACCGGCAGTAAAAAAATAGTTAAACCAGACAGTTTATTCATATGTTGTTAAGGTGCCGAAGACACCTGCGCAGTAGCAGGTTCGCGTAGCGTAAGCCAATCAAGTTCACACAGCGCATGCAAGTTTGCAAGCAGCTGATTGCTTAACTGGCTGCCCGGATTAAGCCTGTTTATTTCGCAGTCACGCAGAATAAACGGGGCAGAATTCTCAGTGCTCAAAGCCTCTGTTAGTTGCAGCAAATCTACTTCATGCAGCATATCTAGCTCCAGTTTCATCACTGAGCGATTTAACGTAAATCCGCCCAGATTTGCAGCAAATGCTGGCGTATATTTCTCTTGCGGGCTAATGCTGTATTTAATGCCAAAAAGTTTTTGCGTTTTGTGCTGCTCACGTAAATGCTCCACCCATTCTATACGCTGCTCTTCCCCCACAAAACCTCTGCTAATGAGCATCTGATACTTGGGCAGATATTCAGTAATCATATCTTTTTCTGCGCCAGATAATTGATTACGCTGACGGGCGGCATTAAGCAGGTTTTGCTGATTCTGTAACGCGACCTCCTGATTTTGATTGTAATATTGTGCCGCGCCAAACAGTGAAATCACTACAATAATGACCGCTGCCAATATCAGCAGCGGTGTCTGTAATTTTTGTAAATCCTGTTTTTCTAAGCTCATGGCTGCTTAACTCCGCCTGCATTCGCCAACACCTGATCAACGGGTTTGAGTATTACTTTTAATTTAAAATATGCCGGCGGCTTTTGTGTGGACTGTTCATCTGCTGTACTGCCCTGCAGATCTGCAAATGAGCTTACATTGACAGGCTCCTGCAACACTTCCACATTGGACACTCTAGCATCCGCCTTTATATTAGCTACATAGCGGTTAACCATATTAAGCGCAGCACGATAATCTCCGCTAAAGCCAGCAATCTCGGCCGTAACAAACCCGACTTCATAAAGTGCCGTAGCATCTGCAGGCAGCGCAAGGTTTACATTTTCCATAGCGTTATTTGTTGTAGAAGATGTTGTTACCGGTATGGATTTATCATTATCTTTGACATTACCATCATTGCTCAACAACCAGCGCAAGCGGTCCAGCTGGATATTCTCCAAGGACTCTTGAATTGCCCCCTGAGTTAAACCTTGATTTGACTGTTCCAGCGCGGCACTCAGCACTTGCATCATACGTCGTGGCGATTTTGGGTAAGTGCTAACTTTTCTATCAAGCGCAACTGCAATCTGTAAATCAGTGGCGCTGATCGGCGTGACCGGATAACTCTTGGCCACCTCCTGATAACGATACTCCTGCACCATCGTGTCCTGCACAGCCTGCTGATAGGCGGTTTGATTACTCAAGCCCTGCACCAACACCCATGCGGATGCGAACACGCCTAAAACACCGACCGCCACCGTTCCAATTTTAATCGCCTGTCTGAGTTGCCTGAATTTAAAGTTTTTTGTAAGTTTTTCAGGGGCAAGGTTATCAACCAGATTACCATTTGCCAGCAGCTGCATGTGCAGCAGCTCAGGTTTCTGCAGTACCAGATCCAGAGGCAGGCCCAGACTTTTTGCCATTTCTGACGTATTGATATCCAGGCAATCCAGACCCTGTTCCTGGCTAATGGCCTGTGATATGTGCTGTGTGGAGCCATCGGCACTTACCAGCACCAGGTTCATACGTGTTTCGAGTGAAATAAAACGTTTGCTCATCAAATAGAGGCGCGTTTTTTCAGTTTCCACCAGATAAAAATAGGCTAACTTGCTGCTATCGTCTGGCATATTCGGTACCAGACGGCTCATACTCAAGCGCCCATTATCAAAGTACGTCTGGCGCAGGCCTGATGACAGCTGCTCGCACAGCAGAATATTAGGTGCTGTTAACTTAAACTGCTTGATCAGCAATTTGCTTAACATCGGCAGCAAATACACCCCCACCAGCTGCGCATCAACCTGCTGAATAACGGCTATCCAGCCTTCAATGAATTCATCATTATTCAATGCGGCAAACAGGTAATTATCATCTTTGCGCTTATCTTTATCGCGGCTGATAAAGTGTGCTGTACGATAATACATACCACGATAAAATTGATTTAATTTGCGCGCGATGAGCTCACGCTTGGCTGCGCCTGAAGTATGCGGCAGGCTCTCCAGCCGATAATCCTCTTCAACAGCATCCACAATCAAATAGACCGGTGTAGATTGATACTGCTGCAGGAATTCGGCAAAGGCGGCGAGTCCGCTTTCATCATTCACAAACCGCTGACATCCCTGTAGCTTGCCCGTATACCAGACCCCAGCCAATAAATTATCAGCGGTGGCGCAAAGTACTATTTTATTTAAATTGCCTTTAAGCATCATCTGCTCAGTTAAAGTTTAAGCTTGCTGAATGAATCATATACCGGTCCCAGTACTGAGAACATAATAAAGGCGAGTATGCCGCCCAATATTACCGTAAGTGCAGGCTCTATCATTTTCATCATCTTCTGCATCGAATCATTCACATCACGATCGTAAAAGTAGCTGATATTCAATAATGATTTATCCAGTGCCCCTGTGTTTTCGCCAACCTTGATCATGCGTACCACCAGTTGTGGAAACAGTCCTGCATTGCGGAAACTCTCACTCATGGAATCACCCGCATTAATCTGTGCATGCACACGGGTCAAGGCATCAGCCACCACCCTGTTACCTACAATGTTTTCACAGATCTTGATAGCATCCAGAATCGGAATGCCGGTTTGATACATAAGCGCAAAATAACGCGCAAAACGCGCCATAATGATTTTATGCAGAATCGGCCCTGTTACCGGTAAGTTCAGCTTAAACAGATCAAATCGATAGCGTGCAACTGGATTGGACTTAATCACCGCAGCCAAACTAATTGCTACCACAATCGGCAGCCCGATAATCAGCCACCAGTAACCAACAAACGCATTAGAAATCGCGATCAGTATTTTGGTATTTAAAGGTAGCTCCTGCCCCATATTATTTAAAAATGACACCATCTGCGGCACCAGATACGTCATTAAAAACACTACTGCAAGTGATACCACAACCGCCACAAAAGCCGGGTAGGCCAACAGTTTTTTCGTTTGTGACATCAGCTCATCTTGCCAGCGAATGGTATTAAACAAATTATTCAATACTACTGGCAACTGGCCGGTGTGCTCACCTGCAGCGATCAAACTGACAAACACTTCGCTGAATACGGCCGGATGTTGTGCCAGCGCTTCTGAAAGCATCTTGCCGCCTTCTACTTCGGAGCTGACCGCGCCTAGAATTTTTTGAAAATACAGGTTACTGCTGCTTTCACGTAAATCATTTAAACAATCCAGCAGCGGCACGCCTGCACTATTCAACTGCTCGAGCTGAAAGCAGAACATGACTAAATCCTGATTACTGACGCGGCTGCGATTAAACAGGCTGGTAGATTTTGCGGCGGTGCGAAATGTGATTAAGTCCAGCCCCATGCGTGATAAGCGAATTTCCAGATCCACTTCATTCACGGCATCAAGCTGCCCTATTGCCGGGCGCCCTAACTTATCAACCGCGTTATAACTGAATGAAGGCATAGGTGTAGCTCTGCAAATTAAACACTGATACGGCTCGTTAAATCAATCACACGCATGACTTCTATCACGCTGGTATGTCCTTCCAGAATACGGCGCACACCATCTGCTGCCAATGTAATGAAGCCTTTATCGAAAGCCATTTTCTGCAATTCATCCAGATGCGCCCGGCGTGAAATCAAAGCATCCATATCACTATCAATGCGCAACAACTCAATAATTGCCATACGCCCGCGATAGCCATTCAGATTACAGTGCTCACAGCCTTTCGCCTTAAAAATCTGCGGCTTGTCATTGGGTTTAAGACGCAAAATCTTGCGCTCAAAGTCGTCCGGCGTATAAGCCTCTTTACAATGCGGACAAAGCACCCGCACTAGTCGCTGCGCCACTACGCCGATAATATTACCCGCCATGATATCCGGCAAAATGCCAATATCTGTCAAGCGCGGGAACACGCCCAGTGCAGAGTTGGTATGCAGGGTACTGAACACCTGATGGCCGGTCATTGCCGCGCGAAAAGCCATTGTGGCCGTATCTTCATCGCGGATTTCACCGACCAGAATAATGTCTGGATCTTGCCGCATAATCGAACGTATGCCGTTGGCAAAATCAACCTTATTCACCTCGGCCACCGAAGTTTGCCGCATCATGGTGACCGGATATTCCACCGGATCTTCCAGTGTCATGATATTCACTTCTGTCGTATTCTGGCTCGATAACAGCGAGTAAAGCGTTGTGGTCTTACCACTGCCGGTTGGACCGGTGACGATCAGAATACCTTCCGGGCGCGTCATCATCAGGCGCAATTCATTCAGGGTATCTTCACGCAGGCCCATGCGTTCCATTGGAATAATCGACTTTTCGCGATCCAGCACGCGCAGTACGATATTTTCACCATGTATGGTCGGATGCGTCGAAACGCGGAAATCAATCGGCCGGCCGCACAAATTCATGTTCAGGCGACCATCCTGCGGCGCGCGCGTTTCTGCAATATCAAGCCCGCTCACCACTTTAAGTCTGACAGCTACGCCACCCCAGTAACTTTTGTGCAAGCTGCGAATCTGCTGCAATACACCGTCAATTCTATAACGTATGCGTAAAAAGGCATGTTCCGGCTCAAAGTGAATATCCGAAGCGCCGCGCTTCACTGCATCCATCAGCAGTGATCCAACCAGACGCACCACCGGCTGCGTATACTCATTGCCTGCCGCACTTAAACTCTGGTAATCAATTTCACCAGTTTCAATCTCGCGCAGAATACCATCAACAGATAACTCGTAACCATAAAACTGATCAATGAATTCTTCAAGCTGCGCCTCTGCCGCCAGCACCGGCTTGATCTGGATTTGCCCTCCGAGCATAGCTCGCAGCTGATCCAAGGCCACCACGTTGAACAGGTCCGCCATTGCCACAACCATGATTCTGCTAGCTTCTTCAAAAGCAACTGGTAGCAGATGGTAGCGGCGTGAAAAGTCTTGCGGCACCATTTGCAATGCCTCGATATCTGCAACCACAGTCGACAAATCAATACTTTCTGTGCCAATAGTACTTGCCAGTGTATCGCGAACCATTGCCTCGGTAACAAAGCCCAGCCGCACCAGCTGGCGACCGAGAGGCAAGTCATTATGCTCCTGCTCAATGAGCGCAATCCGCAGCTGATCGTCACTGATCAGCCCCTGCTGCACCATGAGTTCGCCTATGCGAAGTTTACGACGCTGCTCAGCCATTGCATTCAGCCTGTTTTGTGATATTGGTCATTGTCATAATTTAGTATTGTTATCTTTTTATCAGGTCTACGCTTATGCTGCTCTACTGTTGTAGCGCCTGTATTCTAGCTTCCAGCTGTAGCTTATCCAGATTGCTGGCACCAGAGTTATTTAACAAGCTCAAAGCACGCTGGTACTGCGCCAATGCAAGGCTGGGCTTACCTAGCTGATCCAGACTGACTGCGAGATTAAACGCATAATCCGCGCTATTAGGTGCGTAACGGCTAGCATTAAAATAGGCCGGCTGCGCTAATGACCATTGATTCTGCGCTGCATACAGATTACCTAATGCCGCATGTAAATTTGCCGCCTCCGGCTGCTGAGCCAGCATGTTTTTAATGCGGCTTTCTGTGCCGGCTTGATCTGCTACAGCTGAACCAGCAGGCTCACTGCTTATTTGTGAATTAGCAACAGCTGATAATGCAGTACTGTTTCTGGGTTCGATTTCCAGCACCTTCTGGTACCAGCCATTGGCATCTGCATAACGAGACTGCTTAAGCGCTATTGCCGCCATGCCCAACAAAGCATCCACATTTCTTGTATCGCCCTGCAGTACTTGTCGATATTGTGCTTGTGCGGTCGCATTATCGCCGCGGCTATAAGCCTCATAAGCTGCGAGCAATGTCGGGTCAACGCCTGCTGCTGGCGTTCTGCTCACCAGCTTGAGCGGTGCGCGTTTATTAAGCTCACTGGCATTTAATTCACTGATGTTTAATTCGTTTGGATTCTGATTGGCTGTATTGCCTGATTCAGCCACTCGACTGCGCGCCATCTTGTTAGCGGCTGCTGCATTGTCGACTACTGAACGGCTAATAGCAGCGTTATTTTCAGGAATAAGTGCCGTCTCCGTGGAAATATCGGCATATTTATTCACGGCAGGTTTGGGAGCTTGCACAACAGCATTTGCGGACGTTCCCGCGACTTCCGTCACCGTAACCTGAGTAGAGCCTGCAGCTGGTTCAATTGTTTGCGTGGCTGACTCAGTAACGCTGGCGACTTCAGCAGTCCTAGCAACTTGTGTGTCAGTCTTGATAACTACCGCCTCAGGCGGATTAACCTTGGTTAGGTACTGATACCCTTGCAAGCCAAGCCAAATGAGCAAAGCGCCTGCAGCACCCAACATTAGCAAAGCAGATGCAGAAGTTGAATTTTTTACCGCCTGATTGGCAACAAATACATTGGCTGCTACTTGCTGCTTACTGTCTTTCTTGATTTCAGATTGCTGCTTTACTTTTGCTGCGCTTGCTACCGCAGTGACATTAAAGGAATCCGCCTTATTAGATGGCTCTTCAGCTGCAAAATTTAATGATTGTTTCTCTGCTGGAGCAGGTTTCTCTACAGGAGATAAAGGCTCCAACCCCAAGCCAAGAGGTGAAGCAGCTTCAGCCACGCCCCTTTTGGGCTCAGCCTGCTTACCTTTTTCTGCAGATTCAAGCGCCTTAATCAGTAAACTCATCTACCGATTACCTCTCACCACTCTCGTCAAATGTTTTCTGCAGCTGTGGTGATGGTAAGTACTGTTTATAATTTGCCAGCTCATCACTTTCCAGGCTTGCATTTGCAATCACCGTAGGTCGCAGAAAAATCACCAATTCAGTTTTACGATTTGCATCATTTTTTCCGGTAAAGATTTTCCCCAGACCCGGGATTTTTGACAGCCCCGGAACTCTATCATTATTGGTCAAAATATCGTCTTGCATCAGGCCGCCAAGTACTGCCGTATTACCACTCAGAATCTGCAGCATTGATTCCATCTCACGCACCTGAATTTCAGGAACCAGACTCTCTATTTTCAAGTTAGGATTAGGATCAGATTTATAGCCGAGCACACGCGAAACCGTCGGCCGCACATTGATATTCACATTACCGCCATCATTAATCTGCGGTGTAACTGTCATTACCACACCAACCGGAACTGTATTTGCCGTTGTGGTCACCGTAGACAAAATACCACCACCTACTGAACCCTGAGATTGTTGTGACTGCACGGTAAAATACACAATATTATCTACAACTTTAAGCACAGCTGTCTGATTATTAAGCACCATCAATTTAGGGCTCGATAGCACTTTGGTCGTGCCGAATTGCTCAAGTAAATTAATAGACGCTGCAATATTGCCGATGCGACTGATCGGATTAAGATATCCGGCAACGAAACCTGCGTCAGGCACCACACCGAAGGCATTGGCTGAAGTTGAAAAATTATTGCCAGTACCATTAATGCTGCTGGTTTGCGCACCTAACTGCTGCCTGAACTGAAATCCACTATTATTAGGCCCGTTATTCAGGCGGCTCCAGTCTATACCTGCCTGAAAACTGTCGCTTAACCTGACTTCAACAATAGTTGCCTCAATTAATACCTGGCGTTTTACGCTGGTCATCACCTTATCCAGGAACTCCTGCACGCGCTCATGCTGCTTGCTGGTCGCTCTGACGTTAATGATCCCGGCTTCACGGTTAACAATCACCGTAGCTGCATAAAGCGTTTTAAATTCAGTATATTCCTGCTGTAAATTTTGCGTCTTATCCTGCTGGGTTGCGGACTCGGCGGCATTTTTATCTGATTTGTTATTAGCATCCTGCGGATTGCCGAGACGAGTAATCACTATTTCTTTATCAGTCTCGGTAAGAATATCCTTGATGTTTCTTTCCAACGTCTCCCAAAAACGATTTTTTGACTCGCTGTTTACTGCTGTACGCGAACTGTTATTGGCACCATTTCCACTAGTGCTGGTCGTACTGGAAGTTCCGCCTGCACCGGTAGTAGCACTTTGCCCGGTACTGGATATTTCGGCGGCAGCGCCGATAAATCCGGTAGTGTCACGCGTCATGTTTACATAATCAATCTTGTAAGTACGTAATGCTGGCTGATCAGGCGCAATTGTCAGCACATTGCCCTGCACCTTATAGGTTAAATCCACCTGCTTAGAAATGCGCTCCAGAATTGCCGGCAATGTTTGATCAACGGCATTAAGCGTTACACGCCCTTGAATTGAGGGGTGAATATCGATATTAAGTTTACTATCTCGCGCAATCGCGAATAGAACCTCCTTCACCGGAGTGTCATATACGACAATGCTATAGATTGGCTCTTTTGCTTTGGGTTTGGGTGGTGGTAAATAAGCGCTATCAGTGACCGGCTTGGGTATATTACCTGCAACCTTAGCTGTGGATTTTGCAGGTTCTATAGCTGCTGACGCATTTTGATCATCTATATGGCCTTTGGATGGCTGCACGCTGGATTTGTGCGTACAAGCCGACACACCTAAAACCATAAACATTGACAGCATCAATATTGCTTTATTGATTGCCATAGATTAACACTCCCGATAGCAGCCTTACAGGCTACTTTTCTATTTATATCGCGTCAATAATACCGCAAAAAATAGCAGGGTATAACAAATCGCAACAATTAGTTACAATCTGCTGCTAAGTATCTGAAAAAATAGCTGTATTTGATATGCAGCAACCGAAAGAAAGACCTGCAACTGTTAGGGAAACGCTGATTTATTTATAACGCCGTCATTACGAGCAGTTTAGCCTTTAGCCGCAAACTTGTGCTTTATTCTAAAACAATATTCTGGATTGGCGCGCTTCGCACGCAATGACGATTTAATTGGTATTTTCTCAGGAGGCCGATTTACTTTTTTGCGACAGTTCAATATCTTTTTTCACACCTGCCAAGGTACGCAAATATGGCTGATTCGTTTTAATTTCTTCAGGCAAGCTGTTAAGTGCGTTTAACGCATCTGTTCGCTGAGTAAATACGCCATATAAAATCACGGTATAAACACTATTATTCTGCTGCATACGGTATAAATAAATATTATCCATCTCCAGCTGCCGGCGAAGTTTTTCTAATGCCGTTTTTAACAAAGCATCTTGTGACTGCTCACCTGCGGTTAAAACGGTAGGCACCGATTGGATCTGCAACGATATGGTCTCAGAACTAGTGCTTAATAATAAATTGTCAGTAGCCTGCAAACGCTGATTCACCAACCATTGCTGCACATCTATGGCAGTGGGTGCTGCATCATCTGCCGATGGCGTTGCGGCTGCCAATGCTGTGCTTTTTTTAGCTGGCTTGCTTTGTGCGCTGGCGACTGGCTTCGGCTGCGTATATACCAGAACTGCTGCCAACATCCCTAAACCTGCTATGGCCAGCAATAATATAGCGCGCCATGTGTATTTAGAGCCTGTTTTAGACAAGTCGAATTGATACCATTTGGGCTTAAACCCGAATTCGCTATCATTGACTGCCGCATCTACATGCTTAGGTGTCACTTGGTAGACATTATCAGCAAATGCTGACAATAAGGCTTTATCCGCCAGAATATTTACCCGGCGCACCAAGCCTTCTGATGCTCTTGAAAGTTTTTTTATCGCCGACTCTGTAAACAGGTGTGGCCCGTGATAGCCAGCTGCACGCAGCCTGAAAATCAGGTAGTCACCCACATCTTTGGTTTGCAGCGGCCCTAGATTAAAGCGATGCGTGATGCGCTCACGCAATTGCCGAATATGTTCCTGATTCAAGTTGTCATCCAACTCAGGCTGGCCGAATAATACAATCTGCAGCAATTTATCCTGCTTTGTTTCCAGATTTGATAACAACCGGATTTCTTCAAGCGTTGCGAGAGGCATGCCTTGCGCCTCCTCTACAAATATCACTACCTGGCGCCCCTCTGCATAACGTGCCAGCAAATAGGCCTGCAACTCCTGCATGACTTTTAAACGGTCAGCATTTTTAGGCAATTTAAGCTGCAACTCAAAAGCAATCGCATGCAGCACATCTTCAGGTGCAACACTCGGGTTAGCAAGGTAGATGCTCTCGATTTTTTCCGGCAGTATCGTTTGCAGCATGCGGCAGAGCATGGTTTTGCCGCTACCTACCTCGCCCACCACCTTAATGATGCCTTCACCGTTGGTGATCGCATACACCAGCGCATCAAGTATGGCGCCGCGATTACCCCCGGAAAAGAAAAAATCCGTATTCGGCGTAATTTTGAATGGCGGTTCTTTTAAACCAAAGTGGGGATAATACAAATTATTCCTGCCAGTCCAAGTGTTTGATCAATATGCGCAAAATTATGTACGGGAATTTTACGATAAAACAAAATTGTTTAGTGCTTGATACTTGAGATTAAGTGAAATTCCCATATAGTTTACACACGCTGATAAAAGACTCGCATTTATCAACCATGTCTACTAACTATCATCTTGTGTATTCATACGGCTATACAGCGTTGTGCGATTCACATTGAGCAACTTGGCGGCCTGACTCAAATTACCATGTGTCATTTTCATTGCGGCTTCAATATAGGCACGCTCCCAGGTTTTGAGAACCGCATCCAGACTCACATTGGCCTGACGCTGCAAATGACGCTGCGCTTGCGCTGTCATACTCGTTTCATTGTTAAAACTGAATTCATTACCTGAGATTTCAGGCTCCGTTAAATCAAACTCGGCAATCAACTCATTTTCTTTAACGATTTTACCGGCATATTTTGCAATTAATCGAATGACTATATTTCTTAATTCCCGCACATTGCCAGGAAAAGCATAGCCCAGCCAGCAGCTCTGCGCTTTTGCATCGAGCTCAAACAGCGCTTTACCAATCTGCTTAGCGTAAAATGCGGTGAAATGTTCACGTAACAGATGTTTGTCCTCAGCAAGCTCGCGCAGTGGCGGCACTTTTACCGTAAAGACACTGAGCCGGTGATAAAGATCAGACCTGAATTTGCCCGCACGCACTTCTGCACGCAAATCACGGTTGGTAGCTGCCACTACACGTGCGCGACTTTTGCGTGTTTGCGTCTCGCCGATACGCTGATACTCGCCATTTTCCAGAACCCGTAGCAACTTGGCCTGCAGCTCCAGAGGCAACTCACCGATTTCATCCAGAAACAAAGTGCCTTCACCCGCGTCTTCAAAATAACCCGCGTGCGCTGCAACAGCGCCCGTAAACGCACCTTTGGCATGCCCGAATAAAATTGACTCGGCGAGCAGCGGTGAAACGGCTGCGCAATTAATGGATAAATACGGCTGAAGCGAGCGCTCACTTTGATAATGAAAACTGCCTGCCACCAGCTCTTTACCACTGCCGGATTCTCCTTCAATCAGCACAGAGAATGGCGAATCAGCAAACTGTTTAATCTGCAAATGCAAGGCCTGGATCGGCAGACTGTTTCCCAGTAAACCACCGAACTCCTGCACTGTTTTGACTTCATTACGCTCTGCATCCTGCACCTTAAGCGCATTCAAAAGCATATCTTTCAGTTTTTCAACATCACAGGGCTTGGCAATAAAATCAGCCGCGCCCAAAGAAAGTGCGCGCTTCACATTGCTGTCTTCACTCTGACCGGACAATACATGGATTTTAATAGCCGGTGAGTGCGCAATTAGCGCACTGATGACTTTAAAACCCTCGTCAGGCACGTGAGGATTAGGCGGCAAGCCGAGATCAACCAGAGCTAGCGCCGGCGGAGCATCCAACTGCTGCAGTAGACTCCTGACCTGTGCATGCGACTCTGCCACACAAACTTCAAAATGCTTGCTTAGTACAAAATGGAGGGTATCTGTGATTAACGGGTCATCGTCAACAATCATCAATACCGGACGTAGTGTTGCCATTAGAAAACCTTATTATAAATATCGATAATCACTGCGTTCAATGGAACTATAGCCCGAATAGCTTGCTCCATCAATAAATTTACCTATTGCAGAATTTAGTCTGCACATTTCTGATGCTTAATGTTGATAATAAGCTGGCAATCCGCTAACATTCAGACAGACCTGTTCGCTTTTTTATTTGTTATCTTTTGGTTTGTAAATAGATATCTGCAGGATTTGATAAAGAGAAATTAAAGCTGATGGAAAATAGTTTTTTCAGTTCGAATGAATTCAGGTCACAGTTGCTAACAATGGGCCGATCACCTGTTGCGCGCTTAAAAGCTTTGTCTGACATTTTAAGCAAATGGAATCAAGATCGCATCTTTAGACTGAACACTATAGAGAATGACCTTTCAATCACTGACATCAATATATTGAAAGACATTATTCACACAGAAACGCGCAGACTTAAACTGAAAAATGCCGAAATCGTTTCTGATCAAATCTTGTTCATGCTGATCGGCGCAATAAAACTTCAAATCCAGAACAAGTCCGCTAAGCCTTGGGTGCTGGTGAATCAATCTATCAGCAGTTTCACAAAACCGGAAAAATCAAGAAGTCGGCCTTTAATTGCCTTATGTTTTATAACCATGATCATTGTGTTTGGCGCAGTAACGAGCAATAAGTTTTTACACAAAAATGTTCAGTCTCCGGATATTTTTAACCCGGAAAGCGGCTCTTCTATAAATCAATCAGGTAACGCCACTGTAAACAATCTGGTAAGCATGTATAACAAAATGAAAGAAGGGAATTGCCAGCTTCCACAAGCTGCAATGCTTCAGCCTCAGGACCGAGAAGCGTTTATTGCCTTCATCAATGCAGGCAAAGTTGAAATTGGAACCGCGGCTAATCTAAACAACGCATTGAAATATGTAAACTGCCTATATCCACAAAAGCTCATGGATAAGCCATTGCAAAATGGCGGCATCAATAGCTAAGGAATATATATGAAAAATATGCGCGAAAAAATACTGACCGTAGCCACACAACTCTTCGAATCTCGCGGCATTCATGCCTCCGGCGTTGACACCATTATTGCAGAATCAGGAGTGGCTAAGGCAACACTGTACAAATACTTTCCGAGTAAAAATCAATTAATTATTGAATACCTGAGAGAGAAATCCAACCGCTTTTATGCGTGGATCAATGAAAAGCTTGCGGATAAGAAAGGTGACTCACAAGAAGTCTTGTTTGAACTATGCAACCTATATGAACAGTGGATTACCACGCCTGAATTCAATGGCCTGCCATTTCATATAGGCTCTGTTGAGTTTCCAGACCCTGCACACCCGGTACATCATTACTCTGTAGAGTTATCGAACGAATTGCAGCACTACTTATCAGAGCTAGCGGCAATTGCCGGCATTAAAGATGCACAAACCCTGGGACAGCAATTAACCATTATTTTTGAAGGCGGCGCAATGATAGAAAGGCTCAGCCCAGATTCCGGGGCTGCCAGACGCGCTAAAAATGCTGCGATTACGCTGATAAAAGCATCCATTTAACAGAGCGCGCACTACTAGCGCATCGCTTTAGCAATGATTGCGGCCATAGCTCAGCATTAGATGTATCTATGCATACATCTAATGCTGGCTATTGATTTTCCAATATTTTATTGTTGTAGCGACGGTACGTTTCCACAGCTTGCGTTTAACCATCTACCACTGACATCTGCTTTTTCATTCACCGGATTGCCTTGAACAAAACCATTAAAAGTGGTCCTCCCGGTAAATTTCTCAGTGCTATCAAAAGTGCCTTCTGCTGAGCCACTGCCTTTTAACTGTTCATTGCTGCAATCAAAATCTAATCGATATTTATTGCCTGCACGGCTAACATTCTTAGCCACACATCCCGTCTGATTTTGATATAGACCAGGCGGATTTTTCTGGTTTGCCATCTCAGGCGTAATGCAGGTATTTGATATTGCTGAGCCATTTTCAATTTGTGGCATCTCAACCCCGTATTCTTTCGCCAAATCCTTTAAACCTTGCATCTGGTCTGACGGAATTTGTGGAACAAACCACAGCAGATCTGATGAAGTAGTGACTTCCCATAATCCGGGCCGCATATTTGGTTCAGCAGATTTTGCAGCAGGCGATAATATCAAGGAAATTAAAGCAAAAACAAACAAGGATTTATACATTTAATTTTTTGATTCAATATGAGGATGTACAACATATCAGAGATATTGCGACAAGGGAAGTTCAGAATATTGCAGAAATAAAACTATTGGAAATTTAATACATATTTACAAGGCAGGGCCAGCTACGGTATGACGGCAAGTACTGGCTATAAATACAATAAAGAAGGAATTGGGGTGGCTGATGGGGCTCGAACCCACGACAACTGGAATCACAATCCAGGACTCTACCAGCTGAGCTACAGCCACCATAGAGACTTTAA
>JAHRYP010000016.1 GCA_020622105.1 Methylotenera sp.
CAAGTACTCTATCCAGCTGAGCTACGGGCGCGAAAGCGTGCATTATACTTGAAGCCGGATTTTTTTCCAGCAATATTTCACACTTTTTAAAACTGGCGGAGAGCGAGGGATTCGAACCCTCGATACAGATTTAAGCCCGTATGCTTCCTTAGCAGGGAAGTGCCTTCGACCACTCGGCCAGCTCTCCGTTTAGTAATACTTATCAGTTTACTGATTTAGTAGTGCTTATCAGCTTTCCTGATTGTTGCTGTTTTCGCTTAATGCGAGGGCGTGATACTACGCGAAACCCTTTTAAAAATCAACGATAACTTACTGCATTTGCTGAAATTATTCAGCATCTAGTTCAAAAGCTTTGTGTAGTACACGCACTGCGAGTTCCAGATACTTTTCATCAACCACTACAGCGATTTTGATTTCTGAAGTTGAGATCATTTGAATATTGATACCTTCTTCAGCCAGTATGCGGAACATTTTGCTGGCGATGCCAACGTGTGAGCGCATGCCAACGCCTACGATAGAAACTTTAGCGATTTTATCATCGCCGCTGATTTCGCGTGCGCCGATGTGTGCTTGCACTTTGTCGCGCAAGATGTTCAGCGCTTTGTTCATTTCATTCTTATGCACGGTGAAAGTGAAGTCAGTGGTGCCATCCGCGCCGGTGTTTTGGATAATCATGTCCACATCGACATTGGCTTCTGCGATCGGGCCTAAGATCTGGTAAGCGATGCCTGGTTTGTCCGGTACGCCTAGCACTGTAATTTTGGCTTCGTCGCGATTAAATGCTATGCCTGAGATGACGGGTTGTTCCATATCTTTTTCTTCCTCAAATGTAATCAGTGTGCCTTCGCCTTCTTCATCAAAGCTGGAAAGCACGCGTAATTTAACTTTGTATTTGCCGGCAAATTCTACTGAGCGAATTTGCAGTACTTTGCTGCCCTGTGAGGCGAGCTCAAGCATTTCTTCGAATGTAATCTTATCCAGGCGGCGCGCTTCTGGCACCACGCGCGGGTCTGTGGTGTAAACGCCGTCAACATCGGTATAGATCTGGCATTCATCTGCCTTTAACGCGGCTGCAAGAGCCACGCCGGTGGTGTCTGATCCGCCACGGCCCAGGGTGGTGATGTTGCCATTGGCATCCACACCTTGAAAGCCTGCTACAACGACTACATAGCCGTTATCGAGGTCTCTTTTGATGTTGCTTTCGTCAATGCTCAGGATGCGTGCTTTGGTAAATGCGTCGTCTGTCAGAATTTTGACTTGTGAGCCGTTATAGCTTTTGGCTTTAATACCAAGCTCCATGAGTGCTAACGCTGTCATACCAATGGTCACTTGCTCGCCGGTAGAAAGCATCACGTCTAATTCACGCGGATCCGGCTCCGGCATGATTTCTTTAGCCAGCGCGATCAAGCGGTTGGTTTCGCCGGACATGGCAGAAACAACCACAACAATTTTATGCCCCATTGCCTTGTAGCGCGCAACGCGGCGTGCCAGATTGCGAATGCGGTCTGGGTTTGCGACTGAGGTGCCGCCATATTTTTGTACGATTAGTGCCATTAAAACTTCCTTTAAAAACTGTTTTATCGCCTATAAAAACTTATTGGGCAGAATTTAAATTCTTTCTTTGATCCAATTTTCTACACTTGCCAATGCTTTAGGCAGATTGCTTGCATCGGTACCGCCTGCCATTGCCATATCCGGTTTGCCGCCGCCTTTGCCGCCGACCTGGCCTGCTACAAAGTTGACTAACTCACCGGCTTTTAACTTGCCGATTAAATCTGCTGTTACACCTGCCGCTAAACTGACTTTGCCATCATTGACACTGGCCAGCACAATCGCTGCCGACTTGAGTTTGTCTTTGAGTTTATCCATGGTTTCGCGCAGGGCGTTGGCATCAGCACCATCCAGCGTTGCTGCCAGTATTTTAACGCCAGAGATTTCAACTGCTTGTGTAGCAAGGTCATCACCTTGGGAAGAAGCCAGTTTAGACTTCAAACGTGCGAGTTCTTTTTCCAATGATTTTGCATATTCAGCTAATTGACTGACTTTTGCAGCAACTTCACCCTGCGGTGCTTTAAGATCGCTGGCTAGTTGTGCTATCAGATGCTGCTGACTATTAATAAGTTTCAGTGCACCTTCACCCGTAGTGGCTTCAACACGGCGCACACCTGCAGCTACGCCGCTTTCAGAGGTGATTTTAAATAAACCGATGTCACCGGTGCGACTGACGTGCGTGCCGCCGCACAGCTCGCGTGAGGTACCGATATCCAGTACACGTACTTCGTCGCCATATTTTTCGCCAAACAGCATCATAGCGCCGGTTTTCTGTGCGGATTCAATATCCATCACGCGCGCCTGACAGGCTGCGTTTGCCAGAATTTCCGCATTGACAATCTGCTCAACGCGGGCGATTTCATCATCAGTCATTGGTGCGTTATGTACAAAGTCGAAACGCGTTTTGTCGGCATCCACCAATGAGCCTTTTTGCTGCACATGATCACCTAGTACTTCACGTAAGGCTTTGTGCATGAGGTGTGTAGCAGAGTGGTTGCGCATGGTGTTGGTACGCGCCTGTACATTTACACGGGCACTGATATGGTCGCCTACATTCAAGGTGCCGGTTTTCAGCACGCCATGATGGCCGAATACAGTCGCCTGAATTTTTTGCGTATCTTCTACTGCAAAAATGCCGTTAGCGCTGCGCACTTCACCACAATCACCAATCTGGCCGCCAGATTCAGCGTAAAACGGTGTGTTGTTGAGTACGACTACACCCTGGTCGCCTTCATTTAATTTGGATACTGCTACGCCATCTTTATAAAGTGCGGTCACTTGACCGGCAGCTTCGAGTTTCTCGTAGCCGTAAAATGTAGTCGCAATGCCATCGTATTCAAGATTTGCTGCCATCTTGAATTTACCGGCAGAGCGCGCCTGCTCTTTTTGGCGAGCCATGGCCGCATCAAAAGCGGCGGTATCTACTTTTACATCGCGTTCGCGGCAGATGTCTGCGGTTAAGTCTAATGGAAAGCCATAAGTATCGTGCAGTTTAAATGCAGTTTCGCCATTGAAAACTTCTTTGGTATTCGCAAGTTCTGTTTCCAGAATCGCCATGCCGTTTTCGATGGTTTCAAAAAAGCGGTCTTCTTCTTGTTTCAGGATATCTGCAATACGTGTCTGGTTGCTTATCAGTTCAGGGTAGGCGCTGCCCATTGCCGCTACTAAGTCAGGTACGATTTTATTAAAGAATGCGCTGCGTACGCCAAGCTTGTAGCCATGACGGATCGCGCGACGGATAATACGGCGCAGTACATAACCGCGGCCTTCGTTACCCGGAATCACGCCGTCGGCAATTAAAAAGCTGCAGGCGCGGATATGGTCAGCCAGCACTTTGAGTGATGGGCTGTTAGCGTCGGCAGCTTTCGTTTCGCGCACCGCTGCAGCGATTAATGACTGGAACAGATCAATTTCATAATTGGCATGTACGTGCTGCAATACAGCAGAGATACGCTCCAAGCCCATGCCGGTATCAACCGATGGTTTTGGCAGTGGGTGCATCACACCGGCTTCATCGCGGTTGTATTGCATGAATACGTTATTCCAGATCTCGATGTAGCGGTCGCCATCTTCATCCGGGCTGCCCGGAGGGCCGCCGAAGTGATGTGCGCCGTGGTCATAGAAAATCTCGGTACAAGGTCCGCATGGGCCAGTGTCGCCCATCATCCAGAAGTTGTCAGATGCGTAACGTGCGCCTTTGTTATCGCCGATGCGGATGATGCGCTCGGCCGGTACGCCGATGTCGTTAAGCCAGATGTTGTAAGCCTCGTCATCTTCGGCATACACGGTAACGGTTAGTTTTTCTTTAGGCAGCTTGAAAACTACAGTCAGCAATTCCCATGCGTAACTGATTGCGTCTTTTTTGAAATAATCGCCAAAGCTGAAGTTGCCCAGCATTTCAAAAAATGTATGGTGACGGGCAGTGTAGCCAACGTTTTCAAGGTCGTTGTGCTTGCCGCCGGCACGTACACATTTCTGGCTTGAAGTAGCACGGGTGTATGGGCGTTTATCAAAACCTAAAAAGACATCTTTGAACTGATTCATGCCTGCATTGGTGAATAGCAGGGTAGGGTCACCATGTGGCACCAGTGAGCTGGATGAAACGATTTCGTGGCCTTTAGATGCAAAAAAATCCAGGAAGGCCTGGCGGATTTCGTTACTGCTTGGGTTGTTACTCAATTTAATTGTCATAAAATTTGATTCTAAATAGCCTGTTTAATCGTTTTCTTCAGCCTCAGCTGTGCTTAATACTTTTTTAATCATATCAAAACCAAAACCCCGGCTCTGCATGAATCTGGCCTGTTTTGCCCATTCTTCGCGGCTTTTAGGGCCAGTTTTAAATTTCTTACGCCACACTTCAGTAGCGTTTGCCAGCTCATTATCTTTTACCTGCTCAATGGCATCAGCAATCAGTTCGTCAGCTACGCCTTTTTCGCGTAACTCGTGCGCAATTTTTGCGCTGCCGAACTTTGATTGCCGGGCGTGCACGATCTGTTCGGTAAAGCGCGCGTCTGAAAGCCAGCCTCGCGCTTTAAAGTCTTCTAGCAAAGCCGGAATGTCGTCGCCGTCATCGGCATAAGCTTTGAGCTTTTGCCCCAGTTCCATATAAGAGTATTCACGCTTGCCCAGATATTCCAGGGCGCGCTGCCGGAGGGATTTTTCCAGCGGTGTTTTCAATCGCAGCTACTCAATCATCCTCGCCGCGTGGCGCCACCATGACTTCATTCAGTTTTTTGGCATTGGCGCGGATTTTATCTTCCAGGTCTTTTGCGATTTCCGGATGCTCACGCAGGAACTCTTTAGCATTCTCTTTACCCTGGCCGATTTTTTCGCCGTTGTAGCTATACCATGCGCCAGCTTTTTCAATCAGTTTGATATTTGAACCAAGCTCAATGATTTCGCCTAAACGTGAAATGCCTTCACCGTACATGATGTCGAATTCAGCTTGCTTGAACGGAGGCGCAACTTTGTTTTTGATGACTTTAACGCGGGTTTCAGAACCGGTCACTTCGTCACCTTTTTTGATCGCGCCGGTACGGCGAATATCCAAACGTACGGAGGCATAGAATTTCAGTGCGTTACCGCCGGTTGTAGTTTCCGGGTTGCCGAACATGACACCGATCTTCATACGAATCTGGTTGATGAAGATAACTAAAGTATTAGTACGTTTGATGTTGCCGGTCAGCTTACGCAATGCCTGGCTCATTAAGCGAGCTTGCAAGCCCATGTGTGAGTCGCCCATTTCGCCTTCAATTTCAGCGCGCGGTGTCAGTGCTGCAACAGAGTCAATTACAACGATATCTACAGAGCCAGAGCGTACCAGCATATCAGCGATTTCAAGTGCTTGCTCGCCGGTGTCTGGTTGTGAGATCAGCAGGTCAGGTACGTTTACGCCAAGTTTTGCCGCATATTGCGGGTCTAGCGCATGCTCTGCATCGATAAATGCAGCTACGCCACCCATTTTTTGCATTTCTGCGATGACTGAAAGTGTAAGGGTCGTTTTGCCTGATGACTCAGGGCCGTAAATTTCAACAATACGGCCGCGTGGCAAGCCACCGATACCTAAAGCGATATCAAGACCGAGCGAGCCGGTAGAAACTGCTTGAATATCTTCGCCAATGTCGCTATCACCCATACGCATGATGGAGCCTTTGCCAAACTGTTTTTCAATTTGCGAAAGAGCTGCGGAGAGTGCTTTAGCTTTGTTGTCATCCATGGGTTTTTACCTTTATTTTGAAGTGCTTAAATTAACTGTTAATTATTTCATAATTTAAGATTTAACGTAAGCGTTGCGTGGCTTTATCCTGATGTATTTATGAGTACTTTTTTAAAAAATACAGTAAGATTTGATAATCAAGTCAACTTAATTGTTATATGCGCGTTTTTGTAACTACACAACAGTAAATTTGTAATGGAGATTAATGATGAAAATGCTGCGTTTTTTAATGATTGCTCTTGCTTTGGGCGCTTCAGCGTCAACTGCACAGGCGCGTGATTCATTTAATATTGGTATCAGTTTCGGTGGCTACGGCGGTCATGGATATTACGGTGCTCCGGCTGTGAGTTACCATGCGGTACCGCAGGTGATTTATTATGATGCTCCTAGAGCTTATTACCCAGCACCACATGCCTACTATCGCGGCCCTGTAGTTGGGTATCGTGATGTGTATTACGGTGCACCGCGCCATCATTTTTCAGGCCATAGCCAACATGGCGGCTACGGTCATCATGGCCGCGGTCACGGCCATCGCGGTCACCATAGATAGCACTATTTAAGCTTGTTCAGTATTTAATCTTTCAAGCAGGCCCACCATCATAAAGATGGTGGCCTGCTTGCGTATGCTTTCACGATTGCCCTCGAACCAATGTGTGCATGTGCTTACCGGGAGATTTTTTCCTGTCCATGCAAAACACACTGTACCCACAGGTTTTTCAGGCGAACCGCCATCAGGTCCGGCAATGCCGGTAATGCTACCGGCAATTTGAGCCTCGCTATTTATTAATGCACCAATGGCCATTTCGGCGGCGGTTTGTTCACTGACTGCACCGAACTTCTCTAATGTTTTGCTGGATACGTCAAGCATGTCAATTTTGGCAGCGTTGCTATAGGTGACAAAACCACGTTCAAACCATGCTGAGCTACCGGCGATGCTGGTAATTGCTTCTGCAACCATGCCGCCAGTACATGACTCGGCCATGGCCAGCATAAAGCCATGCGCTTTAAGTGCCTGCCCCAGTTGAGTGGCTGCGTCAGAGATAGTTAGATTTGAGTGCTTAGCCATAGCAGAATTTTCAGACTGATGATTGCATATATCGCTGCGAGTAAATCATCCAGCATCACACCGAAACCACCTTTAACTTTTGCATCGCATTGGCGTATTGGAGCAGGTTTCCAGATATCGAACAGGCGAAATAGCAAGAACGCCGTGAACCACCACTGCCATTGGTAAGGCGTGACAGTAAGTACTAACATTATGGCAACGATTTCATCCCACACAATGCCGCCGTGATCTGATACGCCTAACGCTTTTCCGGTTTTATCGCAGAAGTAAATGCCGACTAAAAACAGTGCGGAAATAATGGCAAGCTGACTGTAAAAACTTAGCTCAGCTATCAGCAGAAATAGCGGCATGCCTATTAAAGTGCCAAACGTGCCAGGGGCTTTTTTTGCCAAGCCAGAGCCAAAGCCAAGCGCACAGAAGTGGGCTGGGTGCGATAGCAGTAATTTGAGATTAGGTTGAGTTTGATTAGCCAAAATGATCAAAGCCTTTTTTTGATATATCCAGCAGTTGCTGCTTGTAAGTAACTTCTATGCCCAATTTTTCTGTGGTTTTGCCGATCAGGCTTAATGGCAAGTCTAGTTGGTGGGCAAGCTGCTCAATAGCATGGCGCTGTGATTGTGGGGCTGTAAATGCAAGCTCGTAGTCATCACCGCCTGCAAGAATGCATTGCTGGATAATAGCCTCGTCCAGGCGTGCGCGTAAAAAGTCATGGCAAGCAATATTATCCAGTGCCACAGTAGCACCTAGATTGGAAGCATCCAGTATGTGACCCAAATCGGCGAGCAGGCCATCTGAAATATCGATACAACTGTTAGCTTTTTTGCGTAGTGTCAATCCTAGATCGGTTCTCGGCATGGGCGTGTGCAGGGCTTGCAGGCAGTGCTCAGCAACCTCGCTTTCAAGTGTGATTTTGCGTTGCAAGTGTGCCAAGCCCAGAGCAGCGCTACCTAGCTTGCCAGATACCCAGATATCATCGTCAAGTTTGGCGCCATCGCGACGCAGCGCCTCGCCAGTCGGTACCTCACCCATGATCTGCACACTGATATTGAGTGGGCCGCGTGTGGTGTCGCCGCCAATTAAATCTACCTTGAATCTATCGGCACAGGCAAACAGACCACGTGAAAATTCTGCGAGCCAGGGCTCATTGATCTCCGGCAACGCAATTGCCAGCGTTGCCCACTTTGGTGTTGCGCCCATTGCTGCCATATCCGAGATATTTACGGCCAGTGATTTCCAGCCGATATCATAGGGTGCCGCATCATGAAAAAAGTGAGTGCCTGCTACCAGCATATCGATTGAAATAGCGAGCTGATATCCTTTACTTACACGTAACAATGCAGCGTCATCCCCTACGCCTAAGTCAGCACTAGGTGTAGCACGCGTAAAGTATTTGGCGATTAAATTAAATTCTGGCGACATGGCTGAATAGTTAGTTTTTACTGGCTGATTTCGGCCTGAATGCTTTAACAATGGCCTCGTTTGTTTCTATGAATGGCATGGGTTTGTCGGGAGTGGCCAGTAAATCCAGGCAATAAGGCACTGCGGCAAAAATGCCATGCACCAAGGTTTTACCTGATTCATCTTTCAGGCCTTCAAGCGTCTGCGCGATAGCTTTAGGTTGCCCAGGCAGGTTGATGATCAGACATTGTTTACGCACCACAGCGACTTGCCGTGACAAAATCGCCGTCGGTACAAAATTCAGGCTGATCTGGCGCATCTGTTCGCCAAACCCCGGCATTTCTTTGTCGGCCACGGCGAGCGTAGCTTCTGGTGTCACGTCACGCAGGGCAGGGCCAGTGCCACCGGTTGTAAGGATAAGCTGGCAATCTTGAAAATCCACCAGATCTATTAGCGTAGATTCAATTTCACTCTGTTCATCTGCAATTAAACGCGTTTCCAGTGAAAATGGCGTTACAAGGGCGTTTGTGAGCCACTCTTTGAGGCTGGGAATGCCTTTGTCTTCATAAACGCCGTTGCTTGCGCGGTCGCTGATGGAAATTAATCCAATTTTAATGAATTGTTTTGTCATCGATCGGTCATTAGTAATTAGATAAGACTAAATCATACCATTACCAACCATAAAGGATTCCTTCATGCGTAATCAACATCATTATTCGGTTAAAACGTTGGCTATTTCACCAGAAGCAACAAATAAAAGTCGGCTTAAAAAAATGCTAGTGGCAGGTTTTTTAAGTTTGAGCTTGGTGTCATTTGTTTTTATTAACATGGCGCAAGCCGCGGAAGAAAATCCTTACGCAAAAAACTATAAAGAGCAGAATACCTACAATCTGAAATCATTGAGCCCTAATCCGGATACCAAGATATTTGTAAGTAATCATAAAGATGATGACAACATTACCATGCTGGAAGATGGATTTGACATGATAGGCTCATCAGGATTCAGCGCTACCGAAGCTTCGCCGGATCTTGCCCTGCAGCATGCTAAATCAATCAAGGCTGATACCGTGCTGATTTATAAAAAGTATGGATCAGCAAAGACGGCTAGTTCTCAGCTGCAGCTGGTTAAAGAAGCTGCCAAAAAGGGTAAAGAGCTTGACCCTAACGATTTAGTAGAAGAGCCGACAGAATATAATTTTTATGCAAGTTATTGGGCAAAGTTACCAATGCCGCTGCTAGGTGTGCACATCATCAAACTTAAAAAGAATACAAACGAAACTACCGATGATGGTTCCGTTGAAGTGCAAGCCTTACCAGGCTTGAAAATCATTGCCGTGATCAAGGAATCCCCAGCGGCTAAAGCCGGTATTGTCAGAGGTGATACTGTATTGAAAATAGGTGATATGGCACTGGTAGAGGCAGATGATCTTTTTGCTGCAGTGAAAAAGTATGCCGGTCAGACAGTTGCTGTAGAGCTTGAGCGTAAAGGTGTGCCGACCAAGGTGACAGTTGCAATCAACTCACGCAAATAGCTAAAGCGCTAATTAAATCTAATGATATTTAATTCGATCAACTCTGGTCATTTGGAATTGATCGAATTAAATTTATAGGGTTTTATGTGAGTTATTGTTTTTGAATGAAAAACACAAAACCTTCATCATTTTTGCTATGTTCAATTAATTGAAATGGATTATTTGCCACTAATGTACGAATGTTTTTAATCGTACTTTCTTTACTGGTAATGACCTTGAGAATTTCGCCCATAGCAAGTCCGTCCAGTACTTCTTTAGCGCGAATTGTCGGTATTGGGCTATCTTCGTGGCGTACATCAAGTAGCACGTCATAGTGGTGGCTCATTATTTACTCCTTCTTGATTAAAACATATGCT
Source organism: Methylotenera sp. (assembly GCA_020622105.1). Lineage (GTDB taxonomy): Bacteria > Pseudomonadota > Gammaproteobacteria > Burkholderiales > Methylophilaceae > Methylotenera. Next base: position 10,120 of record JAHRYP010000016.1, read on the forward strand.
TGTTGATCAGCATGTGAACTGCAATACTCGCCACATAACCTAAGGCAACGGCGGGCGACCATCTAAGGTGGCCAAAGAAAGTATAGCTGCCGCGAGCTTGCCCCATCAGTGCTACACCTGCAGCAGAGCCGATGGATAACAGTGAGCCGCCAACGCCAGCTGTCATCGTCACCAGCATCCATTGTCCGGTCGACATGTCCGGCATCATCGAAAGCACCGCAAACATAACGGGAATGTTATCTACTAGCGCCGAGATAAGCCCGATTGCAATATTGGCGTTAGTAGGACCCCATCCGCCGTAGATAGTTTGCGATACCAGCGTGAGGTACCCTAAAAACCCTAAGCCACCTACGCAAATGATTACACCATAAAAGAAAAACAAGGTATCCCATTCTGCACGTGCAACTTTACTATAAATGTCGTAAGGAACCGGGTTGTTAAAATCATTCATCGCAGTTTTTGGCCGTTGTGATTTTTCACCAGAAATTTTTAGTTTGTAAGCATATAGCTGTAACAAGCCGAGGCCTGACAACATGCCGATCACAGGGGGCAGTTGCAGCAGGCTGTGTGCCAGTACTGCCATGGCGATGGTAATAAAAAACAAGCCGATAATGACTAATGCGCCGCGTCTTAACGGCAGTTGTATGCTGCTACCTTTTGGTTTTTCATTGGGTACAGCAAAGCTCATGATGGTGGCGGGGACCAGCCAGTTAACCAGTGCAGGTATAAACAGGCTGAAAAAAGTCCAGAATGTCACCGGCCCATTGCTTGCCATAATATTTTTCTGCCAGACCATCAGTGTTGTGATGTCACCAAATGGACTGAAGGTGCCACCTGCGTTTGCTGCGACCACTAAATTGACACATGCAAGCAGCACAAATTTCTGATTACTGCCGCCTACTGCCATCACTACTGCGCCCATTAGTAACGCAGTCGTCATGTTGTCAGCGATTGGAGAGATGAAGAAAGCCAATAACCCCGTAGTCCAGAACAGGGCACGATAACTAAGCCCTTTGCGTATCAGCCAGGTGCGTAAAGCTTCAAACACTTGCCGTTCTTCCATCGCAATGATGTAGGTCATTGCCACTATCAAGAATAAAAGCAGCTCGGCGTATTCTTCCAGATTGTCTTTAAAGGCGGCTTCCACTGCATGTGGAATTCCTTGCGATTGATAGTGCCAGGCGATTAATGCCCAGATAATACCGGCAGCTAATATGACGGGTTTGGATTTACGTAGATGGATAAATTCTTCCGCCATCACGAACAGGTAGGCTACAACAAAAAATATGAGCGCCGTAATGCCTACCCAGTGACCAGTGAGGTCGATACGTGAAGCATTTTCAGATGCTAGTGCCAAGTCAGGAATAAATAAACTCGCCAACAGCAAGCTGAAAAAAGCCTTCATGCTACGATCTTCCTATTCGTCTGTATCAGTCGCTTCGAAATCTTCGCCGGATTCATTTTTATTTTCCGGGCTGGTAATTTCTCTTAGTATTCTGAAAATTTCGCGGCTACTTTTGGGCGGCTTGGCTGCTGCTTGTTCTTTTTGCGCATTTCGTATGAGTGTACGCAACTGCTGGCTATCGGTAGTCGGATGCAGCGTCATGAACTCTGATAAGGCATTAGCGTCATTGATTAAACGGTCGCGCCAGCGTTCCAGGCCATGGAAATACGCATTTTCTGCGGTGTGTTTGCCTTCCCAGCGTGCCAGTTGTTCTGTAATCGGCGCTGTATCAATCTCACGCATCAGCCTGCCTAAATATTGGCGGTGGCGTCTGATTGCGCCATTGGCGGTGATTTTCTTGGTATCCAAAACTGCCGTCACTACATCTTCAGGCAGGTTGAGTTTGAGTAGTCTATCTTTAGGAAGCTCAGTTAAGCGCACGCCAAGCTCCTGCTGTGCGTCAGCCTCAGCTTTTAATTTGGTTTTACTGATAGGTAAATCAGCCTCTGAAATTGGCTCTTTGGCTAATTCAATATCTTTAGTTGTCTTTTTAGGTTTCATACTGCGGTATTATAACAGTCTTGCTCTTTAGGGCACTTCTATAAATACATTTTTGGGCGCATTACTACGTTGCGCGGTACTCGCAATCTCGCTGTATACCGCATACTATCTCGGTTCCTGCGTTCCGTGCGCCTTGTACTGCATCCCAAAGTATGCATTTATAGAAGTACCCTTTCAGTTTTTAGCGTACATTTTTATTAGAAGAAAGCGTTATGTCAGATTCAGGTTTTAGCTATTCATTTGATCAGATTAAACAGATGTCAGAGGATGTACTTAAAGTCGCCAAGCGCTTGGGTGCAAGTTCTGCTGAGGCTGAGTTAAGCTTAAGTATCGGCCAGAATGTTTCTGTACGTATGGGTGAAGTTGAAAATATTGAATATAACCGTGATAAAGGTATGTCTGTCACGGTGTATTTCGATAAGCAGAAAGGCCATGCCAGCACTTCAGACCTTAGTCCACAGGCTTTGGCGGATACGGTTGCTGCTGCCTGCAATATTGCCAAATACACAGCGAAAGATGAATTTTGCGGTTTAGCTGATGCGGAGCTGATGGCAACCGAGATTCTGGATTTAGACCTCAATCATCCTTGGGATATTTCTGTAGACGAAGCAATAGAAATTGCAAAAACCTGTGAGACTGCTGCATTACAGGTTGATCCGCGCATTACAAACTCAGAAGGGGCTAGTGTTTCGTCTGGTACGGGATTTTTCTCCTATAGCAATAGCCATGGTTTTACGGGAGGGTATGCCAGCTCGCGTCACGGTATCAGTTGCTCGGTGATCGCTGAGTCGGATAATAATATGCAGCGTGACTATTGGTATAGTACCGCACGCGCTGCACAGGATCTGCAGTTGGCTGCTGACATCGGTAGCGTTGCCGGCGAGCGCACAGTGCGCAGGCTGGATGCAAAAAAGATTAAGACCTGCCAGGTGCCGGTGTTGTTTGAAGCGCCGCTTGCCAGCGGTTTGATCTCAACCTTGATCAGCGCAATATCCGGGGGTAATCTCTACCGGAAATCTTCTTTCCTGCTGGATAGTCTTGGTAAGCAGGTTGCTTCGCCGCTACTCAATATTTATGAAGATCCGTTTATCAAAAAAGGGTTGGCGAGCAGTCCTTTTGATAATGAAGGCGTGGCAACGAGTGCACGTCAACTGGTGGAAAATGGCGTGCTGCAAGGTTATGTTCTTTCCAGCTACTCTGCACGTAAACTCGGTATGAAAACTACCGGTAATGCGGGCGGCAATCATAATCTGATCATACAGTCGGGTGAGCATGATTTTGCCGGCCTGTTGGAACAAATGGGCACTGGCTTGGTGGTGACTGAATTATTAGGTCATGGCATGAACATGGTGACGGGTGATTATTCCAGAGGCGCAGCCGGTTTCTGGGTAGAAAACGGCGTCATTGTGCATCCGGTTGAAGAAATTACAATCGCCGGTAATATGGCCGACATGCTGAAAATGATTATTGGAATAGGTAATGATGTTCTGGTGCAAGGATCAAAACAGGTTGGTTCTATTCTTATTGAGCGCATGACAGTAGCTTCAGATTAACAGGTTAACACATGGTGGAAAGCATCTACTGGTAATGGCTCAGAATTAGAGCTTCAAACTCACTTTCCGGCAGCGGATGGCTAAAATAGTAACCTTGCAGTTCATCACACCCGATTGATGCCAGAAAATCATATTGATTTTCTGTTTCCACGCCTTCAGCCACCACTTTTTTATCCAGACTATGTCCAAGTACGATAATAGCTCTCAAAATCGCCAGGTTTGCTGGATCATTTTCCAGACAATTTACAAAAACCTTGTCAATTTTTAGCCGGTCAACAGGAAAGTCTTTTAAATAAGCCAGATTTGAGTATCCTGTACCAAAATCATCTATGGCAATTTTAACGCCTATAGTCTTTAATGAGTGCAGGGTGTCTATGAATTTTGCGGCATCATCGATTAATGTACTCTCAGTGATTTCAAGCTCCAGACATTCGGGGTCTAACTGTGTGGCTTTGAGAATGTTTTTGATTGTTTGTGCCAGATGAGGCTGCTTAAACTGTCGCGGCGATACGTTAACGGCAATAGGTAAAGGCGCACCTATTTTTTCCTTGATAGCCTTGGCTTGTTTGCAGGCTTGGATTAAAACCCATTCGCCGATTTTGTCGATCAGTCCGGTTTCTTCTGCGATCTGTATGAATTTAATCGGCCCTATCATTTCTTCGCCGGGCGGCTGCCATCGCAGCAGTGCTTCAGCGCCGCAGATAAGTCCTGTGCTAAAGTCTACCTTAGGCTGGTAATACAATAACAGTTCATTGTTTTCAATCGCCTGGCGCAGTCTGAATTCAAGCTTCACACGTTCTGCCAGTGCCTCGTTTAGCTCCTGTGTATAGACTTGGTAATTGTTGCGACCTGCTTTTTTTGCTTTATACATTGCAGTGTCGGCATTTTTTAGCAGCATGCTGGGGTCGCCGCCATCATCAGGATAAATGCTGATACCTATGCTACATGTGACTAAATAATCCAGACCGTTAATTACACATGGCTTAGCTACGCTTGAGAGAATGCGTTTCATGGTGACGGTGATGTTATTCAGGTTATCAATATTGGAAATCAATATGACAAACTCGTCGCCGCCAAGACGTACCACAGTATCTACTTCGCGCACACAGGCTGATAAACGCTGTGACATAATTAATAGTAAATGGTCGCCAACTTCATGCCCCATGCTGTCGTTAATGAGTTTAAACTGGTCAAGGTCAAGAAACGCTACCGCCATTTTATTGTGATAGCGGTCAGCAAAGTTAATACATTGCGTTAACCTGTCATGTAACATGCAGCGGTTAGGTAGTCCGGTTAACGTATCATGTGTTGCCTGATATTCCAGCTGCGTCTCGTAGTTTTTTCTTGACGTAATGTCTTCCACGGTACCTTCGTAATAAAGTAAATTTCCTGCCTCGTCATATACCGATCGTGCATTTTCTGAAATCCAGATAGAGCTGCCATCCTTTTTATACGCTAATGATTCAAAGTTTTGTATGTTTTGATGCGATTCCATCTCAAGTACAAATTCTTTTCTGCGCCCCGGCTTTACGTAAAGCTGCTCGTTAATATTGTTAAGCACCAACATTAATTCTTGTGGTGAGTTGTAACCGTACATCCGTGCCAGAGACGGATTCACCATCAGGTAATGCCCGCTTGGCGTAGATTGAAAAATCCCCTCAATGGCATTTTCAAAAATAGAACGGTAACGTGATTCGGCATCACGTAGCGATTGCTCAATTTGTTTGCGTGTGGCGATATTTTGAATAATGCCCTCAATCGCGTGTATTTTGCCCCTCTCGTTGTATATAGGGTTGCCACGTTCTGACACCCAAATGACCTCGCCATTTGCACGTTTAATTCTATATTCAATTTCAAAGCGTGAACCAGTTGCTACTGCATCATCAATTTTATCCCTTACCAACTGGCGATCATCTTCAAAAGTGATTTCTTCGTATGAAACTACATTGTTAAACATCAAGTCCTCCGGAGCATATCCGGTTAATTCCTTACATCCGACACTGGCGAATATCAAAGTCCAGTAATCATCATAAAGCGTGCAATAAACCAACCCATCCATATTCTCTACCAGCACATCGAGCATGTGCTGACGATTGTGCACAAATGAATCTACAGAGATGAGATTTGTAACTTTAGGTAGCGAGTTCATTGTTTTATAAAATCCCAGTTATGTTCTGGAGAGCCAATGATTCAAATATGCAGTTATTTGCGAGCATCAATGGTTAATAGTTCATGGTTATAACAAATCATGCAATCTGAACCCGATACCTATTGCCAGCGGCTCGGTTTCCTTAATAGCCAAGCCTAGGAGCTGATCAGCCTTTACCGGGCCTGCCAACTCACATATCGCCATGTAGCAAAGGTTAACCAGTTTCTGCAGAACATCCAGATCATGCTGACCTTCCAATGTTTCAGCACTCATGTTAAGCCAGTCTCGGATATACATAAGTCGCATTTTGTCAGTTTTAACTTCGGCCAGATGCTTGATAACAAAGCCTCTGATAGATTTCTCATCGGCTTGGTTAAACTTTGCAAACAGTTGTTGCAATAGTTTTATAAATACGGTGGTTTGGTGTGATTCATCTACTTTTGCATTTTCAGCCGATGAAGTTTTTTCCTGCTTGAGTGCAATGAGCGGGTCTGGCAAAAGGTCGTCTGGAGATAGTTCTAGCGCCATAAAAATTGCCTTCAAAATTTTGGCGCGGTCACTCTTTAAAAGATCACTGTCACAACAGCGTGCGACAAATACACTCAAGGCAAATTTTGGTTTGTGCGAATACTCAGATTGCCATAAATTAATAGCATTTAGTAATTTCTGGTCGTCAAAGTAAGGTCGCATCCCAGTAAAAATTGCACGACGTCTGAAAATTAAATCCATTTATTATTCAACTTTTTTTAGATGAGAGACGTGATTTAAAGTTTACTTAAATCTTTAAGGTTTTCATTTTTGTAAGCAGCATCCTGAGCAAATTCCGGGTAGCCAATTTCACCATGCTCAGTAATATCCAAGCCGCGTTGCTCATGTAATGCACTTACACGCAAACCAAAAAATGCAGAAATTAACGAATACATGATGAAGGCACTCACAAATACCCATGCAAATGCTGCACCAATACCAATCAACTGCACCATTATTTGCTGTGGATTGAACATATTGCCGGTTAAAAACAAGCCAGCTGCAAGTGTTCCCCATGCGCCGCATAATCCATGCACGGATACGGCACCGACCACATCATCGAGACGCATTTTCTCCAGCAACATGACACCGATTACGCTCATACTTCCGCCAATTGCCCCGGTAAGTATTGCGTAAGGAACTTGCATCGAGGCGCAGCCTGCAGTAATCGCAACCAAGCCAGCAATGCTGCCGTTAATTGTGCTGGTGAGTAAAATTGGCTGGCGCGTCACTATGCTCATGAGGATTGCGCCAACAGCGCCGGCTGCACCGGCCATGTGTGTGTTTAATAAGATATGCCCGATATTCGCGCCCGCTGCTAGTGTGCTGCCGCCATTAAAACCAAACCAGCCAAACCACAGCAAAAAACCGCCAATAGGACTAAAGCTTAAATTATGACCTGGTACGCTGCGTGTCTCGCCTTTATCACTAAAGCGACCTAGGCGTGGGCCAAGTAGGATTATCGCGGCTAATGCACACCAGCCGCCAACCGAATGCACCACAGTAGAGCCCGCAAAATCAATAAACCCCATCTGTTTGAGCCAGCCGCCATCATTCCATGCCCAACTGCCAAATATCGGATAAATAATCGCGGTAATGCCGCAAGTGCCGATTAAGTAGGCAATGTAGTTAGTACGTTCTGCCATTGCGCCGCTCACGATAGTTGCAGCGGTTGCAGCAAACATGATCTGGAAAAAGATCAGGGTGTAGTCCCAATCTGGTGCCGATGATAGGCCGAATAGGGTAGTGCCGTAATAGCCGCTTGGGTTGGCGCCAAACATTAAGCCATAGCCAACTAGCCAGAATAATAAAGTGCCTACACATAGGTCAATGTAGTTCTTCATCATCACGTTGACTGCGTTTTTAGAGCGTACCATGCCCGTTTCCAGCAGGGCAAAGCCGGCCTGCATCAGAAATACCAATACTCCGGCCATGAGTACCCACATGGTGTTAACCACTACGGGCTTGATGGATTCATCTGCAAAAACGCTAGATGGTATCAGGCACATAGCACCTAATATCACGAATAAACCCGATCTTTTAAGATTCAGCATATAAACCCTTATGTAAGTGTAATTACTTACAAGAATGCAGGATCTATGCCACTTCAACTGGACAGTAGTTGAAATGAAAGCCTGTACGTAGCCTTGCTAAGGTTTATACATTCCAAAATTAATCTAATATTCCTAAAGATGTCGAATTATTTCAGCACCGGGGACTGCAAATAAAAAGGCCCCGAAAGTCGGGGCCTTTTTAATTCAACTTAATTACTACTGCTTGTTCTCAGCGTCTATTTCTTCAAAGTCATCACTTGGCAGAGGTGCGCTATTTGAATTTACCCCATCCTCAACAGCGTTGGCGCGATGTTGCATGTAGGCATCGCGCATGAATGCATATGGATCAAGTGATGCTTCATCAACCAGGTCGGTTGCATCAAGTACTTCTGTACGTTTGTCAATAAATTGAGCTGCACGCAGTTGATTGTGCAGGCGTACTTCGCCGATGTTATGTGTATAGTGCACAGCATCAGTCGTTGCAGTATCAAATACCAAGCCTGCAGTATCACGTACTGTAGATGGGCCCAGGAAAGGAAGTACTAGATAGGCGCCGTTACCTACGCCCCAGTATCCTAATGTCTGACCAAAATCTTCTTTATTGACAGGTATGTTATCCATGCCTGCCACGTCAATAAAGCCAGCAATACCAAAAGTGGAATTAATGACAAAACGTCCAGTTTCACTGAACGCATCCGCAAGTTTGAATTGCAGCAGGTTGTTCAAAATACTGGTAACAGTGCGTAGGTTATTAAAAAAGTTATTGATACCAGTGCGCACGGGTGTAGGGGCGATGGCCTTGTAGCCTTTGGCAACGGGTTTAAACACAGCTCTGTCAGCAACATCGTTGAATTTATAAATGCCGCGATTGACGCCTTCCAGAGGGTCTTTATTCGCTTGCGACGCGCAACCAGCCAGTAACAGGCCAAAGAGGCAGGCTGCCATGAATTTAAGTAATTTTGTATGCATTTTGAATTAATTTCTTATTAATAATTTTTTGGTTTTATTAGAAATTTATACTTCTCTAGAAATTTGTAGTATCCCAGTATCAATTATTCATGAGCGTGGCATTTCTGTCCATTAATATAATTTGTTACTAAATGTAAATTAAACCATATGTTGTTTAAATGCAACATGTTTTAATAACTTGCCATGTGAGATTTTGGATTGTATCTGGTTGAGTACATGGCTGGTTGTGTTCAGATATTGAATACTTTTTTAACCGGATTGAGGCACTGTATTTTTATATAAATCTAATGCCAGCGTGCGCTGTATGCTGTGATCTACTATAGGTTGTGGATAATCGCGACCGATTTTTATATTAAGCGTAGATTGCCGTTCGGCAGACATTAGCCAGGGGGCGTGGATTTCTTTATCATTGCAACGGTTTAGTTCGGTGACATATTTGCGTATAAAGCGGCCATTCGCATCGAAGCGTTCGCTCTGTGTTGTCGGGTTGAATATCCTGAACCAGGGTTGTGCATCGCAGCCTGTAGAAGCCGCCCACTGCCAGCCGCCGTTATTGGCACTAAAATCAAAATCGATTAACTTCTCTGCAAAATAACGCTCACCCCAGCGCCAGTCAATGAGCAGGTCTTTAACCAGAAAGCTGGCGGCAACCATGCGTAAACGGTTATGCATAAAGCCGGTATTGTTAAGCTGGCGCATGGCTGCATCCACTAAGGGATAGCCGGTCTTTCCATCACACCAGGCCTGGAAGTAATCAGGATTATTGGGGAATGGCAAGGACTCAAATTCAGCCTTAAAAGCTTTACCGGCAGCAATTTGCGGGTGATGATGCAAAATCTGAAAATAGAAATCACGCCAGATAAGCTCTGACAGCCAAGTCTCAGCGCCACCACCGCCCATTTGCATGGCGGTGCGTGCCAGATGTCGGATAGATATAGTGCCAAAGCGCAGGTGTACCGATAAATATGAAACACCTTTGATGCCCGGGAAGTCACGTGCTTCTTTGTAGCGCTGCATGCGGTCCGTAAAGTCGGCGAATAGCTGAGCACCGCCGCTCATGCCGGTGGGCAGGCGCATCTCTGAAAGATTGGTGCGTTTAAATCCCAATGATTCAAGGCTCATGAGGCTGCCAAAATTAGGATTGCTATCAGGTTTGGCTAGATTTTCAATATAAGCATCGACCGGGTAGGCTCTCAGGAAAAAGACATTAATGGCTTTGAGCCACATGTTTTTATAGGGCGTGAACACGCTATAAGGCTTTCCTGTCATGCTCAGCACTTCATCTTTTTCAAAAATGACCTGATCTTTGAAGTGATGAAACGCGATTCCGTTATTTTTTAGCTGATCCGCTACTTGCGCGTCACGGGATATGGCATCCGGCTCATAGTCATGATTGGTAAATACCGCATCAGCTTGCAGGGCTTTTGCCAGATTCGGAATCTCGTCCTTTGCGTTGCCATGCAGTACGATTAGCTCACCGCCTTTTGCTTGCAGCGCGGATTTAAGTTCTTTTATGCTTTCCCAGATAAATTCAACGCGGCGATCATGCTTATCGGTGAGTTTGTCCAGAATGGACGTGTCAAAAATAAATGTACAGTAAACCTGGGTAGAATGTCTGAGGGCATAGTAAAGCGCTGCGTGATCATAATCACGAAGGTCGCGACGGAACCAGACTAGAGATTTTGTATATTGAGGTATTGTATTTTGCATAGACTGTGAGACTCCGCAGGTTAGTCTCACAGTTTAGCAAATAGTTTAGAAATAATTGGTCGTCGATTTTCTTATCCAATATCTTTCCTGAATTTAAAAGCCTTAAGTGCAATAATCTTAGCCTCTGGCACCAAATACATATTTTTCTTTAGAGGCCTCGTGCAAAGTTTCTTTCCCTATGTCTGGCAACTTAAGCATTCCCAGAACATTTTGTAAGTCCAGAGATAATAAAATAAGCTCTTCATCACCAATTTCATCCACCTGCTGAAAAATATCACTCGCGTAGTGGCTGTCACGGATCATTTTTGCGGAATTAACGGAGCCTATAAATTTTCTGGCTGCCACCGAAAATTTTGATAAAAGAATTAAACACTGGTTATCCATAGCAACTAGCTCCCCTTTAGTTTTCAAAATTACAGTTTTTTAAATTATGTTTGCAAAAAGATTTGCCAAAAAAGTGCAATTTTTTTGTTGTAAGTAAGGTTGTGGTGCATATCACCGCCATACTCGGCACTAAATGTGCCCTTTACATAGGGATTAGCATTTACTATGCCAGTTTATTTGCGCCGGATTTATTGACGCGCTTATTCGCGGTGGTATGGATGGTTTTGAATGACGCTATGCGCACGGTAAAGCTGCTCTGTCAGCAGCACGCGAACAAAAGCGTGGGGCAGGGTGAGTTTTGAAAGGCCCCACAACCAGTCAGCCTGTTGTTTGAGGCTGACATGCAAGCCGTCAGCGCCGCCAATGACGATGCTGACATCGCGTCCCAGTGTTTGCCAGACTTTCATTTTATCGGCGAGCTGTAACGTGGTGACTTCCTGGCCGCGTTCATCACAGGCAATCAGGTAATCGCGGCCTGTCGCTTCCAGAATTCTTTTTGCTTCAATCAGCTGGATATTTTCAGTACTGTTGCCGGCGGCACGTTTCTCAGGTTTGATATCAATGATTTCAACTGATAATTCGCGCGGCATGCGTTTAGTGAAATCTGCGCAGGCGGTTTCTACCCAGCCCGGCATTTTGTGACCAACGCTAATGATTCGTAACTTCAACTTGAGTGAGCTGCATATGAATGAGGGCTACTGTTTAAATCTAATTAGTAACCCTCATGATGAAAATTACTCTTCTGATTTAATGTGGCTGCGGCGGCTTTCTGCCTCGCCCCACAGTTGTTCCAGATTGTAATAAGCGCGGGTTGCAGGCACCATGATGTGAACAACAATATCATCCAGATCGACTAATACCCATTCACCTTCTTTTTCGCCTTCAGTGCCGCGGATGGCAAAGCCTTTTTCCTTGAGCTTTTCACGTACATTATCGGCAACCGCTTTAGCTTGACGGCTAGAATTGGCTGAAGCCACGATCATATAGTTGGTCATGCTGGTAAGTTTGCGCACGTCCATTACGCTGATATCGAAACCCTTGATGTCTTCAATCGCGTCGATAACGGCGAGTTTCATAGCCTCTAGATGTTCATTGTTAGAGGCTATGTTCTGTGTTTTTTGTGTCATTTATGCGGCCTGTGCTGGAATTGCGTTGCGTTGTGATTGTATGCGGTTATGGCTGTCTAATACGAGTTGGGTAATGGTTTTGGTTGGTCATAATTGTGAAGCTGGCAATAATAATATCTTGCAGGTGCGCTCTGTGCGCGGCAGCACCGTTCACGGAAATAATGCCAGAATGACGCTCAGCACGAATCGCATACGTAGTAAAACGTTGGCCATTGGTTACATTGTAAATACTGATTTGCTCGTATTCACAGATATTTGCTGCTTCTAACAGCTCTTCGTCGATTGCACAGCTACCTTCATAGTGAAGCTCGGAGTGAGTCACATGTACGCGGTGCAATTTAGATTTAAGCATGATTCTTTGCATGTGCTTAACCATTTATGAAAAGGGAACGTATTATAGTCTTTTCAAACACTTATTCCAATTATTAATCAATAAAGACGTGTTGGCTACACAATATTGTGCTAAAGCGCATTCTGTAGTTCGTCTGAGTGTTATTGCCTGTTTATAAGTAGAATTTGTGCAAGAATCGATTGAATGCAGGGTTGTTAATTCAGATTCGTGTGAATTCGATATTGTCTATCAGGCGCGTATTACCGATTTTGGCTGCTGCCAGTACAACCAGAGCAGTGTCTTCTTTAGATGCCGGTGATAAAGTACGTGCAGAGCGAATAGAAATATAATCGGTCAGCCAACCATTGCTGTTTAAATTCTGTGCAGCAGCTTGTTCTAATCCGATAAAGTCAGTATTGCCTTGATAAATGCTGTCGACTATTTGTTTCAGGCAGGTATTGAGTGTGGCTGCATTCGTTTTTTGCTCCTGGCTCAGGTAGCCGTTGCGTGAACTCATTGCCAACCCGCTGGCTTCACGTATTGTGTCACCTGCAATGATTGCGATCGGCAGGTTAAATTGCCTGACCAGTTCGCGAATAATAAATAATTGCTGAAAGTCTTTTTTGCCAAATACTGCCACTTGCGGCATGACAATGTTGAATAGCTTCATGACCACAGTGGCTACACCGTCAAAATGCCCGGGTCTGCTTGCGCCGCATAGTTCTTTTGCAATGGGTGGGGCACTGATGATCATGGTTTGCCCAAGGTCATTGGTCGCCGCATTAAAGTTTGGATACATCTCTTGCACGTTAGGCGCAAACACAATATCGACCCCGGCAGCTTTTAGTTTTTCACAGTCAGCATCCAGCGTACGCGGGTAGCTCGCCAAATCTTCATTTGCGCCGAATTGCAGGGGGTTTACAAATATACTCACTACAACGCACTGCGCCTGCTGCTTTGCAAGCGTTGCCAGATGAATATGTCCGGCGTGCAGGTTGCCCATGGTCGGCACCAGCGCAACACTGGTTTGTGATTTCAGCGCGTTTCTTAATTCAGCTACGGTATGGATGATTTGCATAATATGGAGTTCGACAGGAACTGATTTTTTAATAGCTGTGTTCGGCTGCCGGGAATATTTTATTTTTTACAGCTTGTACGTAATTGGCAATGGCTTGTTGAATGCTGCCACTCTCAGCCAGAAAGTTTTTGGCAAAACGCGGTGCCTTGTAGTCGCCTGGGCTTTTGCTGGCGACGCCGCTGTAAATGCCTAATAAGTCCTGAATCACCAATACCTGTCCGCTACAGTCAATACCGGCACCAATGCCGATAGTCGGTATTTTAAATTTTTCGGTAATTTGTCTGGCGAGATTCGCAGGCACCATTTCAAGCAGAATCAAGCTTGCACCGGCTGCATGCATATTGATGGCATCCTGCGTGATTTTTTGCGCACTTTCGTCGGTTTTACCCTGAATTTTATAACCGCCCAGCTGTATTACTGACTGTGGCGTGAAGCCCAGATGTGCGCATACCGGAATGCCGCGCTTAACCATGTGGCGTACAGTTGCTAAAAATTCACCGCCTTCGATCTTAACAATGTCTGCACCGGCATCAATCAGCGCTTGTGCATTATGGCAGGCATCTTCAATGTCATGTTCATAGCTGCCATAAGGCATATCAGTCATGATTAATGTGTTAGGCGCACCGGCGGCGACACACTTGGTGTGATAAATCATGTCCTGCATAGTGACTTGCAAGGTATTTTCTGCACCTTGCAATACCATGCCCAGCGAGTCGCCAACCAGCAGTACATCAACGCCTGCCGCGGCAGATACTTTTGCAAACGTCGCGTCGTAGCAAGTGAGCATGGCGATTTTTTCGCCGGCTGCTATTAATTGATCAAGTGTCTGTTTGGGCATTATTCTTCAAAGTTCGGATTAAAAAACTCACGCTGACCTTTGATCTGCTCAATGCGGCTTAGCAGTAAATCAAACGCGCTTTTATTTTTCAGAATATTGAGTTTTTCATTATTTACGATCAGTACCGGGGACGCATCATAGCTGTGGAAAAACTCACTGTAAGCATTTGCCAGGCGTTCTATGTATTCACGCGGAATCTCCTGCTCGTAACTGATGCTGCGTTCTTCAATGCGTTCCATCAAGGCATCAATCGGTGTTTGCAGGTAAATGACCAGATCAGGTTTTGGCGCTTTAATCTGTAAATGCTGATAAATCTGATGATACAAGGCATATTCTTCATCATCCAGATTCAGCCGTGCAAAAATCGGGTCTTTTTCCAGAAAAAAGTCAGCAACAATCGGCTTCGCAAACATGTCGCGCTGACTCAGGTCTTTAATCTGGTTGGCACGTTGAAATAAAAAGAATAGCTGGGTAGGTAAGCCGTAGCGCTGAGCATCCTGATAAAAACGCGGCAGGAACGGGTTGGTTTCCGCTTTTTCTGACAGGTAGTCGACAGGAAATTTGTCTACCAGCATTTTAGCCAGTGTGGTTTTGCCGCTGCCAATCGGGCCTTCTACAACAATGTAGGGGTATTTGTTAAAAATGGTCATAGTCTGGTTTAACTTATTTTTTTAATATCTTTTGATAATTCCGGGCTGATTAATGCTTCTATTTTGCCATGCACAGGCATCGATAATTGCGGTGCAATTTCAAATAAAGGCAAAAGTACAAACCCTCTGTTGTGCATTCTTGGGTGCGGCAATATCAGCGTATCACTTTGAATCACCATATTTTCATATAGCAGCAAGTCACAGTCCAGTACGCGCGGCGCATTTACAAATGGACGTACACGGCCGGCTTCGTTTTCAATCGCGTGTAATGCCAGCAGCAGCTGCTGTGGGGAAAGTTCTGTTTGCACTTCGGCAACAGCGTTAATGAAATCCGGTACCGGGTTATTTTCCGGGTCTTGCGGGCAGTCAACCGGCGCAGTTTTATACAAAGACGATTTTTTAAGCAGCTGCGTATTTGGCAGGTTTGACAATGCCTTCATTGCTTTTTCAACCTGATAAACCGGGTCTTGCAAGTTGCTTCCCAGTGCCACAAATGCCTGATGCATCATGATGCATCAGGGCTGTTGTTGCCGGGTTTCTTGGGTTTTCTTCTTTTACGTTTTTTAGGAGCGGTATCCGCTTGCAGCATGGCATTACGTTCTTCACCTTCAGCTTCGGCAAACTTGGTCCACCACTCACCCAATTCCGCAGGTGTCTCACCGGACTCGCAACGCAGTAGCAAAAAGTCATAGCCAGCGCGATAGCGTGGGTTTGTCAGCAGGCCAAATGGGCGTTTGCCTGCACGTTGCTCAAACCGTGGCTGTAAGCCCCATATTTCTTTCATGGCAGCAGTGTAGCGGTTGTGAATCGCAAGCTTTTCAGCCTGCGTAGCAATGACGTCATTCATGGCCATATGCAGTGCTGGAATTGGCGGATTGTCTTTTTTGTAGTTAGTCCAAGCCGCTAATACTTCATGCCACAGCAAGGTTGCAAATAAAAAGCTGGGGTTGGCAGACTTGCCGGAAAGGATACGGTCATCTGTATTTTTGAGCGCTAACATGACGAAACGCTCGCCCATCGGCTGTTCCAGCACTACATCCAGCATCGGCAATAAGCCATGATGCAGATGCTGCTTGCGTAAGGCAGTAACACTTTCAATGGCGTGCCCTGACAGAAACAGTTTCAGCATTTCGTCAAATAAACGGCTAGGCGGCACGTCTTCCAGCAGATCTGCCATTTTGGCAATAGGCGCTTTAGTGGCTGGGTCTATGCTTAGACCGAGCTTGGCTGATAAACGTACCACGCGCAGCATGCGCACGGGATCTTCTGCGTAGCGTGTTTCCGGATTGCCGATGATACGTAACACACCGGCCTGAATATCGGCAAAGCCATGATGGAAGTCGAGTACTTCCTGGCTGGTCGGGTCGTAATACAGTGCGTTAGCAGTAAAGTCGCGACGCGTGGCATCTTCTTCCAGGCTACCGAATACATTGTCGCGTGTGATGCGGCCCGATTCGTTGGTATGTGCATCACCTGTGGACTGGTGATGGCCACGGAATGTAGAAACTTCAATGGTTTCATCACCAAACAACACATGCACTAAACGGAAGCGTTTGCCGATAATGCGTGAACGTCTGAAAACACGGTTTACTTCTTCAGGTGTGGCATCGGTTGCGATATCAAAGTCTTTAGGGTTGCGGTTCAGCAGTAAGTCACGCACAGCACCGCCGACAATATAGGCTTCAAAGCCAGCTTTCTGCAGGCCGTCTATAGTTCGCATTGCAGCACTGCTTAACAGGCTGCGATCGATTTGGTGCTTTTTAAATGGGATGACTTCGGCTTTATCTCTATTGCCGCTGGATTTTTTAGCGGTTTTTTTGGTGCCTAGTATCGGACGGCTTTTTGTTGACTGCGGTTTCGAAGCTTCAGATGAGCGCGGTGTTGGCTTCTCGTGCTCAGCTTTCTTGTTTCTGGGCCTGAAAATTTTATCTAGCAGTTTTTTAATCATGCGAAATTATAGCTTAAATTTAATCGTGTACTTAAGTTCCGATTTCAACAAAACATGCAGGGCACTCCATAAATACATTTTTGGGTGTATGGCTGCGTTGTGCGGTGCTCGAAAGCACGCCGTATAGTGTATTCCACACAATGCATTTCATAGAAGTGCCATACAATCGCTTTGTTATTTAGCCGAGTGATCCCACAGCACATCGCTAACGCCTGCTTCTTTATTAATAATGCGGCACATTACAAACAAAAGATCGGATAAGCGATTCAGGTATTTTCTTGAGGTTTCTGTCACGTTTTCGGCATGGTGCAGCTGCATGAGTTCACGTTCTGCACGACGGCAGACGGTGCGCGCCAGATGGCAGTAAGCAGCCGCTTTAGTACCGCCCGGCAGAATGAATTCTTTCAGCGGAGATAATTCGCCATTGAGCCTGTCGATGGCTTCTTCCAAGTCATCAATCCGCGCCTGTTTTAACAGCACATAACCGGGGATGGAGAGCTCGCCGCCGATGTTGAACAAGTCATGTTGAATCTGCGTCAGCGATTTTCTGATCGTGTCCGGGATGTTCTCAGTCAGTATCATGCCGATTACCGAGTTCAACTCATCTACATCGCCCATAGAATTAACGCGCGGGCTATCTTTGTTGATGCGGCTACCGTCACCCAAACCAGTCGTACCGTCATCGCCGGTACGCGTGTATATTTTACTTAACCTGTTGCCCATATTTAAATCCTTTATAATTGAGTTATTGTAACTGATGATGACTTTGCAATGACCGATCAAACCATGACGCTGGAAATTAAAAATATCCCGATTAAGCCAGCTGTATCAGCTGATGCGCCTATAGGAGTGTTCGATTCCGGTGTTGGCGGTATTTCTGTGCTACAGCATATTCATGCTTTGCTACCATACGAGCAGTTGCTATATGTAGCAGATAGCAGGTACGCTCCTTATGGCAGCAAAACCCCGCAAGAAATTCAATCAAGATGCTTTGAAATTGCAGATTTTTTAATTACAAAAGGCGTCAAGGCGATTGTGGTGGCCTGCAATACCGCTACCGCAGCCGCGATTGATCTGATGCGTGAAAAATATAGCTTGCCGATTATTGGCATGGAGCCAGCAGTAAAGCCAGCGGCAGCAGCTTCTAAAAATGGTGTGATAGGGGTGCTGGCAACTGTTGGTACGCTTAAAAGTGCACAGTTCGCGGGCTTGCTTGAAAGCTATGGACGTAATGTAAAAGTAGTGACGCAGGGTTGCATCGGCCTGGTCGAATGTATAGAGCGTGGCGAGCTAAGAAGTGACAATACGTTTAAGTTGCTGGAACAATATTGTCAGCCGCTACTGGATGAAGGTGCAGATACCATTGTTCTGGGATGTACTCATTACCCGTTTGTAAAACCGCTGATTCAGCAGATTGTAGGTGATGGAGTGACCTTGATTGATACCGGTGCTGCAGTAGCTAAGCATTTGCAAAAAAGACTAGCTGCACTGGATTTGCTTACACAGCAATATCATCATTCTGGCGCTGTCAGGTTCTGGACGAATAGTCAGGCGGCAGATGCAAAGCAGGTGGTTGAGGCACTATGGGGTAAAAGTGCTGAAGTGGAGTTTTTATAACTTGATGATTTTAGTTTTGCTAAGATAATTCTTTAGCAATCACCGGCGGCAGTTTTTGCGGTGATTTGATGCGCAGCTGTTTATTCACATTGAACTGACCAAACACCACGGTGATGTCTTTGCTCGACACCCCAAACTCTCCGGCAAGAAATTTCACCATAAAATCAGTAGCCTTGCCATTTTCTGGAGTAGCAGCTACGCTTATTTTAAGTTGATTGCCCTTGGGTTTGCCAATCACGGTTTTTTTTGCACTGGGGGTGCCAAGTACGTTGAGAACCAGGGTATCGTCTTCCCAAACGCAGAAAGAGTTTAGTTTGGCTTCCTGAACGCGAGATTCTTGATTAGTTTCAGGTTTGGGTTGGAGCTTTGTTTTTTTCACTTCTTAATTGTTCAATATTGATCTGAACTACCAGTGATAATTAGTGATGACCTGCAACTTCACCTTCTTTTAGTTTGTATTGTGTTCCGCAGTAAGGGCAGGCGGCATGGCCGGTTTGTGCGATATCTAAAAATACGCGTGGATGCGATGCCCATAGTTCAACTTGTTTAGTTGGGCAGTGCAATGGTAGGTCTTTAGCTGTAATTTCAATTTCTTTTGTATCCGACATTTCTTAGGACTTTCTTAATTTCGTCATTCCCGCCTGCGCGGGAATGACAGATTCAGAGTTATACCAGTGTTAGCCAATCAGCATGTTTAGCAGATCTGCCATGAACTACATCAAAGTACAGTTTCTGTAATTGCTTGGTGATTGGGCCCGCTGTACCTTCGCCGATGCTGCGGCGATCAAGTTCACGGATCGGTGTCACTTCTGCGGCAGTACCTGTAAAGAATGCTTCATCCGCGCCATAAACTTCATCACGCGTGATGCGTTTTTCAATCACTTGAATACCTAACTCGCCAGCTAATTGCACAACCGTGTCGCGCGTGATGCCTTCTAAAGCAGCAGTCAGGTCAGGCGTGTAAAGTTTGCCGTTACGTACGATAAATACGTTCTCGCCTGAGCCTTCTGCAACAAAGCCGTCAACATCCAGTAACAGCGCTTCTTCGTAACCATCTTGCGCGGCTTCCTGGTGTGCCAGAATGCTGTTCATGTAGTTGCCATTTGCTTTGGCTTTACACATGGTCACGTTCACATGGTGGCGTGAGAATGATGAAGTCTTAACGCGGATGCCGTGGTCCAGTGCTTCCTGACCCATGTATGCGCCCCATTTCCAAGCCGCAACGATCACGTGGGTTGACAGTGTTTTGGCAGAAATACCCATTGCTTCAGCACCGTAGAATGCCATTGGGCGCAGGTAGGCTGATTCCAGATTGTTATCACGCACAGCCGCTAATTGTGCCGCTGAGATTTCTTCTTTGCTGTAAGGCATTTTCATACCCAGAATGTGTGCAGAGCGGAACAATCTGTCCGTATGGTCTTGCAAACGGAAAATAGCGGTACCCTTGTCAGTTTTGTATGCGCGCACGCCTTCAAATACACCCATGCCGTAGTGCAGTGTGTGAGTTAAAACATGCGTCGTGGCATCACGCCAGTTGACCATTTTGCCGTCATACCAGATTACGCCATCGCGGTCTGCCATACCGCCAGAAGTTACTGCAGGGTTTGCCATGCTCTATCCTTAAATGCTTGAAATAATGCAAAACCATTATTGTAAACGACACAGAGTTGTCTTTGCAGTAATTTATATCGATAGCACACATTTTTTTATTGCAAGGTGTTGAATTTATTGTGCATGATAGAATCAATGCAATTACACTCATGGCATAAATACATATGAAAACCAGATATTTTTTAATGGCGCTGTTGCTGCTTGCTGTTGCAGCCTGCAAACCTGCTGCCCAGCAGAATCAGTTTTCGGCAACCGATGTGACTGGTGCCGATTTTGCACAAACACTGAATCTAACGGACCATACCGGTAAGCCGCGTTCACTTGCTGATTTCAAAGGCAAGGCAGTGGCTATATTCTTTGGTTATACACATTGCCCGGATGTATGTCCGACCACGATGGCCGATATGAAGCAAACCATGAAATTATTGGGTTCGCGCGCAGATGAGCTACAGGTCTTGTTTGTAACACTGGACCCAGAGCGCGACACACAGGAGGTATTGGCGCAATATGTGCCAAGTTTTGATAAACGCTTTATCGGTCTATATGGCACTAAAGAAGAAACTGCCAAGACAGCTAATGATTTCAAGATTTTTGCGTCCAAGGTAGAGAACAGCGGTAGAAGCGGTTACACCATAGACCACAGTGCAGGGCTTTATCTGTATGATAAAACCGGAAAAATCAGGTTGTATGTGGCTTACGGTGAAAAGCCGGCGGTAATTGCAGCGGATATTGAAAAGTTACTTTAAATTTTTTGAATCAATATGTTATTAAAGGGGCGTAAGCCCCTTTTAATTTTTATAGCCCCCGGCCTTCTTAATTGCGTAATACAGCTGATGGACTTACATCACATGCAGTCGCGGTGACCACGCCTTGAGTTCTTTTTCTGCGGCTTTGTAATCAGGATAAATACTCGCTACCACTGCCCAGAATTTGGCTGAATGGTTCATTTCTTTGAGGTGTGCCAGTTCGTGGCAGATCACATAATTAATCAAGTGTGGAGGTGCTTGTAATAGGCGCCAGTTAAGCCTGACTTCTCTTTTGGAGTTGCAGCTTCCCCAGCGCGTGCGTGCGTTGGAAATTAACAGCTTTGGCAGAGTAACACCCAGCTTGGCCGAGAATATTTCCAGTCGTCTGGCAAAATCAGTGAGCGCCTGTTTCTTATACCACAGCAGCACCTTACGCGCGACTGCCTGTGCTTCGTTGTGGTTAGGCATTGCCAATTCTAAAAGCCCGGGCTGGTGGCTGATGGCTTTTGCGCGTGCATCATGCTTAACTGACAGGGTAACCGTGCCGCCTAACAGCAACAGTTGTTCGCCATCTTGCCATTGCAATGCCGGCAGCTTGTTTTGATTAAGCGTACTGAGTTTTTTTTGTATCCAATCTGCTTTCTGCGTAATCAGGCTATCTAGCAGAGACTGTGAGATGCGTTTTGGGGCATGTACTACCAAGCCATCTGCAGTAATTTTCAAGCCGACAGTTCGGCGCTGGCGACGTTCCAGCTGGTAGTTCAGTTGCTCGCCTGATGGCAGGGTGAGTACGTGACTCATAAGCTTAGTGCTTAGCGTCCAATAACGGCATTTCAGACTCAATCCACGTTTCTACCTGATGGTTGAGTACATCGGCTTTCAATCCGGCAGATTGAATAGGTTTGCCGATATGAAGCTGGATGATGCCCGGTTTTTTGATGAACGAATTTTTTGCCCAGTATCTACCGGCATTGTGCGCTACCGGCACAACCTGTGTTTTGGTGTGCGTGGCAAGCCAGGCACCGCCGATCTGGTATTTGCTTTTTTCACCGGGGGCTATGCGTGTGCCTTCAGGAAAAATAACGACCCATAGGCCGCTTTTAAGCCGTGCTGCACCATTGGCTACCAGTTTTTTCAATGCCTCACGACCAGCACTGCGATCAATCGCAATCGGTGAAGACATAGCCAAACCCCAGCCGAATATCGGAATCCACAGTAACTCACGTTTGAGTACATACACCTGCGTTGGAAATATCGCCTGAAAAGCCAGTGTTTCCCATGCGGACTGATGTTTGCTGAGAATGATGCTCGGTGAATCAGGCAGATTCTCCTGCCCTGTCACTTCATGGCGGATATTGCAGGTGATACGTAGCCACCAGATCATACTGCGTGCCCAGCCGGAAATCAGTACATTACGTGTGACCGGGTTAAGCGGCAATGCGAGAAATGCAATGAGCGTGAATATCGGGGCGGTAATGACTTGCCCTATAAAGAACAGGCCTGAGCGTAAAAGTAACATAGAATTCTGAATCAAGTATTTACTGAAATTATATGCTGCACGGCCTCGCTTAAATCAGCGCAGACAGTAACATTGGCGGGTAAGTTACCATTGCTCAGCGTATCCTTGCCTTTGCCGGTGAGTACCAGTATTGTCCGGCAGCCGGAGTTGGAGAAAGCCTGTAAGTCACGCAAGGCATCGCCAACAGCAAATACACGATCCAGCTCAACTGAAAAACGTTTGGCAATTTCCTTGATCATGCCGGTTTTCGGTTTACGGCAATCGCAGTTGTCGTCAGCCGAATGCGGGCAGTAAAACACGGCATCAATGCGGCCGCCGACTGCGGCTAGCTCCCGATGCATCTTGTCGTGAATGCTGTTAAGTGTTGCCATATCGAACAAGCCACGGCTGACGCCGGACTGGTTAGTTGCAATTGCCACCCGGTAGCCGGATTGATTCAGCAGCGCGATTGCTTCCAAGCTACCGGGAATAGGAATCCACTCGTTAGGGTTTTTGATGAAATTGGCGGAATCTTGATTGATGACGCCATCACGGTCGAGGATAACTAATTTCATAGATTCACCAATCCCATCATTAATGGATTTATCCTGCCAGCTTAGACAAGTCTGCCACACGGTTCATGGCCTGATGCAAGGTTGCCAGCAGGCCCAAGCGGTTTGCTTTAAGCGCCGGGTCTTCTGCATTCACCATTACATTGTCAAAGAAATCATCTACCGGCGCTTTCAGTGCTGCCAGCGCCTTGAGCGAAGCCGTGTAATCACCGTTTTCAAACAGTGTATCAGCATCAGTTTTAACAAAGACAAGTTTTATTGCGAGCACTTTTTCGGCTGGTTCAATTAGTAAATCGTTATTGAATTTAGCCTCAACCTCAGACTCGGCTTTCTTCAAGATATTGCTTATGCGCTTATTGGCTGCGGCCAAGCTATCTGCTTCATCTAGTAGCTGAAATGATTTCACTGCGTCAGATCTCTTAAATACTTCATGTAAAGGAGGGGCTAATGAAATTACAGCATCCAATGTTTGCGGTTTAAAGAATACTGAAAGTTGATTTTGATATCGGTTAAAAACAAACTCTTTTATTTCATCAATAGTTGATGTCGGAATTGAAGTTGATGTAAATGTGGATGCAGCAAATTCCAGCAGTTTAGCTAAGGATAATTTGAAATCTTCGTCAGCTATGCGTGCAGTTGCGGCACATAGTTCAAATGACTTAATAACACCTAAAGCATGGCGTCGAAGAGCAAATGGATCTTTTTCACCAGTGGGTTTAAGTCCTATTGCCCAAATGCCAACTAGAGTTTCTATTTTGTCTGCGATTAGAAGAGATTCGCTAACCAAGTTTGAAGCATCATTTAAGTCGTCACGACGAACTAGATATTGGTCTGCTATCGCATCTGCGACCAATGAGTTCTCGCCATCATGTTTTGCGTAGTAGCTTCCCATAATGCCTTGTAGTTCAGGAAACTCTCCAACCATATCAGTTAGCAAGTCTGCCTTTGCTAGTTGGGCTGCCCTGTCAGCAAGTTTTGGGTCGGCGCCAATTTTCTCAGCAACCCATTTTGCTATAGCTCTAACTCTTTCAGTGCGTTCACCCTGACTACCAAGTAAGTTGTGATAAACGACTTTACTTAGGCCTTCCAAACGACTTTCTAATGTCTTTTTTCGATCCTGATCAAAAAAGAATTTGGCATCGGCGAGGCGCGGGCGCACTACGCGTTCATTACCGCCAATTACCGCAGACGGGTCTGCCGGATTAATGTTGGAAACGATCAGGAATTTATTAGTCAGTTTGCCGCTCGCATCCAGCAGCGGAAAGTATTTCTGGTTGGCCTTCATGGTCAGAATCAGACATTCCTGCGGCACTTCTAAATATACCTCTTCAAACTGACCCAGCAGCACATTCGGGCGTTCTACCAATGCAGTCACTTCATCCAGCAAGGCGTCATCTTCAATCGGTTTAAGATTCTGCTTGGCAGCTGCTGCGGTTAATTGGCGCTCGATCTCTGCACGGCGCTCGACAAAGCTCGCAATCACTGCGCCTTCTGCTTTGAGTTGCTCTGCGTAGGTGTCAGCGTTGGTAATGGTAACGGTTGGGTTTGCTGCTTCAAAACGGTGACCTTGGGTGGTGTTGCCGGCAGTAAGTCCTAATGCGCTGATCGAGATAACATCGCTACCGTGCAATGCAACCAAACCATGTGCCGGGCGCACGAAGTTGACGCTGCTCCAGCCATCAGCCAGCTGATAAGTCATGACTTTAGGAATCGGTAATTTCTGGATCGCTTCTTCAACTGCTTTTTGCAAACCTTCTTTTAACGCTGCGCCTTGTTGCGTAATATCTAAAAACAAGGCTTCGTTTTTACCATCCATTTGTTTGGTGAGTTTTGCAACAGCAGATTCATCGAGCCCCATGCCGTTCAGGCGTTTAATCAAGGCAGGTGTGGCATTGCCATTAGCATCCAAACCTACGCTTACTGGCATCAGTTTCTGTGAAATTTGCTTATCGGCAGCCTGGGCTGCAACTGCGGTAATGTGCGCTGCAAGGCGGCGCGGTGATGCAAATGAAGTTGTGACTGTATTTTCAGCAGTCAAGCCTTGTGCTCTTAAGGTATCAAATAGCGTGTTGCTGAAAGATTCCCCCAGTTTTTTGAGTGCCTTTGGCGGTAGTTCTTCTACGAATAGTTCTACTAACAGATTATTTTGCGACATTTTTTAAGCAACCTTCTTATCTTTTTCAAGCTTGGCTAATACTTCATCTGCCCAGTCTTTTGGCGCCATCGGGAAGCCAAGTCGGGCGCGGCTATCCAGATAGCTGGCGGCAACAGAACGTGCCAAGTTGCGGATGCGGCCAATGTAGCCGGCACGTTCGGTGACGGAAATTGCACCGCGTGCATCCAGCAGGTTGAATGTATGTGCAGCTTTTAATACCTGCTCGTAAGCCGGCAGTGCCAGTTGGTTTTCCATCAGGTGTTTGGCTTGCTTTTCGTGCGCGTTGAACGCAGTAAACAGGAAGTCTGCATCGGAGTGTTCAAAGTTGTAGGCACTTTGTTCCTGCTCGTTTTGCAGGTATACGTCGCCATAGCTCAAACCTTCTGTCCAAGTCAGGTTGTAAACATTGTCTACCCCTTGCAGGTACATAGCCAAACGCTCCAGGCCATAAGTAATTTCACCTGTGATCGGTTTACAGTCAATGCCGCCAACTTGCTGGAAATACGTGAATTGTGTCACTTCCATGCCATTCAGCCATACTTCCCAGCCTAAACCCCATGCGCCCAGTGTCGGGTTTTCCCAGTCATCTTCTACAAAGCGGATATCATTCTTTTTAAGATCAAACCCCAGCGCTTCCAGTGAGCCCAGATACAGTTCCAGAATGTCAGCCGGTGCAGGTTTTAATACCACCTGAAATTGATAGTAATGTTGCAAACGGTTCGGGTTCTCGCCATAACGGCCATCTTTTGGGCGGCGGCTAGGTTGTACATAGGCTGCTTTCCATGGCTCTGGGCCTAATGAACGCAAAAACGTAGCAGTATGTGAGGTGCCTGCGCCGACTTCCATATCGTACGATTGCAGCAAGGCGCAGCCTTTGTCGCTCCAGTATCTTTGCAGGGTGAGAATAATCTCTTGAAATGTTAAAGCCATGATTTGTTGGTTGGTGTTGGCAAAAAATGCAATTTTACTTTGTTTTGCGGTCTAGCAATAGGCTTTACTGATCAACATTATTATTGGCGAAACTACTTGTTGACCATGGCGTTACGTCGCCATAGCAGAATAATGGTGATGAAGCTGAATAGCACAAATGGCCAATTGCCCCAGCCTACATAGGGCGTGGTGCCGGTGTAGCCTTGTGCTGTGCCATCCAGTGTAGTCTGTACAAAGTGCGGTGCATGGGCGATAACATAGCCTTTGTGGTCAATAATGGCCGTCGCTCCGGTGTTGGTGGCACGCAGCATCATGCGGCCGGTTTCCAATGCGCGTGCCTGGGAAAACTGCATATGCTGCTCTGCCGCGTAGGATTCGCCATACCATGCATCATTACTCACATTAACCAAAAGTGTTGCTGCCGGTAACTGGCGAATGATTTCTTCGCCGAATACATCTTCGTAGCAGATGTTGACGGCCACTTTTTCTCCGGCAACTCGCATCGGCTGCTGATGAATGCTGCCGCGGGACAAGTCGCTTAACGGCATATTGAGCAAGTCGCGGTAAATCCAGCCAAATACCATTTTGAATGGAATAAATTCACCGAAAGGCACTAAGTGTGATTTGCGGTAAACCGCGGTTTCAGCCGTGCCGAAACTTAATACGCTGTTGAAATATTCACCGTTCTCGCGTTCAACCATGCCGACCAGAATGTCGCCTTTATTTTTGATTGCATGCTGCTTCATGCGCGTGATCATTTCTGGCGGCATATTGCTGGATAAAACCGGCATCGCGGTCTCTGGCATGATGATCAGTTTTGATGTGCTTTGTTCAGCCATAACAAGGTATTGGTTTAAGGTGTGCTCGGCTATTTCCGGTGCCCATTTGATAGCTTGGTCTATATTACCCTGCAACAGACTGACGCTGACTGGCGAGTTGTCTGGTGTTGTCCATTCAACCAGCTTCAATAGTCCGCCAGTGATGATGATCGCCAGCAGGGCAGTCAATGCTCCGCGTTTGCAAGAAGCGGGCAGACCCTTGATAAACAAGCTACTCATTAGACTGGCAACCAGCACAGTGATCAATGAAACACCATAAACGCCGATTAACGGTATATAGCCTGCCAGCGGGCTTTGCGGCAGTTGGCTATAACCGATGGTAAGCCAGGGGAAACCGGTGAAGATCCAGCTTCTAACCCAGTCAGCTAGTGCCCAGAATATAGGTACTGCAATCAGAAACAGGTGTTTTTGATTAACTGAAATGCGTTTACTTAGCGCGCCAGTGGCAGCCGGAAATAGAGACATAAATGCGGCCAACAGGAATGTGCATATGCCAGCCATGATGGCAGGCATGCTGCCATAAGTGTGCAGGCTGATATAGATCCAGTAAAAGCCGACACCAAATAATCCCAAGCCATACATAAAGCCGACATAAGCTGCCTGTTTAGCAGTCTCGCATGAGCGCCAGACATAAATTAAACCAACGAGCGAGACGATACTGACAGGATAAAAATAAAACGGAGCGAAACCGAGTACGCTGAGGGCGCCTAATGCTGGCAGTAAAAGCGTTTTAATGAATTGATTTTTTGTGAATAATGGCATGGCACGAATTGTAGCTTGATATGGGTGTTGATAACAAAAAATGACAGCTTGTTTCTTATTTCTTAGCCAACGCAGTATTGATTATTTGATTGACATAACCTGGCTATAACTTCAATATTTAAGCCGTTGTAGGGAATGACCTGATAACCAATTTTAAAAAGGATTTTTATGAGTATTGCATCTGAATTTAAAGCCTTTGCCTTAAGAGGCAATGTGATGGATTTGGCAGTAGGTGTCATTATTGGCGCAGCATTCGGCAAGATAGTTGATTCACTGGTGGGCGACATTATTATGCCGCTAATCGGCAAAGTCATCGGTAATGTTGATTTTACCAATATGTTTGTAGCGATGGCGCCGATTCCTGAGGGTAATGCCGGCACTTATGCAGCTTTGAAAGCAGCAGGCATACCTATGTTGGCTTATGGTAATTTTTTAACTATCTTGATTAATTTTATTATTCTGGCGTTTGTGATTTTTATGCTGGTTAAACAGATGAACCGCTTGAAAAAAGCGGAGCCGGCACCGCCGCCTGCGCCAACAGCTGAAGATATTCTGTTACTGCGTGAAATTCGTGATGCATTGAAAAAATAATCTATCATTATCAATAAAAAAGGGCCAGAAGGCCCTTTTTTATTGATAATTGATGTTGCGCAAGACTGTTTACTTCCCCGGAACCTGATATTGCTGGGCGTTCTCTGGTCCTTCATCGCCGTTATGATTCATGAACGCGACCATCACTACTTTGTCATCAATAAAGTCGAGTTCGGTGGTCTCGTAATAAGTACCATCCGCTGCGGTATTAATAAAATGATATTGCCAGATCGAAGCCACGATTTTTCCGGTGGTTTTGATTTTTACATCATCTGCCTTTGCCGGTTCGCCGAACTGCGCGATGATCTGCGCTTTTGTGAACTTGTTAATTGAGTTCACAAAATCCTGCTCAAGCGTTGGAATTTCGTTGTTGTTACTTGGTGATTCTTCTGCAACCGCAGCCTGTATGAAACATGCTTGCAAAATTGCTAGATAAAAATAGACTATATATTTCATTACAGGCTCCAATACGGTTTATTGAAAGACATAAATATTTGAATTTATTACTTTCTATGAACATATGGATAACAATTTAGTTCCAACTTTTTTCACATGCTGAATCTGCGCTATCGGAGCCTGGGTGTGTGCGTTATTCCTTATTCTCTTCAATCGCTTGCGGTAATACTTCTACTAGCATGCTGTGCAGGCGGCGGCTATCGGCACGCAGGATTTTTACGTGCAAACCGTTAAACGCAATTTCATCATTACGTTTCGGCAAATGCCCAAATTGACTAACAACCAGTCCACCTATCGTTGAGAACTCTTCGTCACTAAGCTTGGTGCCGATAATTTCGTTAAAATCGGCAATTTCAGTGAGCGCTTTAACGCGATACTGACCATCAGCATTTTGAATGATGTTGTCTTCATCTTCATCGTAGTCGTATTCGTCTTCGATATCGCCGACAATCTGTTCCAGCACATCTTCAATTGTCACCATGCCAGCTACGCCGCCGTATTCATCTACTACAATCGCAATATGGTTGCGGTTGCTGCGAAACTCTTTCAGCAACACATTCAGGCGTTTCGCTTCAGGAATGAACACTGCTGGGCGCAGCATGTCCCGTACTTCAAACTCTTCGCCTGCATAGTAACGCAGCAAATCTTTAGCCAGTAAAATACCGATGACATCGTTTTTGTTGTCTTCAATGACAGGGAAGCGCGAGTGTGCCGTTTCAATCACGTGCGGGATGAATACTTCAGGCGGGTCGGTAATGTCGATAACATCCATCTGTGAGCGCGGAATCATGATGTCGCGCACCTGCATTTCACTCACTTGTAATACGCCTTCAATCATGGCGAGTGAGTCTGCATCCATCAGGTTGTTTTCGTAGGCGCTGTGCAGCAGTTCTACAAGCTGTTCGCGATCTTCAGGTTCGCGAAGTAAGAAATGACTTAAACGTTCTAATAAACCAGGTTTTTCCGAGTCGGCGGCCATTTAGGCACCCTCTGTAATGAGATAAGGCGAAGCATACCCTAATTTTGTGACAATTGCAGTCTCCAGCCCTTCCATAAGCTCAGCTTGTGCATCGGTTTCGTGGTCGTAGCCGTGCAGGTGCAGAATGCCATGCACGGTTAAATGTGCATAATGTGCGAGCAAGTCTTTATGCTGCTCTTGTGCTTCTTTTGCTACTACCGGCGCACAGATGATGATGTCGCCCATCAGGTGCGGTTCCTCTGTGAGCGGGAATGTCAGCACGTTGGTCGCGTAATCCTTATTACGATAATCACGGTTGAGCGCGCGTCCTTCTGTTTCATCTACGATGCGGATAGTCACTTCAGTATCGACGCGTAGTGCTGCCTTTGCCCATTTGCGGAACTGGGCGGGCGTAGGCAGGTTGTTAGCGTCGCTCGCGAATTGAATGCTGGCGTGCAGTTTAGGCATGATGCTTACTTATCTATTTTGGATTGCAGGTCGGTGCCATCGGTGTAGGGGAAACGCACATGCCCGTAACGCACGATCAGAATCGATATGGAAATGAGCAGGATTGAGCCTGACAGGGCAAACATCGTCATCGCATCCAGTTCTTTGATATCCAGTACCAGAAAGCGTGCCAAAGCAATAATGCCGATATACAGTGGATACCTGACCGGCAGTGTGCCTGCGCTCAGGTAGTGATTGAGCATGGTCATCACTTCCAGATACAGGAACAGCAGCAGAATGTCACCGACGGTAATCGTACGCGCCTGCCATATGTGTCCAACAGCTTGAAACACAGCAAACACCGTCGCCAAGCCGATAATGATGAGTACGGATTGCTCAACAACACCTAGAATACGTTGCATTAACTTGGTGAATCTAAATCTATCAGGTGACATTTTTCTGCCCTATATAAAAAGTTTATTTTTAATCCCTGTGATTTTGCTCATAATTTTCATAAGCATTCACAATCTTCTGTACCAATGGGTGACGCACAACATCGCCTGACAAAAAGTGCGTCATGGCAATGCCTTTGATATCTTTTAACACTTTTTGTGCTTCTACGAGGCCGCTTTTCTGGTGGCGCTGCAAGTCGATCTGCGTCACATCACCAGTAATCACAGCTTTGGTGCCAAAGCCGATACGTGTTAAAAACATCTTCATCTGTTCGGGCGTAGTGTTCTGTGCCTCATCCAGAAT
Organism: Methylotenera sp.; assembly: GCA_020622105.1. Lineage (GTDB taxonomy): Bacteria > Pseudomonadota > Gammaproteobacteria > Burkholderiales > Methylophilaceae > Methylotenera. Next base: position 40,881 of record JAHRYP010000016.1, read on the forward strand.
AATAAAGCTCTGGTTCAAAGTACGGCCGCGCATGTAGGCTAATGGTGCAACCTCAATTGCGCCGCGCTCGAACATTTTATTGACGGTATCGTAACCAGCCAGATCGTATAACGCATCATACAAGGGGCGCAGATATGGGTCTACCTTCTGGTTTAAATCACCGGGTAAAAACCCTAAGCGCTCACCGGCTTCAACCGCTGGACGTACGAGCACGATACGTTTAACGCGATCGCGTGTCATCGCATCTACTGCACTGGCAACCGCAAGATAAGTTTTACCGGTACCGGCCGGGCCAATGCCAAAAGTGATGTCATGATCCTGAATCTGTTGTAAATAAGCCACTTGGCGAGGCGTGCGGCCATGCAGGTCGCCACGCCGCGTCATGAGTACAGGCATGGCGCTAGAGGCCACATCCTCAGGTCTCAGTTTGTCGATTTCTACCAGGCCGAGTTGAATATCTTCCAGTTCAATCGGTTTTTTGGCGCGGATGTAAAAGTTTTCAATCAGCTGCGCCGCAAGGCGAGTATTGTCGAGCTTGCCGCTGATGTTAAACGTACCACCGCGGCGGTTAATGTTGACCTCCAGCGCGGTTTCAATTTGTTTGATGTTTTCATCCAGCGCGCCGCACAGGTTGGCAAGGCGGGCGTTGTCTTCGGGCTGTAGTGTAAATTCCATCATAGGTACCTTAAATTATTTCGCCAGAAACTATTGCACCAGCTAAGCGTCGCGGATTGCTCACATCAGTGATACGTACATTCACAAACTGATGTTTCAGGCTGACATCGCCTGTAATATCTACCACACGGCCATTATCAGTTTTGCCGGCCAGTAGCGTGTTGTCTTTCCACGATGGGCCTTCAATCAGCACGCGCTGTACAGTGCCTAGCATCGCTTCTGAAATCGCTTTGGCCTGTGCTTCGTTAATTGCCTGTAATTTGCTCAGGCGTTCAAGTTTTACTTGATCCGGCGTTTCGTCATTAAGGAATGAGGCTGGTGTGCCTGGACGCGGGCTGTATAAAAAACTGAAGCTTGCGTCAAAACCCACATCGGCCATCAGTTTTACTGTGGCTTCAAAATCTGCTTCGGTTTCACCGGGGAAGCCGACAATAAAGTCTGAAGTAAATGTGAGGGCAGGGTTCGCCGCACGTAGTTTACGAATGATGGATTTATATTGCAGTGCGGTGTAGTTGCGCTTCATGGCCATCAGTATGCGGTCGCTGCCTGCCTGCACTGGTAGGTGTAATTGCGCTGCCAGTTTCGGAACGCTGGCAAAGCAGGCAATCAGGCGCTCATTCATTTCGTTAGGATGGCTGGTAGTAAAGCGGATACGCTCGATTTGCGGGATTTCGGCAATGGTTTCAATCAGCATCGCTAAATCCGCGTCAACACCTTCGTATTCAGTACGGTAAGCGTTCACATTCTGGCCAAGCAGCGTGATTTCCTTAATGCCCTGTTCAGCCAGTTGTACGGCCTCAGTCAAAATGTCAGCAAAAGGACGCGATACTTCTTCGCCACGCGTGTAGGGCACTACGCAGAAGCTGCAATATTTGCTGCAGCCTTCCATGATGCTTAAAAATGCGGATGCACCTTCTACACGCGGTGGCGGCAGATGATCGAACTTTTCAATTTCAGGGAAGCTGATATCAACCTGAGATTTACCGCTGGACTGACTATTTTTAATCATGTCCGGCAGGCGATGCAGTGTCTGCGGGCCGAATACAATATCCACATAAGGTGCGCGTTTAATAATGTTGTCACCTTCCTGCGAAGCCACGCAACCGCCTACGCCGATGACCAGGTTCGGGTTTTTTTCCTTGAGTGGAATAAAGCGTCCGAGATGGCTGTAGACTTTATCTTCTGCTTTTTCACGCACTGAGCAGGTGTTGAGCAGAATCACATCGGCATCTTCCGGCGTAAGGGTTTCTACCATGCCATCCGAAGATGACAACATGTCGGCCATACGCGATGAATCGTACTCATTCATCTGGCAGCCAAATGTTTTGATGAATACTTTTTTAGGAGCGGATTTCTTGGGAGTGTTCAAAGTCTTAACCAACATGCAAAACGTAATTTTAGCGCATTTGGGCAAACGCCTCACGCAAAGTTGTTGCATGCAAGGTAAAATAAGCTAAACATTTATTCGAGTTGCTATATATATGCAGGCATTACCCATTTTTTTCAATATTACCAATCGCTTATGCATCGTGATCGGCGGTGGTGATGTGGCAACGCGCAAGGTCAGCATGTTACTTAAAGCCAATGCTGCCATTACCTTGGTTTCGCCAGAAATCTGTCATGAGCTGCAGGCGCTTGCAGATGCCGGCCGCATTAAATTTATACATGCATCGTATGTTGCAGCTCAGCTTGAAGGTGCCTGTATGGTGGTTGCCGCTACAGATGACGAGGCCGTGAACGAGGCCGTTTCTCGCGATGCCAAAGCCTTGAATATTCCAGTCAATGTAGTGGATGCGCCGGATTTGTGTACTTTTACCATGGGCTCCATTATTGATCGCAGCCCGATTGTGATTGCCGTGTCGAGTGAGGGTAATGCGCCGGTGCTGGCGCGCTACATTCGTACCAAGATCGAGACCATGCTGCCGGCCGGGTATGGGCGTATTGCCGGGATTGCCGGTGAGTTTCGCGATAAAGTAAAAGCGAAGTTCGCGACGACGCAGGAGCGCCGCCGTTTTTGGGAAGATGCATTTCAGGGACCTGTAGTTGAGCGTGTGCTGGCAGGACAAGAGCAGGCAGCGCGTGATTTATTGCAGGATTTAATTGATAACAAAGACAAGTCTGCGAGTAAAGGTGAAGTGTTTCTGGTCGGTGGCGGCCCGGGCGACCCGGATTTGCTTACATTCCGTGCCTTGCGCCTGATGCAGCAGTGCGATGTTTGTGTGTATGACAAGCTCGTTAGCACCGAGGTCATGGAACTGGTGCGACGTGATGCTGAACTGATCTATGTTGGCAAAGCGCGTGACCAGCACACCATGCCGCAGGAAGAAATCAATGAATTACTCGCCAGATTGGCGTTGCAGGGTAAGCGCGTACTGCGTCTGAAAGGCGGTGACCCGTTCATTTTCGGCCGTGGCGGTGAGGAGATTGAAACACTGATGCAGCATGGGGTTCCGTTCCAGGTTGTGCCCGGCATTACCGCGGCGAACGGCGTTTCCAGCTACGCGGGTATTCCTTTAACGCATCGTGACTACTCACAAGCCTGTCTGTTCATTACCGGGCACCTCAAAGATGGCACTCTGGATCTGGACTGGGCGTCAATGGCGCGTCCAAAACAGACCGTAGTGATTTACATGGGTTTGGTTGGTTTGGCGCAGATCTGTGAAAAACTGATTGAACATGGAGTATCGCCTGATATGCCAGCGGCTGTGGTGCAGCAGGGGACTACACAGAGGCAGAAAGTGGTCACTGCAACCTTGCATGATTTAGCTGAGAAAGTGGCAGAAGCCAACATTAAAGCACCATGTTTGACGATTATTGGCGAGGTTGTTCACTTGCGTGAAAAACTGAACTGGTTTGAGCCGGGTGCAGGTGCGTGATGCTACAAATCTTACTTTACACTGAGTGGTATGGATTTATGCCACTCTAAATATAGTGAACGCCAGCTTGTACATAGCAGACATCAGTAAGCGGGATTGTAAAGACTGAATATTGTGCTTTGCGTTTTTTATTTCTGGCTTACAAGAAGTCAGGAATTTTTAATTGGGATACTTAATCTTGCTTCCAAACCGCCTTCGGGCCGATTAATCAGTTCTAGCGTACCCTGATGTAATTTTGCGATGCGTTCGGCAATTGCCAGACCTAGCCCACTTCCGCCGACATTGCTGCGCGCTTTATCAAGGCGTTCAAAAGGACGCAAAATCTTTTTAAGGTGTGTTTCCGGTATGCCGGGGCCGTTGTCGAATACGCTGATCACAATATTATCAGCTTCGATTCTGCTGGCAACGCGGACCTGTCCGCCACCGTAGGCGTAAGCGTTGCCTACCAGATTATCCAGCAGGCGCTGCATTGCCAGCGGTTTGATAGGAACCGAGTAGGTAGGTGCTAACTGAATCACTAAATCACGCCCTGCTCTTGCTTGGCGGTCATGCAGCGCTTGCAGCAGGGTGTTGATATCTATCATTTGAATGTGTTCACCTTCTGCACCACGCACAAAGTCCAGAAACTGATTGATGATGTTATCCATATCGGCAATATCTTCAACCATTCCATGCTTAAGGTAGCCGCAGTCCTGATCCGGCAGCATTTCTACGGCTAGACGCAAGCGCGCTAGAGGCGTGCGGATATCATGTGAAACTCCTGCTAGAATCAGTGTTCTCTCGGCATCCAGTTCAGCTAAGGAGTCAGCCATTTTGTTAAATGTGCTGCTTACTTCCCGTAGTTCTGTCACGCTGTCTTCAGGCAATTTTTCCGGTTGCTCGCCGTTACGTAGCCTATTCGCTGCTTTTACAAGCAAATTCAGCGGTCTGTTAATACGTGCCGCAAGTAAATAACCGCCTGCAAGTGAAAGCGCCAGCACCAGAGCCCCCCAGCCTAGCCATTGCCAAGGGAAGGGGCGTTCTACATGGATGCGGGGAATCACTACCCAGAAGTCATCCTGACCAATACCAAAGCTTACCCAGAGCCCCTCAATACCATAATGTTTGACAGTAATGATAGTCTCTACACCTAGGCGCTCTCGTATTTTTTCTGCCACCATTAAAATGAACGGGTCATCTGGCAACGGCTCGATTTCTTCCATGAAGTCTGCGTAATAAATACGCACACCTTCTTTGCCAGTGAGTTCTGATAATAATGCCAGTCGCAGGTTCTCCTGCGAAGCAATGAGTGAGGCGCGCGTGTAGTTGACGACAGTCACTGCCTGCAATGCTGTAGCTTCGGCACGTGGTTCGCGCTCAAAATATTCAAATATTTTTAGGGAGGCGAATTGACCTATCGCCAGTAAAACGGCGATAAGCAGCATGATTCTGGCAAGCAGGGTTTTGGGTAAAAGTCGCAATGATCAACCTGAAAAAACGTTGGTTATTAATTTGATTACACGTGTTGGTTACATAGTATGCAACATTCAATATCAAAAATTGAATGTCAGTGTTAGCCTTTAATCTACTTCACCATCCGGTATGAACACATAACCAAAGCCCCACATGGTCTGTAAATAGCGTGGATGTGTCGGATCAGGTTCGATGAGCTTCAGGCGCGATACCTGCACATCTATGCTACGGTCAAATACATCCAGCTCACGTCCGCGAGCGAGTTGCATCAGTCTGTCTCTGGAAAGTGGCTGGCGCGGGTGATCAACAAACACTTTAAGTAGCGCAAACTCCCCGCTGGTAATGGCGATACTGTTACCATTATGCGTTAACGTGCGTGTGGATGCGTTAAATACAAAATCACCAATGGTGACATTCTCGGTATTGCTGGCGGGTGCGCTTGGCACTACACGCTCGTGTCTGCGCAGCACTGCATTAATCCTTGCCAACAATTCCCTCGGATTAAAAGGTTTAGGTAGGTAGTCATCTGCCCCCATTTCCAGACCGATGATTCTATCAACTTCATCGCCGCGCGCGGTTAGCATCACAATCGGCAGCATGGTACCGCTGCCACGTATTCTGCGGCAGATAGACAGGCCATCTTCACCCGGCAGCATCAGGTCTAAAACGACTAAATCAATAGACTCGTTAGCTAAAGTTGCGTCCATTTCTTTTGCATCGTTCGCAACTTTTACCGTGAAACCTTGCTCAGTTAAATAGCGTTGCAAAAGCTCGCGCAAGCGCACGTCATCATCTACTACCAAGATTCTTTTGTTCTGGTCTGTCATAATTATTGGAACCCTAACTTTTAATAGAATTTTTTTGCAATTATTAAGTCATAACCCTTAAATTCTGCAGTAAACGAAGTGTAAGCCAATTGGAGTGAATATTAAAGTTTTGTTATTAAACTGGCTAGTTATTCTGGTGAAGTAAATAAATCGATTTTATTACAATTGCTTACAATTTGGCGAGTAAATGAAACATTCAATTTACAATCGTCATTCATGATTACGGTACTCAAAAACTGAGATGGTTAACATTGGAAAGTTGATTCTTTGAATTTAATTTTGCAAAACAATATGTCTATATCTAAAGTCGTATGTCTAGCTATGTGCTTAGGTCTTGGACTGTCGTTCAGCGTAACAGCTGGTGGCAGAAGCAACCTGGTTCCGCTTGCTGACAAATCCAAGCGTATTGTAGATGAAGACCAGCAACTTGAAGAAAATGTTAAAAACGAGGGTTTGCAGCAAACGCTTAATCTCAATTTCAGTCCGGAACATAGAGAAAAACTTAGAAAAGCCTTGGACGAATATTCACGTTCAGTAGATCCTAGTCATGACCAGATTGAAGAACGGCGCCGTGCCATGCAAGAAAGCATCGAAACACGCTTTTTTGAAGCGGATACTGACGGCGATAGTACGCTAGACAGGCAAGAGGCGACCGACAAGCTGCCGCAAATTGCGCGCCACTTCAATACAGTGGATACTAATCAGGATAATCTGATTTCCCTTGGCGAATTAGTTGAAGCACAAGCGCGCATACTGGAGCGCAGGAAGGCTGCGGACCTGGCACTTGAGCAGCAGAGGCAACAAAAATTACTGGAAGCTGAGGCCGGAGCGTCAGCAACTACTAAGCCCAAAGGCAAGCAAGCTAACAACAGCTCCAAAAAGAAATCACTCTAAAAGTAATACCTTCAAATCAAGTTCAATTAGAATAGACCTGCCAGATCTATTCATTTCCACAGTTTTGCACATCCTGCATCATGATGCTTGTTCAGCATAAACTTAATTGTCGATTAAGACTCTTAAGGATGTTCTCTATCACGCGCCTAAGGTACCGATGCATTTAACACTGCAAATTACAGATAGCATCACCGATGTTAATTCAGTTGACTGGGATGCGCTTGCCGGTGATATGCCATTGCTAAGCCATGCTTTTCTGGCGGCACTTGAAACATCCGGTTCGGTTGGTGATGGTACTGGCTGGCAACCTAATCATTTAGTGTTGATGATAAGCAGCTAGTTGGTGTGATGCCGCTATATCTCAAAAATCACTCATACGGCGAGTATGTGTTTGATTGGGCGTGGGCAGACGCTTATGCCCGCAATGGCTTGCATTATTACCCTAAGTTGTTATCTGCAATCCCATTCACGCCGATTACCAGCCAGCGCTTGCTGACTAATAAGTCAGAAGTCCAGGATTTGATGATTAAAGCGTTACTGCAGATGATGGGTAAGCAACAGCTATCTTCCGCGCACGTGCTATTCCCGGATAAAGACTCGGCAGATGCTTTCAGTCGCGCTGGCTGGCTGAAGCGCAATGGCGTGCAATTCCGCTGGCAGAATGAAAACTTTGATAATTTTGATGCATTTTTAAATATTTTAAGCCACGACAAGCGCAAAAAAATACGTCAGGAACGTAAGAAAATTGTAGCGTCAGGTGTCGTGTGCAAGCCGATTAAAGGCGCTGACATCACATCTGAGCAGTGGGATTTTTTTTACAGGTGTTATGAAAATACCTATTTTGAGCACCGATCATCACCATATTTAACGCCAGATTTCTTTCAGCAGATTGGAAGAACCATGCCGCAGAATATTTTGCTGATATTGGCTTATGCTGACAACGAACCTGTTGCTGCGGCATTGAATTTATATCATCAAACAACACTCTATGGGCGTTATTGGGGCGCAGTAAAGTATGTGCCTAATCTGCACTTTGAGCTTTGCTATTACCAGGCGCAGGAGTTTTGCATTGCTGAAAAAATTCAATATTTTGAAGGTGGTGCGCAGGGCGAGCACAAACTTGCGCGCGGTTTTAAGCCGAGGTCAACCTGCTCCTATCATAAAATCGCACATCCTCAATTCGCGCGGGCGATTGAAGATTTCGTGCACAGAGAATCAGAAGGCGTTGACGCTTATACCAATGAGCTAGAGGAGCGTGCGCCATTCAAAGCGATGTTGGTAGAAAGTTAACTACCTGATTTTTTCAAACCGCAGTCTAACTGTATCTGACTTTTTACTGCAGCAAAGTTTTTACTTGCGCCGGTAGCCTGCGCGTACGGATTGGAATCTACATATTCCACATAGCGCATCTGCCGTTCACTGGCGATTGCTGCTGTTTTGTTGATCTGGCACTCACAGCCAGCTCCCAGTTGCGGTGTTGATGCAAACTGTTGAGTACATTTTGTTTGCTGCTGCTGACGAAATTCGGTGCTCCAAGGCTGCGTGTTCTGCATTTTTTCATCAATATTCGCACGTTGCTGAGTCAGCATTGCGTACATCATCTCAATACTGGCGCGTAATTTTCCAAGTTCTCCGGATTGCAGGATGTCTGCATGGCCGGCTTGTAATGATACTGGGTCAACAGTAAATGCTGCATTCAAAGTTGTGGTTTCAGGCAGTATATAACCCTGTGAAAATAGTATGATTTTTTTGGCCGGATCAGCCGCCAGCAGTAAATTAGCTTCCTTTACGTCACTTTCCGGCAGCGTGACCTCGAAGCTAACCTGACAGGTATCGGCTTCAGCAACTTGCATTTTAAATTCAATTTTTTTGTCTGCAACAGCGTCAGAAAAAGCAGGCGGAATTCTACCGAGCATATATTCAACTTCATTATTCTTAAGCTTCTGCAACGTATTATTATCCAGGCATGTTGCCTGCGCTGCAAAGGCACTAACAGATAAAAGAAAAGTAGTAATCGAGGCTAAAACAAGACGCATGACATGGCCCTTATCAAGCAATATTGCTTGGTTAATAATAAGTGGGTTAAAAGTTAAAATTTAAAGTCTGTGTGTAGACTTAAACAATAGCGCCAGAGTTCATAAATTAATTTTTAGCGGACAAAGCGCCAAGCGGGAAATGCTTGCTGAGCAGAAATGAAAAAGGGTAGCTACATAGATTCATGTAGCCACCCCCTTGCTTGCGAAAAGCATGAATGGTTTGAATTTAAACCAATAATTTAATTATTTAGCATGACGATCGCATTTGTCATGCATAGCTTTGCGTTCAGCCTCATCTATTTTGCCATCTTTATTGGTATCCATTTTTGCAAACTTTTTCTCAGCACGCTGTTGATGTTTTGCCATGAACTCATCTTTACTTACAACACCATCTTTATTTGCGTCAGCATCCAGCCAGCTGTGGGCATGTTTGCCAGCATGATCGTGATTCATCTCGTGGTGGTCTGCATTTGCAGTTTGTGACAAGCCCAATAGTAATGAAGAAATCGCCAGAATTTGTAATGTTTTCATATTGTGTCCTTTGGTTAATAACGTTCAGTTAAATCAATAACGCAACTACATAAACTATATGGCTATGATTCAAGAATAGAAGCCTAAGTTCATCTAATGATGCTTAGCAATTTGCCTTCTGCTAGCTATAACGCATGCAAGTGCAATGCGGTGTACTTGAAAGATTATTTATTTTCGTACCAACCACGACTTTGATTGACTACGCGCACAACTAGCAACATCACCGGCACTTCAATTAAAACGCCAACTACAGTTGCCAGCGCTGCTCCTGAATGAAAGCCAAACAGGCTAATTGCCGCAGCTACAGCCAGCTCAAAGAAATTACTGGCGCCGATAAGCGCTGAAGGGCAGGCTATGTTGTGTTTTTCGCCGACTTTTTTATTTAGCCAGTAGGCGAGTGCAGAATTAAAAAATACTTGAATCAAGATAGGCACTGCCAGCAAGGCGATGACTAAAGGCTGTTTTAAAATAGCCTCACCCTGAAAAGCAAACAGCAGCACGAGTGTTAGCAGTAGTGCACAGATTGACCAAGGGCCTATTTTTTGCATCGCTGCTTCAAAAGCCTGCTGGCCTTTACTAAGCAAAACCTTGCGCCAAAGCTGCGCAATCAACACTGGAATCAAAATATAGAGCACGACAGATGTGAACAGCGTTGCCCAAGGCACGGTAATTGCAGAAATGCCAAGCAGCAATGCCACAATGGGGGCAAACGCAAAAATCATAATAGTGTCATTCAATGCCACCTGTGACAGCGTAAACAATGGGTCGCCATTGGTGAGCCTGCTCCACACAAAAACCATTGCCGTGCATGGGGCTGCAGCAAGTAATATTAATCCGGCAATATAGCTGTCAATCTGGTCTGGGGGCAACATAGGCGCAAACAAATTGCGAATAAACAGCCAGCCCAGAAAGGCCATGGTGAATGGCTTAACCAGCCAGTTAACGAACAGCGTGACGCCTATGCCCTTGATGTGCATTCTTACTTCGTGCAATGCGCCAAAATCTACCTTCACCAGCATCGGGATAATCATGATCCAGATTAACAGCCCTACAGGCAGATTGACCTGGGCAATTTCCATCTTACCGATGGCTTGAAACAGACCGGGAAAAAACTGGCCGAGTGTTATCCCGAAAATGATGCATAGTCCTACCCAGAGTGTCAGGTAGCGTTCAAAAATACTCATGGAGGGAATGGCTTTTTCAGAGTTCATATTGTGCTATTGGTACAATTATTTAATTAAGATCATGCAGTCATTAGCCAGCAGCCAGTTGCAATAATCGAGAGATGCCAACTGGTTCATCTTTAGCCATTGGCACCACGGCATAGCGTTTTGAGTGTTCTGTAGCAATCGTGTTAATCTCAGCCAACTCGTTGAGTGCTCTTTGATGCAGTAACGATGAATTGGTGGTGGTTGCAGCAACGCTGTTGTTAATCACCCAAGCCCACGGCTCTATGCCGGCACGGCGTAAGTCTGCTTGCAGGTTGGCGGCTTCGAGCACCGGTGTTTTCTCTGCCAGCGTCACGATGAGTATTTTGGTTTGTTTTGGGTCTTGTAGCTGCATCATTGGCGTGGTGAAGTGCAGATGTGCTTTATCCATTTGGCGCGCTACTTCACGGTGGTAAGCTCCGGTGGCATCCAGCAATAGCAGGGTATGACCGGTAGGCGCGGTATCCATGACCACAAACTTTTTACCAGCTTCACGAATAATGCGTGAGAACGCCTGAAATACTGCGATTTCCTCAGTGCAGGGTGAGCGCAGGTCTTCTTCTAGCAGCGCGCGACCTTGTGCATCCAGCTTTGCCCCTTTAGTTTCCAGAACGTGATTACGATAGCGCTCAGTTTCCTCATGCGGGTCTATACGGCTCACGGTTAAATTGTCCGGCGCACCATTTAAAGTATCGGATAAATGTGCTGCCGGGTCTGATGTGGTCAGATGCACCGCTAGCCCGCGGCGAGCCAACTCTACAGCAACTGCCGCCGCCACCGTGGTTTTGCCAACACCGCCTTTGCCCATGGTCATCACTAAACCATGGCCATCTGTAGCTATGCTATCTACCAGACTGGACAAGCTGGGTTTATCCACTTCAAATAGTAAACTATTGTTACTGCTTACCTGATATGGGGTGTCTGTAAGCAGTTGACGCAAAGCCCCTAAACCAACCAGATCGAAAGCTTTCAGTGAAACCTGATCTTGCGGCAGTGATTTTAAAACATCAGGAATTAAATCAAGCGCAGTCTGTTCACGTTGATAGATCGCAGCGGCTAGCAAATCATTTTCTGCCTCTACTTTCGGCAGAATGCCATTAATCACCAGATGCTGCTGTTTCAATCCAATGCCGGCGAGTTCTTCATGGGTGCGCGCAACCTCGCGTAAGGTAGATTGCTGGGCACGAGCAACCAGAATCAAACGTGTACGATTCGCATCGGCAAGTGCATCAACCGCTGCTTTGTATTGCTCACGCTGTTTCTCCAGACCGGCCAGTGGGCCGAGGCATGAGGCATCGCCTTTACCTTGTTCCAAAAAGCCACTCCATGCGCCAGGTAGTTGCAACAAACGAATCGTATGTCCGGTAGGTGCGGTATCAAAAATGATGTTATCGTAATTGTCGGTGATTGGTGAGTCGACCAGTAATGCGGTAAATTCATCAAAAGCCGCAATCTCAGTGGTGCAGGCGCCTGACAGTTGTTCCTCAATACCTTTAACGACATCATCTGGCAGTATGCCGCGCACCGGATTAACAATCCGATCACGATAACCTTGCGCTGCTGCTTGCGGGTCAATTTCTAGCGCAGACAAGTTTGCTACTGCTGGAACAGCCGTAATATTGTTACCGATGGTAATGCCAAATACTTGCCCGACATTAGAGGCGGGGTCCGTACTCACCAGCAAAACGCGATTGCCAGCTTCTGCAAGTTGGATTGCTGTGGCACAGGCAATGGAAGTTTTACCTACGCCGCCTTTGCCGGTAAAGAACAGAAAGCGCGGCGGCTGGTTTAGAAATTTCATCGGCTTACCTTATGATTAATGATTAAAGTGAGTTAATGGTCAGTAACTGATTAGCAGCATTTGCCGCCAGAACAGCAGCTGGTTACCGGAGCAATTTCAATATCTGCATGATGAATACCTGCCCAGCGTGTCAGTTCAGTGCGGTTTGGGTAACGTCCGGCCAATGCTACTTCTCCGTTCCTAAGATTAACGGCAATGCTTCTGCGCCTGAACGTTCCAGAAATCCGCGTACCACTTGGTTATTGGCAAATTCCATCGGCTGCTGCGCCAAGTTAAAGCGCTGTACTTGCGCACCTTGTTGTTTCGCCCAATCCAGATCTGCTGAAAATGTCACAAGTTGCTGGTCAACATCAGTGCCGCATACGCCACTGTCACAACACATGGCAGGGTCAAATATCTGTATGAATTTCATGTTAATTCTCCTTTAAACAATTTCGATGGCAATTTTATCCATCGCGGCTTTTAAGGCCGGTTGGTCATGTTGCAGCTGCGCCAAAGGCAGTGCAAAAAAAGCTTCGATTCGAGCGCGCAGTATGCTATAGGCTTGCATAAAGGCAGCATCAATTACTTCATCCGTACCTGTGACGTGCGCCGGGTCTTCAACACCCCAATGGCTTCTCAGTACCGGGCCTAAATAAACCGGGCACGTTTCATTGGCGGCATTGCCGCATACTGAAATAACGATATCAGGTGTGGTTGGCAGCTTATCCCATGATTTGCTGTAATACCCCGCGGTTGAAATGCCTTCGCGAGCCAGCAGTGCCAGCGACCTGGGATGTACCTGCCCAGTAGGTTTGCTGCCCGCACTCATGGCATGCCAGCCAGCTGGGGCCAAGTGGTTAAATGTGGCTTCTGCCAGTATGGAGCGGCACGAGTTGCCGGTGCATAAAAACAATACGTTCACTTTATTTTTCTCCTGAAGTTAATTCTGCGTTTTAGCTGCAGCCACTGAGCAGGCAGATTCAGCACGTAGGGTCGCACAATCTTCAGGTCTGCCCGCGCAGCATTCTTCTGTAAGGTAGGCGATTAAATCCAGCATGAGTGGTAAGTTGGCACGATAGCGCTGAAACCGACCTTCTTGCTCAACGGTAAGCATGCGGGCATTGGTCATGGCTTTTAGATGAAAAGAAAGATTGGTTGGCGGTATTGCAAGCGTAGAGGCTATTTCGCCAGCTACCATACCCTCTAGGCCTTGTTTTACTAAAAGCCTGAACACATCCAGACGCACCCCTGATGACAGAGATTCAAAAGCAGTAGTTGCTGTAATTTTATCCATAACTTTGATATTACAATAATTGTTGAAATATTGCATTAATTTTATGCTATGAGAATTAATGATGTTTAATATAGTTATCTTAATGCGAGGTACAGGTTGTTATATATGGCATCAAATGCAGTTGGTGCATATGAAAGATTGAGCACTGTATTGGGTTTGTTACAAATTGTAAAAAATTATAAATTTTGATGAAAAACACTTGCAATATGCGGAATGTAAGTAAATTCAGTTGATTTGTTATGCACACTGTTTAGTGTTGTGACCGAATAGTGCTTAAAAAGCCTTACCAATCAACGGCTGGAATGTAACATATTGATTTTAAATGATTTATTTTATGGTATAAAATTTATACGATTTAAAAAAATCGTTATAAATCTGTAAGTTACAGTTTTGTTGCACAAGTAATCACAAAGTTATCCACAGTTTTTGTGGAGAATATTTTGTAAGGTGGTTTTGACTCGAATGTGCCCTAATTGTATCTAAATGTTACTTTTTACGCGCTACAGTATTCGGGAGCGGATAGTGGTAATAAAGCGTATTTAAGTGCCGGGCAACACTTTCGATATCGTGATTATCCCATTTGAGGTTTGAAATGCTTTGCCATAACCTCACCTGAGAGACGAGGCTGGGCCAATCAGAAACCTTTTTATTTGCGAGCCAGTGCTTCTGTTCGGTATGGCATGCAACGCAGTGCAATGAATAAAGCAGTTTACCGCGAGAGACGTCATTATCGGTTTGTTCATCCGCTTGAGCAGGGCTGCTCAAAGAGAGTGCGAATGAGGCCAATGCCAATATAGGCACTATTGATTTTATTAACTTAAAATTCATACGTAATTTCTTTCAATCTCAAAATTGATGTCGATCCACGTTAAATATTCGCTTTATAAAGTGACAAAATTTACCACGCATTTTATTAAGGCAATAGGCTATGTACACTAGCACCCGATGCTAAACGATCACATATAAAGCTACCTGATATCATTCAAGCTTAATCGTAAAAGTAATGACCCGGTTCACGAGTGCTTTCAATTTTCAAACCGGCGCGTTTGATTTTTGCAATGGCTCTGATTACATCGGCTACCTTCACTTTATTTGCTTTTGCTACACTTTCAACGGCGGCAATCGCTACAGCCATGCCTTCACTATTTTTAGACAAGGCCGCTTTTTGTTTCTCTTTTTCAATTTTGATTTGCTGCCTGATACTTTTAACTTTTGCTTCAGCTTCTTTTAATAATTCCTCTTTAGTTTTTTTGCACGTACCGTAGCCATTTTAAAAATTCCTTTATGAAATTAAATAACCATAATTTTATTGTGCGCTTAATGCTTGCAATCTGCAACGCTTGGATTTGGAATACTGGCTGTGGCTGAAAGTTGTCAGGTATGCCTCAGAGAGTGAGGGGGAGCGGCGATATACTGAGGGTTACCAGTATGACGGCGTGATGCGGTTAAAAAAATATTATCACACTGTATACAAGAAGAATAATTAATAATAGCTAGACAAAAAAATAGCGCTTCTGCAAAAAAGCGCTATTAAACTTGGAGAAAATATACTGCAAACCAATATATATGTGTGCATATTACCGAGTAATAATTAATGAATTATTTCAGATGGTTAACTAATTGTTTCATTTGCGAATAAATCAAATAAATCTGAATACTAATGATCACTTAAGACTGGATGCGATGTCTTTTCAGGTACTATCTAACCTTGACCAATCAAGTGATGTAACCCCTAATGCAAACAGAAGTAAAAGATAAACCCAGATACGCCATTGTGGCGGCCGTACAACTACCTAGCGTGACTGACCTTGAGTTTGGATCTCTGGTGCGTGATCTTCAACCGCTGGACGTTGTGGTCAAAACATTTGTACAGAAGCGCATGGGATTTGACAATGCGTGATATCTGGGCACCGGTAAGCGCCAGGAAATAAACGAATATGTAAGTAATGAGCTTGAGACTGAAATAGAAGCATTACTGGTAGACCACGAAATATCGCCATCGCAAGCACGTAATCTCGAGCTTGAAGTTGGCTGTGAAGTCATGGATCGCACGATGGTGATTCTGGAAATCTTTCACCGCAATGCACGCTCACGTGCAGCGCGTGCCCAAGTGGAGATTGCGCGCCTTGGCTATATGGCACCACGTCTGCGTGAAGCGGCAAAACTTGCGGGTCCGCAAGGGCGGCAGCGTAGTGGTGAAGGTGGGCGCGGTGCAGGTGAATCACAAACCGAGCTGGATCGACGCAAGATTCGTGACCGTATTGCAGAACTGCAGCTTGAGATTGTTGCCATGGACGCCGAGCGTAAAACGCAGCGCGCAAGGCGACAAGAGCGCAAGGGGCTTGCCGCCGTTGCACTCGTTGGCTATACCAACGCCGGCAAATCTACATTGATGCGCGCGCTCACGGGTAGCGAAGTGCTAGTGGCAAACAAACTCTTTGCAACACTAGATACCACAGTGCGCGCTCTTTACCCGGAAAGCGTGCCACGCGTGCTGGTGAGTGACACTGTTGGCTTCATCAAAAATCTGCCTCACGGCCTTGTCGCTTCATTTAAATCAACATTGGATGAAGCGCTTGATGCCTCTTTGTTACTACACGTCATTGATGCAAGTGACCCCGGTTTTGAGCGTCAGCTAGAAGTGACCGATGAAGTGCTGGAAGAGATCGGCGCCAATGTCGTGCCGCGTATCCGAGTATTTAACAAGATAGACCACGTTGGTGACGCTGCGGCACAAGCTGAATGTGAAGCAGCTTTGCGTGCCAAATACCCGGATTGCATTGTGATGAGTGCACGTAGACCGGATGAAGTTGCAAAGCTGCACCATAAAATTGTTGAATTTTTTCAACAGGATCTGGTTGAAACGGAGATTTTTTTACCGTGGACAGCGCAGCAGCTACGCGGAGAAATCTACGCCAACTGCCAGGTGCTGGAAGAGCGCTCAGATAACGATGGTGCCTTTTTCAGGGTGCGCAGTGAGGCTGATGTAATTAAAAAAATACGTGAGCAGTGCGGCGTGGAATGATGTAAAAAATACACAATTGACTTCAAGATTTGGCTGATCGGATCAAAGATAACCGAGCTCGCATGGCATTATGCTTGGTGCTGAATTTAAGGCATTCGACTAAAATCAATCGTGCAAGTGCCGGAAAATTAAAACGCCCCGATCTCTCGAAAAGGGCGTTTCTATTAGTGCTCAAAGATGATTAGGTTTATTGAGCTACGTTATTCTTTGATTATTACGATGCAGTGTTCAATCAGTAAAATCTTGCAAAAAATCAAGTCTATACCTTATTGCCAGCTACCGCCTCTGCATGTTCATCAATTTTATATAAAAACTTTTATCTAGCCTAAACCCTAAATATAAAATACATAGTATATTACTTTTTGCATTTTTATCATTTTTTAGCACAATTATATTAATTCAAATTAAATGGTGTGGTTTATGTTTCATTTTTTTAATATTCAATGCAAGGCTTTTATAAACTTCTTCAATAACGAACGTGGCGTTACTTCTGTTGAATATGCGTTAATTGTGAGTTTCATTGCGCTCGCAATTATATTTTCGGCTGGTTCATTAGGTTCTGGCCTTAATAATGCATTTAGTAATATTTCAACTGTTCTTACAGTGGCTTCAGGGGGTAGCAGCAGTAGCGGTAACAGTGCCAACACTAGTAATGGTAATAGTGGCGGTAATACTGGCAGCCCTAATAATAGTAATGGCAACAACAGCAATAACGCCAGTAATAACAATGGCAACAATAATAACAACAACAGCAACGGTAACAACAACAGTAATAACAATGGCAAAAACAATAATAACGGTAACAACTAACCGCTAGACACATTTCTCAACTAATACATGATCTCAAAAAAATGTGTCACTAAGATTAAAGCTGTGTATGCGTGACAAGCTAATCCTCAATAGAGTAATTTTAATTAGCTAAAAGCATCTATGCTTATATCTGGCATTTCCCTGATATAAAAAACAAGTAACTTAACTTACAGAAAATATCAGATGTAGTAAATAACTAGCCTGCCGTCTCCCAAATACGCGGCAATCAGCAAGCAAGTCATGGCAACTACCGTTAGGTTTCTACGTAGCGGCATATACCAGGCT
>JAHRYP010000051.1 GCA_020622105.1 Methylotenera sp.
AGTTTAGCGCTAAATTTCTTTAAGTAGTGAGTGGTAAAGTGCGTCAATGCGTTGAGCATCAAGTTTATGACCATCTTTTGCTGAAATTAAAAATGTGTCTTCAGCGCGATTGCCTAATGTATTGATTTTAGCGTTATGTAGCTCTATGTCATATTTCAGGAATTGCTGCGCTACAGTTGCCAGCAGGCCGGGGCGGTCATTGGCAATCATGTCCAGTTTGTGGTTGTTGTTTTCAGATTCTTCTGCAACATTAATCTGAGCTTGAATTGGCATGTGTTTCACTTGGCGGCTTATGCGGCCTTTCAGCGGCGACTCAAGGGTTTCGTTCTCGCCCAGCTTTCCTGTTAGCTGCGTTTCAATAAACTTCAATAGTCCACTGTAGCTTACCGATTTACCTGATTGATCCAAAACAATGAAGCTGTCGAGCGCATAAGCATGCTGGGTAGTGTAGATTTTTGCCTCGACGATGTCATAACCCATACGGTCAAAGAAATTGCAGATTCTGGCAAATATATCGTTCTGGTTTTTGGTGTAAATCATGACCTGAATGCCGTCACCGTAAGGGCTTAATCGCGCTCGTACAATTGGAGAAATGCTATTCAGGTGCGGCGTTAACAGGCGGCTATGCCATGCAATTTCATCACTCTCATGGCGAACAAAATAGTTTTCTCCAAACTGACTCCATAAGTTTTCGTATGTCTGCGTGCTGATGCCAAACCGGGTAAGTTTTTCTGAAGCTTCTTTAATGCGTGCAGCAATGGTTTGCTTAACATGGAACTCAGGCGCTTCCAATGCCCGTTTTGTTGCATGGAACAAGCTTTCCAGCAATCTGGCTTTCCACGCGTTCCATACCTGGGGACTAGTACCGCGTATGTCAGCAACTGTCAGTAAATAAAGGGCATTTAACCTGTGCGTGTTTTGTACCAGCTGGGCAAATGATTCAATCACATTGGGGTCAGACAAGTCGGTTTTTTGTGCGATAGACGACATTTTTAAGTGTGAGTCTACCAGCCAAGCCACTAGTGCGCCGTCGGTTTTGGGGAGTCCATGCAGCTTGCAGAATTTGATAGCATCGACTTTGCCTAAGGTGGAGTGATCGCCGCCACGACCTTTTGCAATGTCATGAAATATGGCTGCCAGATATAACAGATGTGGCGCATCAAACTCTGAGAATAATTGGCTGCATAGCGGGAACTCATGTTTGAGCTCCGGTTTTGAAAAACGGCGTAAATTTGCTAATACGTTAAGAATGTGCTCATCTACGGTATAAACATGAAATAAATCATGCTGCATTTGCCCGACAATTCTACCAAATGCTGGAATGTAACTGCCTAATATGCCATAGCGATTCATTGCGCGCAGGGCATGGTTGACGCCATTAGGTTGAGACAGGATATCAATAAAAAGTTTTCTGTTCTGCGATGCCTGCCTGAAATCACGGTTGACCAGTTTTTTAACACGCTGCAAATTGCGCAGCAGTGTGGCACCCATGCCCGTTAGCTCGGGTCTTTGCTGCAATATCAGAAATGCTTCAAAAATAGCTGAAGGCTGCTGCTGTAATAATCCTGCTGTTTTGGCTTCAAGCAATTGATCATGTGCTTCAAAGCGTTCATTTATCGGCTGGATGACAGGCGGTGTAACCGACAGCATTTGCATGAATTGTTTAAGCAAAATTTCATTCATTAAGCTGATAAATTTGGCACTGCGGTAATAGCTCTGCATCAGCTGTTCGCTGGCGCGCTTACGTGGGGTGTTAACGTAACCGAGTGTGGTTGCCAGATCATTCTGAAAATCAAACAGTAAACGGTCTTCGCGACGTTTGCTTAAAAAGTGCAGCTGTATACGCAGTGATTGTAAATTCTTTTCATGATGGCGGATCTGCCTTGCTTCCAGTGCCGAAATCACGTGAAGCTTGGTTAAAGTAGTCCAAATGCTATTTAAACTTAAGTGTGAGCCGGCATGCAAGTTCATGCTGCGCGCCAGCCATATAATCATATGCAGATCGCGCAGACCGCCGGGGCTTTCCTTGAGATTAGGCTCCAGATTGTAGGCAGTGTCGTTGTATTTGGCGTGGCGCTGGTCTTGCTCTTTAAGCTTTGCATTGAAAAAGGCAATTGCATCATGGGCCTGATGCGTCTGTGTCCAGAAGCTTTGATAAAGGTTTTTGTCGCCGGACAGCAAGCGGGATTCAAGCAGGTTGGTTTGAACAGTGATATCTTTTTTTGCTTCATCAATGCATTCACTCAGGCTGCGAACACTGTGGCCTACATGCAAGCCTATATCCCATAATAAGCCAACCAGTGATTCAATGTCGCGGTTCAGCCGCGTATCATTTTCCGCTTGATCAGGGATTAATATGAGCAGGTCTATATCGGAGTGCGGGTAAAGCTCACCTCGGCCATAGCCGCCAACTGCAATCAGACAACTGCGAGAATCTATTTCTAATTCAGCCCATATTTCCATGAGCAAGTTATCAATTAGTTTACAGTGTTGCCTGAATAGCTGGGTGATGTTGCGGTTTTCGCTAAAGCTTGTTTTTAAAGCTAAAGCGCCATCCTGCAAATATTGGCGCAATGCGCCAACTCTACTTTTTTCAATATCGATGGATTTGGCTTGAACTTGCATTATGTGTTATCGCAGATCAAATCTGGAATTGGCTACTTTATGTTTTTGTAACAAAGTCAGGGGCAGGAGGTGTGCCACTGGACAAGGTCATTATTTCATAACCAGTTTCAGTGACTAAAATGGTGTGTTCCCATTGTGCGGATAAACTGCGGTCTTTAGTTACAATCGTCCATCCATCCGGCATTTGTTTAATATCGCGTTTGCCAGCATTAATCATGGGCTCAATCGTGAACATCATACCCGCCTGTAATTTCAGGCCCGTGCCTGGCTTGCCGTAATGCAGCACTTGCGGTTCTTCATGAAACACTTTGCCAATGCCATGCCCACAGAATTCGCGCACAACGCTGTAGCCGCTTTTTTCAGCAAAGGTTTGAATA
>JAHRYP010000017.1 GCA_020622105.1 Methylotenera sp.
GTTGTTTATTGGCAACTGGAGCGCTTTTTTGTTTGGGCGAGATATGCGTGGGTGCTTTGTCTAGAAGGCTGTATTTAGCCTCAAGTTGTTTTAAAAGTTGCCGAAAGCCTTCTGCTTCAATCATGGCTACTTTTTTTACGGTGTCGGCGGGAATGCCCTGTTCCGCTAAAAACTGATGTAATTCCTTGCCTAGATGTTTATTTTCTCTGGCAAGCAGATTCTGTTCATAGTCAACTCTCAGATGACTTTCAAAACCAGCATTAATTAATGCATGATCAATGCTATAAGCGAGTATCGTTGCTGACATTGTGGGCCTGTTTACCAAATGCTCCATGATTAACTGTTCGATCACAGCGCCTTTTGCAAGTCCATTTTCAACCATGCGATTAGCCATGGTGATTTCCTTATAATCATGTTTTTTATTTAACAATGTAGCTAAATTATACATGAAATATAAATTTTAACGGGAATTTTTCCCGTTTTATTTTTATGTGAAGATGGGTAATGTAAATCAGATTGATGAAGATAGTTAACGTGTGTATTCGTTCGCTTGTTGCTTAGCTATGATTTCTCTGATTCTTGCTTGCACTACAGGGTTGTTCATCAAGGCTGCATGATCATCCGGGATGAGTAACTCCTGCCCCGGGTAAATTTCATCAGGGTTGTTTTTTAGAGTTTTTTGGTTGAGTGCAAAGATTTCTGCCGATGTATGCCCGGTTTTCTTGCCGATAATATCTAATGTATCTTGGGCTCTAACGACGTAGGTGGCTTTTTCTTCGTTAGATTGTTGATAACCGGGAATAGCTAAGTCTTTTTCTTTTGTCGGCGAAATACTATTGGGGTCATGTATTTGGTTTTTTTCTGCAATCGCTTTGTACTGAGTAGGATCCCCCTTCTCACGTGCAGCAATATTCCATAAATTATCCCCTCGTTTTACTTGCACATTGTAAGAGGGAGCATAGGGCTGGTGATCAAT
This sequence comes from Methylotenera sp., assembly GCA_020622105.1. Classification (GTDB taxonomy): domain Bacteria; phylum Pseudomonadota; class Gammaproteobacteria; order Burkholderiales; family Methylophilaceae; genus Methylotenera. Next base: position 977 of record JAHRYP010000017.1, read on the forward strand.
GGTTGGTGTTTGTGCAATGTGCGTTGTTGAAGAGTGCGTTGCGTTAGTTAAGGCATCACCATCGTGCGCTGGCGCAGATTGAGTGCTGCGTGGGTGCGTTAATGCTTGCATACTAGTCACTTCAAGTTTAGCAGCAGTTTCAAACATTGACTTGCTTATTGACGCGGATGACTTTAACAAGGTTTCTGCAAACATGACTCCCTTGCTAATTGCTTCACTCTGCATAATGAATGGAAATGCTGGTGCAATATGCTCCAGTGCCACTTTGCTTTCTTGCCACGAGGGTAGGTCAGCCATGACTCGATTGTATAGCGGTACATATTTTTCTTTAATACGAAAGCTGGCATCATTGCCAAAAAAATATCCATAGGTAATTGTTGATAATGGTTTGAATGAGTTTGATTTTTGATAGCTTGCTTCAGCTGCCGCACTCACGGATTTGCTGTTATTGTCATTACAATTAGTAAAAGTGGCTTTTATGCCAAGACGCTCATGTACAGAGCCGATCGGGTTAGATAACACTGAGGCATTACAGCCTAGCCCTTTATATACTTCTTTACCTACCTCAATTTTTGCAGCAATAGGTGCGACTTGCACATTGAACTTGCTGCTCATGACGCCAAGACCTATGTAGTCTAGTTTGTATAATAAATCTTGCCCGCCATGCGCATTCTCCAGGCTAGATATACTGGCTTTATAGGTGACGCCTAAATCCTGATTGGTTGTTTTGTCAAATTTCTTTAAAAGAGTGGTTGCTGCCGGGATACGTGGGATAGTCGTGAAAGGCAGGTTAACCGTATGCGCGAAAGTTTTTCCTTTTTGAATGAATGAGTCCGCATCCGACTCCTGGATTGGGCCTACCTGATGTTTATAATGAATTGCTGCGGTGGGTGTTGGGGTATAGTTGGCATGCGATTGCCTAGGTGCAGAGTGTTGAGGCTTGGCGTCTAAATCTGCATTGGAAGTATGTCCGCTTTGCTTTTGCTCATTGTGTTGGTCCATCTCTTTTCACCTTTGCAATCATGCCTATTTCATACAATAAGTATTATTGCCAGGAATTGTTACAGTGTGATTAAAGTTAAAAGACAGTTAGTAACAATCGGATGTAATGGATCGGCTTGTTTTAAATAATCAATGCTGCGGCGACATTTCTGCCTTCGCTCATTAGAATGTTATAGGTACGGCAGGCCGCTGCTGTAGTCATGCACTCTAATGCTATGTCAATATCAGTCAAGTTCTGATAGTGCTTCGGATGTAAAAATAAGTGAGTAGCACCGGTTCCTAGTAAAACCACTTCTGGTTTTAAGCTTGCAATCTGTTTGAAGTGCTCATTACTCAGATCAGTAAAACCAGTTACTTGCCAGTCCAGAATGAGTGCGTCAGGCATCACAATCAGATTTTGTGTATATCGCTGTTTGTTAATCTCAATATAGTCAGCGTCATATGCGGTGATCAAGTTATTATTTTCAGCGGTGGTTAAGTGTAGTTTCATGGGTGATTTTAAGCGGCTATGTCTAGGCTTTAATTGAACGAATACAGCATTCTAATGTAAACTAGCACCTTTAACTATTATGCTTTTAAGCGCTAATTTACGCATTATGCAGCCTATACTCAAATCTAATAAACTCAGCAATGTCTGTTACGACATTCGTGGCCCCGTACTGCAACGTGCGCGCGAAATGGAAGAAGACGGTCAGCGCATTATCAAGCTCAACATCGGCAATCCTGCCGCGTTTGGATTTGAAGTGCCAGAAGAAATCCAGCAGGACGTCATCCGCAATATGAGCAAGGCGGGCGGCTATACCGATAGCAAGGGTTTGTTTGAGCCGCGCAAAGCTATTATGCATTATACGCAAAGCAAGCATATTAATGGCGTGACTGTGGATGACATTATCATTGGTAACGGCGTGTCTGAGTTGATTGTCATGGCAATGCAGGGTTTGCTCAATAATGGCGACCAGGTGTTGGTGCCTATGCCGGATTATCCATTATGGACGGCAGCGGTGAATCTGGCTGGCGGTACTGCTCGTCACTATCTGTGTGATGAAGCCACTGGCTGGATGCCGGATCTTAAAGATATCGAATCCAAAATTACGGCCAATACGCGCGGCATTGTGGTGATTAATCCAAACAACCCGACCGGTGCGCTCTATCCGCGTGAGATTTTAGAAGGCATCATTGAAATTGCCCGCCATCATGGCCTGGTAATTTTTGCTGATGAAATTTACGACAAGGTGCTATACGATGGCAATGTGCATACGTCGATTGCATCATTAGCGGATGATGTTTTATTTGTTACGTTCAATGGCTTATCAAAAAACTACCGTACTTGTGGCTATCGCGCTGGCTGGTTGATTGTAAGTGGCGAGAAAAAACACGCAAAAGATTACATCGAAGGCCTGAACATGCTTGCATCCATGCGTCTGTGTGCGAATGTGCCTGGGCAACTGGCAATTCAGACTGCGCTTGGCGGTTATCAGAGTATCGACGACCTCGTTGCGCCGGAAGGCCGCTTATGCAAGCAGCGTGATATTGCCTATGAAATGCTGAATGCAATTCCGGGTGTGAGCTGTACCAAGCCGCAGGCGGCAATGTATCTGTTTCCTAAGCTGGATCCGGAAATTTATCCGATTAAAGACGACCAGCAGTTTATTCTGGATCTTTTGCTGGAAGAAAAAGTACTGCTGGTGCAAGGTACCGGTTTTAACTGGAAAACACCGGATCATTTCCGCGTAGTGTTTTTACCGAATGTGGATGATCTTGCAGAAGCGATTCGACGCATCTCCAGATTCCTCGAAAATTATAGAAAAAAACATAATACGAATAAAATTGGAGCAAAAGCTTGAAACAATTGAATGTAGGCATATTAGGCTTAGGCACAGTAGGCGGCGGTACTTATACGGTGCTGACACGTAACGCAGCGGAAATTTCACGCCGTAGCGGTGTTGCAATAAATGTGGTGCAAGTTGCAGATAGAAATATCGAACATGCAAAAGCTGCTGTAGCGGCTGGTGTGGAAGTGACCGATGACGCATTTGCTGTGGTGAATAACCCAAATGTTGATGTAGTGGTTGAGTTAATCGGCGGCTACACATTAAGTAAAGAGCTGGTGCTCAAGGCGATTGCCAACAAAAAGCATGTAGTCACAGCCAACAAGGCGTTAATTGCATTACATGGCAATGAGATTTTTGCGGCGGCAAAAGCCAATAATGTGATTGTGGCGTTTGAGGCTGCGGTTGCCGGTGGTATTCCAATCATCAAAGCCTTGCGTGAGGGCTTGGCTGCAAACCGTATTGAATGGCTGGCTGGCATTATCAACGGCACGACTAATTTTATTCTTACCGAAATGCGTGAAAAAGGTTTGAATTTTGCGGATGTCTTGGGTGAAGCGCAGCGTCTGGGTTATGCTGAGGCTGACCCGACCTTTGACGTTGAAGGTATTGATGCCGCACATAAATTGACGATTATGTCTGCAATCGCTTTCGGTATGCCGATGAAGTTTGAGCAGGCTTACACTGAAGGCATTACCAAACTGCAGCAGATTGATATCAAATATGCTGAAGAGTTAGGCTATCGCGTTAAATTATTGGGCATTACCAAGCGCACTGATAAAGGTGTAGAACTGCGTGTGCATCCGACACTTATTCCAGAAAAGCGTCTGGTAGCAAATGTGAACGGCGCGATGAATGCAGTGGTAGTGAAGGGCGATGCAGTAGGCCCTACACTGTATTACGGCGCAGGCGCCGGTGCAGAGCCAACTGCGAGTGCAGTGGTGGCAGATTTGATTGATGTTGCGCGTTTGATTGATGCAAGCAGTGAACAGCGTGTGCCTTATCTCGCATTCCAGCCGGACCAAGTGCTTGATTTACCAATATTGCCGATTGATGAAGTGCAAAGTGCTTACTACTTGCGCCTGCGCGCCAGTGACAAGCCGGGTGTACTCGCTGAAGTGACTAAAATTCTGGGTGACCGTGCGATTTCAATTGATGCCATGATGCAAAAAGAGCCGGATGAGAACGAGACAGAAGCCGACATTGTTATCCTGACGCACATCACAGTAGAAAAAAATATGAACGAAGCGATTGCCGCCATTGAAGCGCTTGCGGCGATCAATGGCAAAGTAGTGCGCATCCGTATGGAAGAGCTTGCAAAATAAGCTTTAAGTAAAATAAAACCTTTAGTTATAAAGAACCAAGTATTTAAATTATGAAATATATCAGCACACGCGGGCAGTCGCCTGCTCAAAGTTTTAGCCAAATTCTGCTTGGTGGTTTAGCGCCGGATGGTGGTTTATACCTGCCAGAAAGCTACCCACAGTTTAGCGATGCTGACTTAACCGCCATGCGCGGTTTGTCTTATGCTGATCTTGCATTTGCGATTCTGTCACGCTTTGTGGATGACATCCCTGCAAATGACCTGAAGGCGATTATTGATAAAACCTATCGTGCTGATGTGTATGCGTTTACGCGTAAAGGTCAAAATGCTGCTGATATTACGCCGACATTAAAACTCGAAGATAACCTTTATCTGCTGAGCCTTTCTAATGGCCCAACGTTGGCATTTAAAGATATGGCAATGCAGTTGCTGGGTAATCTGTTTGAATATGTGCTGACTAAGGAAGGTAAAACGACCAATATTCTCGGCGCAACGTCAGGTGATACCGGTTCAGCAGCTGAATATGCGATGCGTGGTAAAAAAGGCATTCGTGTTTTTATGCTGTCACCACACAAAAAAATGAGCCGTTTCCAGACAGCACAGATGTTCAGTTTACAGGACGACAATATTTACAACATTGCCGTAAACGGCGTGTTTGATGATTGTCAGGATATGGTGAAAGCTGTTTCAAACGATGCAGTATTCAAAGCACAATATAAAATTGGTGCGGTTAATTCTATTAACTGGGGTCGTATCGTAGCGCAGGTGGTTTATTACTTTAAAGGTTACTTCGCGGTAACGCAGAGCAATACGCAGAAAGTCAGCTTCTCTGTACCTTCAGGTAACTTCGGTAATGTGTGTGCCGGCCATATCGCACGTATGATGGGCTTGCCGATTGATAAGCTGATCGTAGCAACGAATGAGAATGATGTGCTTGATGAGTTCTTTAAAACCGGTGTTTACAGTCCGCGTGGTTCAGCTAAAACTTACCATACCTCTAGTCCGTCAATGGATATTAGCAAAGCTTCAAATTTTGAACGCTTTGTGTTTGACCTGGTTGGACGCGATAGCGATAAAACCCGTGCGCTTTGGAGCAAGGTCGATAATGGCAATAGCTTTGATTTGAACGCAGACGGTTATTTTGCAAAAATTTCTGATTATGGCTTTGTCTCCGGCAGCAGCAACCATACTAATCGTATAAAAACGATACGCGAGACTCAGCAGAAATATGGCGTAGTCATTGATACACACACTGCTGATGGCCTTAAAGTTGCGCTTGAGTACTTTGATAAGCAAACGCCTATGGTGGTGCTGGAGACTGCATTGCCAGCCAAGTTCGAGGAATCAATTATTGAGGCTTTAGGTCAGGCACCTGAGCGCCCGGCGGTATTGAATAATATTGAAGATTTACCACAGCGCTTCACCGTGATGGATGCGGATGCTGCGGCAATTAAACAGTTTATTATTGAGAAAACGAGCTAATACGCTATGCAGGTTTATCATGAGCTACTGAACCATGTTTTAGAGCATGGTAACCTAAAAGAAGATCGTACCGGTACCGGCACCACCTCAGTGTTCGGTTACCAGATGCGATTTAATCTGGCTGATGGTTTTCCTCTACTTACGACTAAAAAGCTGCATCTAAAATCCATTATCCATGAACTGCTGTGGTTCTTGCAGGGCAGCACTAATATTGCCTACCTCAAAGAAAACGGTGTACGTATCTGGGATGAATGGGCGGACGAAAACGGTAATTTAGGCCCTGTTTATGGTTATCAATGGCGTAACTGGCCTAAGCCGGATGGGACGCATATTGACCAAATAGCCAATGTTGTAAAAGCGATTAAAAAGAATCCGGATTCACGCCGACTGATTGTTTCAGCCTGGAATGTGGCAGATGTCGATCAAATGAAATTACCGCCTTGCCATGCCTTTTTCCAGTTTTATGTGGCGCCTGCTTTGCCGGACGAAGCGGATCAAAGGTCAAAACTGAGCTGTCAGCTCTATCAGCGTAGTGCTGATATATTTCTTGGCGTGCCATTTAATATTGCATCTTATGCCTTGCTCACCATGATGGTGGCACAGGTGTGCAATTTGAAATTGGGCGATTTTGTGCATACACTCGGCGATGCACATATTTACTCCAACCATATGGACCAAGTACACGAACAGCTCGCGCGTACGCCACGTACACTGCCAACAATGCGTATCAATCCAGAAGTGAAAGATATCTTCGGTTTTAAATATGAAGATTTCACTTTGGAAAATTATGATCCATACCCTGCTATTAAAGCCTTGGTAGCAGTTTGAGGTTAAAAAAATGGTTGCCTTGTTCGGGAATTAACAAAGCAACCAAAGCTTGCAACTTACAGGGGATAAGGATAAGTCACAAGTAATGCATAAAGTTACTACTTACATTTAGTTTGTGGCTGGTGCTTTCTCCTTATTGATGCTTGATAAAGCTGATTTGTAATTTACATACTCACTTGTTGTCAGCATGCCGTCACTGTCTGCATCAGTGACATCAAAAACATTCGCTAATTCCTTGTCTTTAACAGCCTCTTTAAGCGATATTTTTCCATCAGCATTGGCGTCCAGTTTTTTGAAATCAGCGTCGGCTGTTTTAACTACTGCTGAATCAACTTTTTTGGTGTCTGCTGCTTTATTCTCAGCAAATGCTGTGCTGATCATGCCCGTGCTAAAGAACATGCCCATTGTTCCGGCTGCGATTAAGCGCATTGAATTACTTGATAAATTGAATTTCATGAATTAACTCCTGAATAATATTTAAAAGATTTTTAAGACAACTGCAATTTAAGCTGCAATTAAGCTGTAATAAATACATTGCGAATATCGTGCCACATTTTTTTATCATTATTAATCAATAAGTTATGATGATTTATGTTTTTTTGGCTCTGATTAAGATGTCGCTAAATAACGACTATTATTTAGATCTTCTGATCTAACTATATGATTTAATGTAATAAAATTTGTCTTGTATTGACGACAATATTCTTATATTTACAGATCCGTTAATGATTATTTTTCGAATCGATATGATTTCCTCAAAAATCTTAATCTGAGATCAAAAGATTGAATCTAAAGCGCTAATTTGGGTTTCAGCAAGTTGATATATGACTGTAAAGTTACTGTTTAACCTCTTATTTTGATTGGCATAGATCATGCATATAGACTATTACCATCAAACTTGATGATTAGGAGGTAAGAAATGAATAGATTATTAAAACGTACAACACAGCTAGTATGTGCAGTATTAGCGGCAGGGACGCTTACGGTTTTTGCCAAGACTAGTCCAACATTTGATATTCACACTAGCGTAGTCTCAAAGGCTGTAGAAAGTGAAAAGGGTGTCATTATGGTTTTTACAGAGCGTGGCAATGTTGCTGCTGAAGCGGCGTATTTGTTATTGGCACAAACTAAGCAAAATGAAGGTTTTGCGCCGTTATTGCTAGCGGTGGAAAATGAGAAAGTAGCAGGCTACAAAGCTGCTTTGGGATTGCCGAGTGCCGCACTCCCTGCTGTAATTTTCTTTAACAAATCTGGCAAAGAAATCGCGCGTGTAGTTCCCGCCAAATCTGCAATGACCAAGTATAGCCATGCACAGTACCAGCTTATTTAGCAGGCATGCCTTGATCTAGTGGTGTTATGTATAAGGCAGTAAACTATCAAATCCAGAGTGTGTTTGATAGTTCACTGCCTTTAAGCTATTTAAGCGGCTGTACCTTACTTGCTTATCTGCTGACGACTAAGTTTAATGCCTGGTTTAACTCTTAAAAGTGTTCGCTTGTATATGGTGACGTTCCAGCAAACGGTAAAATTCAGTGCGGTTACGCTGCGCTAACTTGGCTGCTTGCGTTACATTGCCCTGGGTCAGTTTTAGCAGGTTGATAAGATAGGATTGCTCAAAATTACGGCGGGCGGCTTCAAATGGAATAATTGCATTTGATTCATCCTGTAACGATTTCTGTACCAGACTTGCAGGCACAATCTGCGTAGTCGCCAGGACTACCATCTGCTCAACCATATTCTGTAGCTGACGCACATTTCCCGGCCATGGTGCTGCAATCAGTATTTCCAGAGCGTCAGGTGCAAAACCATATACCTTTTTCTTATATTTTTTATTGTAAATGCCAATAAAATGGTTGGCCAACAGGCTGATATCCTCACGACGATTCGCTAAAGAAGGTATCTCCAGGCCGACAACGTTAATTCGGTAAAATAAATCTTCACGAAAACGTTCATTCTGCATTTCATTCGCCAAGTTACGGTGCGTCGCTGAGATTAATCTCACGTCGATTTTGACGTCAGTGGTATTACCAACAGGACGAATAGTACGTTCCTGCAAAGCTCTTAAAACCTTAACCTGTAGCGGCAGGGGCATATCGCCGATTTCATCCAGAAACAGGGTGCCGCCATCTGCACTTTGGAATAAGCCAACATGCGATTTTGTGGCACCCGTGAATGAGCCCTTGCTATGGCCAAACAGTTCGGATTCGAGGAGATTTTCCGGGATAGCGCCACAATTGATTGCTACAAATGGCCTCGAGTGACGCGGACTTGCATTATGAATTGCCCGTGCCAGTAACTCTTTGCCGGTACCGCTTTCACCTTGAATAAAGACATTCGCATCCGTGCCTGCAACTAATTTAGCCTGTCCCAGTAAACTTTCCATTTGTGGGCTGCGTGTAATGATGGCTTCTCGCCAATCATTATTTTCATTTATATCGGATTGCGTGGTGTTTATACCGTTTAAACGTAGCGCTGCCGCTACCTGATGCAGCAGTTCCTGGCTATCGAAGGGTTTGGTTAAGAAGCCAAACACGCCGCGCTGGGTAGCACGTACAGCATCGGGTATAGAGCCGTGCGCTGTTAATATGATGACAGGTAGGGTGGGGTGCGAATTATGCACGGCTTCGAGCAAAGCCATGCCATCCATGGCTGGCATGCGTAAGTCGCTGATGACAATGTCCGGGCGCTGTAGCGCAATCGCTGACATGGCTTCAACACCATTACTGGCAGTCGCCGTATCGTAGCCGGCAGCGCGCAGGCGTATGCTGATCAGTTTTAGTATGTCCTGATCATCATCTACAATGAGTATGTATGGCTTTTGCATTTGTTATGCCTAGTTGCTGGATTTGGAATCACGGTCATTCATGGTCTTTTCAATATTTTTCAGTTCATTAAGCTTCTGTTCCAAGACTTTATTTTTAAGCTCGAGGGCTTCGTATTTCTGTTGAGCAGATTCAAGTTTTTTTATCTCTTCTCGATTCCTCTGCTGTTGCTTCGTATAGTCTGTCGTGTATTCATATAGCAAGCTACTCAAAGCAAAGTCTGCAGGATGAAGCGTATTTTCTTGCAATATGTCTTGAAGCAAATTTTGTGCCTTTGCATTATCGCGCACGCGGCTAGTAGGAAGGGCAAGCATAGATGCCAGCTTGAGGCGGCTCAGCAGATTATTTTTATTTTCTGCCAGTATTTGGTTGGTTTCTGCAAAAACTTTCTTCTGCATTTCCGGTGTAAGGTTTGAGTAGCTATCGATAAAAGCCAATAGCTCTGTCACATTATTTTGTTTAAAAGCGCTGGTTTTTATTGTGCTGGCTTTACCAGTATTGCCATTGGCAGTAGCGTTACTGACGATTGCGTTATTGCTGCATGCGCAGGCTAACATCAGGCTGCAAAGTAACATTGTAAAATTCTTGCTGTTCATCTGAATCTCAATCTTCTGATTTTATTATCTTGGGTAAAGTCACGATAAAGTGTGCACCCTGACTCGAAGGCGCAAGTTCAATGTTGCCGCCATGCACTTTAACCAGGTCTTTTGTAATTGCCAGACCAAGTCCACTGCCACTTATCAAACTCTTATGTATATTAGTACCTCTGTAAAAGGGGTCAAACAATTTTTCCTGATCTGCTTTATCCAGACCAGGACCATGATCGATCACTTCAATAATGACTCGGTCGCTATCTTCGCTGGCGTATATTTTAATATGCCCAGAGTCAGGACTATATCGCACGGCATTGGAAATAAGGTTGTCTATAATAATTGTCAGTTTTTCATAGTCAGCAGTTATTTGCTTGAGATTGAATACGGTATCTATAAGCAATTGCTTGTTACGAATACTGAGTTCGTGTGCGCCGATAACTTTGGTGATCAAATCTGGTAAGTTTACTGGCTGCAAATCAAGTTTGAGCTGAATGGATTCCAGCTTCGTGTAATTAAGCAGGTTTTCGATCATGCGCTGCAAGCGGATCGTATTGTCTTTTAGGATATGGGTAATTTCTGCCTGCTGTACAGATAAGGTACCACCTATGCCATCATTCAATAATTCCGTAGCCTCTCTAATCGCTGTGAGCGGCGTTTTAAGTTCGTGTGAGATATGGCGCAGGAACTGCTGTTTTTGTTCGTCAAGTTCTTTGAGTTCGGCACGCAGCCAATCCAGACGTTGACCTAAAACTCGTAAATCGCCGGGGCCATCAATAGAAATTTCCTGTTCATAATGACCTTCACCAAGCTCTTTGATTGCTTTATCCATACGACGAATCGGGCGCGCAAGCATAAAGGCGATGCAGCCGGCGACTAACAGCGCTAATGGAATTAACACCAGACTTTGTATGAATAAATTTCTTTGTGTATTTTTTGCAGTAAGGGTGAGTTGGGAGGATGTTTTATCTATTGCCTGGCTATTTTCTTCAATAATCACCTCAATTTGCTGCGTAAGCTGGCTAAAGGTATCAAGAAAATCCAATTGTGTCGTTTGCGTTCCTATGGAATTCAGGATTAGCTGATTTAGCTGTTGGGTTTGCTGCCGTAGAGAATTGATTCTTTCCAGCTGCGGACGATAGGTCGTCAACTGCTGCAGTTCTACAATAGCTGAGTCGAATTTGATATCAGCCTGTTTGTAGTTTTTAAACAAGGTGTCATCTTGCAGCACATAATATTGCCTGATGCTGCGTTCCATTAAATATGCCTGCTCTTGCAGTATTCGCACTGCCCGCGTTGTTTTGACGGCATTGTTAATCGTAATTTCACTCTGCTCGGCAAGTTTATCAAATGCAATGTTGGCATTTGTAAAAGCCCATAACAAAGGGAAAATGGCGAATGCAAAGCCAATTAACAGCAGCTTTAAAAACGAGCCTGGGTAATGAATGCTCATAGACTAGTCGGGGTCAATCTTTGCAAACATCCAGTATAATTGAACCATGACAAAATTATCTATTATTGTGGCTATTGCTAAAAACAGGGTTATTGGAATCAACAATACTTTACCTTGGCATCTGCCTGAAGATTTAAAACGTTTCAGAGCGCTCACCATGGGGCATCATATTATTATGGGGCGCAAGACTTATGATTCATTAGGACGCCTATTGCCGGGGCGTACTACAGTGATTGTTACGCGCAATACAGATTACAAGGTAGAAGGTGCACTCATTGCACACTCATTACAGGATGCAATTGCGCTGTGTAAAGCCGATGATGAAGTGTTTTTAATCGGTGGTGCTGAACTGTATCAAGAAGGCTTAAAACTTTCGAGTAAGCTTTATATTACCGAAATTGCTTTGGATGTTGAAGGCGATGCCTATTTCCCTGAATATTCATCAGATGATTGGCTGGAAAGCTCGCGTGAAGCGCATGTTTCAGAGCAAGGTCTGGCATTTAACTACGTTACTTACGTTCGTAAATAAGCGAACTTAAGTAAGCTGAAGCAAGTAACGTAGTTTAATTCAAGGCTATTATTTTTCCAGTTCCACACAGTCTACGTAGTAGATTGCTTTGCCGTCTTCCACTTTTTTTACCAGACCATGCACATCGGTTTCAAAGCCCGGGAAGCGTTCATTGAACTCACGTGCGAATTTCAGGTAATTCACAATAATCTTGTTGAATTGCTCACCTGGAATCAGCAGCGGAATGCCTGGTGGGTATGGCGTCAGCAATACTGCGGTAATACGGCCTTCCAGTTCATCAATCGATACACGGTCAATTTTGCGATGTGCCATTTTTGCAAAGGCATCGGTCGGCTTCATTGCCGGCACCATGTCAGACAGGTACATTTCCGTAGTCAGGCGCGCAACGTCGTTGGCTTTGTAAACGCTGTGAATCTGCGTACATAAGTCGCGTAAACCCATGCGCTCGTAGCGCGGCTGTTTCTGTACAAACTCCGGCAGTACTTTCCATAATGGCTGGTTCTTGTCGTAATCATCCTTAAACTGTTGCAGTGCCGCTACCATGGTGTTCCAGCGGCCTTTGGTAATGCCGATGGTGAACATGATAAAGAATGAATACAGGCCGGTTTTTTCAACAATCACACCGTGCTCAGCCAGATATTTAGTCACAATTGCAGCTGGGATGCCAAATTCATCAGAGAAATCACCGTGAATATCCAGACCAGGTGTAATGATGGTCGCCTTGATCGGATCCAGCATATTGAAGCCTTCAGCCAGATTGCCGAAACCGTGCCAGCTTTCGTTGGCTTTCAGCATCCATGCTTCTCGCTCTTCAATGCCTTCTTCTGAAAGGTCATTCGGACCCCAGACCTTGAACCACCAATCGGCGCCCCATTCCTCGTCCACCTTGCGCATGGCACGGCGGAAGTCGAGCGCTTCCATGATGGATTCTTCAACCAGTGCGGTACCGCCGGGTGCTTCCATCATCGCTGCAGCTACGTCACAGCTGGCGATAATAGAGTATTGCGGACTGGTAGACGTATGCATGAGGTAAGCCTCATTGAATACATCGCGATCCAGATTGTTCTGTTCAGCATCTTGCACCAGAATCTGTGAGGCTTGGCTTAAGCCCGCAAGCAGTTTGTGCGTGGATTGCGTAGAGAACACCATGCTCTCTTTACAGCGTGGACGATCCGCACCGATTGCGTGGTAGTCACCATAGAAATCATGGAACGTTGCATGCGGCAACCAGGCTTCATCAAAGTGCAGGGTGTCGATCTTGCCATCCAGCATTTCCTTGATTTCTTCAACGTTGTATAACACGCCGTCATAAGTGGATTGCGTAATGGTCAGTACACGTGGTTTTGCGTTTTTGTCGGTCGCAAATGGGTTGCGCTCGATTTTCTTCTGAATGTTTTCCCAGGCAAATTCGCTTTTAGGGATAGGGCCAATAATGCCGAAATGGTTACGTGTCGGCATCAGGAACACCGGGATCGCGCCGGTCATGATAATTGAGTGCAGCACAGATTTGTGGCAGTTCCGGTCAACGACTACAACATCACCCGGAGCCACTGTACTATTCCAAACGATTTTGTTGGAAGTCGAAGTGCCGTTGGTCACAAAGTACAAGTGGTCACAGTTGTAAATTCGAGCCGCATTGCGCTCAGAAGCTGCTACCGGGCCGGTATGATCCAGCAGTTGACCAAGCTCATCTACTGCATTGCATACGTCTGCACGCAGCATGTTTTCACCGAAAAACTGGTGAAACATCTGACCAACCGGAGACTTCAGAAATGCTACGCCGCCGGAGTGGCCAGGGCAGTGCCATGAGTAAGAGCCATCTGCCGCATAATGCGTCAGCGCTTTAAAGAATGGTGGCGGCAGGCTATCCAGATAAGCTTTTGCCTCGCGGATAATCAGACGCGCCACGAACTCCGGCGTATCTTCATTCATGTGAATGAAGCCGTGCAGTTCACGTAACACGTCGTTAGGAATATGACGTGAAGTACGTGTTTCACCATGCAGGAAAATTGGTATTTCCTCGTTACGGTGACGAATCTCCTGCACAAAGTTACGCAGTTGTTCTATGGCTTCAGGCTTTTCTTCAATGAACTCTTCGTCATCGATAGAAAGAATAAAAGCGGACGCGCGGCTTTGCTGTTGTGCAAATGAAGTCAGGTCGCCGTAGCTGGTAACACCCAGTACTTCGGTACCTTCTTCTTCAATCGCTCTGGCAAGCACGCGGATGCCTAAGCCTGATGAGTTTTCAGAACGGAAGTCTTCGTCAATAATGACGACAGGGAAGCGAAATTTCATTCAAATACCTTCATTAATTCATTTTGAGGGCAAATGCGTTTTTGCTCACTCATTGTCTTTCTATATGAGATGCCTGCATCAATATGCTAGAGGCTTCTCTCGCTTAATCCCACAAAAAAATAAATTTCTGATAGGCTTTTGTTGCTTTTAGATTTTCGGTAACGTTACGCCTACTTGTCCCTGATACTTGCCACCACGGTCTTTATAACTGGTTTCACAGACATCATCTTCATCTGCTTCAAAGAATAGCACCTGCGCGCAGCCTTCATTGGCATAGATTTTTGCCGGCAATGGCGTCGTGTTGCTGAACTCTAGTGTGACATAACCTTCCCACTCAGGTTCAAACGGCGTTACGTTTACGATGATGCCGCAGCGTGCGTAGGTTGATTTACCCAGACAAATTGTCAGCACGTTACGTGGAATACGGAAGTATTCAACCGTACGTGCCAGTGCGAATGAGTTTGGCGGAATAATGCAGTAGTCGGCATTCACTTCAACGAACGAATTCGGGTCAAAGTTTTTCGGGTCTACAATCGTGCTGTTAAGGTTTGTAAATAACTTGAATTCTTTTGAGCAGCGAATATCGTAGCCATAGCTGGATGTGCCGTAAGACACCATGCGTTGGCCATCTGGTGACATCTTGACTTGATTCGGCTCAAATGGCTCGATCATGCCATTTTGTTCTGCCATGCGGCGTATCCATTTGTCAGATTTAATGCTCATAAGTGTCTATATTTACAGAGTTAAAAGTGAATCGCATTATAAAGCCTAACTACGGAGTTATGCGGAAAAAATATCAATTTTTAACTGAAAAAAAACCTCACAAACCAAGGCTGGCGGTGAGGTTTTTTTACAAGCTGATTTTGCAGCTAAAACTTAGTGTTTATCGCCACCCAATTCAATGCTGTAACGCCAGAATTGGTCTTCTGATTCAAAGATTACACTAGACTCTTTAGGGTCACGATTGCCCGCAGTGTATTGATGCAGCGGTGTTTTGTCTTCAGCCCAGGCTTTTACAATCGGATCTACCAAGCGCCATTGTGCTTCTACTTCGCTGATGTGCAGGTATTGTGATGGGTCACCTTCCATCAGGTTCAGCATCAGGGTTTCGTATGAGTCGATGGTTTCATCACCTTGCTGGCGTTGCGGTGCGTCAATGCTTAATGTGCGGGTTGCAATGTCGAGACCTGGAATCTTGGATTCAATTTCCATTTTAATGCATTCACGCGGCTGAATATTAATCGTGAGCCAGTTATGGTGTTGGCCTGCTACCAATTCCATTGGCGCTTGTTTGAAGCGGATAGAAATGGCAGTGTTGCCTTCGTGCATACGCTTTGCGGTGCGTACATAAAACGGCACACCTTGCCAGCGTGGATTGTCGATAAACAGTTTTACCGCAGCATAAGTTTCAGTGTGGCTTGATTCAACCCCGTCACGTTTAAGTTCTTCCAGGTAGCCTGTTACGTTCTCGCCATGGCCATCACCCACACATACACGACCTGCAGTATATTGTGCACGGAATGCCTGTTTATTCAGGTTCTTGGTATCAACCGGGCGGATTGATTGCAGCAGTTTGATTTTTTCTGCACGAATGCTGTCTGGACTCAGATCTTTTGGTTTTTCCATTGCTACCAAAGCCAGTGTCTGCAATAAGTGGCTTTGGAACATGTCACGTAATGCACCGGTTGCATCGTAGAATGTAGTGCGGTCACCCACGCCTAAAGTTTCATTGTTGGTGATTTGCACATGGTCAATGTGATCGCTGTTCCATAATGGCTCAAATATTGCGTTGGCAAAGCGGGTGAGCATGATGTTCTGTACTGCAGATTTGCCCAGGTAGTGGTCAATACGGTAAATCTGACTTTCTTTGAGGTACTTGGTTAATTCAGCTTGCAAAGCTTGTGCGCTTGGCAAGTCAGTGCCGAATGGTTTTTCAATCAACACACGGCGCCAGTATTTACTTTCATCTACCAAGCCTACGCCTGACAGTTGCTCAACAATCACTGCAAAATCGGTAGGGCGTACTGACAGGAAGTAAGCCAGGTTTTGCGGGAAGACTGACTCATCGCCCAATTTCGCCGCCATTTTCTGGAATGAATCAGGGTCTGTTGGTGGGTTTGAGTGGTAGTGGTTACGTGCGATAAAGCGGTCATACACTTTTTGGTCGTAGCCATCTTTAAATTTCTTATCAAGCATGCCTTTTACTTCGGCCTGCCATTCTTCGCGAGATAATTCACCGCGGCCTACAGACAGAATTTTCATATCATCAGCAAGGCGGCCTGCAGCATCCAGACGGAACAAGCCGGGCATTAATTTAATGCGTGATAAATTGCCACTTGCGCCAAAAAGTACAAGGGTACATGGGTCTATTTGTTTAGCCATTATTTCAAATTCTCTCTATAGGTTTTTACAGATACCGACGCTATTTTTAAGTTAAAATAGCCAGTTATTAAATTTAACGTAATTATACCGAAAAAGGCATTAATAGTTTTATGCAAACCACACAAACCCTTACTTTAGCGAATAATCAAATTACACGATGGCATAGTTTTGCTTCACAAGACGAGATTAACCAAGCGATCTTAAAACGTATCCTGCAGGCAGCTGACGAAGCAATTGCCAAATATGGCAGCTTTTTGATTGTATTGGCCGGTGGTAGCACGCCTAAAAGCGTTTACCAGCTATTGGCAAAAGAACAGGCTGATTGGGCTAACTGGCATGTTTTCCATAATGATGACCGTTGCCTGCCAGTTGATCATGTAGAGCGTAATAGCAAAATGGCGCGTGAAGCCTGGTTGAACCATGTAGCGATACCGCAAGCGCAAATTCATGATATTCCTGCTGAATTAGGTAATGTTGAAGGCGCCAAAGCTTATGCGAAAACACTTGCAGGTGTGCGCAGATTTGACCTCGTGATTTTAGGGCTGGGAGAAGATGGCCATACCGCTTCCTTGTTCCCTAATCAAGCTGTAGATAACAGTGCTGATGCTGTGCCTGTATTTAATTCACCGAAACCGCCTGCTGATCGCGTCACTATCAGTCAGAATCGTTTAAACAATACGCATGAAGTGCTGTTTTTGGTAACAGGTGCGGGTAAGCAGGATGCCGTGAATAATTGGTTGAATGGCGTTGGAATTCCAGCTACGCTAATTGCGCCGGCTTGTGGCGTAGATGTTTATTGTTTTGGCGTCAAGGTCGCTGCGTAGCAGCGGGTACCTGACGGACATAACCCCAGAGGTCATGGCGTCAAGTTTTTACTGAAGTAACCTTTGGCGTAATTATGCATGATCGCCAGAGGTTCGCGCAGAGCGCCTTTATGCAGCATGCCCCATGTCGTCCAGCACGTAGTTGGGGCCGCTGTATAAGTAACATCAAACCCCCGGCCTAAATGGCCAGCTGCTACCAGTTTCTCTGTGCGCCACAGGTGGTAGGGTTCTGACAAAATTACTACACTTTTGATATTGGCTGATTTTAGAATTGGTGCCGAAAATTCAAGATTTTCTTTTGTCGAGCGTGAGCGGGACTCAATTAAGACGCGACCTTTGTAGCCCTTTTCCTTTGCATAGGCTGCCATAAAGTCGCCTTCAATTCTGAAGTCTTCATCGTCACGCCCGCCGGTCATGGCAAGTGTGGTAACGATTCCTTGTTTTGCCAGTATCAGGCCTCTATCAAC
This sequence comes from Methylotenera sp., assembly GCA_020622105.1. GTDB lineage: Bacteria > Pseudomonadota > Gammaproteobacteria > Burkholderiales > Methylophilaceae > Methylotenera. The sequence goes on from JAHRYP010000017.1 coordinate 18,804, forward strand.
ACGTCCAGTCAGGCACGGGTTTGGCGCCCCATGTAAATAAGTGCGATTTCCAAGTATAAGCGCTGCGTCAGATTTTGTAGTTACGGGGTTTGTGAGTAGTTTTTTGGCATGCAAGCTGACAATTGTAAACAGTATCAGGTAGATGCTTGCGAACGTGATTATTAAACAAGTGAGCAGCCGGAGCAGTGGGTGGTAACTTAGAAATTGACTGAACAGTTTCTTCAATTTTAGATGTTGCCCAATGACCGGCTGTTAAATATTTAAGTGTTTTGAATCACAATGTTCGGGAATTTGCTGCTGTGATCCAGGCTGGTATTGGCAATTTTAATGGCAGCTTTACGCGCAATCCCTTTGTAAATACCTGCAATCTTGCTATCAGGGTCTGCAACCACGGTTGGAGTTCCGCTATCAGCCTGCATGCGAATGCCGATATCCAATGGCAGGGAGCCTAGTAAATCGACGTTGTAGTCTTTAGCCATGAGTTCGCCACCGCCTGCACCGAAGATATGTTCTTCATGCCCACATTTGCTACAGATATGCGTACTCATGTTTTCTACAATCCCCAAAATCGGGATATTCACTTTTTCAAACATTTTCAGGCCCTTGCGTGCATCAAGCAGTGCAATGTCCTGTGGCGTAGTCACAATGATAGCGCCCGTTACCGGAATTTTTTGCGATAAAGTCAGTTGAATATCGCCTGTGCCCGGTGGCAAGTCGATAATCAGATAATCCAGATTTTGCCAGTTAGTTTCGCGCAGCAGTTGTTCCAGTGCGCCGGTCACCATAGGGCCACGCCATACCATAGGTGTGTCAGTGTCGATCAGAAAGCCGATAGACATGGCCTGTATGCCGTGTGCACGCATCGGCTCCATGCTTTTGCCATCTGCACTTTCAGGGCGGCCACTGATGCCAAGCATCTGTGGTTGGCTCGGGCCATAAATGTCTGCATCCAGCAAGCCAACGCTAGCACCTTCTGCGGCAAGGGCTAAAGCCAGATTTACTGAAGTGGTCGATTTTCCAACGCCACCCTTGCCAGAGGCAACGGCAATAATGTTTTTAACATTAGGCAGCAAGCCCACGCCTTGTTGCGCCTTGTGCGCAACGATTTTGCTGCTGACATTGACAGTCACTCTGCCTATGCCATCAAGTCCTAACAAGGCTTCTGCTACTAATTTCTGTATATCTGCCATCACTGATTTGGCAGGGTAGCCAAGTACGATATCCAAGCTGACATCGTTGCCGCTGATTTTGATATTTCTTGCTGATTTTCCACTCACAAAGTCTTTGCCGGTATTGGGGTCTATGCATACTTTCAGCGTGCTTTGAATGAGTAATTCTGTGATAGCCATTGCTTGAATTCCTGATTAATAGAAGTGCTTGTAGGTTAATTAAGTTGAGTAAAAAGAAAGGTTATTTTAACTGATTGTACGATTGATTGTTTAAGTGGCTTGGTTATTTTGCAGAAAAATCTTATTGTTTAAACTTGAGAGTACCGTTAATGTGTCTAAAAGCAGCAATCATAGCTGGGTGAACCAAGCCGCATTTGTTAGAATAGAGTTTTAGCTTAATAGATCCATTTATCTCATGGCAATTGCAAACACTCCTCGCAAAATTCTCGTTACTTCTGCACTCCCTTATGCAAACGGCAGTATCCATCTTGGGCACCTGGTTGAGTACATCCAGACTGATATATGGGTGCGCTTTCAAAAAATGCAAGGCCATACCGTGCATTATGTATGTGCTGATGACACGCATGGTACACCTATTATGCTGCGCGCTGAAAAAGAGGGCATTACTCCGGAAACCTTGATTGGCAATGTACACAAGGAGCATAGCGCAGACTTCTCTGAGTTTTTGGTGGCCTTTGATAATTACTATTCAACCAATGCACCTGAGAATAAAGAGCTTTCGCAAGGGATTTACAAGAAATTAAAAGCAGCGGGTAAGATTTCGACTAAAACGATTGAGCAGTTTTATGACCCGGTTAAAAACATGTTTTTGCCAGATCGTTTTATTAAAGGTGAATGCCCGAAATGCCATGCTAAGGACCAGTATGGTGACTCATGTGAAGTGTGCGGCGCAACCTATAATCCAACTGAACTGATCAATGCATATTCAGCTGTGTCAGGTGCTGCGCCGGTGCGTAAAGAAACCGAGCATTATTTCTTTAAGCTATCAGAGTGCGAAGACTTTCTCAAAAACTGGACACGCTCTGGCACGTTGCAGGGCGAAGCCGCCAATAAAATGGGCGAGTGGTTTGAGAATGGCCTCAATGACTGGGATATTTCACGCGATGCGCCTTACTTTGGCTTTGAGATCCCTGATGCACCCGGAAAATACTTCTACGTGTGGCTGGATGCGCCAATTGGCTATATGGCAAGCTTTAAAAAACTGTGCTCTGACAAAGGTTTCGACTTTGACGAATACTGGAAGCAGGATTCAACGACAGAGCTTTATCACTTTATCGGCAAGGATATTCTGTATTTCCATGCCTTATTCTGGCCAGCAACGCTTGAATATTCAGGGTACCGCAAACCTACACAGATTTTTGCACATGGCTTTTTAACAGTTAATGGTGAAAAAATGAGTAAATCACGTGGCACGTTTATCACCGCGCGCAGCTATCTTGACCACATAAAAAACCCAGAATATTTACGCTATTACTATGCGGCCAAATTAAACAGCACGATGGAAGATATTGACCTGAATCTGGAAGATTTTGTAGCACGTGTGAATAGTGACCTGGTTGGTAAATATATCAATATTGCCAGCAGAACCGCCGGTTTTATCAATAAGCGCTTCGAGGGTAAATTAAACCCATCTGCTAATAACGCTGTTGTTGCTGAAATTAAAGCGGCTGCACAGTTGCTGGCTGATAGTTACGCTGAACGAGAATACGGTAAGGCTCTGCGTGAAATTATGCGTCTGGCTGATCTGGCAAATGGATTTGTCGCTGAAAAAGCGCCTTGGGTGCTAGCAAAGCAGGAAGGGCAAGATGCACTGTTACAGGAAGTCTGTTCTGATGCGCTTGAAATGTTCCGCTTGTTAACCTTGTACTTAAAACCTGTATTACCAAAATTGGCGACTGAAATTGAACAATTCCTTAACATTGCGCCGCTGACTTGGGCGGTTGTAGATGCATCGTTACCGGTACAGCACGGTATTAATAGTTACGAACACCTGATTACACGTGTGGATATAAAGCAGATTGAAGCGATGACCGAAGCTAACAAAGAAAACCTGCAGGCTACGCCGACGCCTGCAGCAGTGTCAGCAACGCATTCAGAACAACGCCATGCACAGCATCAGCAAAATGAAGCCAACGCCGAGGCTGAAGAAGCTGCGTATATTTCGATTGATGACTTTACCAAAGTTGATCTGCGTATCGCGAGAATTGCGAATGCAGAACATGTGGAAGGTGCGGAGAAACTGCTTAAATTGACGCTGGATATTGGCGAAGAGAAACCACGCCAGGTGTTTGCCGGTATTAAATCAGCTTATGATCCTGCAACTCTGGTAGGTCGTTTGACGGTGATGGTTGCCAATTTGGCACCGCGTAAAATGAAATTTGGCCTGAGTGAAGGCATGGTGCTGGCTGCCAGTGATGAACGTGGCGGACCATTTATTCTGTCGCCAGATAGCGGTGCGCAGCCGGGAATGCGTGTTAAATAAAGATTTAGCTGTCAGTGATAGCATAGATATCTAGACTACATATTTTTAGGGTTATCCAAGTAAAAAAGCCCCTGATAGGGGCTTTTTTACTTGGAGGTTATGCTTTTTGCCAGCATGGCTGGCTAATTGCTTTTGAGGCTTTTATTTGCCGGTTTTTTCTTTTATTACTTTAGAACCAGCTGTTTTCCCGCTTACGGCCGCTTTTTCATTACCGACGGCTTTAATATCTTGTGCCTGTTTTGTAGCTTTTGCTACTTTGTTGGCTTTAGGCGCTACAGCAGTGGTTGGACCTGTAATGGATATATTTTTGCGAAGATTCTCCAGTGTTGCATTGCCAATACCATCTACTTGTTTCAAGTCATCAACTGACTTAAATCCACCATGACTCTTACGGTAATTAATGATGGATTGCGCTTTGGCTGGCCCGATACCATTCAGGCTTTCAAGTTCTGCCTGTGTGGCTGTATTGATATTAACCCCTGCTACTGCGTTCAGGCTTATGCTTAAAAAAACGACTAGTGCGAGTATGACTTTTTTCATTTGCTTCCCCTTAGATTAAATATTGATGATAAATAAGGCAATTGCATGCATTCGCAAAACAATTACACTCCATCATATATTAAATGGGATTATTTCCCTAATTTATTAGGAGAATTGCAATGATTAAGTCTTGTAGCACTCCGTGTTTATTGCTTCTAATGCTGATAGTGGATTAGCGGCCTGGGTAATTGGCCTGCCGATAACAAGATAGCTGGAGCCTAGTGCCAGTGCATCAGCGGGTGTCACAATTCGTGATTGATCATCTTTGCTGGCATTTGCCGGGCGAATACCAGGTGTTACCAGACAAAATTCACTGCCCAGATTTGAACGCAGCATTTGTGCTTCGAGTGCTGAGCAGACCACACCATCCAGACCGGCCTGCTGTGTCAGTTTGGCAAGATTCAAAACATGTGTGGCTAAGTCGGTATGTATGCCGATCTGATTCAGGGTATCCTGATTCATGCTGGTTAAAACTGTTACCGCGATTAATAGTGGTTTAGTATTGCTACTATCTACAGCTTGTTTAGCCGCCTGCATCATTTCGAGACCGCCGCTAGCATGAACGTTCAGCATCCAGACGCCAAGATTACTTGCCGCGCTACAGGCTTTTGCAACAGTATTCGGAATGTCGTGAAATTTTAGATCCAGAAAAACGCCAAAGTTTGAGGCTGACAGTTTTTCAACAAACTGTGGCCCTGCGGCAGTAAATAGCTCTTTACCTACTTTTAAGCGGCAAAGCGCAGGGTCAAGCTGATTGACTAGTTTAAGCGCACTGTCTGCATCTGCGTAATCCAGAGCTACGATAATTTTAGGGTCGTTATTCTTGTTCAAATTTGATTGCATAGGTTAACTTCGTCTTTTAGTTACGTTGTACTAATGTTAAACAGTGGCTGGTTCAGCTGGCAGTGCTTCCCATGCGTTACAGGCAGGGCATTGCCAATGATGGTATTTGGCTTTGAATCCGCACTGTTCGCAGTGATAGGCAGTTTTATTGCCGATGGCGTGGCGCACAGCCTGCTGCATCAGTTGTGTGTCTTGCAGATTACCATTTTGCGGATGATTGGTTTCCAGAATCGTACGCGCTTGTAATAGTAAATCCAGAGTATTCAGGCTAGGCATTTTAATCAGCTCGTTACGCGCAAGCTTGGCTGCATTTTCTGCACCATGTTCTGCCAATGTCGCTTCATAAAGTACATTGAGCAAGGAATTTAGCTGATAAGTCTGCAGGTAGGTTTGAAGCAGAGTTAAACCTTCTTCGATTTGATTTAATACGCGGAAACTTACCAGTAGCTTTGGTGCAATCAAGCCCAGATATTCCGGTTTCTGAAATTCAATGCGTTTCCATACCGAAATGGCAGCCTTGTGATTATTGGCTTCAGCTTCGAGGTCACCTAATAAAACATTGGCACGCACACAGCTTTTATTAACATTCAGCGCTTGGTCTAGTTCAAATCTAGCGGTATGTGTATCGTTGGCAAGTTTAGACTTAACTGCCATTTCGCAATAGTAGTTTGCAATTTCTACGCGGAATGGTACGCCTGAAATTCTTTCCAATTCTGTTGCGGCTTTGATGGCACGCTCCCATTCGCGTTCACGTACATAAATTTCAAGCAAAGCACGTAATGCAGGTTGGCGGTATCTGTCATCGTCCAGCGATTCAAAAAGTTCTTCAGCGCGGTCAAACAGGCCAGCCTTCAGGTAATCTTGCGCAAGCTCTGCCGTGACTGCTAACTTCTGTTGCGGCTCCAGCTGTTTCTTTTCCAGCAAGTGTAAGTGTAGATGGATTGCGCGGTCGACTTCGCCACGTTTTCTGAATAAGCTGCCTAAAGCAAAATGCAGCTCCAGTGAGTCTGTGTTGGCTTGCACTGCTTCAGTAAAAGCTTCAATAGCTTTATCTTGCTGATTGGTAATAAGAAAGTTCAGGCCTTTAAAGTAGGCTGCTGGAAGAGCGGTGGATTCAGCCAATAGCTGCTTGAGGTCGACGCGTGCGGCGAGCCAGCCTAAGCTAAAAAACAAGGGCAGTGCTAATAGCCACCAGAATTCGAATTCCATTTTATTTCACTTTTGCAAAGGTCTCAGGGTGTATTTTACCTGAATAGTGGTTTGAGACATAAAAAAACGGCAGCCACTGGGCTGCCGTTTTAAATAGAACTAAAACAATTACTAGCTTAAATCTACTCGTTCGCGTAACTCTTTACCCGCTTTAAAGTGCGGTACATGTTTTTCAGGTACTTGCACTTTGCTGCCAGTTTTAGGGTTGCGACCCAAGCGCGGCGGACGATAATTCAAGCTAAAACTTCCAAAGCCTCTAATTTCAATGCGTTCGCCTGAAGCCAAGTTATCTGACATAGCGTCGAGAATTGCCTTAACTGAAAGCTCTGCATCCTTCATCACTAGTTGCGGAAAACGTTCCGCCAATAGCGTTATTAGCTCAGATTTTGTCATTATTATCTGCCTTTTTTTAACTACTTATTATTTTTTGCTGTCCATCTTGGCTTTTAATAAAGCGCCAAGATTGGTTGTACCAGCAGCTGCACCGTCATCTGGTATTTGAGCAGCTTCTTTAGTTTTAGCAGATTTTGCTTTTGGTTTAGCTTCTGATTTATCTTCAGAAGATGCACCTGATGGATCAGCAGTTAATTGTTTAACACCTAGTGAAATACGCTCTTTTTCAACGTCAATCGCCAAGATAACTGCTTCCAGCTCGTCACCTTTTTTGAAGTTACGGATAGCTTCTTCGCCAGACTGTGTCCATGACAAGTCAGACAAGTGCACTAAACCGTCGATGCCACCTGGCAAACCGATGAACACACCAAAGTCAGTGATTGATTTGATTTGACCTGACACTTTATCGCCTTTAGCGTGTGTAGCAGAGAAATCATCCCATGGGTTTGGTTGGCATTGTTTCATACCTAATGACAGACGACGACGTGCTTCGTCAATCTCAAGAATCATCACTTCAACTTCGTCGCCTAATTGCGCAATTTTGCCCGGGTGAATGTTTTTGTTTGTCCAGTCCATTTCTGAAACGTGAACCAAACCTTCGATACCTGGTTCGATTTCAACGAACGCACCGTAGTCAGTCAAGTTAGAAACTTTACCGAACAAGCGTGTGCTTACTGGGTAACGGCGAGCTAAAGCAACCCATGGGTCGTCGCCTAATTGTTTGATACCTAATGAAACACGGTTTTTTTCTTGATCGAATTTCAGGATTTTTGCTTCAACTTCTTCACCAACAGTCAGAACTTCTGATGGGTGTTTTACACGACGCCATGCCAAGTCAGTGATGTGCAGCAAGCCATCGATGCCGCCCAAGTCTACGAATGCACCGTAGTCAGTGATATTTTTAACGATACCTTTAACTACTGCGCCTTCAGTCAATGTGCCGATCAGTGCTTCGCGGTCAGCGCCAGCACTAACTTCCATTACTGCACGACGTGAAACAACGATGTTGTTACGTTTACGGTCAAGTTTGATCACTTTCAAATCACATTCTTTGTTTTCGAATGGAGTCGTGTCTTTTACTGGACGTACGTCAACTAATGAACCTGGCAAGAATGCCATGATGCCGTTTACAGATACGCGTAAACCGCCTTTAACTTTACCGCTTACGAAGCCTTTAATGATACGGCCCTCGTTCATTGCGTCTTCAAGATCCAACCATGTTTCCATGCGTTTAGCTTTTTCGCGTGAAAGTACAGTTGAGCCGAAGCCGTCTTCTAGTTTTTCAATGGCTACTTTAACAAAGTCACCCACTTGAACCTCAAGTTCGCCTTGAGCATTACGGAATTCAGCAGCGTCGATAACGCTTTCAGATTTAAGACCAGCGTTAACGATCACGTGGTCGTTATCAACTGAGGTTACTTCAGCCGTGATTACTTCGCCAGAACGCATTTCCTGACGTGCCAAGCTTTCTTCAAAAAGCGCAGCAAAAGATTCCATCGGTGAAGCAGAAGATGTAGTAGAAGCCATTAAAAAAATTACCTAAGATTAATCCCACCTAGCAGCGGGGTAGTTAAAAAAACTGCACATCTGTGTGATGCAACAGGCCTTTAAAGTTTATACAAAAACTTTGAGTCGATGATTATAACTAAAACATTGAAAAATAAAAGACTATTTACAATTTTTATTCAATTTTTTATGCTCAAAATTCTGTAAAACAGTGTTAACCGCTTCGGCAATTGTTAAGTTGTCGGTCTCAAGCAAGATTGCGTCTGCTGCCATCACCAGCGGAGCACTGGCTCTGCCTTTATCTCTGGCGTCGCGCTCCTGCAAATCGAGCAGGATATTTGCATAATTAGCAGGCAGGCCTTTACCTAGTAATTGTTTATAGCGGCGCTCTGCACGCGTTTCTGTTGAAGCGGTTAAAAATATTTTTAATTCGGCATCCGGGAATATTACGGTACCCATATCGCGGCCATCAGCCACTAAGCCTGGCGCCTGACGGAATTTGTGTTGTAAATCAATCAGCGCAGCTCTGAGAGGGGCATGTACTGCAACCTGAGAAGCGCCTTTACTCATTTCTTCAGTGCGGATCAATTCTGAAATGTCAGTATTATTTAGATAAATCTGCTCATTCTTAAATTGAATATCCAGTTTGCGGGCACACGCTGCTACTGCCTCAGCGTTGTGCCAGTCGATGCCGTTTTGCTTGGTCGCAAAAGCAACTACACGATAAAGTGCGCCTGAATCCAGATAGCCAAAGCCAAGCTTATCTGCCACCAATTGTGCCACGGTACCTTTGCCAGATGCAGAAGGCCCATCTACGGCGATGACTGGAATCGTGTTCTGAGCAGTTTTATTCATTTAAAAAATTTATCGTTATGGTTTTAACAATCAATTGGATTTGATGTTGGTAAAAGTAGAACATAGCCAAATAGAAGCAGATAACACAGGAGCACTTATCATGGCCAAGACCTTCTCGTTTGCAATTTTACACTTTACCGTAGCATTTACGGTAGGCTATTTACTGACTGGCAGGTCATGGTCGGCGGCTTGCTCGCTATTATTGAGCCTGCCTGTAATACAGTGGCGTTTTATTTTCATGAAAAAGCATGGAAACGGTTTGAAGAAAACAGCCCTGAACAGCATGCCAGAGCTGTGAACATGGGCTGGTTCCACGTACATTAAATTACGGGCACTTAATGGCTAGTTATGAAGCCAGTTTTTTGAATTCTGCAAAATAATTCGGGAATGTTTTTGCCACACAGTTAGGGTCATTGATCACAATCGGTACATTTGCTAATGACACGAGTGAGAAGCACATGGCCATACGGTGGTCATCATAAGTGTCAATCACCGCGTTAGGTGTTAATTGCGCCGGCGGTGTAATTTTGATGTAGTCCGCACCTTCTTCTACAGTGGCGCCAACTTTACGTAATTCTGTGGCCATAGCAGCGATACGGTCGGTTTCTTTTACCCGCCAGCTCGCAATGTTGCGCAAGGTGGTGGTGCGTTCTTCATTAGTTTCTCCTTGGGCAAACAGTGCAAGTATTGCCAATGTCATTGCCGCATCTGGAATATGGTTGCAGTCCAGATCAATTGCTTTGATTTTTTCAGCTTTGGTTGCCGTGATATGGTTTTCACCATAGCTGATATGACCACCCATGAGTGCCAATGCTTCAGCAAAGCGTACGTCGCCCTGAATACTGTGTTCGCCGAGGCCTTCGACGGTAATGTTGCCCGCAATTGCGCCGGCAGCCAGGAAGTAAGACGCGCTGGAAGCGTCACCTTCAACAAAAATCTGGCTTGGTGAGTGATAGCTGCTACTGGCTGGAATAGTGAAACTCTGCCAGCCATTTCGTTCAACTTGAATGCCAAATTTGGCCATCAGGTTAAGTGTAATTTCAATATAGGGTTTTGAGATCAGTTCGCCAACCACTTCAATCGTGGCTTTTTGTTTTGTGAGCGGCAGTGCCATGAGCAGGGCAGTTAAAAACTGGCTGGAAACGTCACCACGAATCTTAATGGCGTTATTCAGATTTAAAGTTGCCGCTGATATTTTTAGCGGAGGAAATCCCTCGTTCTGCAAATATTCAATTTGCGCACCGGCTTGACGTAAGGCATCAACCAGATCACCGATCGGCCGCTCGTGCATACGTGGCACGCCTGAGAGTTGGTAATCACCATTGGCAAAAGCCAGTGCAGCAGTTAATGGGCGAAATGCTGTGCCGGCGTTACCCAAAAACAGGTCTGCATTTTTGTTGGGGAAGTTGCCATTGCAACCTGCCACACGCCATGCGTTTTCGGCAAAATTTTCCAGCTTAACACCCAGTGCTGCCAGCGCTTCCAGCATGCGGGAAGTATCATCCGAGGCTAACAGGTCGCGGATTTCAGTGACGCCATCTGCTAAGGCTGCCAGTAACAGGGTGCGGTTTGAAATGCTTTTTGAGCCGGGCAGGGTAATTGTGCCGTTTGCACTGGTGCTGGCTAAGAGAGTGAGTTGTTCCATTTTTACGGTTTGCGCTTATATATTCAATGAAGGGTTACTGGTTTTGTTTTCTGGACTCGCCCCAGTTGTTGCGCGCAACACTTGCACGTTCGAACAGTGCTTCCAAGCCTGCACCGTCTTGCGCTTTTAGTAATTGCTGTAGCTTGCTGAGCTCTTGCTGGTATGCATCAAGTTCGTTCAGCAGGGCAGTTCTGTTTGCAAGGCTAATATCTCGCCACATTTCAGGATGACTGCCGGCAATGCGCGTAAAGTCTCTGAAACCGCTGGCGGCAAAGCCAAATAACTGTTCAGCATTGGTGCGTGATGCAATATCATCTACCAAAGCAAATGCCAGCAGGTGCGGTAAATGGCTTACAGCTGCAAATATGCCATCGTGGGTTGCGGCTGTCATTTCGCTGACATTTGCGCCGCACGCTTGCCACAGTGTTTTTACAAGCGCAATTGCTTCTGGGTCTGTTTCGGCGGTTGGTGTCAGTACAACATTTTTATTCAGGTATAAATCTGCTGTTGCAGCACTAACACCGCTTTTTTCAGCACCGGCAATCGGATGACCGCCTACAAACTGATTAAATTGTTCACCTAAAATGTCTTTTGCACATTGCAGAACATCGCCTTTGGTGCTGCCGGCATCGGTAATTACCGTCGATGCATTTAAATGTGGCTTGATAGCGTTCAGTATAGCGGGGGTTTGTGCGACTGGAGCGGCAATCAGAACGAGGTCTGCATCTTTAATCGCGGCCGCAACATCGCTGGTATCCACGTCAATAACACCCAGGTCAAGCGCAGTTTGCAGGCTTTCGGCCGAGCGACCAACGCCGACAATAGTCGCTGGAGTTTTTGTTTTTTTTAGGGCCAGCGCAACAGAGCCGCCAATCAGGCCTACGCCAAAGATTACAAGTTTTTTCAATTTAATTGTCTGAGTTATTGATCTGAATTGTTATAGCCTTGATTGTAACATTGTTGCAATTGCTGCGATGTAACCTGAAAGTGTTTTTGTACGACACTGCTTTGTATGTGGTTAAACACAGAGTTTTTTTTGTTTTCTAGAAGTAATTCTATTTCTACATACCAGTTGAAAATAACAGCGTGTAGATTATCTGTATTTTTTGAGTAATAATAGCTGTAACAAGTCTGGCTAAGAAAAATAATGAAAATCTGGCAGATCGGTTTACTTATTCAAATCGCGGCATTTCTATTGCCGTCTTCTACTGTTGCCGAAACCGTATTGGCAACTGCTGGCATCGAAAACTCACAAGTAGTCGCAATCACCTCAGCCGCATACGATCCTGGCGATGTCAGCCGCAATACACTACGTGCCATATTTTTAATGCGTTATGCCAAGTGGGATGATGGTATGCCGGTCAAGGTGTATGTTTTTTCAGATACAGATCCCAAGCATGAAATGTTCACAAAGGAGATTCTAAGATTTTTGCCGCGTCAGCTCAGGCAAGCCTGGGATAGGCAGGTTTTTTCAGGGTTGGGTCAATATCCGGAGCAGGTGCTTTCAGTTCAGGACATGCTCAAAAAGGTTAAAACTACACCCGGTAGCGTAGGCTATCTATCCATGCAAGAGGTAACTAAAGATGTGCGCATCCTACAAATTCGTCCATAAAACCTGCGCCTGTTTTACAGTATGCCTGATGCTGTTTATGCATAATTCTGTATGGGCGTTAGACGCACTGGATGGGCGTTTACAGCTGCATGGCTTTATCGCACAGGGCATGGTGAATACCAGCGGTAATAATTTTCTTGGCAAGAGCAAGGATGACATCAGTTATGATTTCCGTGAAATTGGGGTCAACGCTTCCTATCGGGCCATGCCGCAATTATTATTTTCGGCACAGTTGATGTCGCATCGTGCCGGTGAGAGTGATGACGGTGAACCGGATCTTGATTATGCTTTTGTAGACTGGACTGCATTCTCGGGTAATTGGGGCAGGATTGGCACCAGAGTCGGCCGGATCAAAAATGCCTACGGCTTATATAACACTACACGTGATGTGCCATTTGCACGGCCTGGCATTTTACTGCCGCAGTCAATTTATTTTGAACGTACACGTAAGTTATCATTAGCGTCAGACGGCATTAATTTTTACGCAGATCACTTAAGTGAATTGGGTACTTTCAGTGCCGAAGTGAGTCTGGGCTACCCTGTGATTGATAAAGCAAGCGAGACCGCAATATTGGGTAAAGTACGTGGCGACTTTCATACTGATTTAACCCAGCTTTATCAGCTAAAGTATGAAAGCCCCAGTGCTGAATATGTGTTTGCGGCCACAGTGGTGAATATGGGTGTTTCTTATGACCCGGCTACGGTTGATGTTTTAAAGGCTGGCAGCTTCCTGTTTGATCCAGTTGTTTTGTCTGCCCAGTACAATGCGGAAAAATGGAGTCTTACCGGAGAGTATGCTTTCCGTTCTTCAAGGTTAAGAGGATTCGGCGCTTTTCCTGATGTGGCTCAGGATGGCGAAAGCTACTATTTGCAGGGTACATACCGGGTCACGCCGAAGTTGGAAATGCTCATGCGTTACGATGTGGCATACAGCAATCGCGATGACCGTAATGGTAGTGAATATGCCAGCAGGACCGGCCGGCCTGACTTTACGCAATACAGCAAAGACTGGACGCTGGGTTTGCGCTATGACGTGACATCTGAATTCATGGTGCGTGCCGAATATCACAACATAGAAGGCACTTCAATATTGCCCACGCTAGACAATCCGGCAGGTCCTGCTTCTTATGAAAAGCGTTGGGATATGTGGATGTTACTCGGCTCCTACCGTTTTTAAATGATGCAGTGACCTGACCCATGTATTCATCTGGAAAAATGCCAAAGTTTTTTCTGAGTCTTAAATGGAAGACTATGTCTTCACTCGGTCTGGTTTTACTGACCATCATGATTTTTCTGATCTCATGGTCTTACATGAGTCAGACCTCACGATTTGAGAAAGAAAGGGAATTTGTTAATACACGCTACCTGGAACAGGTTAAAGCGATGCTTGATGACTTTTCTTTAAAAATATCCCAAGTGTCTTCGCTCGTGGCAACCATGATAAGTATCGATGATACTTTATCTTCTTCCGGCATATTGTCATGGCCAAGTGCAAAGAAGCGTGTAGATGTTGCATGGGCGGCACTCCAGATAGACTATGGGCTGGATTCTTTACGTATCTATAATGCAGATAACGATCTAGTTGCAAAATGGGGTGGGTTACAGCCGGCAAGCGAGCTTGAACTCAGGCAAGTGAAAGCATCGATTCGCCGCGAGGTGAGCGTGGCATGGGTTGACTGCACCCATATTTGCCAGCAATACGCAGCTACCCCTATTTTAACTAATGGCGATGTGGCCGGTGTGGTGTTGGTGTCGGCCAATATGGCAGACCTGATTCTGGCTTTTCATCGCATCACCAATGCAGATATCGGTTTCATCTTAAACAATGTGGCGAAGGAAAATGAAAACACATTACCAAGGTTGGGAATGCATGTGGCAGGGCTCTCAAACACGGATATCAATATACCTTTACTGCAGAAACTGGAAAGTGTTTCATTAACCAAAGGTAAAACCTCCTGGCAGCGCCTGCAGTCCGGTGAAAACTATCATGAGCTGGCATTTCTGCCGCTTGATGATGGTATGGGGCATTTACAGGCTATGATCGTAGTTATTGATAATGTCACTGCTTCTGTTCACTACATCAACAACTATGTGTCAGAAAGGTTGAAGATTGGCTTTGTACTGTCTTTTTTTGCGATGCTGGCGATGTATCTGCTGTTAAACGCACCGCTTAGAAGAGTGACAAATGCTGTCAAGGCCATTCCATTTATCGGCAAACATGATTTTGATGCTGCGCGGACTCAAATTCATATACGCGATAACCCGATGTTTAGCGATGAGGTTGATAAACTGGCAGAGGCTGCATGGCAGCTTACCAACCAGCTGGAAGCGCTTGAAAAAGATGCTGGCAGGCATCATTCGGAAATGCTGGATATGTTGCGCCGGATTTCTCAGGCAAACGAGTTTTCAGAGCGTATTCTGGAAACAGCGCAAGTAGTCATTATCACGCAGAACATAGATGGTACGGTTACCAGTATCAATCATTATGGAGAGCAATTGCTGGGATGGAGCAAGGATCATTTGCAACACAAACTCCTGCGGGAAGTGTTTAAATCCAAAGAAGCCGGTAGCCAGTTAAAGAAAATTTTTAAAAGTATTATTTCTCAAGGGCTGGATCATTACTATCACGAATGCACCATGATCTGTAACAAAGGTGTGGAACGTGAGATTGCATGGCATCATTCTAGAATGGATGGAGAGGTCGTGCAGATTTTATCTGTAGGCGTTGAAATTACATTGCGCAAGAAAAGTGAAGAGAAAAGCCTGTATCTGGCTGAACATGATCAGCTTACCGGACTTATCAATCGCCAGTGCTTTATGCGTGAGGTTGAGAATGTGCTGCTTAGAATCAGAGGCACTTCCGAGCAATATACGCTGCTGTACCTTGACCTGGATGGATTTAAATATATTAATGATATTTCCGGTCATCAGGCCGGTGATATTGTATTGCGCATGGTAGCCGAAGCCCTATCCAAATTATGTCGTCGCGATGATATTCTGGCGCGTCTTGGCGGCGATGAAATGGGTATTCTGCTCAGTGATTGTGATGTGGAAAATGCAATTAAAGTAGCAGAAAAGATTAATCATCAGTTCGGTGAAATACGTTATCCGGGTTTGGTAGGCGAGCATCATATTTCCAGCAGTATCGGTATTGTCAGCGTGACAGATGCCAATCAGGATGTAAGGCACTTGTTAGCGAACGCGGATATCGCTATGTATCAAGCCAAATCAATAGGTAAGGCGCGCTGGTACGTGTTTTCTGAGGGGGAACGCCTGCAGGAAAAACTGGAGCAACGCGTGCTGTGGGAAGACCGTATCAAGCAGGCATTACGTGAAGAGCGTTTTGTGATGCAGTATCAGCCGATACTGGATATTCACAAAAATACAATCAGCCATTATGAAGCGCTGGTGCGTATGCAGGGCGATGATGGAAGTTTGATACCTCCTGTTGAGTTTATTGAAGTTGCAGAGAAGTCTGGATTTATTAATGAGCTTGACCAGTATGTAGTGCGAACCGTAATAAAACGCTGGGCGGCATTAATGGCGGAAGGTAAACAGCGTAAGGTTGCCATTAATTTATCTGGCCTGAGTATGAATGATGAGTCTTTATTGCAACTGCTTCAGGACTTGTTTATGCAACACCCGGACTTACCTTCGCACATCATTTTTGAAATTACAGAAACTGCAGCTGTGGCAGACTTTGGCCTGGCTAAAGAGTTTATTGAAACAGTAAGGGCGATGGGATGCGCTTTTTCTTTGGACGATTTTGGCGTAGGTTTTTCTTCGTTCTATTACCTGAAACATTTTCCGGTTGATTACGTAAAGCTTGATGGTTCTTTTATACGAAATCTGGCGGATAGTCCTGACGATCAGATATTCGTGCGTGCACTGGCTGAGGTCGCGCGCGGCTTTGGCAAGTTCACCGTTGCAGAGTTTGTCGGTGATGAGCGCAGTCTGGCATTGCTGCGCAGCTATGGAGTGGACTTTGCACAAGGATATTATGTTGGCAAACCTTCAAATGAAATTTTATAAATACCAGCTTGTAGCATAGTTCATTTGTCATCAAAGGCTGCTTACAAGCCTGCTGAAACCTATAAAATTAAGCCCACTCGCCGTTAATGAGTTTTTGCAGGGGCTTGTAATTTTGTTTGTAAGCCATTTTTTGGCTGTCCCTGATCCAGTAACCTAAATATAAATAGGGTAGCTCCAGATTTTTAGTCCATTCCGCCTGCCACATCACGTTATAGGTGCCGTAACTTGTACCAACATCACTGGTGTCATAAAAGGTATAAACCGCAGAGATGCCATCGCGCACAATATCAATCACGCTCACCATCTTGAGTTTTCCCTGATCGCGAAATTCAACCAATACGCTTTCTACATTACTCTGACACAAGAAATTTTTATACTGTTCTATTTCATCTGCCTCAGAACTCTCAGTTTTTGCCTGATCATTGTGACGTGAACGCTGGTAGTCCGCATACAAGGCATAATGCTCTTCATAGTAATCTACAGATACGATCTTGGTTGTGAGGTTTTGATGATGTTTGAAAGCGCGTTTCTGGCTGCGGTTAGGTGTGAATTCATTCACAGCAACTCTGACAGGCACGCATTCCTGACAGTTTTCGCAGTGGGGGCGGTAAGCAAATTTACCGCTACGGCGGAATCCCTGGTCTATCAGGCTGCTATATACCTCAGCATTGATCAGGTGTTGCGGCGCAGCAATCAGGCTTTGTGCCATTTTGTTGGGTAGGTAGCCGCAGCTATAACCTGTGGTGACATAGAATTGCAGCTTTTGCAGGGGTTGGTCGCCGGGTAAGCTCATAGAACAATAATATCCATTACAAGTATATTAGTTATGGGTGCTGTTATTAGCATAAGTTTCATTATTGCAGAGAATCGCAAGATTTTTAATAAATTCTTCCCTGTTTATTTCGCGAGCACCTAGACTGGCAAGATGTGCAGTTTTCATCTGGCAATCTATCATGCCTACACCTTGGTGATTGAGATGTTCTACCAAACTCACAAAAGCGATTTTTGATGCATCAGTGACGTGATGGAACATACTTTCTCCGTAAAACATGTTGCCGATTTTTACGCCATAGCAGCCGCCAGCCAGCTTTCCATCCAGCCACGATTCGGCTGAAACTGCATAGCCTGCTTCATGCAGCGCACAATAGGCATCAATAATATCCTGAGTAATCCATGTACCATCTTGTCCGCTTCGTAATGTATTACTACAAGCGCTGATGACTTCGCGAAAGGCTGTATTAAAGCGCACTTCAAATTTTTGTTTTCTTAATGTTTTTTTGAGTGATTCAGCAACTTTTAGTTCGTCTGGAAACAGTACCATGCGTGGGTCCGGGCTCCACCATAAAATAGGCTCGCCATCACTGAACCAGGGGAATATGCCCTGCCGGTAAGCGGATAGCAAACGTGGTAAAGACAGATCGCCGCCTATAGCGATCAGGCCGTTAGGTTCGCGCAGTGCGCTTGATATCTCGGGAAAATCACAGTTTCCATCGATGCTGGCAACGCGGCCATTTGGTAATTGATAATAAGCGTGGCTCATAAACTTAATCTTGATTAACAGGTATAGTTTGTACTATGCTTGGAGCATTGCTAAAAGCAAACTTTTGATAAGTGTACATGCGGTTATTTAACCATCATTTTCTGCGTATTTTTGTTGTTCTGCTCATAAGCGTGTTTATTTCAAACACGGTTTATGCAGGCGGTATGATGGTATCTGCCAGTATTGATAGTGTTGCTGTAAATGCGTCACTACAATCCCCAATAAAATCTACCTTGCAGCCTCACGCGGTTTCAGCACATGATGAGGCACATAACTGTCATCATCATGACGCTGCTGATTCATTGATAAGCCCTCAAGCGCATGATCAATCACCTTCACATGGTAGCTGCAGTCATTGTAATCATTGCATGGCTTGTTATTCAATGATTCTTTATGATCAAGTCAATGTTGTATCCATTTCCAGTCAGCCTGTGTTGGCGATTGCCAATCATGTGCTTTATCTGGCACCTACCACTCCCCAGCCAAATAAACCGCCCATCAGCTGATTTTCTACTGCGAAATGATGTTTGCGTAGTTTTGTTATAAGACTTTAAGCGTATTACATCAATGTCATGTCGGGGTTGATGCGGTTTAGTTACATCAATCCCAGTCAGTTATATAGATGGAGGTTGTATGAAAGTTTTTAAAACAATCCCTGATCAAAACACCTTGTTACGATACCTGCCGGTATTGTTATTGAGTAGTTTTGTATTGAGCGGATGTGCCAGCTTTTCTAAAGATGGCGGTTTGAATGATGTTAAGTCTTTAACACAGAGGCACATTAAACAGGAAGTCGTCTGGCCAAAAACAGCAGCGGAACAGCAGCTCGCAGAGGCGCGCGTGCAAGAGTTACTGCAAAAAGAGCTGGATGTCGAAAGTGCGGTGCAGATTGCGTTGCTGAGTAACAAAGGATTGCAGGCTTCATTATTTGAGCTTGGCATTTCCGAAGCCGAAGTGGTGCAGGCAGGCCGCTTGCCTAATCCAAAGTTTTCCATGTTGTATGCCCGCCATAACGGCGATTACAAAATCGAGCAGGCGCTTACGTTTAACATTTTCTCATTGTTGACCATGCCGAAAATGCTGGAAATTGAGCGCCTGAATTTCGAGAATACCAAACAGAAGACCGCGCTTGATGTGCTGAAATTGGCTTATCAGACAAGATTAGCCTATTTTAATGCGGTAGCAGCAAATGAGCAGGTGACTTACAGTGCGCAGGTGCTGGAGTCTGCAGAGGCGAGTGCCGAGATGGCAAGGCGCATGGTGAAAGCCGGTAACTGGAACCAGCTTGAACTGGCACGTGAGCAGGGCTTTTATGCGGATGCCAAGCAGGATGCACTGGCAGCAAAGCAAAAGCAGTCTGCAGCCCATGAAGCTTTAACACGCCTGCTGGGCGTTTCTGTTAACCAGCTTGCAATACAGAAGCGCCTGCCGGATTTACCCAAGACCATTACCGAACCGTCACAATTTCAACAAGAGGCTGTTGAGCAGCGGCTTGATTTGCAAGCAGCACGTTTGCGTGTGCAGGCGCTGGCCAAACAATTAGGTCTTACCAAAGCTACCAGCGTGATTAACGTGCTGGAACTGGGACCTGCGCGGGTGCTTGAAGGCAGGCGGGGTGATAGTTACAAAAAAGGTGTAGATATTTCATTCGAACTACCTTTATTTGACTGGGGCGGAGCAAAAGTGGCGCGTGCGGAAGCGACTTATATGCAAGGCGTAAACCGCGCTGCCTATATTGCAAGTAATGCGCAGTCAGAGATTCGCGAAGCCTATAGCCACTACAGCACAAGCTACGATATTGCCAAACAATATCACGATGAAATCGTACCCTTGCGCAAGAAGGTGCTGGATGAGAAGCTGTTGCGCTACAACGGTATGCTGATCAGCCCGTTTGAGCTCTTTGCAGATGCACGTGCACAGGTTGCCAGCGTGAAAACCTATATAGAAAAATTGAATGAATTCTGGCTGGCTGATACCGAACTGCAAATGACGCGTATCGGCACTCTGAATTCATTGGAAGGAAAAGAATAATGGATTCCCCAAAATTGAACAGACGCGATTTTTTCAAGCTGGCGGGTGCCGCAGGCGCAGGTATCGCTTTAAGCTCGGTCAGTAACGTAGCGATGGCAGCATTGCCTGAAATCGTATCCTCAGAAAAAGCCGATACCCATGCCCCTTTGCATCCGGATACTGGCAGGCCTTATAACCCGGTGGTGACACTCAATGGCTGGAGTCTGCCCTGGCGCATGAATAATGGCGTTAAAGAATTCCATCTGGTGGCAGAACCTGTTGTGCGTGAAATTGCACCGGGTATGAAAGCCCACTTGTGGGGCTATAACGGTCAAAGCCCGGGACCTACGATTGAAGTGGTAGAAGGCGACCGTGTACGCATATTTGTAACGAACCGGCTTCCGGAGAAAACCAGCATCCACTGGCATGGTCAGCGCCTGCCTAATGGCATGGATGGCGTAAGTGGCCTGACGCAGCCGGCAATTATGCCCGGTAAAACGTTTGTGTATGAATTTGTGGCAAAGCGCCCGGGTACCTTTATGTATCATCCGCATGCCGATGAAATGACGCAAATGGCGATGGGGCTCATGGGCAGCTGGATTACGCACTTTAAAGATACCAAAACTATGCCGGTAGACCGGGACTTTGTATTCTTGCTGAATGCTTATGATATTGAGCCTGGCAGTTACAAGCCTAAGACCAATACCATGCTCAATTTTAATTTATGGACATGGAATAGCCGCGCCTTTCCGGGCATCGATCCTCTGGTCGTACGCAAGAATGATCGTGTGCGTATTCGCGTCGGTAATCTGACAATGACTAATCATCCGATTCATCTGCATGGCCATGAATTTATGGTGACGGGTACTGATGGCGGTTGGGTACCGCCGAGTGCTAGATGGCCGGAAGTAACGACTGATATTGCAGTAGGGCAGATGCGTGCGCTTGAATTTTTGGCAGATGAGCTGGGTGATTGGGCGCTGCATTGCCATAAAAGCCATCACACCATGAATGCTATGGGGCATGAGGTACCAACACTGCTGGATGTGAAGCAGGATGACCTGGTGAAAAAGATCAGTAATCTGGTGCCAGATTATATGGCAATGGGTGAAACCGGCATGTCGGAAATGAGCGATATGGCCGCCATGATGGATATGCCGTTACCGGAAAATACACTGCCGATGATGACAGGAACCGGCCAGTATGGCGCCATTGAAATGGGCGGCATGTTCAGCACGCTTAAAGTGCGTGAAGGTCTTGCACGTAACGACTACAAAGACCCCGGGCCATACCGGCATCCCAAAGGGTCAGTTGCCCGAGAATACGATGGGTCTGATCAAGCACCGGAAATAAAAAGGCCGCAGATTAAAGATGAGGCACCTGCTGTAGAGGTTCAGGTACGCAAGCCAGGTGGGCATGGCGAGCATAGCGGGCATTGACGGAAGCTTTGATTTTATGAGTCCCCCGGCTTGCCGGTGGACTCAGCAAGGATTTACCTGCACGTCGGTCATTTAATTTTGGATAGGAAAAAACATGCAATATCTGATCGTTAAATATCTGATCACGGCTGGAGTGGTGGTGCTGGTATCAGAACTTGCAAAGCGCAGCGACAAACTTGGTGGCTTGGTTGCGGCCTTGCCGCTGGTGACTGTATTAACCCTGATATGGCTTTACGTGGAGCAGCAGCCAGTGAGCAAAATTGCTAATCACGCATGGTATACATTCTGGTATGTGATTCCAACGCTACCTATGTTTTTGGCGTTTCCGTTGCTGCTGCCAAAGATTGGATTCTGGCCAACTTTGTTAGCATGTGTTGTTATTACAGTGATTTGCTTTAGCTTATTTGCCGTGGTTGCAAAGCGCTGGGGCATAGAGTTGCTTTAGAGTTGCTAGTTTTCGCAGCATCAGCACCAAATAAATGCCTGTAGTAAATGTTTACAGTTGCACAGTGCAATTTTACATAGCCTTGTTATAAATGGGGTTAAAAATATGTAAAGATTTAGTAAAAAAGCTTTTTAATCATACAATTAGCGCGTAAAATGCGCGGTCTTTTATAGTTTATCGAATCACACCTTGGAACAATACTCAACAATGCTAGCTAAGCCCATTCAAAGCTACCGTCCTTACTGGGCGAAGCGCTTTGGGCCTGCGCCTGTTTTGCCTATGTCTCGTGCCGAGATGGACGCGTTGGGTTGGGATAGCTGCGACATTATTCTGGTATCCGGCGACGCGTATATCGACCATCCGAGTTTTGGCGTAGCACTGATTGGCCGTTTGCTGGAAGCACAGGGCTTTCGTGTAGGAATTATTGCACAGCCTGATTGGCAGAATGCCAGTGCATTCAAGGTGTTGGGTAAACCTAACCTGTATTTCGGCGTTACTGCCGGCAATATGGATAGCATGGTGAATCGCTACACCGCCGATAGAAAAATCCGCAGTGATGATGCTTACACGCCGGATGCTGCGGCCAATAAGCGCCCGGATCGTGCAGTGCTGGTATACAGCCAGCGTTGCCGCGAAGCTTATTCTGACGTGCCACTGGTGATTGGCAGTATTGAAGCCAGTTTGCGCCGTATCGCGCATTATGATTACTGGTCTGATAAAGTGCGCCGCAGTATTCTGGTAGATTCCAAAGCCGACATTTTATTGTATGGCAATGCAGAGCGTGCGCTGGTGGAGTTAACACACCGCATCGCCAAAGGTGAGAAAATCGCTGACATTCAGGATATTCGCGGCACTGCATTTTTACGCAAGCATATTCCTGAAGGCTGGAGCGAGATCGAAAGTACCAAGCTGGATCGCCCGGGAACAGTAGAGAAACACGTTGACCCGTATGAAATGAAAATGGGTAAAGCCGATGCCAGCTGTGCAACGGACGACAGCAAAGCTAAAACAGATTTACCTGATGGCACAAAAGCGATTGAAATTGTGCGTAAGCCCAAAGCTGATAGAACGAAGCAGGTTGTGCGTTTACCTTCATATGAAGAAGTCGCGGGTGACCCTGTCATGTATGCGCATGCGTCACGCGTACTGCATCTGGAAGCAAACCCCGGGAATGCGCGTGCGCTGGTACAACGCCATGCCGACCGTGAAGTTTGGCTGAACCCGCCGCCGATTCCGCTCACGACTAAAGAGATGGATTATGTGTACGACATGCCGTATGCACGTAAGCCGCATCCAGCCTATAAAGACGCAAAAATCCCGGCATGGGAGATGATCCGTTTCAGTGTGAATATCATGCGCGGCTGTTTTGGCGGCTGTACTTTCTGCAGCATTACCGAGCATGAAGGCCGCATTATTCAAAGTCGTTCTGAAGGTTCGATACTGAAAGAAATTGAAGAAATCCGCGATAAGGTAGATGGCTTTACCGGTGTTATTTCTGACCTGGGTGGCCCAACTGCCAATATGTATCGCATTGCCTGCAAGAGCGAGACCATTGAAAAGAACTGCCGTAAGCTGAGCTGTGTGTATCCGGGCATCTGTGAAAACCTGCAAACCGACCATAGCGCCCTGATTCAGCTTTACCGCAAAGCGCGCGCCATTAAAGGCGTGAAGAAAATCCTGATCGGTAGCGGCGTACGTTATGACCTAGCGGTGAAATCACCTGAATACGTGAAAGAACTGGTACAGCACCACGTAGGTGGTTATCTAAAAATTGCCCCTGAGCACAGTGAAGAAAACGTGCTGAGTAAAATGATGAAGCCGGGCATGGATGCATATGACGAATTCAAAGCCATGTTTGAAAGATTCAGTGCCGAGGCAGGTAAGAAACAGTATCTGATTCCTTACTTTATTGCGGCGCACCCAGGTACTACCGATGACGACATGCTGAATCTGGCGTTATGGCTCAAAAAGTATGATTTCAAGCTGGATCAGGTGCAGACCTTTACGCCAACGCCAATGGCAATGGCGACTGCGATGTACCATTCCGGTAAGAACCCGTTGCGTAAGGTCACGGCAGATTCCGATACGGTACCGATCCCTAAAGCCGGAAATGTGCGCAAGCTACATAAAGCGTTTATCCGTTATCACGATCCTAACAACTGGCCAATGCTGCGCGAAGCTTTAATCCGCATGGGTCGCCCCGACCTGATCGGCAGCGGCAAGCAATGCCTGATCCCAGCATGGCAGCCACTTTCCAGCAAACCGTTGACAACTGTGCGCGGTGAACAACTGGAGCGTACGGTAAGGCCAAGACGCACGGTAGAGAAAAAACGTAAGTACTCGTAACTTTTCTTAAAGGAAGCGTTGTTTAAATCGTCATTGCGTACCCGTATAGGGCATCCCCATCAAACTAAGCTACTAAAGTAGCAAGTTTGGTGTGAAGGAGCATAGCGACGCGGCAATCCATAATTTCTTTTTAGTATAAAGCACTGGATTGCCACGCTTCGCTCGCAATGACAAACATTATGAATAGATCAGCGTTTCCTTAAATATTTTTTTGGCACTAAACTTTTCTTATGTGTTCAAGGTCTTGAAAAGGGTATGGTTTGTTTCTGTTGAAATAAACTACAGACTTTTAAGGCTTTATATGACTTCCAATTTTAAAAATACGGTAAAGAGACTAATGTTATTTAGTATCTTTACTTTATTCAGCATAAGTGCCGGTGCAGCCTCCGGCATGTTCTGGAAAGCAGAGTCAGCTTCTGCTAACACTATCTACCTGTTTGGCACGATACATACTGACGATAATCGCGTGACGGATTTTTCACCTGTAGTGATCAGTGCGATTAAATCTTCTGATGCATTTATGATGGAAACACTGGCGCCCAAGGACCCTTCGGTATTGATGATGCCGGTCGGCAGTCTTAAAGACATGTTGACGGAAGCGGAACTCGAAAAAGTATATGAACTGACCGAATTCCATGTGATGCACCGTAACGCGGCTTTGCGCATGAAGCCTTGGTTATTGGCAGCAATATTTGATGTGCCGCGCCCAATAACGCCTTTTGCCCAAGATAACCTGCTTATGGCGCAGGCTGAAGATTTTGGCAAGGAAATCATTGGTATTGAAAGTACAGCCGAACATTTTGGCGTAATGGATAGCATCAGCATGGATGAACAGATAACGATGCTGCGCGAGGTGTTGAAGCGAACACCTGATGCTAAAGAGCGTGATTACGAAAGGCTGGTTCAAGCTTACCTGAAAGGTGATAGTGAGAAACTTGCACTTTTAAACGCTGAAATTACCGGTAACAGTATGCAGAAAGATTTGTGGGAACGCATGCGAGTTAAGCTGCTGGATGAGCGTAATGCATTAATGGCCGAGCGCATATTAGAAGCAGCAAAAACTAAAAAACTATTCGTAGGTGTCGGTGCTTCGCACTTGGCAGGTCAGGCTGGGCTATTAGTCATGCTTAAAAACGCTGGTTTTAAGTTAACACCAGTTAAATTAAAGCCAGTTAAATAAAGGTTTGCTTAATTGCGCGTTTAATTAATCGTGACGTCTGTATTCCCATGGCGGTATGGGATCGCTCTGCGTCCATAAACCTAAGTGCCGATTTTCAGCTTCTTCCTGAGCATCCACATAGTCAGCTTGATCTTGTGAATATGGGTCATCCATAAAATGCTTGAAAACCCATGCCATGCCGCGCTTTACCTGCTCCAGATTTACATCAACTTTTTTTAGCAATACTTTGCCAACTACGCGTTTGTGGTAGTCGCGTTTTATCCAGTTCACGGTGACTTCTTTGCCGTTAATCAAATCAGACAGTGACTTTTTTGATTCCATACCGAAAGGCTGCTGTTTCTCTGGTGCATCAATACCAGACAGCCTGACTTTAAATTCTGTATTGGTTGCATCCACAATCGTGATGTTATCACCGGACGAAACATCTACGACGCGCCCAGTCAGTTCGTCTGCGTACGCGCAAATTGAAAATAGCAGTAGTAAGCTCGAAAATAAAAGCTTTGTCATGTGATCTAGAGATGAAAAATAGTTGTTTAAAATCAAGTTAATGCCTAATTAATGTCTTACGTGGCGGCCTGCTTCATAATCTACAATATCAGCAGATTGCGTTACATAGATCAGTTTGTCGGTTGCAAAGCCCAGTTCTTTCGCTTTTGCAATCAGGTGCTGTTTGATCGGGTAAGGCAGCTGCGGTGTACGTGATAATATCCAGAAGTAGGATTTATCAGGCCCGCACAGCATGACATAGTTGTAATACGGTTTGTCCAGCTCAATAATGTTGTAGGCACCGTAAAATGGGCCGAAGAAAGACACTTTCAGCTTGCCGGTATAGCTGCCGTCTGCGTGTTTTGGGTCAACAAAATAAGCTTTGCCTTCAGCTTCTTTCCATTTTTTTGTTTCAGGATTAAAGCCGCGATTAATGACCTTGATGCCGCCGTCTTCGCGTAGCGAATAGTTTGCAGTCACATTAACCAGGCCGCGCTCAAAGCTATGATCAAGCCGTGCAATTTCGTACCATGTACCCAGATACTGATTCGCATCTACTCCATCAACCACTTTCACATTATCGGGCACGCCCATGCACGATGTGAGCAGCATGGCTGCAAACGCAAGAAAAGGTGTAAACACAGTATTTCGTAAAGTCATGATGGTTGAATGTACCTTGAATGAATTCTTTATAAATTTATTGATTTGAAAATAAGACTTTACGTGAGCTGCTCTAGTTCTCAATCGGCTTGAGATTGTTCAAATCAGCTTCAGATAACCAGCGCCATTCACCTACTTTCAGGTCATCCGGCAGTTTGAGTTGCCCGATTTGAATACGTTTCAAACCCTCAACACGGTTACTGATGGCAGCCACCATGCGTTTTACCTGATGGTATTTGCCTTCAGCCAGCGTCATATGAATCACATGCTCGCTGATTTTTTCGCAG
The DNA here is from genome assembly GCA_020622105.1 of Methylotenera sp. Classification (GTDB taxonomy): domain Bacteria; phylum Pseudomonadota; class Gammaproteobacteria; order Burkholderiales; family Methylophilaceae; genus Methylotenera. Next base: position 45,504 of record JAHRYP010000017.1, read on the forward strand.
GAAAGTGCTGCAATCGGTGCATCTTCATCGATGAGCTGCACACCTTTTAGAATATGTGCAATTTGCTCATCGCTCACTGGATGCTTGCAGGTAGCTTCGTATATTTTCGGTACTTTCCATTTTGGCGAGCTCATTTTGTGTATGAACTGGCCGTCATCTGAAATCAGTATCAACCCGGTAGTATCTTCATCCAGCCTGCCAATGCACTGCACACCACGTTCCACCAGCGGGTGCGGCAATAGGCTATAGATGGTAGGGTGGTGCTGGGTTTTGTGTGAGCATTCGTAATTAGACGGTTTATGCAGCATCAGGTACGATTTTTCATGATAAACCCATGGTTCACCTTTAACCGTATAGCTCAGGTTTTCTGTATCAAATGTTGCGTCGGGGTCATCACAAAGCTCACCATTGACGGTGACTTCTTCATTGATGATAAAAATACGGCACAGCTTGCGTGAACCAAAGCCTTGGTTATGCAGAATGCGTTCTATAGAGAGTTTTTTAGCCATAGCAGTATTATAGCTGCCCTAACAAAAACGCCCACATAATGCAGGCGATTTTTCTCCAAAGTATTCGCATAAAATTAGGTCAGATGCTATTTTAGTCATCTACTATCAGGTTATAAACCAAAGCACCAATAATGCCGCCGAAAATCGGCGCCAGCCAGAATAGCCATAGCTGATCAATATAAGCACTGCCTGCAAACAAGGCCTGACTAGTGCTGCGTGCCGGGTTCACTGAGGTGTTGGTCACTGGGATGCTGATCATATGGATGAGTGCAAGCGTCAAGCCAATGGCAAGCGGAGCGAGGCCAGCGGGAGCACGTTTATCAGTAGCGCCCATGATGATGAAAATAAAAACCGCCGTCATCACAACTTCAGTGACCAGAGCCGCTTGAAATGAGTATTGGTGCGGTGATAATTCACCATAGCCATTTGCGGCAAAGCCACCAACGGTAAAACCTGCCTGACCACTGGCAATGACGTAAATGACCGTAGCTGCCAAAACTGCACCAAGCACTTGTGCCACAACATAAAATGGCAAGTCTTTTGCACTAAAGCGACCTCCCATCACCAGACCAACTGACACTGCAGGATTTAAGTGGCAGCCTGAAATGTGGCCAATGGCATAAGCCATCGTGACCACAGTTAATCCAAACGCAAGAGATACGCCCAGGTATCCCAAGCCTAAGTCAGGAATGCCTGCCGCCAGCACTGCACTGCCGCAACCGCCTAGCACTAACCAGAAAGTACCGATTAACTCGGCTAATGAACGTTTTGTTAATGACATATACACCTCCGAAATTATTAATAATTTTGATAAAGGCCAACGTCTGCTACAGCGGTAATTTACTGCAATCTGGTTACGCTCACAAGCCAAGTTCGGTTAAACTAGCTCTTTTGGTTCGTAAAAAATAGTTATGTCTTTTAAACACATTACCTCGCGCGATAACCCGATTTTCAAGCAGCTCAAAAAATTTGCTGATAATGCCCGTGAGCGCCGCAGTGAAGGTAAAACCCTGCTGGATGGCGTGCATCTCATAGAATCTTACATGGCGACATTCGGTTTGCCGGATGTAGTCATTATTCCTGAAGGTAAAAGTACGGTAGAAGCCACTGGCCTGATTCAGGAGCTGGTCGATGTTTCTACTGTGATGCTGCCAACGCTGATGTTTGCCGAGCTGACACCGGTTGTCAGTGCTACGGGCATACTGGCGCTGGTTAAAATACCGCAATTGTCAGTACCTGAAGCGCCAGAATTTGTGCTGATGCTGGAAGACATTCAGGATCCGGGAAATCTTGGCAGTATGCTGCGTACAGCAGTAGCCGCGGGTGTGCAGGTGGCGTATTTAAGTACGAGCTGTACCGATGCATGGTCACCTAAAGCATTGCGCGGCGGACAGGGCGCGCAGTTTGTGCTGCCGATTGTTGAACGCGCTGACTTGATTGCGGAACTGCAGAATTTTAATGGTAATAGCTATGCCACCACAATGTCAGGTGAGTCTGTATATGCGCAGGATTTAACCCAAGCAACGGCTTTTGTAATGGGTAATGAAGGCGCGGGACTGCGTAAGCAAACGATTGCAGCGGCTACTAAATCGATCACGATTCCGATGGCCGCAGCGTCAGTTGAATCTCTTAATGCAGGGGCTGCCGCAGCCGTTTGTTTGTTTGAACGCATGCGCCAAACTCTGTAAAGCTAACTCACTCTGTACTTAAAATGTGAACTACCAATATGCGCTATCAATCAAAACTGCCTAATCTCTCATTCAGGAAAGCCATATTTGGGTTCACTGCGATAGAAATGATGGTGGTGATAGCGATTTTCGCTATTTTGGCGACCATAGCCATACCTTCGAGCATGGGGCGCATTGTTAGAGAACAGATTGTAGCTGCTATACCGTTGGCTGATATTGCAAAAGCACCTGTTGCTGCCAATTGGAAACTGGAAAAAACCTTATTGGCCGATAACGAGGCTGCTGGCCTGCCTGAGCATAATAAGATTGTGAATAATTACGTCAGTGCTGTGCTTGTGGAAAACGGCGCAATCCATATGACTTTCGGCAACAAAGCCCACAATGTGATTAAAGGCAAAGTGCTATCCATGCGACCAGCAGTGATTGAAGAATCCGAAATTGTTCCGGTGACCTGGGTTTGCGGTAACGCCAAAGCACCGGAGCAAATGACTGTGATGGGAGTGAATAAAACTAACGTTGCACCTGAGTATTTGCCTTATATCTGCAAATAGGGCGTTTAACAGTAAGTTTTTAGTGTATTTCTTTGCTGCCCTGTGCCGCAATATCGCTCACCATTAATTGTGCAGCATCTACTTTGTCAAACTGATAGTGTGTATTGCAGAAGTCGCAGTTCACTTCAATTTTGCCTTGCTCTTCAAGAATGCTGCTAATTTCTTCATTGCCTAGCATACGCAGCATATTGGCAACACTGGTTCTGGTGCAGCTGCAAAAGAATTTTGTGTTACTTGCTTCAAATAGTCGTACGTCTTCTTCATGAAATAAACGGTGCAGCAGCGTCTCGGTATCTAAATTGAGCAGCTCATCATTGGTGATCGTATCTGCAAGATGTCCAACACGGTTCCATGCATCAACGTCGTGCTCAGCAGATTCTTCGCTCTTGCTAACCTGATTCATCGTGTCGGGTAGTTTTTGTAGCAGCATGCCTGCAGCAGATTTTCCATCACTAGCCAGCCATATTTTGGTGTCGATCTGCTCGGAGCGCAGCATGTAGTTTTCAAGAATGGTGCTGATGTCATCACCTTCAATCGGTACGATACCCTGATAAGTCTGTCCGCCGTCTTTTGGATCGAGCGTGATTACAAACTGACCGTGTTCGATTAAATCAAACAGGTTTTGCTCATCACTGATTTCACCGTTCCATTTTGCAGTGGCACGAATTCCAAAGTCAGAAGTGCATTCTACAACCAGCAGTTTCAGTGTGCCTTTGCTTTGAATCTGCAGTACTAAGGAACCATTCATCTTCAGCGTGGCGGTGAGCAGGGCACTTGCAGCCATTAATTCACCTAGAGCCTGTTTTAGGCCTGCAGGAAGGTTTTGTTTATTTAGCGCAAGCTGAAACGTATTGGTCAGATTAACCAGATTGCCGCGTACCGGGGTGTTTTCAAATAGAAAACGATTGAGTGTGTCATTAACTTTATCCATTGTGTAATTTTAACATAGTGCGCATTTTTAAATGGATGCGTCACTTTATAATCTGCATTCAAATAAGAAAAGCCCCGGCAAAATTGCCGAGGCTCAGGATGAGGCTGTTAATGAAAAGTTTAGAAGTTGTAAATCAGCGTTGCGCGACCCGTGAGTGGGGAGCCTGGTACGATGTTATTATTGTTGTGTGCACTTAAGGCATACTCTTTGTTTGTCAGGTTTTCTAAATTAACCTGCAAGCGCAAGTTTTTGCTGAATTTTCCATAAATGGCTGCATCGACACGAGTGTAGCCTGGTAAGACAGTGCTTTGTGAAGCGGTAGGTGTAGTTGCATACATCTCTGACCTGCTTACAACACCAAGCGCAGCACCCCAAGTCTCATTGAAGTCATAGCGGTTCCAGACTGAGAAAGTGTGTGGTGTTTGGCCAAGTTCAGCACCCTTTAATATTCTTGAATTTGATGAATTCAAACCTTGTTGTTTGGTTATCTCTCCATCCTGGTATGCATAGCCGCCAAATATGCTCCATTTGTCAGTTAGCTTACCTGTTAAACCTAATTCAACACCATGTGTTTCTTGCCCATCAACTAAGGTATTTATGCCTGATTCTGGACTTTGAATTAATACATTTTGGCGTTCTAATTTATATATTGCTGCAGTTACTGACAATTCAGGCATTACATCAAGTTTTGCACCAATTTCATGGTTGATAAATTTTTCTGGACTGAGACCAGCATTGGCTTGTGAGAGGTCTGTTATTTGATCACCAGCACGCGGTGCATAAGTTTGACTGTAGCTTGCATACAGCGAAAGATTATCAACAGGTTTAAAAATCAGTCCTGCACGTGGAGAAACTTTATTGTCGGTGCTATTGAATTTACTAATCGTATTTGAGGTTGCAGTTGGTAAATTGGTATAGTCCACTGCGAATTTGTCATGTCTTAAGCCCAATACCAACTCCCATTTTGGCGATAGGATAATTTGGTCTTGCACGTAGAATGACGTGATAGTAGCTTCACTTTTTCTATTTCTTGATAATTTGTTAAATGAAGGCGATCCTATGTAGTTAGGATTTTCTGCATTAACACTACCTAATGACTCGCTTGCTGGGGCGGTTGGTACTGCACGATAGTTATCAGTATCTTGTCGGCCTAGTTCCATCCCTGCTAATAGTCGGTGCTCAAATCCTCCAGCTTTTAGGTCATAAGTAATATCAGTTTGGTTAAACAGATTTTGGCGTTGCGTGTCATCTAGATAGCCACCAATGCTAACGTTGTTGCTGCTATTGACAGAAGAGGATGCAAAAACATTTTGATAATATTTGTCATAATCCGCATAGCGAGTACGGTTGCGTATTGTGATGCCGTTATCAAAAGCATGTTCAATCATTGCATTGAAAGCCTTGGTTTCCGTTTCATTCGGACTTAAACGCGCGTTGCCAAAAAATGTGCTGTGATCGCCAATATCATAAGGACGATTTTTGAAGCCGCTGCCAATTGATGGCATGCCGCGGTCACCAATTCGCTTGTCTTTGAAATATTCCGCGCTTAATACTATTTTTGTGCTGTCGGTTGGCTTGATAGTTAGGGTTGGTGTAATGCCAAAACGCTCTAGATTTACCCCGTCACGGTAGCTATCGGCATCCTCATAAACTGCGTTCAGGCGAAATGCAGCAACATCATTTATACCATTGCCAACATCGATGGTGGCGCGTTTCTGGTCATAAGCGCCATAGGTAACTGATAGTTCACGTACCGGATCCCAGCCGGCCTCTTTGCTCACACGATTAATCACACCGCCAGAACCGCCACGGCCAAAGATCATCGCATTTGAGCCTCTTAATACTTCGATTCGATCAGTGTTATACAAGTCGCGATAAGTTTGAACATCATCACGCACGCCATCCAGATAAAAGTCTCCTGTACTCACGCCAGCGCCACGAAAGTTCAAGGCGTCGCGGTTTCCTTCGCCTTGTGATGCGGTTACACCAGGCACATAACGCACAGCATCACTAATACTCTGAATGGACTGATCTTTAATGACGTCCTGTGTGACTACTGTTACTGATTGTGGCGTATCTTTTAAATCAGTATCAGTTTTAGTGGCAGAGCGGCTTCTATTTGCGTTGTAGCCTTTTACGGGTTTTGTATCGCTCTCTGCTTTTCCAACGACTTCAATTTGTTTCAATTCATAGCATTTGTGGCCTGATCTTCGGCAAAGCTGAGGTGCATAGTGCCGGCAGAAACCAATCCCAAGGATTGCAATCCGTACAGCTGACTTTAATTTAGCGTTTTATGAGGAAATGCTGACTTGTTTTGATTTAAAGATGATTTAAAAGATGCCTTTTTCATGACCAATCCTGATGGTGATATTTGTATAACATAATGATAATGCAAATGAGAATGGTTATCAAATACATTTTCTTGTTTTACAGGTGTTTAGGGTTGGAAATGATTAATTTTAAAAGTGTTGAGGTGTACTAAATGGAAATTAATTTAAGTGTTTTTGATTGCGGAATTTTGGATAGTTGCCAATTACTGAATGCCCATTGCCAGATAGTGTTTTTATTTTCATTAATCAAAGAAGCTGGAGGCGTTTGCCCAAGAAAATGTAATGCCTGAATCAGTTCCATGGATGTTTTTGATGTGTCTAGAGGAGAAGCGTGTGTCTGTTTGCTAAGTTTTTCACCAGCGGAATTGCATGCAACCGGAATGTGCGCGTATTGCGGTTGTAAATAATTCAACTGTTTTTGCAAATAAATCTGTCTCGGTGTGGAGTCCAGCAGGTCAGCCCCACGCACTATGTTTGTGATGCCTTGTGCCGCATCATCTGCAACTACAGCGAGTTGGTAGGCGAACAAACCATCCGCACGCTTTAAAATAAAATCACCAATGTCAGTAGTTAAAGTTTGGCTGATTTCGCCTTGAATCGCATCTTTGAAACTGATCTTAGCGACATCGGTTTTAATGCGCCAGGCAGTGGCAGCATGAGGTTTGATCGGCTGTTGTAAACAAGTTCCTGGGTAAATCAGGCCTTCAATACCCATATTTGTACTGGAGTCGGCTATTTCTTTGCGGGTGCAGGTGCAGGGATAGATTAGCTGCTTGGCCTTTAGCGTTTCAAATGCTTCATTATAGAAACTGTCGCGCTGGCTTTGATACAGCACAGGCCCATCCCACTCAAAGCCAAAGTGTTCCAGCTGATGCAGTATCGTATCCGCGGCTCCTTTGACTGTACGTGGTCTATCCAGATCTTCCATACGCACCAGCCATTGACCATTGTTTTTCTGGCATCTGCTTCAACAGCCGCGGCCAGAGAGCCAAAGTGCAGAGGGCCAGTAGGTGAGGGAGCAAAGCGGCCGATATACATCTTCAGATCGTTAATTGACTGGTTGTAAATACGGTGGGATATGCCAGGAGCCAAGATGGTTACCTAGCAGTATCAAATGGCAGTGCAGGCGATCATCTCCGCTTGCACTGACGTCGAATTCATAGGTGCGCAACAGCTGTATATGGCCTTTGCGATTTCTGCCTAACCATATACGACTACAGACTACCGACTCATCAAGCAGCTGCAAATTGAATCTGGAAGCGAGTTCGCCGCCTAGCAGAATTGCTCTTTCACGCTTGTCCAGGCTATCAATCCAGAACCAGGCCAGTGCAAGTAATATTACTATTAACGCTATTTCCATAAACTACCTTAAAGTTCTTACTATATATTTAAATTGTACTGCTTCAATTCTACCTAGTTGGCGGCATATTACTGGTAAATTAATAAAAATATAAGCATGAAATTTATCTGAATTTTATTTTTTAATTCTGTACTTATGTGTTGTATATATAAAACTAGCGCGTAGTTTTTATATATAATACGAGCAGAAAAATAAATAGCAGGTCTCAATAAACTGCAAGAAGCTGATAGTGCAATACATATAATAAATAAATTTCTATAATAAATTGCAAGTGCAAACCAATATCAGTTCAGGTATGGCTTTCTTGGTTTTCTAATCGAAATAATAATCAATGAATATGATCCGTGAAAAAGAAGCAATTAATGCTTATTTGAAATTGTTGCAGTCAAAAGGGGCGAATAGTTCTCTGTTGCATAAACGTTCATTGTTTTTGGACAAGCTGAGTGCCAGTCTAGGCAATTTAGCGCTTGATGGCGGTGAATATCGCATTGCCATTGAAAATATCATGGAGTCGGTTCCTGCAGATAATTGGCATGAGAATCTTACAGCCGCACGTGAGTTTTATCCGTTCTGGCTGAAAGATATCAAAGCGATTGCTGCGCTTAATAAGAACCCAGGTTTTGAGGTGCCCTCAGTAGATTGGAAGCCCGATTTAGTGTCACTGAAAGCCTTGACCGATAGTCTGGAAACCGAAAAGTTTGACACCTCTGAGACTTGGCCCCTAAAAGCTTATACTCAAGCCCTGCGCCATGAGGGTGCTGAGCAGGCATTAGTGGATACGCGTGTCAAGCTCGCAAAAATTATCCTGATCCGATTAAGAAGCGCACCGGAAAAAAACGGTGTGATGTATAGAACAGCGGTTGACCTTACCCTGCCGTTGTTTACCATTAAACAAAATAGAAGATTGTTTCTGGTGGTGGTTAGAGAGTTTTTCCACTTCTGGTCTGGTAATCCAGATGCTGCGAGCATGGTGCTTAAAGATGGCTCCGGCAGTATGTTGCTGTAATGAACCTAAATGGCTGTACTAAGTTAAATCGGAAAATTTTCTCCTAAAAAAATCATAATTTTGAAGTACTCATTTCTGATTTAATCGAAGTTTGCAGCACGCCTAATTTGCACAAAAAAAGTGCAAGACAAGTGATGATGCACTTTATCGGTGCATTCTTCTGCATCATTCTATATCAATCTCTATATAAAACATAAGTTTATATTCTGGCTTAATATTTGCTTATATTCATGCGCTTAGTTTTTACAGGTGATATTAAATGGAAGCATTAATTGCAGCAAATGATGTTCTTTTTGTATTGTTAGGCGCCATTATGGTGCTAGCAATGCATGCCGGCTTTGCCTTTTTAGAAGTCGGTACCGTCCGCAAAAAAAACCAGACCAATGCCTTGGTTAAAATCATGGTGGACTTTTCAGTGTCGACGATTGCTTATTTTTTTATTGGCTACAGTATTGCGCACGGCATTAGCTTTTTTAGCGGAGCCGAAGTGTTGGCCGATAAAAACGGTATTGAGTTAGTTAAGTTTTTCTTTTTACTTACTTTTGCAGCAGCTATTCCCGCAATTATTTCAGGTGGCATTGCTGAGCGCGCAAAATTTAACCCGCAAATGGCTGCAACTTTTTTGCTGGTCGGTTTTGTGTATCCGTTCTTTGAGGGTATTGCATGGAGCGGCCATTATGGATTGCAAGAATGGTTGAAGCTCACTTTCGGTGCACCATTCAGGGACTTTGCCGGTTCTGTTGTCGTACACGCCATGGGCGGCTGGATCGCAGTGATCGCAGTCGTGCTGTTAGGCGCACGCCAAGGACGCTACAGTAAAGATGGTCGTTTGCACGCTTACCCGCCTTCAAATATTCCTTTTCTGGCTTTAGGTGCATGGATACTAACCGTAGGCTGGTTTGGATTCAACGTTATGTCAGCACAATCTATTCAGGGGATTTCAGGGCTGGTAGCGGTGAATTCGCTGATGGCGCTGGTAGGTGGCACTTTAGCGGCATTATTGCTGGGTAAAAATGACCCCGGCTTTGTACATAATGGTCCATTGGCTGGTTTAGTGCGGTCTGTGCGGTTCCGATATCATGATCCACTAGGTGCTGGTCATAGTGCTATTGCTGGCCTAATATTTGTGTTGACCTTTAATCTGACGCAGAGTCGCTGGAAAATTGATGATGTGCTAGGTGTCTGGCCTCTGCATGGATTGTGCGGAGCATGGGGCGGCATCGCTGCCGGGATTTTTGGAACAAAAGCACTAGGCGGGCTTGGCGGCGTAAGCTTGATGTCGCAGTTGATTGGCACTGGTCTGGGCATTGTGGTTGCAGTGGTCGGTAGTTTTATTGTTTATGGCACACTTAAAAAACTGGTCGGCCTCCGTCTAAGTGCAGAGGAAGAGTTTGATGGCGCAGATTTAAGTATCCATAAAATCAACTCAATGGCTGATGATTGAGTCTGGTTAATCAGGTTGATATATATCAAAGTCTGTTGATTTATCTTTAAAATTGATCTCCACCATTATCGGTAGCTTATTGCTACTGTGTCGTGGTCATAGATTAAGTCTGTAAGCCCTCAGCAGTTAAAAAAAGAAAATCCCTTGGAAATTACAACTCTCAAGGGATTTTCCATTGCTGAAAAGTTTCTAGTAAGTTACCAGTAGCGATTCAGTCGCAACTTTTAATGGTTTCTAACATCTCTTGGGCTCACGCCATATTTCTTTTTGAATGCCCGGCTAAAATGCGAGAAGTCATTAAATCCCCATTGCAGCGCAACCTCAGATATTCTGTTTGGAAAACAATCTGGGCTAGATAACTCTTTATGACAATGTGTTAACCTGGAATTCCAAACGTAACGCATGAGAGAGGTATCTTCATGTTCAAATAATTCATTGATATATCTTGCCGACAATCCGGTACCAGACTCAATTGCAGCTGTATCTAACAAAGGGTTGGTAATATTGCGCTCTATAAACTCTTTTATCCTGAATAAAGAAAGAGAGCGACTTCTTGATAGATTGTGATTTTGTGGTCGAATGTCATTGAGTGCCAAGGTGAATAAATCTAAAGAATTCTCAGATAGGGCGTCAAATGTATTTAGAGAAATTCTGCCAGCCTCCCTGGCCATTGATTGAATAAAATGTGAAGCAATCTTCCCCGCACCTTGTTCGCTTTTAATATGTAATGCGGTGCAATGTTCAACGCCAGTCAGCCTTTCTCGCATGAGTTTTCTGGGGATTGATATGATCAGTTTAGAGAAGCTCCCGGGGCAATAGATGCGATGCGGACGTGTTGCATCATAGATCGTCATGTCCCCAGGTTTTAAGAATACTTCTCGGTTGTTTTGCTCAAGCAGATATTCTCCTGCAAGTAGAATCACTCCAAAATAAGCATCTTGACTAATGAGGCCGGGCTCTTTAGGCAGCCGCCTGATGGTAATGCTATTTGA
>JAHRYP010000052.1 GCA_020622105.1 Methylotenera sp.
CTAAACTTGCAGATTTCGACGCCTGGCGTGGAAGGCTGATTGTATGGTCTGCAGCTGCAGCTGCTGGTTTTATCGTAGTATTGTTTGCAAAGCTGACCGAACATGCGAACAACCTTTTCTTTTCATTACAGAAGTCTGAGTGGTGGCTGCCGCTGATCATCACCCCACTCGCGGGGATGGCAATTGTGTGGATAACGCGACGCTGGTTTGCGGGAGCCAGCGGTAGCGGAATACCTCAAACCATTGCTGCATTGAATAGCGTTGAAGAACCTTCCTCAAAACTAGTATCGTTAAAAATTGCTATAGGTAAAATCGTACTGGGAACTGGGGCGCTGGCTGCGGGATTCTCTGCAGGAAGAGAAGGCCCGTCCGTTCAGGTTGGTGCAAGTGTGATGCATGCTTTTAGCCGCTTTCTGCCAGCTGGATTTTCAGTAAACCCAAGACATTTAATTTTGGCTGGTGGCGCAGCCGGAATTTCTGCCGCATTTAATACACCGCTGGCAGGTATCGTATTCGCCATTGAAGAGCTTGGCCGCAGGTTTGAACAAAAGACTAACGGCATAGTCATAACTGCAATCGTATTATCAGGCTTGGTTTCTATATCATTGCAAGGCAATTACACCTATTTTGGCAATCTGTCCGTTGGTGTGATCGACAGAACAATCATCATTCCAGTCATTGTATGCGGTCTGGTTTGCGGCGTACTCGGTGGCATTTTTAGCAGAACACTGCTTGAAGGTTCAGGGAGAATGAATGGCCGTCTCGGACTATTCCGTCATCTACATCCGCTTTGGTGGGCCGGATTCTGCGGCCTAATGGTTGCATTATTAGGCGCCATCAGCGGAGGTGCAGCACATGGCTCCGGCTATATTTCAACCCAGGAAATGCTCAATGGAAACATCGCGGAGACTTGGCGGTACGCACCTGTTAAATATCTGGCAACGATCTTTACTTATTTAAGCGGGGTACCGGGCGGAATATTCGCGCCATCACTCTCTATTGGTGCTGGGATTGGTAATGATCTATTGCCATTAATAGGCCAGCAACATGCCGCAGCCGTTTATGCACTTTGCATGGCAGGTTTTTTAGCTGCCGCTACCCAAGCACCGTTGACCTCATTCATTATCGTAATGGAGATGATAGATGGGCATGAGATGATCATCAGTCTTATGGCGGTTGCAATGATTGCGTCTATTGTTTCTAGAATATTCAGTAAACCACTGTATTCGACGCTTGCAGAAGCGCATAGCGCCAATAAGTGAGTTCAATTAGGATTAATGGTTAATGGCACACTAAAAGCTTCAAAGCTTTGAGATATGGGGCTTGAATAAGAAACGGCCCACTCCAGGAGCGGGCCGCAGGAAGGAATGACACATTCCCAAGTTATAAAATAACTTAGTGACAAATGTAATTGTAAAAACTAGCTAAGTCAACAAATTAAATAACTATTTATTTTCAAGCATAAGAGTAGCAAAAAGTTTGCTCTAAACGTAAGCTATGAATCTATTTAAGATCCTTGCTGTAAAATCAAACTGATGTTTTAACCTAAGAAAAATACGAAAACAATTCAATCATGGATACCCCTGAACATAACGTCAATTCTAAAACCCAAGCACTTGAAACACTTAAGCTGTTCCGCATTATTTTCAAGTCAGCTAATCGCCATTTTCATGAAATTGAGAAATTAGCCGGTATTGGCGGCGCCTCACTTTGGGCACTTGCCGAAATTGTAGAAACTGATAAGTTAACAGTGACAGATTTGGCGACTCACATGTCAATCCACCAATCCACAGCCAGCAATCTTCTAGATAAGCTTGAATCAGAGGGGTACATCACTAGAGTAAAAAGCACTAGTGACCGAAGAGTCGTTTATCTGGTAGCTACTGATCAGGGGCAAGAAGTACTCAAAAAAGCACCGCTCCCCCATCGAGGCATACTGCCGGATGCACTGATGCGCTTGAATCCAGAAGTGCTTACTGAGCTTCATAATCACTTAACTCAATTGGTGGACGGTATGGAAAAAATACAAATTAATGCCGCATTTGAGCCTCTAGGCAAGCGCTAATGTGTCACTTAACATTCAAACATATCTAGCACCAAACGAGTGATCTATAGATGAATACTATTGAGCTCTGGCTTTCATTTATTCTATGTTTTGCAATCATAACTTTTGCCGGTTATGCTCTATCAAGGTATGGTGACATACTCGCTGAAAAGACCGGCATCTCATCCTCATGGATTGGTCTCACACTTCTTGCCACTGCAACATCGTTGCCTGAGCTGGCAACAGGCATTTCTGCCGTTACAGTCGTGAACGTACCTGATATCGCGGTTGGTGATGTGCTGGGTAGTACCGTTTTTAATCTTCTGATACTAGTTTTGCTGGATGCGCTGTATCAACGCGAGACGATCTATAGTCGAGCTGCGCAGGGGCATATTTTATCTGCTGCACTCGGTGCTTTATTAATTGGATTCACAGGGTTTAGCCTGATTCTGGATCATGCCGGGATGAGTCCGGTATTATGGCATGTCGGTTTATATAGCCCGATAATTGTACTGGTGTATCTAGCTGCTATGCGATCAATACATCGCTATGAAAAAGGTACCTTAGACAAATATACCGAAACTTCTGCTGAGAGATATCCTGAAGTCAGCTTGCGTGAAGCCTTCAGGGGCTATTTAATAGCGGCTGTTTTTGTTATCGCTGCAGGTTCTTTTCTACCTTTTATCGCTTCAGATATTTCTGACATGATGGACTGGGACCAAAGCTTTGTCGGTAGTTTTTTTGTAGCTGCAGCAACATCAGCACCGGAAGTGGTTGTGACAATTGCGGCACTGAAGCTTGGCGCTATTGATATGGCGATAGCTAATTTACTGGGCAGCAACTTGTTCGACATTTTAATTTTAGCAGTGGACG
>JAHRYP010000053.1 GCA_020622105.1 Methylotenera sp.
GCTGCCTGCGGGTAACTCACTTCCATCACGGTGCCGCCAGTGAAGTCGACGCCGAAATTGAGTCCACGTGTTGCTAAAAAGAAAACTGCCAAGATGAAGGTCACCAATGAGATGGTCGTGGTTAAGCGACCATAACTCATGAAAGGGATATCATTTTTTATTCTGAATAATTCCATAATTTTTTACTCTGGTGTTCTGATAATTTAGTGTACTGAAAAATGAGTATTTTAAAAGTTAAGCCTAGCCCTTGTAGATCTGGCCGATGGAAACTTTTGTCAGTTTGCGACGATAGCCATATAGCGCATTTACAATCGCGCGTGATATTACGACTGCACTGAACATCGAAGTTAGAATACCCAGCACATGAACTACCGCGAAGCCTTTGATAGGGCCGGTACCGAACAAGAATAATGCTAAACCGGCAATCATGGTGGTGATGTTGGAGTCCAGAATCGTATCAAATGCGCGGTCGTAACCGGCGTGGATACTTGCTTGTGGCGTATTGCCGTTACGCATTTCTTCACGTACACGCTCATTAATCAGTACATTGGCGTCAATCGCCATACCCAATGCCAATGCAATCGCAGCCAGGCCTGGTAAAGTCAATGTCGCTTGCAGCATGGATAAAAGTGCTACCAGCAGTAGCAGGTTGATGGCAAGTGCTACTACAGATACGGCGCCGAACGCCATGTAGTAAATCATCATCATGACAGCAATCGCTGCAAAACCCCATAATGTAGAGTGCACACCGCGATTGATGTTGTCCTGACCCATGCTTGGGCCAACGGTACGTTCTTCAATAATATCCATTGGAGCGGCTAGTGCGCCAGCACGCAGCAGCAATGAAATATCTGTAGCTTCCTGTGTGTTCGCCATGCCGGAGATCTGTACGCGTCCGCCGCCAATCTCTTCGTTAATCACTGGTGCCGTGACTACTTCGGTATTGCCTTTCTCAATCAGCAATATTGCCATGCGCTTGCCTACGTTCTCACGAGTGACTTGCTGAAACACACGTGCGCCGCGGCCATCAAGTGTTACGTTAACTACTGACTGTCCGGTTTGTCCATTGATGCCAGGGCCAGCATCGGTGATGTAATCACCAGTCAGTACGACATTCTTTTTCACTAAAATTGCGCGACCTTCACGGTCTTTAAATACTTCATCTCCCACAGGTGCTTGGCCTTTTTCGGCGTTTTCAAGCGTGAGTGGGTCAGATTTTTCTTCATCAACCAGGCGAATTTCCAGCGTTGCAGTACGCCCCAGAATTTCTTTAGCCTTGGCTGTGTCCTGCACACCCGGCAGCTGCACTACAACACGGTCTATCCCTTGCTGCTGAATAATCGGCTCTGCCACACCCAGTTCATTAATACGGTTATGCAGGGTTTGAATATTTTGTTTAAGTGCAAAATCTTGAATACGTTTTTGCTCAACAGCATTTAATGAGGCTGTCAGCACTTTATATTCACCACTGATTCCATCATTCAGTGTCAGATTAGGGTATTCCTTGCTGAGTACTTTTTTAGCTTTTTCAAGCTGAGCCGCATCTGTAAAGCGGATCTGCACAGACTGGCCTTCACGGCTAACGCCGGCGTAAGAGATGCGCTCTTTACGCAGTGCGGTTCTGAAATCGCCAATGAAACGTTCTGCTGCTTTATCAAGAGCAGCTTTCATATCTACTTGCAGTAAAAAGTGCACGCCGCCACGTAAATCCAAACCCAGATACATCGGCTTAGCACCTAAACTACGTAACCAGTCTGGTGAGCGCGATAGCAGGTTAAGTGCAACCGTATAATCGCTACCTAAATTTGCCTGCAGAATATCTTTTGCCTTGATTTGCGTGTCTGTGTTCCTGAAGCGCGCCTTGACGCCGCGCGCATCCAGATAGATGCCATCAAACGCGATATTTTCTTTTTTGAAGATTTCCTCTACCTGCCCTAATAGTGCTGGATCAAGCTTGGTTGAGCTTTTGGCGGGAGTAATCTGTACCGCAGGAGACTCACCAAAGAAGTTTGGAATTGTGTAAATAAAGCCAATCAAAATTACGATGGCAATAAAAATATTTTTCCACATTGGGTAGCGGTTCATAGTCAGGCTCTAGTTAGTTCTTTGCAATTTGGAGTTACAAGACGGATTTTTAAGTAAATACGGCTAAATTTAATTGATTAAATTTAGCCGACCGTATTTTATATAGTATTTTTAGATACTTTTAATGGTACCTTTAGGCAGTGCGCTCTGGATAGCGTGTTTTTGTACAGTAATTTCAGTTTCAGGAGCGATTTCAACGACTACAAACGCCTCTGTTACCTTGGTTACTTTGCCGACAATACCACCAGATGTGACTACTTCATCACCTTTTTGCAAGGCGGCAATCATGTTGCGCTGTTCTTTCGCCTGTTTCATTTGCGGGCGAATAATCATAAAGAAGAACAAGACAAAAATAACGATCAGCGGTAAAAAGCTTGCGAAATCAGTAGAAGTTGCTGTTGCAGCATAAGCATTTGAAATGAACACGATATTACTCTCTTAAAAATAAACGGGAACTTGATAAAAATTAGCTTTAAATTCTAGCACATAGTTTAAAGTTGATTGCAGGATACTCAAAATTAGCACTGAAATTAGCTTAGTGGCTGTGACAATAAACTCTTACGTTTTGCTGCAAATTCCAGCTTAAATGCCTCGAATGACCCTGCTTCAATCGCGCTGCGCATACCAGCCATCAGCTGCTGGTAATAATGCAGATTGTGTATTGTATTTAGTCGTGAACCTAAAATCTCGCCGATTCTGTGCAAATGATGCAGATAAGAGCGCGTAAAGTTCTGACAGGTATAGCACGCACAGTCAGCATCCAATG
>JAHRYP010000018.1 GCA_020622105.1 Methylotenera sp.
TTGTTACTTCGAAACCGAAACGCATTTCAGTAGCTGCTGGTTTTGTCCACATAATAAATCTCCTAAAAGTTATTAATTAAGTACTGTATCTATGAATTAAATAATACATGGCTACAGAAAATAATCGCTATGTAAACCGCTTAAATCACACTCATGATTTTCATTAGAACAAGCTAGCAGTTAATGCCTGCTTCTAGTAGGTAACAAATACACGGTAGCCGCTAACGGCGATGTCACTGGTCGTCACCGCCAGTTTAATTCTGGCTTCTGCGTTGGCCTGTATGCCATCTGCAATGATGGCACCGGCAGGCAAATATTCATTAGGTTTAAAAATTCGGCGTAAAACCGGTTTATCTTCAACGTCGGTCAGTGTCAATTCAAGATTGGGGTAAGCTACAGCATGGTTGCCGCTGTTGATCAATGTACTCGCAAAACGAACTAAACCAGGATGCTCAGCATCTTCCTGCATATCAGAATCATCAATCACAATAAATTCGATTTTATGAGGCAAATTGATAGTGCATGACAGTTTTTGGCATGCCTGTACTAGATAGGGTTTTGCATTCGGATAATAGATAGCAATTTCGTCACGCAGAAAGTAGATACTTTGAATACCTGCGATTATAAGCAGAATCAGGGTAGCGAAAGCCCACAACCAGATGTGTGATTTATTGGTAATTTGATTAGAGCGGTTTTTGTTCTTTTTAATTGTGTCGCCCAGAAAAGAAGGCTGCTGCTCGGCAATATCTGCTGTACGGTCTGTATCAGCTATTTCAGTAAATACTTGTGGTGATTCTGGTGCAGAGGCAGCCGGTGCTGGAGTGGCATCAAGAGTTGAGGATGCTTGGTCATTTAGGCTGCTGTTATCAGTGGTATTTGCTGAGTCTTCTGCGACGGATATCTGTTGTGCTCGGGCATCAAATACTTGCATGCATTGCCCGCAGCGCACTTTACCGCCGTGTTGATTTAGCTGTTCTTCGGTCGCGAAAAATTGAGTTTGGCAGGCTGGGCAATGGGTTATGACGCGCATTTTCTCGTGCCAGTTAGTAACACCCAGGCGTCCATGTATTGCGGTGTATCCATATCAAACCACTCGGCATAGATGGCAGAAACAGCAGACTCCTGTTCACGTAAAATACCGGAGAGCGCAATTTTTCCTCCCGCTTTGCATGAACTAGCTAGCGCAGGCGCTAATACACTTAAAGCACTGGATAGAATATTGGCGACTACAATATCATACTCTGCAGCTTGATATTGGCTAGCTGGGTAAAAGCCTGCAGTAACGGCGTTTTGTTCTGCATTGTATAAGCTGGATTGAATCGCTTGCGGATCAATATCCACACCTACAACTTCACCAGCGCCCAGTTTTTTAGCGGCTATCGCTAAAATACCCGAGCCACAACCGTAATCAAGCACAGACTGCTCGGGTTTAACGGTTTGTGTTAACCAAGCCAGGCATAAGTGTGTAGTCGGATGACTGCCAGTGCCGAACGCTAGACCCGGGTCGAGAATGATGTTGATGGCATCTGGGTTAGGTGAGTCGTGCCAGGTTGGCACAATCCACAATGTATCGGTAATTCTAATCGGGTCGAATTGGGATTGTGTTGCGTACCAATCCTGTTCCTGAATAATTTCAGTTGTGTATTTGAGGCCAGATAGTTTGGTCTGTGACTGCAAATCAGCAATCACAGCATTAATATCTGTACCCTCATCAAACAAGGCGCTGACAAGATTCTGCTGCCAGATACCAGGTGGCGGATCTCCAGGTTCGCCGAAAATAGGCTGTTCATCGATGGTTTCAGCATTGGCATCTTCAATAATTGCAGACAATGCGCCAAGCTCCATGAGGGTATCGCTAATGAGATCAGCGGTATTATCCTGTGCTTCAATTTTTAGTGATACCCAAGCCATACTTACCTTGTTTATTTATTGTAGATACCGAGTTTTTGCTCAAGGTAGTGAATGCTGGTACCGCCCAAGTGAAAAGCTGCATCTGCCATTAATTCAGCATGCAAGGCAATGTTGGTGTTGATACCATCAATCATCATTTCAGAAAGTGCGATACGCATGCGGGCAATCGCCTGATCACGCGTGTCACCGTAAGTAATCAACTTACCGATCATTGAATCGTAATGCGGTGGTACCGTATAACCAGCATAGGCATGTGTATCGATACGCACACCTGGGCCGCCCGGCATATGAAACGTTTTGATTTTGCCCGGAGACGGAACAAAGCTGTATGGATCTTCAGCATTCAAACGGCACTCAATGGCATGACCGCGTAATTGAATATCTTTCTGGCGGAATTTAAGCTTTTCACCAGCAGCTACAAAAATCTGCTGTTGTACCAAGTCGATACCGGTAATCATTTCGGTAACCGTATGTTCTACCTGCAAACGCGTATTCATTTCAATGAAATAAAACTCGTTGTTTTCATACAGAAATTCAAAAGTACCAGCGCCGCGATATTTGATCTTGCGGCATGCTTCAGCACAGCGCTCGCCAATTTTGTCGCGTAAACGGGCGTTTAATAATGGTGCCGGTGCTTCTTCAATTACTTTTTGGTGACGGCGCTGCATAGAACAATCACGCTCGCCTAAAAATACTGCGTTGCCATGCTGGTCAGCTAGCACTTGAATTTCAATGTGACGCGGCTTTTCCAGATACTTTTCCATGTAAACCACAGGATTGTTGAAAGCAGCCTGTGCTTCAGCCTTGGTCATATTCACGGAAGTCAGCAACGCTGCCTCTGTGTGTACCACGCGCATACCGCGACCACCGCCACCACCAGCTGCTTTAATAATGACTGGGTAGCCGATGTGTTTAGCAATTTTAATAATTTCGGCAGGGTCATCAGGCAGTGCACCTTCAGAGCCCGGTACACAAGGTACACCGGCTTTACGCATGGCGTCTTTGGCCGAAACCTTATCGCCCATCAGGCGTATGGTTTCGGCGCGTGGGCCGATAAATACAAAACCGCTTTGTTCTACGCGTTCGGCAAAGTCTGCATTTTCAGATAAAAAGCCGTAGCCGGGATGAATGGCCTGCGCATCGGTCACTTCAGCTGCGCTGATGACTGCCGGTACATTGAGGTAGCTCTGGCTGGACGGTGCTGGGCCGATACAAACAGATTCGTCTGCTAATTTTACATATTTCGCTTCACGGTCAGCCTCTGAGTGTACAGCGACCGTTCTAATACCAAGTTCGCGACATGCGCGCTGAACGCGTAGTGCGATTTCACCGCGATTCGCGATTAAGATTTTGTCAAACATAGCCATGAAAGTTGAATTCCATTCTTTTAAAAATTTTAGCCAATAATGAAGAGTGGTTCGCCGAATTCAATGGCTTGACCATTATCGACTAAGATTTTCTTGATAACGCCGGCTTTATCAGCCTCGATTTCGTTAAGCAACTTCATCGCTTCAATAATACATAGCGTGTCACCAATAGCTACAGTATCGCCGACCTCAACGAATGATTTAGCATCCGGTGATGGTGAACGGTAAAAAGTACCGACCATGGGTGATTTGACTGCGTGACCTTCTTCAACAGCCGGTGCTTCTATAGCCGGGGCTGCTGGTGCGGCAGCAGCTGGGGCTGCATATTGTGGCGCGCTGTATTGCATAGGCGCGTATTGCTGCACTGATGCATTGGATGTGAAGTTGCGGCTAATGCGTACCTTTTCGCCATCTTCGGTAAGTTCAAGCTCTGAAATACCTGATTCTTCTACTAAATCGATTAACTTTTTAAGTTTGCGTAAATCCATGATAACCCTCTGAAAATTTTAATTTTAATTATATTAATTAGAACGATCGATGTGTTGAATAGCGTAGTCAAGCGCCAATGCATAACCTTGGGCGCCTAAACCACTAATGATGCCGACGGCAATATCAGTGAAATATGAATGGTGACGGAATGCTTCACGTGCAAAAACGTTGGATAAATGTACTTCAATAAAAGGTACTTTTACTGCACTTAATGCATCACGCATGGCAACTGATGTGTGCGTGAATGCTGCTGGGTTGATAATTACAAAATCAACTTTATGCGTTGCCAGAGATTGAATTTTAGTAACAAGATCCCCTTCAGAATTGCTTTGAAAGGTTTCTAATGCAATATTGGCAGCTCTTGCTTTGCTGGTGAGCGACTGATTAATGCTTTCCAGTGTTGCGCTGCCATAGTGTTCAGGTTCGCGCAGTCCCAGCATATTAAGGTTAGGGCCATGTAATACTAAAATGGATTTAGATGACATGGTTGCATGCCTTTATGAACGAATTTTTGCGATTATTGCTGTATTTCATAATCGCAAGTTTGCCGAAGTTAATAGATTTTGTCCAGCAACATTAATGTAATTAAGCGAATTTACTAGTAGATTATGTAATTAACGTGAAGAATTTTTGTTATCAGCTTATTTCAGGTAATTTAATTATAAGCCAATATTTACTGCGGTAATAAATTTAGTAGGGATTTTTCAAGTAACGGTTTACTGATTCTGCCATAAAATGTGTCTATCACGCGGCCATCTGCGCCTATTATTACCGTATAAGGTAGCACGCCTTTGTCATTGCCAAGGTCGGCTCCCAGGTTCATGCCTTCATTTTCGGCAATGAAAATTGGATAAGTAACCGGGGAGGACTGCAGGTATTCTTTGACCAATGGCAATTCATCTTCTGCGATGCCTAGAACAACAACATTTCTATTTTTATACTCCAGTTGCAGCTCAGAAAGCTCAGGCATTTCTTCACGGCAGGGCGGACACCATGTCGCCCAGAAATTAAGCACAATGATTTTGCCTTTGTATTGGCTTAGGTTCTGCTGGGCGCCTTGAATGTTTGTCAGCGGCGTAGTAAAAAGTGGAGCGCTGCTAATTTGCGCTTTGCTATTTGCCGGATTGTCATAGATGGGGTTGATTGCATAATGCCGTACAGCCAAACCTAAAATGATCAGAATGGTCAGGTAGGCAATGAAAGAAAGAGGTTTTTTTAACATTGAATCGTTTCTGGCAGGCAACTGCCGCGCTGGTTCAGGATTTGTAAGAAGTCATCTGCATTTTTATAGCCGACGACTTTAAGATGCGTTTCTTCTTGTGCTTTGTTGTTGAAAAATAAAATTCCTGGCGGGCCGAATAGATTGAAGCGCTGTAATAAAGCTTTATCATCTTCGCTATTCCCGGTGACGTCAGCCTGCAGTAATACCGTGTCTTTGAGAGCAGTCTGCACACGTGGGTCACTAAATGTGAACTGCTCCAGTTCTTTGCACGATACACACCAGTCAGCGTAAAAATCGAGCATTACTGGTTTACCTTGTGCGGCCTTTAATTCTGCATCCAGCTCTGCCAGATTTTTAACGCGTTTAAAATTAAGACTTGAGTGTTGCTGCTCTTGAGAGACGTTGCTTTTTGCCAACAAGCCGCCGAGAGGCTGCAATGGCGATTTTGCATTGGATAATGCGCCAACCAGCATCGTCAATCCGGTTACTAATAACATGATTGCGATACCTTTCCAGAACCTGAGTGCAGGTTTAGCATCAACAGGCAGCGGATCTAATGCATGCATGAAGATTGCCGGTATGATTAATAGTGCCGCCCATAATGCAAGCTGCAAGCTGACGGGAATAATGGGTGTTATCAGCCATACCGCAACGCCTATCATCAATACGCCAAACAGGTTGCGTACCGCATTCATCCAGCTGCCGACTCTAGGCAGCAGTGTACCTGCAGAGGCGCCGATAAGCAGCAACGGTGCTCCCATGCCAAGAGACAGCGAGAACAGAGCAACGCCACCCAGCAGCACATCACTGGTTTTACTGATGTAAAGCAATGCCCCCGCGAGCGGTGCAGCAACGCATGGACTGATGATGAGTGCAGAAAGTGCGCCCATCAGGAAATCGCTGAACAGATGCCCGCCTTTAATGCGGCGGCTTACAGACATGAGGCCATTTTCAAGACTGCTCGGCAGCTTCAGTTCATAAAAGCCGAACATGGAAAGTGCCAACACTAGAAACACCAATGCGCCGAAACCTAGTGCCCAAGGAGTTTGCAGGGTATTGCTTAATAACGTACCTGATAGCCCTGCACCAATACCTATAAGTGTATATGTCAGGCACATGCCAAACGTATATGCCAGTGACAAGTTAAAAGCATGTAGACGTGTTAAATGTGCGTTTTTACCGATAATGATGGACGATAAAATGGGGTACATCGGGTACACGCAAGGCGTGAAAGACAGCAACAGGCCGGCAGTAAAGAAGCCTAGAATAATTAACCACCATTTGCCGCTTTTGAGCAGATTGGTTGCCTGACTGTCATTGTCGGAGATATTGGTACTGTCAGTAGAGCTGCCTGAGTTTGAATTCGCAGGAACTTCTGATGCGCCTGTATTATCTGAATTAGTAACTGCTTGTGGGGTGATGGTAAAGGTTTTATGTTGCGGTGCGTAACAAAGTCCTTTTTCGCTACAGCCCTGATAGGTAGCTTTAATGTTTATTGGAGTGCTGTCTGCGCTCTTAATAATGATATTACCAGTAAAATCATGGTGATATACTTCCATCTTGCCAAAGTTAGGGTCATCCTTGATGTCACCGTCCGGTAGTTTGACTTCGTGATCAAACGCAGGGGTGAGCACAAATTTAATGCGTTCTTTGTACAGATAATACCCAGGCGCGACTTTGAAATCAGCGTTGATTTGAACGTTGGTTTGTCCATTACTTTGATTTTTGGATTGAACAATATCTAATCCAAAAGCTGCATCCGGAGATAGAAATTCATCTTCAGTGCTATCGGTGCTGAACAGATTTTTAGTGAAGCTGCTGGAATTGCCGGCATTGCTTAACTGTGTAGTGAATACAGTGAAGAGAATTAATAAAAAATAAGAAAATCTTTTTAACATGTAGTACTTTCAGCAGATAATTGTGCATTTACCCATTGTAAATATTGGGGTAAGCCACCATCTACGTTGATAGTGATTATTTCAGGAAGTTCATAAGGATGCGCTTTTATAATGGCAGCTTCCAGTGCGTTATATTGGGTTAGGCTAGTTTTAATCAGCATAGGTACTTCAACAGAATGTTCCAGCTTGCCCTGCCATGTGTAGATAGACTGACAGGGCGCCATAACGTTTACGCATGCAGCCAGTTTTTGCGTTACCAGTGACTCTGCCAGCAGCGCGGCGCTGGTCTGGTCAGGCATATTGGTCAGTACTAATAGGATTTCTTTCAGTATGTTTTCTTTTTGCATCACAGTTTTTGATTCAACATTTTAAGGTAGCACACCATGCGTTTTTTTGTAGCTTTGATTTTACTCGCTTTTCCAATCGCTGAGATATGGCTATTGATTGAATTGGCAGATCAGTATGGC
Organism: Methylotenera sp.; assembly: GCA_020622105.1. Taxonomy (GTDB): domain Bacteria; phylum Pseudomonadota; class Gammaproteobacteria; order Burkholderiales; family Methylophilaceae; genus Methylotenera. The sequence goes on from JAHRYP010000018.1 coordinate 7,355, forward strand.
TGGTTATTGCTGTTGTACTTAGTCGCAATAGGCTGGCTGGGCTTACGCCTGATTCGTGAAGAAAAAGCAAAGTTCAGTGTAAGCATGATGCAGAATATCGCTGCAGGTGGTAATCCGGCAAAAGCGGTGTTTGGTACCGCGCGCAATATTATTGCAGGTGTATTGTTAATGCTGCCCGGCGTGATCACTGATATTATTGCAGTAACTTTGCTGTTGATTCCGATCAAGAATGCGCAGACATTAGGCGTGCCGCCTTCAAACGGTTCATCCCGGACATCACCATATCAAGCTGCTAATGATGATGTGATAGAGGGCGAATTTCGTCGCGAAGACTGATTTTATAGAAGTACCCAAGTAAATTTTAATTAAACCCTTAGAAACACCTGACATGACATATCAAATTACGATTCAACCGAGTGGCCACACTTGCAGTGCGAAAGTTTATGAAACGGTTCTGGAATCAGCCTTGGAGGCTGGTTTTAATATCCCCTACGGTTGCCGAAATGGTGCTTGTGGCAGTTGCAAAGGAACCATACTGAGCGGCGAAGTTGATTATGGGGACTACGCGCGTAGTGCATTATCCGAAGAAGAAAAGGCCGCAGGCAAAGCGTTATTTTGCTGTGCAAGACCTTTATCTGACCTGACCATTGAATGTAGGGAAATTATTATCGGCACTATAGCCCCGCGCATATTGCCGGCACGCGTTGAGCGTAAGCAACAGCTGTCACATGATGTGATGGCGTTATTTTTGAAACTGCCGAGTAATGAACGTCTGCAGTTCATGGCCGGCCAGTATATTGAATTTTTGCTTAAAGATGGCAAGCGCCGCGCCTTTTCGCTGGCTAATGCGCCACATGCGGATAATTTGCTGGAGCTGCATTTGCGTTTGATTCCGGGCGGCGTATTCACCGAGTATGTATTTAATGAAATGCCGGATAAGGCCATTCTGCGCATTGAAGGGCCATTCGGCAGTTTTTACTACCGTGATAATTCTGAGAAGCCCATCATTATGGTTGCCGGCGGTACCGGATTTGCGCCAATCAAAGGCATTATTGAACACATGCTTCACAACAACGTTCAGCGTGAAGTAACGTTATATTGGGGCGCTAAAGCGGGTGCCGATCTTTATATGCCTGAACTGCCGCAATCCTGGGCTGAGCAGTATCCGCACATCAAGTTCATCCCTGTGTTGTCGGATGCCGTAGCAGAAGACAACTGGCAGGGCAGAACCGGCTTCGTGCACCAGGCGGTATTGGGTGATATTGCGGATTTAAGTCCTTACGAAGTTTATTGCTGCGGGGCTCCGGCCATGGTGGAGGTGGCACATGTCAGTTTTCAGCAGGCAGGTTTGCCTGAAAATGCCTTTTACTCGGATGCGTTCAATTATGCGAAGCCAACACCACCTCAGGCGGTAGCGGTTTAACTGAGTATTATTCAAACCTACAGGGCTTGCTTATTTAAATAGCTGGCCCTGTTTGTTTTTGGCAGCAGCCAGCGCTTGAGTCAGTTTTTCCAGATCCGAATTCTGTATCAGTTCCTGTGCCAGCTGCGCAGAGGCTTCGGCTTTTTCAAAGTCGCCTTCAGCCAGTGCATGCATACCTTCCAGTAATACTGCGTTACCTGCTTTTAATCGTTGGGTTTCTTTTTTACTGCGTCTTTTCAACGGTAACCAGCGCAAAAAATTCACGAAGCGCAGGCAGTAATGTAACCCTAAAAAGCTCAGCACAAATACAACCAGAAAAAAGTTAAATGAAATCTGGATGCGGTAAGGGGTACGCACAATCAGCACGTAACCCTCGTTATTGCTGGCAAGCCATACCAGAGCTATCAGCATTAAGGGCATTAGCAACCACCAAAGAATTCTATGTTTGATCATGGTTTATCAGTTATTTTCTTCCAGCGTTAATTTATAGCGATTAACTGCTGCAAAGCTCTCGGAGAGCCGCGGTAATTCAATGCTGATATTGTTGCTGGTTAACTTATTCAGCAGAATGAAAGCTTTGATCGTGTCTGGATGTTTGGTATCAAAGTATTCACGCAGCCAGTTTTTAACAGAATCTAAATCGGCTTTGTAAGTCGCTTCATCATGCTGCAGCAAGGCGACACGCGCTGTCAGTAATCTGAGCTTCAGGTTTTCACGTAAATAAAAAGACTGGTCCACCGCCAATAGTGGCGGCTCCGGTTTATTAATACGCTCTACCGTAACCAGGTTTTTGATGTCATCCCAGATATTGTTAACTAGTTTTTGCAGGGTGGTCTTGGCTTGGCGCGTCGGATTTTCTGCAGCCGCTTTAGCATTCAGGGTCGGCTGGCTCTCGCTAATTAAAGGTAATTTTGCACATAATTCTGACAGGTAAGACAGTTGGGAACTCATGCTGACAATGTCTATCTGCGGTATTTCCTGCAGATTTTCAATTTCCAGACTGAGCGTTTCTCGCAGCTGGATTGCACGCGGTAATTCCAGGGGTTCAAGACGCTTATGTGCAGCCTGCAATGCGAGCAGTGCAGATTTAACGTTGCCGCTTAATTGCAGTTGCTGGCTGGCAATATTAAGTAGTTGTTCTACTTCGGCGACAGCGGTTGATTCTCGGCTTTCGGCAAGCTGAGTGTAAAGTGTTTGCAGCGCTTCTTGCTGATCGCGGGATTCTGCAAGTTTCTGCTCCAGCACGATGGTGCGCATATTGGCTTGAGTGCTGCGTTCTTCAGCCTGCTTGGCAAGCGCCAGGCTTTGCTTGTTGATAGCCTGATACTGTTCCAGTTTCTGGCTCAGTGATAATTCAATTTCGTTAAATTTGTGTCGGGTATTGAGCCATTGCCAGGCCAGTGTAGAAAGCGCAGCAATCACCAGTACAACCCAGCCTATGCTTACCATAGAAGGTTTATTCTTTAACATAAATGGCACTCTTGTGTCTTGGTCAGTCATGATGGTTAACACGCAGTGATTTAGTGCGTTTTGATTTAACAAGTTGTGACAAACATTGCAGCATTGCTTCGTCTCCCGGCGCTTCGGCAACCAGCACTTTCAGGCCAAGCTGTGTTGGCTGTTCGGCTATTCTCTCATGATTGACGCATAAGGTGACATGTTGCAGCCAAGTTTCATTTCCCGCCATCTTTAGTAGATAGCGCATGGCTTCACTGCTGGTCACAATGACGGCATCGAGTCTATTCTGTTGCCATTGACTGTTAAGCAATTCGGTAGTTTTTTGCGGATTTGTGCGTTGATAACTTTCTGCAAAATAGACATGGGCACCGCGTGTTTTAAGTGTTTCTGCCATCAGTTCGCGCCCGCCAACGCCACGAAAGATGGCGATGGTTTTACCGGAAACATTCTGCATTTCAGGCAGTGCCAGCAGAGTTTCGCTGTCATAGCGGTCTTGTGGAATCAGCACCTTATTTACACCATACGGAATTAAGGCATTCGCTGTTTGGTGACCGATAGCGGCAAATCTTAATTGCTCAGGTACATGACCATATTTTTTCAGCACGTGCGGCATGGCAAAGTCCACGGCATTGCTGCTGATGAATATCGCCCAGTCAGTAGTAGGCAATTGCGTAATCTGTTGGTCAAAAGGTTGATAATCGTCTAAAGCCGAAACAGCGATTAACGGAAACTCAATGGCAACGCCACCATGTTCTTCAATGGCTTTACATAGGCTACGCGCTTGTTCGGCGGGTCGTGTCACCGCAATATGCAAGCCTTGAAGCAATTGATCAGAGCTCATGTGCAGATATTTCAGCGTTGTGTTGGGGCTTTATTACAGTGCCGCCAGAATTTGATCTGCGCCGTGGGCAATGAGCTGACTTGCTAATTTTTTGCCCAACGCTTCAGCATCATTTCTGCTGCCATTTGCTGTTTCAACCAGCATTTGCTTGCCGTCCACGCTGGCAACAAAACCGGTAATACTGATGTTTTCACCCTCACATACAGCATAGGCACCAAGTGGTACGGTACAGCTGCCTGCCAGGGTGCGGCTCATGCCGCGCTCGGCTTCTACACAAACTTGGGTGTCGGCGTGGTTGAGTGGTGCAAGTACTGCAATCATATCCGTGCGGCTACTGCTGATTTCGATACCGAGTGCGCCTTGGCCAACAGCCGGAATACTTTGCTTCGGGCTGATGAACTGGCGGATTCTATGGCCTAACTCCAGGCGGATTAAACCGGCGGCTGCCAGAATAATCGCGGCATATTGTCCCTCATCCAGTTTGCGTAAGCGTGTTTGCAGGTTGCCGCGCAGGGATTCGATTTTCAGGTGTGGAAAACGTGCCTGCAACTGGCTCTGGCGGCGCAGGCTAGAGGTGCCCACGATACTGCCCATAGGCAAGTCTTCAAGTGACGCAAAATCATTTGAAACAAACGCATCGCGCGCGTCTTCGCGCTCACCGGTGGCAGCCAATATAAAGCCTTCCGGCAGGTTCATCGGTACATCTTTCATGCTATGTACGGCAAGGTCGGCGCGGCCATCCGCCAGCGCTGTTTCCAGTTCTTTTACAAACAGGCCTTTGCCGCCCACTTTGGCCAGCGGTGTATCCAGAATCTGGTCGCCGGTAGTGGTCATGCCTAGAATGGTAACTTCTGTTTCCGGGTATAGCGCTTGCAAGCGGCTTTGAATATGGCGTGCCTGCCACATGGCAAGCGCGCTTTCACGCGAGGCGATTACGAGTTTTTTCGGTACTGGTGTATTTGAGATTGGATTGGCTGAGTTATTCATGCGCTAAGTACCAGCTATACTGATTTTAAATGGGAGTTTTTATTTTATCACAAGCTGTGCTGCAGCCATGCTAAACACTATTTAGCACAAGCTAAAGTTAAGACATGCGGATAAGGTGTTGCTGACGGCGGCTGACAGTCACAGTTTCAGGTACGTGTTTTAACAGCGCAACCCATTGTTTTTCGCCATGTTCATCAATGCTGCGTTTTTCATAGCCGAGAATATAGGTGTGCGCTACCAGACAGTTGCGATGCAGGCGAATAAATATATCACCAAACTCCTGCTCCAGATGTGTCAGCGATTCTTCAAGCAGGTACTCACGCTCAGCCGTGCGCACCGTCACATATTTAAGTTCGGCACGCAGATAAATGATATCGGCCACCGGTATCAGCAAAATACGGCCACGCTCGGTAATCGTGAGATGAGTTTTTTTCGGTGATAGCGGGGCGATTGCTGCCAGTTGCTGTGGTAGCAAAGCGCGTGCTTTTTGCAGTGCTTTTTCTAATCGCTCAAGCCGTATCGGTTTTAATAAATAGTCTACGGCATTAATATCAAAAGCCTGAATGGCGTAATTATCAAAAGCAGTAGTAAAGATAATTGCGGGTGGTTTGGCGAGCTTTTGCAAATGCTGCGCCGCCTCAATGCCATCCATATCCGGCATGCGTATATCCAGCAGGATGATCTCCGGCTGCAGTTCATCAGCCAGTTGAAGTGCTTCTCTGCCGTTTTTTGCTTCAGCAACGATATTACTATTGCCAATATCTGTCAGCAAATCCCGCAAACGGTTGCGGGCAGGGGCTTCATCATCGGCGATCAGTATATTAAGCATAGCCATTAATGTTTCTGTTTCTGGTGCGGCAGTACAATATGCACTTCATATTCGCCTTTTTCTTGCTTGCTTTTGAGCGAGGCTTCAAGATCGAAGTGCAGGGTCAAACGTTCTTTAATATTGCCAAGCGCCATTTTATTGCCATGTTGATGATGGTTTGGCCTGGTGTAAGGGTTTCTCAGCACCAGATGAATTTCATTGAGTTTTGTATAGATCTGAATGGTAATAGTGCCACCTTCGGCAAGCGGTTCGATCCCGTGATAAACCGCATTTTCTACCAGCGGCTGCAGTACCAGCGGAGGAATCAGCGCATCTGGCGGCATGTTGTCAATTTGCCATTGAATATGCAGGCGCTCATTAAGGCGCAATTTTTCCAGCGCCAGATATTGCCGACATAATGCAATCTCCTGTGCGAGCGGCACCAGTTCGCGATTATCGGCCATTAGTACGCGGAACAGGTCAGCCATATCTTCTAAAGCGGTTTCGGCTTGTTTTGGCTGGCTGCGTATCAGCGACAACACGGCGTTGATACTGTTGAATAAAAAATGCGGGCGAATACGCGCCTGCAGTGCCTGCAATCTGGCTTCGGTGACTGCTGGCGAATGGGCGCGATAACGTAGATTGAAATAATATAAAGTAAACGCGCTGATAGAAAGAGCAGTCAATAGTATCCGCGATAGCTCCGGTAAGTCTTCGAAAATCCATAATTTAGCAAACAGGCTGTAGATGATAAAAGTGCAAAGCATGACCAAGGCTAATATTGTGATCAATCCCTGTATGTAATTCAATTTTCTGATCTGTGGATAGCAGGCGTAAAGTAACAGCAGGCTGCTTAACAGCATGGGCTGCGCCAGTGCTGATATTGTTGCGATGCGCTGGAAGAAATCTGAGAGCTCTGTACTTAAGGTATAGGCTATTAAAGCCAGCGCAGTGTTAGCAATGATGAGTATGCGTAACAGGATGCCCAGGTTACGTATATTGGGTAAACGGCCGGTATTTTTCATGTTTATTTTGGCGTATAGCTTGCCTTTTATTGAGTCGCAGTATTGATAGAATTGGCCTTAAAAGTATTTATTTTGCATTATACTTACAGAATATCGTCGTTAACGACATAGTTAAAACAGATATGCTAAGAAATTGACAGAAAAAGTAAACTCGCTCAATAAAAAAGACACCAGTTGGTCAGGGCGTTTTAATGAACCGGTAGCAGAGCTGGTGAAAATATACACAGCCTCTATAGGTTTCGACTACCGCTTGGCGGCTTACGACATACAGGGGTCTATTGCACACGCGCACATGTTGAGCGAGCAGTCGATTATCTCCAAGCAGGATTTCGTCGCAATTGAAAACGGATTGCAGGAAATTGCTCAGGAAATTGAAGCCGGCAATTTTGAATGGCTCCTGGATCTGGAAGATGTGCACCTCAATATTGAAAAACGTCTGACCGACAAAATTGGTGATGCAGGTAAGCGCTTACATACCGGCAGAAGCCGTAACGATCAGGTAGCAACTGATGTGCGCTTGTGGTTGCGTGCAACTACAGACCAGGTGATTGCCGGTCTGCAAAAACTGCAAAGCAGTCTGCTTGATCTGGCTGAACAGCATTACGACACGGTCATGCCCGGTTTTACGCATCTGCAAGTGGCGCAGCCAGTGACATTCGGCCACCATTTGATGGCTTATTATGAGATGCTGAAACGTGATGCAGCACGTTTTGTGGATTGCAGAAAACGCATTAACCGCCTGCCGCTGGGCGCTGCTGCGTTGGCTGGCACCAGTTACCCGATTGATCGTGAAATGGTTGCGAAAACATTGGGTTTTGACGGCGTATGTGAAAACTCGCTGGATGCGGTGTCTGATCGTGACTTTGCAATTGAATTTACCTTTGCCTCTTCACTGGTGATGACGCATCTGTCGCGTTTGTCTGAAGAGCTTATTTTGTGGAGTTCGCCACGGTTTGCGTTTATTGATATTGCAGACCGTTTCTGTACCGGCTCGTCGATCATGCCGCAGAAAAAGAACCCGGACGTACCGGAGCTGGTGCGCGGTAAAACCGGCCGTGTTTATGGGCATTTAACCGCATTGCTTACCTTGATGAAGGGTCAGCCGCTCGCTTATAACAAAGATAACCAGGAGGACAAGGAACCACTGTTCGATACGGCAGATACCTTGCTGGTGACGCTGGAAATTTATGCCGACATGATGCGCGGCATTACCGTAAATAAAGAAAATATGCGTCAGGCCGCGAGCGAAGGTTTTGCTACCGCGACAGACCTCGCTGATTATCTGGTGAAAAAAGGCATGCCGTTCCGCGATGCGCACGAAGTAGTAGCATTAGCTGTACGTCATGCTGTAGATCAGAAGGTGGATCTAAGTGAGTTACCATTAGCTACTTTGCAGAAATTCGCAGCGGATATCACGGATGATGTGTATGCAGTGCTGACGCTGGAGGGTTCGTTGCAAAGCCGCAACCATATTGGCGGTACAGCACCTGTACAGGTGAAAGCCGCGATTGCAAGAGCTAAAAAAGAAATGAGCTGATCATGAAAACTTACGCAGCAAGGCAACGATTAACAATGATGGCGTTAGCACTCGTGTTGCATGTGCCATCGTTGTCTGCTGCGGCGAGTGCTGAATCGCTATCTGACATGGATTGGACGTTACAGCCCGGTGAAAGCGTTCAGGATTTATCGCGCTTGATTTATCCGAAAAGTCAGCGTATGCAGCAGTACTTTATTGCTGAGACAATCAGGCTCAATCGTGAAAGGCAGCCTGATCTGCATCCAGCTACTGCTTTTGCGCAGCAGCAACAGATTATAATTCCAAGTATCAAGCAGCTATCCGGAAAAAGCAGAGCAGGCATTAAGCGCTGAATTTTTTATCCCGTTCATGCTTTGACAAGCTCAGACCGTTAAGGTCTTCCCCAATTTTCTTGGCCATTAAAACGGCTAGAAAAGTGTGAAGCACGAACGGGTGCTTATGCAGAGATTTTTGCTAGAGGTTTGGTCCTAAAGGTTCAGTGCCGGTCTTCGATTGTCAGGTTTAGCTAATAACAGATGTACATCCCCCAAGGCGCGCTCTTCAAAGCCGCCTTCGCAATAACATAAGTAGAACTCCCACATTTTGATGAACTCTTCAGAGTAGCCAAGTTTGCGCACTTCCTGAATGTTGGCAAAGAAGTTTTTGCGCCACATGGCCAGCGTGGTGGCGTAATGCGGGCCGATATCTTCAAGGTCGGTCAGACGTAGATCTGTCTCTTTGGTGATGCTGTCCAGCATGGCGGTGTTCGATGGAATGCATGATCCGGGGAAAATGTAACGCTGTATGAAATCTACTGATTTTTTGGCACTTTCATAACGCTGGTCTGCAATCGTGATTGCCTGTATCAGTGCCAGCCCATTCGGTTTTAGTAGAGAGCTGACTTTTGCGAAATAGGTGTCGTAGAACTGGTAGCCAACCGCCTCAATCATTTCGATGGAAACCAGCTTGTCGTATTGCCCTTGCAGGTGGCGATAGTCGTCAAGCAGCAGTGTGATCTGGCCGCTTAGTCCTGCCGCATCTATACGTGCTTTGGCAAGTTCGTACTGTTGCTTTGAGATGGTGGTCGTGGTGACTTTGCAGCCATAATTCTTTGCCGCATAAATCGAGAAGCCTCCCCAGCCGGTACCGATTTCGATCACGTGGTCGCTCGCTGACAGATCGAGTTTGTCACAGATGGTTTTAAGTTTCAGTTCTGACGCCTGTTGCAGTGTTTTGGTATGTTCATTGAACATGGCGCTCGAGTACATCATGGTCGGGTCGAGAAACAGCTCGAACATGTCATTACCCAGATCATAATGTGCGGCGATATTCTTGCGGCTGCCTTCGGTGGTGTTACTGTTCAGCCAATGCAGAACACGCATAATGGGTTTGGTCAGCCACTGATAGCCGCCCTCCAGCGTATCCATCACCGACTGGTTAATGCACATGAGGCGGATCACATTGGTCAAGTTGTCTGCCGTCCAGTAACCCAGCATATAGGCTTCACCGGCACCAATGCTGCCGCCAAACGCAATTTCGCCGTAAAAGCGCGCATCATGCACATGAATCACGGCATGCAGCGCATGCTCTTTGTCGCCAAAACAATAAGTATCGTTGTCTTCAATCAGTATCAGTCTGCCAATTTTGAGATTGTTCAGATGACTTAATATCTGCGATTTAGCAAATCCTGCAACCCATTTGGAGCGGCTTTTCTGTTTGAGGCTGGCGGTGAGCAACTCTTGCTGCGATATTGAAATTGGCATAACTATTTCTCTGTGAGTTCTGGATGTGAGTAAAAAGGAACGCGCTTCAGCTTTAATAGCAGTGCATTCCAGTAAATACCGGCAACTACCTTGAGTGTCATGAACGGATAGCTGATGAGGAGCCGGTTGAGCCGTGATGGGCTGATTTCCATGCGCTTCAGGTCAAGCGTGGCATTAAACATTTGTGTGTTATTTTGCAGATTTGTCATGTGAATCAGCACGTCGCCATCTTGCATGGAAAATGACCAGTGATATTGGATGTCCATAGGCATGAATGGTGATACATGAAACGCTTTATCGAACTTGAATGCCAAGGTGCTTTCATTATTGCCTGCGCTCGCTTTTTCAAAGTCATGCACGTAGGCATAATCTTCACCCCACGGCGTGTTGGTAATATGGCTGACCATGGCCTGTAATTTATTACTGTTAGGCTCAAAGCAGTAATAGAACGTGACCGGATTAAAACAGTGGCCGAAATAACGCATATTGGTGAGCATGCAGATATTGCCTTGCGGTCGCTTACCGGTAGCCTGAAACACCAGGTCCGCGATGGATTCCTTGAGTGGAACATCCGGATTGCCGTAATAGTCAGCGCGCTTAAACCAGGCCAGGTTTTTGCGCTGGTAAGACCAGAATCTGCAAGCGCTGAACAGTGTCGGCAGCTCGTCCAGATTCAGGTACATCATGAACACCTTGTAGTTGAACGCGTGACGTTTCGGGCGCCACCGCTGATGGAACACCTGTCCGGTATAAATCGCGCACTTGCTGTTATTCATCACTATTATCCACGGCAGTAACGTTCAAAATGTTTAAGCGCTTCGAGCGCGCTTACTACGCCATCTTCATGAAAGCCATTGCGCCAGTAGGCACCGGCATATCCGGTGCGATTGACGCCGCTGATCTCTGCATGCCGCGCCTGCGCTGCTGCGCCGGCGACGGTATAGACCGGATGCATGTAATCGATACGTTTGATCACCTTGCGCGGGTCTATGCCTGCGGTGTGGTTCAGCGTCACTAATAGCGGGTCATGCGATTCGATCCCTTGCAGGATGTTCATGTTATACGTCACGGCAACGCGCTCAGATGTGGGCTTGGTGACATGATAGTTCCATGCGGCCCAGGCGATTTTTTTCTTAGGAAGGAGTGACACATCGTGATGCAGGTACACGGTGTTATTCTGATAAGGAATTGCACCGAGCACTTCGGTTTCAGTTGCAGAGCAGTCACTCAGCATGCGCAAGGCCTGATCGCTATGGCAGGCAAAGAACACGTAATCGAATGTTTCTTCTGCGCTGAATCTGGGCTTGATGCGCACCGAACCTTTAAGGCGGCGTACGCTTTCAACCGGCGTATTGAGCCGGATGCGGTCAATGAACGGTGCGGTGAGCGCTGTTACATAACTCGCAGAGCCGCCGACAATGGTGCGCCATTGCGGACGGTTATTCACGGTGAGCATGCCGTGGTGGTGAAAGAAACGTACAAAGAAACGCGCCGGAAACTCCAGCATCTGTTTTGCATCGGTCGACCAGATCGCTGACCCCATCGGAATGATGTAGTAGTCGATAAACTGCTGGCTGTAGCCGCCTTGTTTAAGATAATCACCGAGCCTGATCTCGTTGCCTTCTGCTAAAAGCTCCAGCGAACTTTTGTTGAAACGCAGAATATCCTGAATCATTTTATGGAACGATGGTCGGAACAGATTCAAACGCTGTGCGAACAGGCTATTAATACTAGTACCGTTATATTCGAGGCCACTATCTTCGCAGCGTACACTGAAGCTCATGCTACTGGCGCGCCATGCCACGCCAAGTTCATTCAGCAATGCAATGAAGTTAGGGTAGGTACGGTCATTGAACACAATAAACCCGGTATCTACCGAAATATCCTGACCTTCATGCCGAATGTTGTGCGTATGCGTATGGCCACCGATATATTGCTCGGCTTCAAACACGGTGATTTCATGCTCTTGGTGCAAATGATGGGCAATCGTGTTGCCCGCAATGCCGCTACCGATAATCGCGATTTTCAATCCGGGTTACTTTCTAATCAATTAACGAGTATGAATCTTTTTGGATTCACGAATATCATGCGGAACCGTGCGCAGGTCCCATATCAGGCCAAGTGCTGAAAGCAGCTTGAGACCATAATAGGTCAGGTCGATCTCCCACCAGTAAAAACCCTGACTCGCAGATGCCGGGTAGTGATGGTGGTTATTGTGCCAGCCTTCGCCCAGCGTCATGATGGCAATTAGCAGGTTATTGCGGCTCTGGTCTTTGGTTGCATAACGGCGTTTACCCCACACATGCGCCAGAGAATTTACCGTGAAAGTAGCGTGATAGAGCACAACGGTTGAGACCAGAAACCCCCACACAAAAAGCTGCATGCCATTGGTGCCAAGTTCGGGGTGTGCAACTGACAGCCAGTCGCCCAGCAGGTAAATGCCAGTGCCCAGCAGTATTGGCACCACGATATCAAAGCGGTCCAGCAGGCGCAACTCTACAAATGAAGCCAGCTCTTTTACGCGATGGGTTTGTGTGATGAAATTCCTGGTCGCCAGAAACCAGCCGAAATGGCTCCACAGAAAGCCATGCTGCAGCGGCGAATGTGAGTCTTTATGGTCATCAGCATAAGCATGATGGTGCCTATGGTGAGATGCCCACCACAGCGGGCCGCGCTGCACCGCACTTGCGCCGAACACGGCAAGAATAAACTGCACCGGGCGTGAGGTACGGAAAGCCTTGTGTGCGAAATAGCGATGATAGAAGCCGGTAACCGCAAACATGCGAATTGCATATAGTGCTAGAGCAAAACTTGCTGCAAACCAGCTGAAACCTACCCAGAATACAGCGATGCATCCCACATGCAGCAGCACGAATGGGATCACGCGCAGCCAGTCAATATCAGACCAGTTGTCTTTCGGCGTTGAGGCATCGACCACTATTTCAGTAGCGACCGCTTTGTTGTCAAACCATGAAATTAATTTCTTAAACATAGTATTCTCTACGGATTAGCTTTGTTATGCGGTACCCGACGCAGTTTTTGCAGGTCATATCCCATATCGCTGACTTTTTTTACCAACGCCTGATAAGCTTCTTCGCTCAGGTGCGGTGATCTGGCCATGATCCACACATAATCGCGGGCATTACGGGCAATAATGGTTTCGCTATAGTTTTCATCTACATGCGCGATCAGGTATTCCGCCTTGATCGGCCAGATGAATTGCATACCCCAACGTGCATTGCCGCTATTTTCCACAACAAAGCCGCGCGGGTTGTAGGTTTTAACCTTGCCATCCAAGCTGCCTTTGTTGAATGTAAATGTGGTTGCGATCGTGCCGTCATCATCCAGCTTATAGCTTTCAATGGCATTGAAAGATTCGGTTTCAATTGCAGTCGGAATCGCTGCAATCACATACCATGGCCCCATGAATCTCTTGATATCCACTTGCGGTACGGTGGCGATCTGTGGTTTCTGGTTGGTAGCACAGGCGCAAAACAGGCTTGTTAATATTGTCATGATGAATAGCTTCTTTAAAGTCATAAAGTTCATAGGGACATTACCTTAGTTTGTAATTGATGACGTAGCCTTCGGGCGTAATCGATTTAAGCGCGACCCAGTCAAGGTTATCGGCGCGGTACCATAGTTCAATATTGAGTTTGGGTTTGCCGGCCAGACTGGCGTCCAGCTTATAGCGCAGCGCTTCGACTTTTTTGCCTTTCACGTCCAGCATTTCACTGCCTGTTTTAACAATTTTGGTATCCAGCCACTCTGCGTTTTGTGGATTCAGCAACTTTGTCTGCTGTAGCATCTTTTGCGACCAGTACGCGAACGTCATCGCACATCCCGGCAGCACCTGCTGTTGCTTACCATCATCGACTACAAAGCGGTCGCTATCTGCTGCGCCTTTGACTTTGGTCGAAACATCGTTTTCCAGTGTGCTGGCTTCAAGCTGTTTGAGGCAGCCATCCTGCCATTGCTCAACGGCGGTGTGGTTGTATTGGTAGGCATTAATAAACAGCACCTTTACATTGAATTTTGCCTGACTCACAAGTTCGTTGGCTGCGCTTAATTTAAATGTGTGCTGGCCGATTCTGGTTTTATCCAGATAAACATCAAAATTCCATTCCTTGGCGAATGCGGTATTGGAAACTATTAAGCCCAGAACAACTGCTGGCAGTGTTTTTATCATCATTTTGTTACCTTTGGGCGTCCCGGGATAAATGCATTGGTGGTTCGGATGTAATCAGCATATTGCGGACGGCGCTCCGTGATGGTTTGTTCCAGCAGTGAAACGCCGCTTACTTTAAGCAGCAGCAATGTCATCAACAGTGCTGATGGAATCGCCCACCATGCACCGGCGGCAAGCGCAATCAGATAGAAGCCCCACCACACGCAGCACTCGCCGAAATAGTTTGGGTGGCGGCTGTAGCGCCAGACACCGCTATTGAGCACCTTGGATTTATTCTCTGGTTTGGCCTTAAAGGCACTAAGCTGACTGTCGGCTAGTGTTTCCCATACTAAACCAAAGCATAACAACGCAATACCAATCATATCCAGAATGTTGATCGGTGCCGTAGAATTTAATGCACCTAAAACAGGCAGCGAGATGATCCACGCAAGCACAGCCTGCAGGCCAAAAATGATATACAGACTCTTAAAAGCAAAGCCCGGAGAGTTGTTGCTGCGTATTGCTGCATAGCGGTGATCTTCATGCGGCCCCCAGTTGCGCCATGTCAGATAGACACACAGCCTCACAGCCCACAATGTGAGCAGAGACAGCACGATCAGTGATCTGGCGTTCAAGCTTGCAATCTCACTCGCATAAGTGAAACCTGCAACTACGAAGAACAGGCTCCACATGCTGTCTACATGGGTGACGTTGTTGCGGTATAAGCTGACTAGCCAGCCCGCGAAGGCAAACGCAAGCATCGCATACAGTCCGTACAGGTAAATATGCCAGTTCATGCAGTATGCTCCGTTTTAAAACCATTGATATACTTGGCTATATACAAAAGCATAGGCGTGATCACAGCCCATCCAACAGATAAAGCGATATAAGAAGCGCTGCTGGGTAAAGTCACAGCGCCGATATTCTGCGCACCGAAATAAGCGAGTGGCCCGCCGGATGCGCCGAATAACACCGCAATCAGATAGCGCCCCTGCATCCAGGCCAGACTCAGGTTGAGTGTGGAGGCAAATGCAAGCCATAACGCCAGAATCCAAACCGGGACCAGTGAAGTACTCCAGCCGTGCTGCTGGTATGCGACCAGCTGCATGAACAGCATGGCCTGATCAAAACAGGCGCCAACCAGCAGCGCTGCAAACATGAGCAGCATCTCCGGCTTCGCTTGTTTGGATTGATACAGATGCCAGCCTGTGGTCATTAATGTCACAGTCACGCCTAGCCATGGCATGCCATAAGCCGCACCCACGACACAGGCAAACCAGGCAAGCTGAAACAATAAAAAGTTGGCAAGCAGCATGTTATAGCGGTCGTTCGAATTGATAATGAGTTACCCACCATTCTTGACCATGGCGGTACCCAAACAGTTCTGCACAGGCCATATAAAAAATGCGCCAGCGGTTACGCCATTGCTCGGCATTTTCTGCACCATAGGTGCTTTCCAGAATCGGTGTAATCTTGTCTTTGTGCAGGTCCATATTATCTAGCCAGGCATTGGCAGTTTTTTCATAATGAGTGCCATCCCAGCGCCAGCGCTGTTTCAATTTCAAATGTTGCTGAAAGTGCAATGGCAGGTCGTCACTTGGCATCATGCCGCCGGAGAAAAAGAACTGGCTCATCCAGTCGTCTTCACCCTGTACCTCAAAGGCATAAGGCGTGCTGCGGTGCACGAAGATATGCATGAAGAATTTACCGCCGGGCAGCAGCCAGTCATGTACTTTTTTATATAGAAGCTGGTGATTGCGCATGTGTTCAAACATCTCTACTGAAACTACGCGGTCAAACCCATGTTGAATGCCATGGTCAGCCGGGTTGAACGTATTCATGTCGCAAGTAATGACCTGAATATTATTTAAACCACGTGCTTTTGCCGTCGCTTGTATGTATTCGCGCTGCGAGTTCGAGTTTGATACCGCAGTAATGCTGCTTTGCGGATAGTGTTCCGCCATCCATAATGTTAAAGATCCCCAGCCACAGCCGAGCTCGAGCACTTGCTGGCCATTGTCCAAGTCGGCATGTTCACAGCTGAGCTTTAATGCGTTGGCTTCGGCCTCGTCCAGTGTTTTGGTATCAGGTAGCCAAAAACAACTACTGTATTTTCTGTGTTTGCCAAGGCAAAGCTGAAAGAACTCTGCAGGTACTTCGTAGTGCTGAGCATTTGCGAGTTCCGGCACCAGTGCGATGGGCGACTGGTTCATGGATGTGATGAAATCGGTTTCGATTCTATTGCTGTGTTCACAGTCTGCTGCGCTGATCTGGTCTAGTCTTGTTTGTGATAAGCGGCGGATACCGGAGCGAATAGCGCTATCTGGTAATAGCCCTTTTTCTGCTATGTTGATCGCTAAACTCGTGAGTTGCATGCTTGCCCTTTTAATTTTTTAGTTTGATTTGAATTGATTACTAAGTTTTGTTGTTTTTTTACTTAAAAGTACCTAACGTTCTGCTAATTAATTTTCTTCTAAAAATTCAATAATTCTGCTGGGTAGCCAGCTGTTTTCATTGTTAACAAATGGCGAGTAAAAACCAACATGGCCGCCTTGTTCCTGATAATCCAGCGTTACGGCATCTGAGACCTCATCCGCTGTCGGCAGAAACTGCGGCGGCATGAACGGGTCATTTTTGGCATTGATAATCAGCGTGGGTAGCATGATATTTTTTAGAAAAGGTTTCGATGCATTTTTGTGATAATAATCCGTCGCATTTTTGGCACCATACAAAACCGATGTCACAGCGTTATCAATGTCGTGGATCGTCTTTGCTTGATTGATGTGTTTGTCATTTAACAAGCCGGGGAAGCGCTTGGACAGCGCCAGTGCTTTAGGGCGCATGGAGTTTACAAACATCGGCGTATAGAGAATGCGGTTGAGGCCGCTATCAAGCGACACAGCCGAAGCTTTTAAATCAATAGGCGCAGATACGGCAACCGCTTTGCTGATATTCAGTTTGCTGTTGCTGCCGAATTCTCCCAGCCATTTAAGCAGAGCATTGCCACCTAATGAGTAACCTATCGCATAAATTGGATTATCTGGATAAAGAGACCTGACGCGTGTCAGCATGGTGTCAATCTCCAGGCTATCGCCAGCATAATAGAAACGCGGCAGCCGGTTCGGCTCGCCGGAGCAGCCCCTGAAATGGATGACAGCACCATGCCAGCCTTTTGCTAAAGCCGCGCCCATGAGAGATTTCGCATATTGGCTTTGCGAGTTGCCTTCCAGCCCATGAAAAATCACGACGACAGGTTTATGTCGTTCTAGGCGGCCTGACGCAGTTGGATCAGACGCAGCAAGCGAATTTCCAGGTAACTTTTCTGCCCAGTCAACATCAATAAAATCGCCATCATTAAGTTCCCATCTTTCCCGACGGTATTTGACTTCGGAGCCTGTGGATAGCAGAGATGCTATGATCGTCTGCAGGTGACCACCTGGCAACCAGAATGGCGCTTTATAAGGCTCGGCTGCATATGTGTTGGTTTGTAAAAGAAGTGTCGGCATTAAAATTAATAAAGCGAATAACAGTCGCATAAATGGTTATGAGGTTTTTTACCGGCGATGTGCAGCTAATATCTGAGCCTGTTAGTTGCTGTATAGTTCCCTCACTCGGATATGGCTTGGTTTTATTTTATGTCAGGCCAATTACTTGAAATGGTGATTACGGCTGAAGCGGTGTATTTTGGGGGTAGGTTATTGATGAATGAGAGTTATTTAAATTGTTACTAGACGACTGGTCTAATTTATGGAATAATGTTCAACATGACGAATGAAATGACAATGAATAAATCTGTTGATACCAAGCAGCACGTGCTGGATGTGGCTAAAGAGATTATTCTCGGTAAAGGCTTTGCTGCGGTAGGCCTGAATGAGATTCTCACCAGTGCCGGTGTGCCTAAGGGTTCTTTTTATCACTATTTCAAATCCAAAGAGCAATTTGGCGATGAGCTGATAAAAGACTATTTTGAGCAATATATGCAGCAGCTTGAAAGCACCTTGAATGCAGACAGCTCAAGCAACGCCAGCTGCCTGTTAGCGTATTTTCAGGCTTGGCTGGATACCCAGTCCAACGACACTACAGCCGATAAATGTCTGGTGGTTAAGCTGAGTGCAGAAGTGACTGACTTGTCCGAGTTAATGCGTATTACTCTAAAAAATGGTACAGATCGCGTAATAGCGCGGCTTGCTGCATGTGTTGCTGACGGTGTCAGCAAAGGTGAATTTCCGGCGCATGTGGATGCAACTAGCATTACTGCGGAAATCTATTATATGTGGATAGGCGCCACGCTGCTGACTAAGGTCAGCCATACGCGTGAACCTTTGGAACGCGCAATGGTAGCGACTAAGACGAGACTGGGTCTAGCCTGAATACAGGCTGTTTTTATTTAGAAAAATTATAGCCGACTGGTCTATTTTAAAGTTTCCTTAAGGAGTTTTAACCGATGTTAAATTTTGATTTTTACAATCCTACGCGTATCTTGTTTGGTAAAGGCAAGGTAGCCGAAATTAATCAGCATGTGCCTGCGGACGCACGCGTACTGGTATTGATGGGCGGTAATAGCGCAAAAACTAATGGCACGCTGGCAGAGGTGAAAGCCGCACTTGCTAGCCGTTATGTAGAAGAGTTCAGCGGCATTGAGCCTAACCCAAGTTACGAAACACTGATGCAGGCTGTGGCGCAGATTAAAGCCAACAAGCTGGATTATCTGCTAGCGGTAGGCGGTGGGTCAGTGATTGATGGCACAAAATTCGTTGCCGCTGCCGTGTATGCAGAGGGTGATGCCTGGCAGATTTTGACCACGCACGGCGCGAACGTCAAAAAAGCGCTGCCTTATGGCACGGTTTTAACGCTGCCGGCTACGGGGTCAGAGATGAATGATGGTGCAGTTATCACGCGTGAAGCAGAGAAAGCAAAACTATTTTTCACCAGTGAAAAGGTGTTTCCACAATTTTCAGTACTAGACCCGACCAAGAGCTACACATTGCCGACACGACAGCTGGCAAACGGCGTGGTTGATGCCTACACACACGTCATGGAGCAATACCTGACGTATCCGGTAGGCGCTAAAGTGCAGGATAGATTTGCAGAAGGTTTGCTGCAGACTTTGATAGAAACCGGCCCACAGCTGCTTGAAAATCCTAATGATTACGAACTGCAGGCTAACCTGATGTGGACAGCAACACTGGCATTAAATGGTTTGATTGGTGCAGGTGTGCCGAGTGACTGGGCAACCCACATGATAGGCCATGAAGTAACTGCATTGCATGGTTTGGATCATGCGCAAACGCTAGCAATTATATTACCGACAATGCTGAGCTTACGCCGTGAATCAAAACGCGCGAAGCTGCTGCAATATGCAGAGCGCGTGTGGAATATACGTGAAGGCAGTGAAGAGCAGCGCATTGAGGCCGCCATTACCAAAACCCGTGACTTTTTTGAAAGTATGCAGGTAAAAACGCGTTTATCTGCCTACCAGATCACTAAAGAAGATATTCCTGCATTGCTGGCTCAGCTGGAAAAACACGGGATGGTGAAGCTGGGCGAGCATGGTGATGTTACGCTGGATATCAGCCGTACCGTGCTCGAAACTTCAATTTAATTGCAAAATTTACTGGCAATATTCAGCCAGCTATTAAATAAACAAGTGCAGTAGCACCTAACCATCACTTTAACTATGTGAGGATACCTATGAAAGCAGTTGGACTTACCCGTTATCTCCCGATTACTGATCCAGAATCATTAATGGATATTGAACTGGATATCCCGGAAGTGAGTGGGCGGGATTTGCTGGTGCGCGTGCATGCCGTATCAGTCAATCCAGTGGATACCAAGGTACGTAAACCAAAAGACAAAGTCGAACCTAGCCCAAAAATACTGGGTTGGGATGCGGCGGGTGAAGTAGTCAAAACTGGTCCGGAATGCACTTATTTTCAGGTGGGTGACAAGGTATTTTATGCCGGAGACCTCACACGCTCCGGTTCCAATGCCGAGTATCAATTGATTGATGAACGGATTGTAGGCGTTATGCCGCAAAGTCTGAACTTTGCTCAGGCCGCCGCATTGCCGTTAACTGCTGTAACTGCCTGGGAAGCCCTGTTTGATCGACTGCAGATAGTACAAGAGCCAGCACATAATAAAGGCAAAAGCTTGCTCATTATAGGCGGTGCGGGTGGCGTAGGTTCGATTGCAATTCAACTGGCAAGTAAACTGGCAGGAATAACAGTGGTGGCTACCGCATCACGTCCTGAGACAGAAAAATGGGTGCGTGAGCTAGGTGCGCATCATGTTGTAAATCATCGGCAAGACCTTATGCAGCAGATGGCCGCTATCGGCATAGTACAGCCGGATTATATTTTCTGCTGCAATGACACGGATACATATTTTCCGGTGATGGCGGCGTTGATCAAACCGCAAGGTCGTATATGCTCAATCGTAGAAACCGTAAGGCCCGTTGATATCAATCTGCTCAAAAATAAAAGTGCAGCCTTTGTGTGGGAGCTCATGTATACACGCTCGATGTACCAGACGGACGATATGGTTGAACAGCACAATATCCTCAACATAGTCGCCAGACTAGTGGATCAGGGGCTGGTCACAACTACGCTGAAGCAAACATTGTCTCCAATCAATGCCGAGAATCTGCGCAAAGCGCATGCACAGTTGGAGGCTGGTACCACCATAGGCAAGATTGTGTTGAGTAGTTGGCATTAATTTATGGCGGTGAAGTTCTTTTAGCCTGAAAAGTAAGAGAAGCATTTAATTTAAGAAAGTATTCATAACAAATGAGTGAAACCCAAACAAATAGAATTTTTCAACCATTGCAGTTTGGTAGATTCAAACTCAATAATCGAATTGTAATGGCACCGATGACGCGCAATAAATCACCAAAAGGTGTGCCGGGTACAAATGTAGCTGAATATTATCGTAGTCGCGCCGCAGGTGGTGTAGGGCTGATCATTACAGAAGGTACGTATATCGGCCACCCTGCCGCTAACGGCTATGCAGATGTACCGGCTTTTCACGGTGAACAGGCCTTGGCCGGCTGGAAAAATGTGGTTGAAGCAGTGCATGCCGCAGGTGGGCTGATCATACCGCAAATATGGCACGTAGGCGCTGCAAGAAGTCCTGGTGTTGAGCCAGACCCTGCCGTACCAGGTTATGGACCTATGCAGGTAGAAAATGACGGACAGTTACTTGTTAAGGCCATGACAAAAGCAGATATTGCAGACGCAATTAATGCTTACGCCGAGGCGGCAGCAAACGCAGAAGAAATCGGCTTTGATGGTGTAGAGATTCACGGCGCGCATGGTTACCTGATTGACCAGTTTTTATGGGAAGGTAGTAACCAGCGGTCGGATGAATACGGTGGCACGCTGGAAAATCGCAGCAGATTTGCGCTGGAAGTGGTG
The DNA here is from genome assembly GCA_020622105.1 of Methylotenera sp. GTDB lineage: Bacteria > Pseudomonadota > Gammaproteobacteria > Burkholderiales > Methylophilaceae > Methylotenera. The sequence goes on from JAHRYP010000018.1 coordinate 28,756, forward strand.
AAGGCAGTTAGAGCCAGAGTGAGTGCTGATTTTCCCGTCGTATTCAGGTTCTCGCAGTGGAAGCTTGGCGATTATAATGCCAGAATCGCCAATAGCCCGGAGGAGTTGGCGCAGCTGCTCAAACCACTTGCCGATGCTGGTGTAGATTTCTTTCATGCCAGCACCAGAAGGCTGTGGCAGCCTGCATTTGAAGGTTCAAATGATACATTGGCGACCTGGACCAGAAAACTCACCGGAAAACCGGTGATTGCAGTGGGTAGCGTGGGCTTGGAAAAAGAATTCAGAGTCGGCCATTTTACGCGCGAGGAATCACCTGATACTGCAATTCACATTGATGTTAAGCAGCTCAGTGACGGCATTGAGCATCAGTTATTTGATATGGTTGCGGTGGGACGCGCGCTACTAGCTGACCCTAATTGGACTAACAAGCTTAAAGAAGGCAGGATTACAGACTTAATCGGATTTGATGTGAAGGCACTGGATGAACTGGTGGTGTAAGTCTGCTGCTAGCAAAGTAAGGTAAATGATTTAACTGCGCAGGCGGCTGGCAAGCAGGTTTGCCAGCCCTGGAATCTTTGAGCTACGGGTTCAATTCAGAAATAATTCCAGCAACTCATTTAAAAAGCGCTGCCCTAGCGGAGTTGGCTGTATACGGCCTTGCTCCAGTGCCAGCAGGCCTTTGTTCTGCGCAGCTTTAATCGCACTTTCAAGCGTTTGTAAATTTAACCCTGTGCGCTGCTGAAACAGATTTAATGGCACGCCTTCAGTCAGCCTTAATGCATTCATCATGAATTCAAAGCCCAGCTCGTCCTGGCTGATTTCCCATACCTTTTCTACAGCGTTACCTTGGCTTGCATGGTCCATATAGGCTTTGGGGTGTTTAGGTCTGGTTTCACGCGTGATTTTATCGTGGTAGCTCAGCTTGCTGTGTGCACCGGCACCGATGCCCAGATAATCGCCAAACTGCCAGTAATTCAGATTATGTCTGGCCTGCATGCCTTTTTTGGCGAAAGCAGAAGTCTCGTAATGTTCATAATCATGTGCAGCCAGCAGATTTTCAATCTCTATCTGCATGTCGCTGCTCGTATCATCATCGGGCAGGCTTGGAGGCGTGCGGTGGAACGGTGTATTAGGTTCCAGCGTCAAATGGTAGAACGATAAGTGATCCGGGCTAAGAGCAACCGCCTGTTTTGCATCTTGCAGTGCGTGTTCCAGCGTCTGGTTTGGTAGTGCATACATCACATCCAGATTCACGCGCTCAAAGGTTTTGAGGCCAAGCTCGGCAGCAGCAATTGCCTGCTTGTCATCGTGAATGCGGCCTAATGCCTTCAGGTAATCGGCATTAAAGCTTTGAATGCCTAACGATAAACGGTTAACCCCCGCGTCTTTGTAGCCAGAAAAATGTGCACTATCAACAGTGCCTGGATTAGCTTCCAGTGTAATCTCGGCATCGTATTCAAGCGGAGTGAGCGCTCGCACATTGCTTAAAATCCTGTCAATGGCTTGCGGAGAAAACAGGCTAGGCGTGCCACCGCCAAAAAATATGCTTTTGATTTTTCTGCCCCATACTTTGGGTGTGGCAACTTCCAGATCGGCGATTAAAGCATCAACATAAGCGGCTTCAGGAATTTCACCATTTTTAAAGCGGCTTTCATGCGAATTAAAATCACAGTAGGGGCACTTACGCACACACCACGGGATATGGATGTACAGCGACAACGGCGGTGGATTGCTTAAACCTGAAACAGTAGCTGCACCCGCAAGCGGCGCAACGGTATTAATCGGTTCCGGATTAAAATTACCGGCAGCTTTGATTTCGATGATTTTTTTGATACTAATTTACCTTTTTGTAAGGATTGATCAGTGAATCAACCAGCGCATGCAGGGCATCGCGCATTTGCTGCTCAGAGACTTCCATGAGCAGGCCATCCTCAAGCGCATCTTGTGCAATTTGCTTAATCTCATCAAAATTTTCAGTCATCACTTTGACTTTTTCAGTACATGAAACCACGCTCTGGTCATCACGCACCCACTTAGGCCATTTGCTACTCATTGCTTAGCCTTTCCAGTTTCTGCAGCAGTTTAGCCATGGCGTGACCGCGGTGGCTGATACGGCTTTTGATCTCTAACGGCAGTTCCGCTACAGTTTTGCCAGTTTTGTCATCCAAAAAAAGCGGATCGTAACCAAAGCCGTCACTGCCTCGGTACTCGCGCAGAATAATGCCTTGCCAGCTGCCCTCGGCAATAATAGGTTCCGGGTCATGCTCATGGCGCACCAGCACCATGACACAATAAAAATGCGCATGGCGATTGGAGATACTGCTCATTTCCTGCAGCAGTTTGTCATTATTGCGCTCATCCTGCGTGAGCAGGCTATTCGACTGGTTTTTACCGGCATAGCGCGCAGATAACACGCCAGGTGCACCTTGCAACGCATCCACACACAAACCAGAGTCGTCCGCTAGTGCCGGCAAGCCGGTATGTTTGCTGGCATGGCGTGCTTTAGCCAGTGCATTTTCAATAAACGTGCAGTGCGGTTCTTCACACTCCGGTACATTGAATTCTGATTGCGGAATAATCTCGATATTCAACTCACTGAGCACGTGCTGAATCTCGCGCAATTTGCCTTTATTGCCAGTGGCAATCACCAGTTTTTTAAACACTCAAAACCTCTTTTTGTTTGTCTGTCAGTTGTTTGATGCCATATGCGGCTAAATCCAGCATCGCATCCATGGCATCACGTGAGAACGGTTCACCTTCAGCTGTACCCTGAATTTCTACAAAACCGCCGCTGCCGGTCATCACTACGTTCATATCGGTGTCGCAGTCCGAATCTTCAATATAGTCCAGATCAAGCACCGCTTGGCCTTGATGCATGCCGACAGAAATTGCTGCAACGGAATCTTTGAGCGGTGATTGTGTAATTCTACCGCTTTTGAGCAGGGTTGAGATAGCGTCATGCAGCGCTACGTAAGCACCGGTGATACTGGCTGTGCGCGTGCCACCATCAGCCTGGATGACATCGCAGTCAATCTGGATGCTGCGTTCGCCGAGTTTTTGCAGATCAATAATCGCGCGTAACGAGCGGCCGATCAGGCGCTGGATTTCCTGCGTGCGGCCTGATTGTTTGCCTTTGGCAGCTTCCCGGTCCATGCGGCTGCCAGTTGAGCGCGGCAACATGCCGTATTCGGCAGTCACCCAGCCTTGTCCTTTGCCTTTAAGAAAACCGGGCACTTTTTCATCGATACTGGCAGTACACAGTACGTGCGTGTCACCAAATTTCACTAAAACGGAGCCTTCGGCATGTTTTGTGTAATGGCGGATGATTGCTACATCACGCAATTGGTTGAGTGCACGCTGGCTGGGGCGAATATTGTTTGCGTTACTGGAAGACATCGGTTAAATCCTGCTATAAAAAAATTGATTAAGTACGTTTGGTCTTTTGCAGTGCGATCTGTATTTCTGCGATGGTTCTCTCGATGTCTTCATCGCTCAGATCATCTGCTTGGCCGGGGTCTGCAACACCATCAAAGTCGCTGCGGGTATGTGGATTCATGATTGTAGTTGAAAAGCCCATAGGCAAGGTGATGGTTGAAACGGCATCATCACTATGCAGCTTATCTCCCCACTGCAGGCCGATTGCGCTCATATTGTCGCCTTTCTCAGCACTGCCGCTTTCTGCCATGTCAAGCAGTCTGGTTACATTTTCTTCAATCGAAGAGCCGCGCAGAACCTGCTTGATCTGGTCATCGCCTACCGCTCCCCATAAGCCATCGGTGCAAAGTAAGACGGTATCGCCTTCGAGTAGTTCCTGTCGGTCAGCTAGCTCAATTTTAGGTGGTACATCACCGCCCAGGCAGCTGAAAATCTTATGCCGGTATGGGTGGTTTGCCATTTCAGCTCTGGTAATCATGCCCTTGTTGTAGAGCGACTGTACAATCGAATGGTCTTCAGTGCGATAAAGTAAATGCCCATCGCGGAAATGATAAAGGCGTGAATCTCCGGCATGTGCACAATACAGCATGCCACGCTGTACTACTGCAGCGACTATCGTCGTGCGCGGCGCTTCCAGCATGTCCTGATCACGTGCTAATTGGTCAATTAACTCATGAATTTGCTGTATCTGTTCAATCAGAAATTTAGCCGGGCTCGATAGGGAAGGTACCGCCAAACGTTGAAATGCATCTGTCATCGTCGTCACGGCCAGCTGCGCTGCGACTTCACCATGGCGATGCCCGCCCATGCCATCTGCAATGACCAGCAGTAGTGCATCTTTGCTGTATGAGTAAGCTAGCCTATCCTGATTATAAGGACGAGGCCCTTGGCGGCTATTTTGAAAGATAGTGAATTTCATGATGATTTTTTGGAGCTGGATGAGCTATTTTTGTTGAGTGCATTAAAAAGTTTATGCATAAGCCCCGTTTTTGGCTTAGGTTTATGTGGCGCTTCCATTAATGATTTTTGTAGTGAAAACACACTTTGCGGACGTTTTAAATAATCCAAGTCCAGACAATTGTCGATAATTTCTAGCAATTCCTGTGAGTAGTGTTCTTTACCTATTTTTACTGCGGGTACCAGCGCATCCTTTTTTAAACGCTGGTCTGCTGACATTGGCGAGTTACGCGTCAGGCAAGAATACATAGTGGCACCTATGCTGTAAATATCACTCCAAGGACCCAGCAGTTTTTTGTCATAATAATGCTCAGGCGAGGCAAAGCCGGGCGTGTAGCTGGGTGAAATTTTTGTTTGGGTACTACTTAAAGCTTGGCGCGATGAGCCAAAATCCAGTAGTACCGGAGAGCCGTCAAGCCGGATGTATATATTTGCCGGTTTAATATCCAGATGCAAAAGTTTATGAGTATGCACTTCGCGCAGGCCGTTAGATAATTCACTGAAAACGCGACGTATGAAGTTTTCTGAAACTGGCTCATCGTGCTCCAGAATATAAGCTTGCAATGACTTGCCACGTTCATACTGCATGACCATATAAACAGTATCATTGGCACGGAAGAAATTAACGACGCGTACAATGTTTTTATGCTCGATTTTGGCGAGCGTCAGGCCCTCATCAAAGAAACTTTTCAAGCCGTGCCGGAACATTGCAACGTCTACGGTATTGGGTTGCACGGTTGCATTTTCGTCACGCAAAGCAATGGATGACGGCAGATATTCTTTAATCGCAACAAAGTTTTTATCTTTGTCGTGCGCCAGATACACGAAGCTGAATCCGCCATAACTCAAGACTTTTTTGATTTCATAATCTTGTAATTTGTAGCCGGCAGGTAATGCTAAATTCTTATGAGGAGTAGACAATTTTGTTAATGATTTCTTTAACTATAATCGATTGTTGATATGTGTATTTTTATAATCACCGGTCTGACATTCAAACTTCGATTCAATTAGTCAATATAGCGCGTAATGGACTGTAATTAAAGTTTTTTCTTAAGCAGCACTGACCAGAACTTCATCGGCACGCTTATTTTATGGCAATCTTTATGCTTTATTTTCGTATTAAATAGCGAGGGTTTGGTAACATTGGAGCCGATTAGAAAATAACAGTTTTAATTTGTTAAATTAGGAAAATTAACATGACATATAGTATGACTGGCTTCGCTGCATTAGAGCAGCCCATAGAAGGTGCGACGCTGTTGTTGGAGCTGCGTGCTGTCAATAGCCGTTATCTGGATTTGCATTTTAAACTGGATGAAACGCTAAAGAGCTTTGAGCCGCAGATCAGGGAACTGATCGGTGCACAATTAAGCCGGGGCAAAGTTGAATGCAAAGTCAACCTGATTCAGCGCACGCAGTCGGCGCAGGCGCCACAACTGGATGAGCAGATTATGCAGCAACTGGCAGATATGCAAATAAAAACCCAGCAATTCTTTCCGCAAAGCCGCGCGCTGAGTGTGGCAGATATCTTACGCTGGCCCGGCGTAGTGCAGCACGAAGAATTAAGTCACGAATCACTGGCAGAAGATATCAAAAAGCTTGTATCGCAAGGCTTGCATGACCTGACGGCATCGCGTGCGCGCGAAGGTGAAAAGATGAAAGCCTTGATTCTGGATAGGCTGGTGCAGATTGAAGCGCTGGTAGCCAAAGTAAAACCACTTCTGCCACAACTTAATAAAGAGTATCAGGCCAAGCTGGAACTTAAATTGCAGGAAACGATTAAAACCGTAGATCAGGAGCGAATCGCACAGGAGTTGGTGCTGTTTGCACAGCGCATTGATGTGGATGAGGAGCTCAGTCGACTGACTGCACACGTTTCAGAAGTAAAGCGTATTTTGAATGCCGATGCGCCTGCCGGAAAACGTCTGGACTTTCTGATGCAAGAACTTAACCGTGAGGCCAATACGCTAGGATCAAAATCAGTATCGGTGCATACAACGCAGGTATCAATGGAACTGAAAGTGCTTATCGAGCAGATGCGCGAGCAGATTCAGAATATTGAATAGCAAGCGTATGGCTTATTATGATTGTCCTCTAAGTTAGCTAATATACTTTTTTTAGGCACTTCAACTGGATTGGCGCTGGACTTTTTGATAAAGCGCTAGCACGTTTTGCTAAGGCGCCAGCATTTATTGCTAGGGCCTAAAGGATGGGAGAGCGTTTTACGCTCTCCGTTAGCGTTCAGGCTGTAGCTATAGTTAGCTACGTCTCCCAGTCCGTTAGCAGTTATGGTGAAGTTGTTAGTGGTTGCATTACACTCATAGCTGAAATGTTTACTGCTCCAGCTAGGCTTGTCGCATTCATAAGTGTTTGTGATGCTAAGATTTATCTCCATTGCATTGCCGGTTGATCTCATCGCGGTCATTGCTTCTGTCAGTTTTGCATTTATAGCGTAATCAGAATATGCAGGTATAGCGATTGAAGCAATAATGCCTATTATTAATACGACAATCATTAATTCTATTAATGTATATCCCTTCATTTTTCATCCCTTACTAAGCTGGCTCATGAGCTTCTATCGTGCCTGCTGAACTAAATTTTTCATCTCGCAAGAGCATTTAATCGCAGCAAGCTAGTTACATATTTTTAATATTAAAAATGATAAAAATTAATATTAATATCATTTTTATCATATGTATCAATAAAATAAAAGAAGTAAAGTGTATTAATCAATGAATAATTTGCTAACAATGTTTTCTGGCTGATTATTAAGTAGGCGCTGGTTCATAATGTTATTATTGGCAGATGGCGAATGAACCGCTGATTACAGCCGCGGTAGTTCTGTATTTTTGCAAATCTAGATTGGTGTTATTGACATGACTGCAGGTAATCTTTTTATTATTTCAGCGCCCTCAGGTGCGGGAAAAACCAGCCTGATCAAGGCTTTACTAGCTGATGACAAAAATGTAACGCTTTCCATCTCACACACAACGCGCAACCCCAGGCCGGGTGAAGAAAATGGCGTTGATTACCACTTTGTAGATGAACCTACCTTTTTGTTGATGCTGGGCGAGGCGCAGTTTCTGGAAAGTGCGCATGTGCATGGTGCCCGCTACGGCACCTCGCAATGTGCGGTAGATGCCCCATTAAAAGCTGGACAAGACGTTATTCTGGAAATTGACTGGCAAGGTGCGCAGCAGGTACGGCATTTGTATCCGGAGGCAATCAGCATATTTGTGCTGCCGCCCTCCATAGAAACACTGGAACTGCGCCTGAATAGCAGAGGTCAGGATAGTCAGGAGACAATCGCAAAGCGGGTGGCTGCGGCGCGTGAGGAAATGAGCCACGTAGGGGAGTTCGATTATGTTACAATTAACCATTATTTTGAAGAAGCACTGCAGGATATCCGCGCGGTCATTCGTTCGCGCCGGCTTGTAGCCGCCAAACAGCTGCAGCGCTATGCTGCGCTGATCGAAACACTTACTTAGTTAGCACTCGTTAAGCGTTTTTAATTAAACAATAGGAATATATCAATATGGCACGTATTACAGTAGATGATTGTTTGGAAAAAATCCCTAACCGTTTTGAATTAACTTTGGTTGCCGCTTACCGCGCACGTCAATTGCATAACGGTGCAGAACCGTTAGTCAATGTGCAAAACTCACGTGATAAAACAACAGTGATTGCATTGCGTGAAATTGCTGCCGGTAAAATAGGCGTTGAAGTTTTAGCGCGCATCAACCCTTAAGTCTCAGGTGTGCTGCTAAGGAAACGCTGATTAAATGGCTACGCGGGCGAATTGCTGCGTTGCGCGGTACTCGCAACCTCGCTGTATATTGCATACTATCTCGGTTGCTGCGTTCCGTGCGCCTTGTACTTCATCCCGCTCGCTCAATTAATCAGTGTTTCCCTCAACATCAGCTAGCAAATTAACAGTTCTGGTAGTGAAGCGCCATGCCAAAAACCGCACAAAATCTTAAAGCGGAATTATCAAAAATAAGTTCGGCTCCCTTGCTGCCTGCGGACAGCGAGGGTTCAGCCTTAAGTCTTCGACTCAAGCAATATTTCAAACCACAGGATATAGAACAGGTATTTGAAGGCTATCGTTATGCCGACAAAGCCCATGAGGGTGTCGTGCGTAAAACCGGTGAGCCATATATCACGCATCCGGTTTCGGTCGCTTGCATACTGGCCGATCTGCATATGGACGTACCGACGATTCTGGCGGCGCTGCTGCATGATGTGGTGGAAGATACGCATATCACCACAATGGACATCAAGGAAAAATTCGGTCTGCAGGTTGCCGAGCTTGTGGACGGTGTGACCAAGCTTGATAAGATTGAGTTTCAAAGTGCCAGCGAAGCGCAGGCCGAGAATTTCCGCAAGATGCTGCTCGCAATGTCGCAGGATGTGCGGGTGATTCTGGTGAAACTGGCTGACCGTTTGCATAATATGCAAACTTTGGAAGCCATGCGGCCGGAAAAGCAGAAGCTGATTGCTAAAGAAACGCTGGATATCTATGCGCCGATTGCGAATCGACTAGGCTTGAACTCAGTCTATCAGGCGCTGGAAGATCTAAGTTTTCAGTATCTGCACCCGATGCGTTTTAACGCAATTTCAAAAGCGGTCATGGCAGCGCGCGGTAACCGCAAGGAAGTCATCAGTAAAGTTCTGGAGTCTATTCAGCACCAGCTCAAAGTGTTTCATGTAGAGGCTGAAGTTACCGGACGCGAAAAACATCTCTACAGTATCTATAAAAAAATGACGCGTCAGGCAACGCCGTTTTCACAGGTTTATGATATCTACGGTTTTCGTATCATTGTCAAAGATCTGCCGAACTGCTATCTGGCATTAGGCGCGCTCCATGCGCTGTACAAGCCTATCCCTAGCAAGTTTAAAGACTACATCGCAATTCCTAAGGCCAATGGCTATCAGTCATTGCATACCACACTGTTAGGTCCGTTCGGCACACCGATTGAAGTGCAGATTCGCAGCGCAGAAATGCACAATATTGCAGATGCCGGCGTGGCAGCGCACTGGCTATATAAATCAAGTGACGCACAATTGACAGTATTGCAGCAGCAAACGCATCAATGGCTGCAACGCTTGCTTGATATTCAGAGTGAGAGCTCAGATTCTCTAGACTTCCTGGAACACTTGAAAGTTGATCTGTTTCCGGATGAAGTGTATGTATTTACGCCTAAAGGCACCATTCTGGCGTTACCTAAGCGCGCGACTGCGGTGGACTTTGCCTATGCGGTGCATTCGGATATTGGCAACAGTTGTGTCGCCGTGCGTATTAACCATGAATTGGCGCCATTGCGTACCGAGCTGAAAAACGGTGATCACGTTGAAATTATTACCGGGTCACTCGCCAAACCGAATCCTGCCTGGTTGAATTATGTAGTGACTGGGCGCGCCCGCGCGCATATCCGCCATTTCCTGAAATCCCAGCAATCCAGTGAAGCGGCGCAGATTGGTGAGCGCATGCTTAATCAGGCTTTGCGTGCTTTGCATGTTGATCCCAAGCAGATTTCTGATGAGAACTGGCAAAAACTGATGCGTGATTATGGCGTTATCACAAAATCAGAGATTCTGTCAGAGATTGGCCTCGGCAAGCGTCAGAATGTCATGGTGGCGCATCAGTTACTAGCAACCACAGATGGTCATGTGGAGAAACACACCAAGCTACCCGCTAACGCATTGGATACAATCACGGTGCGTGGCACCGAGGGTATGGCAGTGATGTTTGCTCCTTGCTGCCATCCGATTCCGGGCGATCCGATTTTAGGCTTTATTAATAAAGACAAAGGTCTGGTCATTCATACGCATGATTGTCCTAGTGTGCGCAAATTTAAACTGGATCCTGATAAATGGCTGGATGTAGAGTGGGAGCCGGAAAGTACGCGCCTGTTCAAAACCAACCTGAATCTCACCGTTGCCAACCAGCCCGGCATGCTGGCAAAAATTGCAGCCGGTATTGCCGATGCTAATTCCAATATTGATAATGTCAGTGTAGAAGAGTCCGATGGTAGCGCTTACGCGAACCTGTATTTCACAGTACAGGTGAAAAACCGTGTGCATCTGGCAGAGTTGATGCGCGGTTTGCGTAAAATACCTGATGTGGTGCGGATTAATCGTACCAAGAGCAGTGTGAATGGAAAATCTGGAACCACCAAGGTTAACTTGCAGTAATCCACTCGCAAAAAATTAATTTTTAACAAAGTAACAATATTCATCATGACAACTCAATCAAATTCAAAACAAATTATTCAAACACAAGGCGCACCAGCAGCGATCGGCACCTATTCACAAGCAGTGAAAGTGGGTAATACCGTATATTTGTCAGGCCAGATCGGTTTAGATCCGGCAACCATGCAAATGGTAGAGGGTATCGAAGCACAGGTACATCGTGTGTTCACTAACCTTAAAGCGGTTGCTGAAGCAGCTGGCGGTAGTTTGGGTGATGTAGTTAAGCTGAACATCTTCTTAACAGATTTATCACATTTCACCTTGGTGAATACTATTATGGCTGAGTATTTCAGCCAGCCTTACCCGGCACGTGCTGCGGTAGGCGTTGCTTCATTGCCGCGCGGTGCGCTGGTTGAAGCAGATGGCGTGATTGTTTTGTAGTTTTATGAGAGCATAGGTAGTTATTAACAATTTTTAACTTTGCTGCTAACCTCATACATATGTTTGGGCTGAAGGTCTTTATTTAGAATGCGTCAGCTGACTGAAATCAAGGCTTTCAGCAAGCCCCTCATCACCAATCTGGCCAAGCTGGGTATCTCCAATTTACATGCACTGCTGCTGCATTTACCACTGCGCTATATAGACGAAACCCATATCACCGCTATCCGTGACTTGCGGGCTGGAGAAGCCGCACAGGTAGAAGGCGAGATTGTGCATGCGGAGGTGACTTACAAACCGCGTAAAGCGCTGATAGCGAAATTGGAAGACGCGAGCGGGCAGCTGACGTTGCGCTTTTTAAATTTTTATCCTAGCCAGATAGCAGCGCTTAAAGTGGGCGCCAAGCTGCGCGTTTACGGAGAAGTACGCAGTGGATTCTTCGGTTACGAGATGGTGCATCCAACTACTAAAGCTGTCGGCCTGAAAACCGAGGTGGCAGAAACCTTGACGCCGGTATATCCTACGGTTGCCGGGCTAACGCAGCCCAGCTTGCGCAAAGCGATAGGCATTGCGCTTGCGCAAAACTGCATGGCTGAAACACTACCAGCCAATATATATCAGACCATGCATCTGCCGAGCTTTGCTGACAGTTTAAAAGCATTGCACCATCCACCGCCGGAGTCGGATTTACAGGCGTTAGAGAATAAAGAAAGCCTGCACTGGCGCCGACTGGCTTTTGATGAATTGCTGGCGCAGCAGCTGTCCATGCGTAAGCACTATGCACGGCGACGCAGTATAAGTGCGCCACAGTTCAGTCGATCCAAGCGTTTGGTCTCGGCATTATTAAAATCGTTACCGTTTGCACTCACCCACGCACAGCAGAAAGTGGCGGTGGAAATTGAGCAGGATTTAACCCTGCCGCACCCGATGCAAAGGCTGCTGCAGGGAGATGTTGGCAGCGGTAAAACTATCGTTGCCTGCATGGCTGCACTGCAGGCTGTAGAAAACAAGTGGCAAGTGGCGCTCATGGCACCCACCGAGATTCTGGCCGAGCAGCATTACCGCAAAATGCTTATCTGGCTTACCCCGTTAAATATCCAGATTACATGGTTAACCGGCAGTCAAACCAAAAAAGAACGTGAAGCAGCGCTGGCAAGCATTGCTGATGGCAGTGCGCAGTTCGTGGTTGGTACACATGCCTTATTCCAGGAAGCAGTCAAGTTCAAGAATCTGGGTTTGGCTATCATTGACGAGCAGCACCGCTTTGGCGTGCATCAGCGTCTGGCACTAAGGCAAAAAGGCCAGCCGGAGCCGCACCAGCTTATGATGAGTGCAACACCAATCCCGCGCACGCTATCCATGAGCTATTACGCTGACCTGGATGTTTCCGTGATTGATGAGCTGCCACCTGGGCGCACGCCTATCGTCACTAAATTAATTTCTGATAGCAGACGTGATGAAATATTGCAGCGCGTGCGAGAGGCCTGTTTGCAGGGCAATCAAGCGTATTGGGTGTGCCCTTTGATTGAAGAATCCGAGGCTTTGCAACTGGCAACCGCGAACGATACTTTTGCCTTGATGCAGAATGCCTTCCCGGAACTGAAACTAGGCTTGGTACATGGGCGTATGAAGCCAGCCGAAAAGCAGGCAGTCATGGCGGCATTTAGTGCGGGTGAGTTGCAGTTGCTGGTGGCAACTACAGTGATTGAAGTAGGGGTCGATGTGCCCAATGCCAGTTTAATGGTGATTGAGCACGCCGAGCGCATGGGCTTGTCACAGTTGCATCAGTTGCGCGGGCGTGTCGGCCGAGGTGCGGCAAAAAGTACCTGTATTCTGTTGTATCAGAACAAGCTTTCAGAAACTGCGCGCGCAAGGCTTAAAGTCATCTATGAAAGTAATGATGGTTTCGCGATTGCGCAGGCTGATCTGCAGATACGCGGCCCCGGAGAGCTGCTGGGTGTACGCCAGAGCGGTGTGCCTATGCTGAGAATTGCAGATCTGGAACGTGATGCCGATCTGCTGCAGGCAGCTAAGGGTATAGCCGATTATTTATTGCAACATTATCCAGCCGAAGTGGATCATCATCTTGATCGATGGATGAGCAGTGCGGGTGATTTGGTCAAAGTTTAGCGTTATATCGCAATACTGGATTGATATCAGCGTTAACAAATTGGCTGTCTGTATGCATATAAAGCCGCATGTTTAATATGAAGCTTAATGCCGCTATGCGATAATTCCTAATGTGAAAATCAATAAAACAATCTCTCCTATGCGGCATCGCTGGCTTAAGCAGCCATTATCTAGCGGGCAATATCATGGCTGGCTGATAGAAAAGGGCTCATTAACAGCCAGACTGCAGCAGAAATACGCTGATTTTTATGTTGAAGCGGTGAGTGTGCGCTATCAAAAACCAGCTTTTGAAGAAGCCGTTTTGCTGCATATGGCTACCAATGACAGTGCACAGATACGTGAAGTGCTTTTATATGGGAATGGTCGGCCAGTGGTATATGCACACAGTGTTTTGCCGCGTAAAAGCCTGCATGGTGAATGGCGAGGTCTGGGTCGGCTCGGCAATAAACCTTTGGGAGCCGTTTTATTTGCAAGCCCAGAAGTAAAGCGCACGCCATTAAGTTATAAAAAACTGACAGTGAATCATACCCTGTATCAGCAGGCCATGCGCTATGTGGCAGGCCAACCCCAGTATTTATGGGCGCGCCGTTCTATATTCAGTTTGAACTGCGCTAATATTATGGTGGTTGAGGTTTTTTTGCCTGATCTTATTTAGCCCTGAACAGGCTGATTGCTAATTTTAAATACCGATTAATTTAATGTTCCTGACTACTGCCAGAAAAAAATTTGATGTCTATATCCGTTTAACACGGCTGGATAAGCCCATCGGCATTTTGCTGCTGCTTTGGCCTACGCTGTGGGCATTGCTGATTGCGGCAAATGGCAGGCCTGACTGGTTTGTTGTACTAATATTTGTTGTAGGCACTGTGCTGATGCGTAGCGCCGGTTGCGTCATGAATGATGTCGCTGATCATAAATTTGATGGTTATGTTGAGCGCACACAATACAGGCCGTTGCCCAATAAAGAAGCCTCTAGAAAAGAAGCTTATTTATTAGCAGCGGCATTAAGTCTGCTGGCCTTTGCTTTAGTTAACTTATTGAATCTGCTTACAGTTCAGTTGTCATTCTTAGCATTGTTTCTTGCAATTACTTATCCGCTTACCAAGCGTTTTTTCGCAATGCCACAGGCTTATTTGGGTATCGCATTCGGTTTTGGTATTCCCATGGCGTTTGCTGCGATCAATAACGAGGTGCCGACCGTTGCCTGGCTGCTGTTATTGGCAAACGTGTTCTGGGCAGTTGCCTACGATACCGAGTATGCAATGGTGGATCGTGACGATGATCTGAAAATCGGCATACGGTCTTCAGCCATCACTTTCGGACGTTATGACATTGCTGCAGTGATGATGTGTTATGTGGCGACTTTACTATTACTGGCAATAGCCGGCGCACATATGCACATGAACGCCTATTATTATGCGGGTCTGATAGCCGCAGCCTTTACTGCGGTTTATCATTATTCTTTGATCAAAAATCGTGATAGAACAAATTGTTTTAAAGCTTTTTTAGGCAATAACTGGTTTGGGCTGTTTGTGTTTGGCGGCGTGGCGTTAAATTACCTGACGTAACAATTCTGATTTTGCTAGCTTAGGACTCATCAGTTAAAGCCCAATCAATCAAATTGGAGTCTTTCACAATTCTTTTCTGTGGTTTGTCGCCCATTTCAGCTGTCGTGATGTTTTGCGTGTCGGCAACTTCGTTGATATGCTGAGAAAAATCAATTTCGGGCGCTTCCAATGTCGGCTTGGTTTTCGGCAAGGCGCGATGCTGAGTGGGGCTGGAAACATTAGTATCCGCTATCGTTTCCACAGAGTTATCCTGAGTGAAGTAATCATCAAAGTTTAATGTCGGAAATGTTTCAGCCGATGTCAGGTTTTCTAGGGCTGCGTCATTAATGCTTGCTGCTAAAGCATCAGCTGATGTTTCGTAAACTTTATTAATTGGCTGATCTGTAAAACTGGCAGTTGTTTGCGACATAGCTCTGTCGCTTTCTGCATCATCAGGCTCTGCACTGACCTGGCCATTGTTAATCAATGGCTGCGTAGTCATAGCATCTATGTTATCTGGGCTAGCGTTAAGATTTTCAGCAATCTGTTTTAACATAAATAGCTGTTCAAATATCTCGGGTTCAAAGCCGTCTTCGGGTTGTGATTCACGGTTATAGATCAGATCATTTAATAGTGCTAATGCACCAGCAGAGCCCCATGCCATTTCCAGGTCTTTGGTTATGTACGGAAAGTCTTCTATCGTCGCAGTGCCAGCTTTTTTTGCTTCAGCAAAGCTTGGCATATGAATACGATAGTAATTGTTGCAGTCCACAACGGCTTGCGTATAGTCAGCTTCAGAGCCATGCGTGGCAGTCAGTGATAGCAGTTTCAGCCAGACTTTGGGCGATTCCGAAGGATGGTCTGCCAGATAATCTTGCAGGAGGTGAATGGCCAGTCCGAAACGACCGTATTCGGTCAATACATCGGCGCTTTCCAGAATATCTTCTTTAACATTGCTATTAATGCTAGTGGCTAAGCCAGTGTTTGCAGGCTGTGAGCTAAAGCCTGATGATATGTCATAGCTAGTGTTTCCATAAAAAGCATCATTAAAATTAGAATTTTTTGTGTCGTTACTGTCTTTATTGACGCTGTTTATTGCTAGGGCAGTTAAATCATCAGTATTGTTTGCTAAGTCGCTATCATCTAGCCTAAAGTCTTCGATTCTCGCTAAACGTTTTTGAATCAGCTTGCGGCGCAGCCATATAGCGAATGCCAGAAATGCCAATAACGCAACTAAACCGGCAGCGATTCGCAGCGTTCTTTTAGAATCTTCCAATTGCATTTTGGTACTTTCTGCATCACTTTTTAGTTGTTCATTTGTAGCATGCAGGCTGACGATTTGAGTTTTCAAAAGTGCTAAGCGATTGTCTATGGCTGTTATTTCGTCCATTACATCTGTGGTGCTCAATGGTATGGTATGCGCTTCACGCGATAAATCCATTTGAGTGTCGAGCCTTAAGGCTGGTTTTGGAAGCGCTAAGCTTTCTGTTAATCGGGAGTCGCCGCCTGAAATGCTTAGGTAGGCTCTCGATTTCACTGCTGCACCATCTCGATTCTCGGCAGTATTTGCCGTTTGAGGCTGTCCCGTGTATATCGCTGTTAACTTTTTATCTGTGCTAGTCGCGTTTTCGGCTTTTGGCGGGGTCTTTTTTTTGCTGGTATTTGCTTTTGCAGGCTGACGTGTAGATGATGTATTTGAATCAGTATCTGCTACTAGACTCGAAACTCTGTTTTGATTGTAGGTAGAGTCACGAGTCGCAGCCGTGTTAATTGCGCTAGCTTTAACGACGCTTTGTAACGGAGGGTCAAGTAAAACTACATAATCGCGATTGATATTGGGATCGCAATGATGAGCAACACGTAGATTAAGTATAGGCTCGGTAATGGTACGCTGACTTTTAATGATGAGCTGATAGCCATCGGCCTGATGTTTAATCGCAAGCGAGGCATTGGTGAAAGCGGGAGATGCGCTGCTATCTGATACAGAAAAGCACCGAATATCTGGCGATTTTTCAACATCAGTAATATTTATTTCGGCAATTAAAGGTTCTCCCAGGCTTGATGTAACTGCAATATCATTGATAGCAAGGGCCATGCTTAGATTGCAATAGGCGGGCAATAGAAATAAAGATAATCGTAAAATGTTTTTTATTTTCAATTGATAAGGTAATTTCTTGGTAAGATTTTTTAATGTTATTATTGTGGGGCAGTAGAAATAATGGCTTTTGGTTATACCGAGGTGGTAGAAATATAAGCATGATTTATACCAGTCCTATTATACGGTGCAGAAACATCTGTTATAGTTGCGCAATACAATGATTTACATTGCATTACAATTTGGACCAAAGTTTCTTTGATCCACTATTTGTTCAATTAAGAGATGCTTTTTAGAAAAAAACTCATTATTAAACATAATTGTATTTGACAGCGTGTATTGTTTCGGAATAAAATCCGCCTCTTAATTTTTTTAGCTCATAGTATTGGTAACACGATGAAAACCTTTTCAGCAAAATCACATGAAGTGAAGCGCGACTGGTTTGTGGTTGATGCCACAGACCTAGTGCTTGGCCGTTTGGCTAGCGCAGTTGCACACCGTTTACGCGGCAAACATAAAACCATTTATACGCCTCACGTTGATACTGGTGATTATATTGTCGTGATTAATGCAGACAAATTAAAAGTAACTGGTAATAAAGCAGAAGGTAAGCTTTACCACAGCCACTCAGGCTATCCAGGTGGTATCAGCACAACAACATTCTCTAAAATGCAAGACCGTTTCCCAGGTCGCGCTTTAGAAAAAGCAGTTAAAGGCATGTTGCCTAAAGGTCCTTTAGGTTATGCAATGATCAAAAAAATGAAGGTTTATGCTGGTAGTGAGCATGACCATGCGGCGCAACAACCGCAACCATTGACCATCTAAGGATAAAAAATGATCGGTAAATACAATTATGGTACAGGTCGCCGCAAAAGTTCAGTGGCACGTGTATTCTTAAAATCAGGTAAAGGCAACATCATTGTTAATGACAAGCCAGTTGACGAGTACTTCTCACGCGTAACTTCACGCATGATTCTGCGTCAACCACTTGAGTTAACAAACAACACAGCTAGTTTCGATATCATGGTTAACGTAATCGGTGGCGGCGAGTCTGGCCAAGCTGGTGCGGTTCGTCACGGTATTACACGTGCTTTGATCGACTACGATGCAGCTTTGAAGAGCGCATTGTCACACGCAGGCTTCGTAACACGTGATGCACGTGAAGTTGAGCGTAAAAAAGTTGGTTTACGTAAAGCACGTCGTCGTAAACAATTCTCTAAACGCTAATACGTTAAACGCTATTTGGCGGTTGGAATTGAAAAAGGTCGCTCAGGCGGCCTTTTTTATTTTATTGGATGAAAAAGATAGTAGGCTTATAATCTTTGCAATGACATTGAAGCATAAACAATATGGCAAGTAATAAAATTAAAGTAGGTATTGTCGGTGGTACCGGATACACTGGTGTTGAACTGCTGCGTCTTTTGGCAATACATCCTGACGTAGAATTAACCGCCATCACCTCGCGTGGCGAAGCCGGCATGCCGGTGGCAGATATGTTCCCTAGCCTGCGTGGCTATGTTGACTTGGCTTTTTCTGATCCAGCAACTGCAAATCTTAATGCTTGCGATGTTGTATTTTTTGCTACGCCACATGGTGTTGCCATGAGTCAGGCGCAAGCCTTGCTGGCTGCTAATGTTAAGGTGATTGATCTGGCTGCGGACTTTCGCTTGCAGGACACAGCGGTATTTGAAAAGTGGTACAAAATGCCACACAGCTGCCCGGATATTTTAACCAACGCAGTGTATGGCATTCCCGAGCTTAACCGAGAGCAGATTAAATCAGCACAGGTGATCGGTAATCCTGGCTGTTATCCGACAACAGTGTTGCTGGGTTTAGCGCCGCTGCTGGAGCAGGGCATGATAGACTTTTCTGCACCGATCATCGCAGATTCTAAATCCGGCGTTTCAGGTGCGGGTAGAAAGGCCGAAGTGGCGACATTGTTTGCTGAGTCCAGCGACAGTATGAAAGCTTACGGCGTTGCAGGTCACCGCCATCACCCGGAAATACATGCACAGCTTACGCAATTGGCAAAAACTGACTTACAATTCATTTTTGTGCCACATCTGATCCCGATGATTCGTGGCATGCTATCTACGATTTACGTTAAACTTGCAGCGCAAGCGAAAACGATTGATTTGCAGGCCTTGTATGAACAGCGTTACCAGCATGAGCGTTTTGTAGATGTGATGCCTGTCGGTAGCCTGCCTGAAACGCGTTCTGTACGCGGCTCTAATCAGATTCGAATTGCATTGCATAACCAGGCTGATACAGGTTATTTAACCTTGGTCGTAGTGCAGGATAATCTGGTGAAAGGTGCTGCCGGTCAGGCTATCCAGAATATGAATATTATGTTTGGTCTGCCTGAGGCGGCTGGTTTGCAAGTAGTACCGCTATTGCCTTAAGTGCTTTAAATGAAGCCCGTTAGAAGACGTATTAAACGGCATTTTGGCTTAACGGCAAAGCAGGTGGCTGTGCGCTCAAAACGTCCATGGTATTTTCAGTCGGGTATTACTGTTTTGTATGTGGTGTTAGGATACGCAATTGGATATTGGCAATTTGCAGGTGCTGAAGATACGCATCAAAAATTAATACAGTCAGCACTTGAAAATCAATCCTTGCATACCAAGATTATACAGGTCGAGCGTCAGCTGCAAATTGAGCAGGCAGCCCAAACCAATCTTGCGCAAGAGTTAAATAAAGTACAGGATGAAAATATACAAATCAAGCAAGATCTGGTTTTTTATAAAAATATGACCAATGGTAAAAGGCTGCCAAAGTAGTTGCTTAATTAAATTTACCGGTAGTAAACCGGTAAGCTGAAAGGAACCAGTGTGTTTTTTAAGAAAAGTAATCGGGTACAGAATACGATCGACACTTTAATTGGTGCAGATACACGAATTGAAGGTAATGTGCATTTTGCAGGTGGATTGCGTATTGATGGGGCAGTGTCAGGTGCAATTACTGAACCAAATGATAGCCCAAGCACACTAATACTTAGTGAGCATGGCAAAGTTGAAGGTGCAATAACTGCTTCAAAAGTTGTAATTAATGGTACTGTGATAGGTCCAGTTAAGGCAACTCAGTTTATAGAGCTGCAAACCAAGGCTCGTATTATCGGCGATGTACATTACAACTCGCTGGAGATGCACACCGGTGCGGTAATCGAAGGCAAGCTAGTGTATTTGGGCGAGCAAACAGAAAAAGTATGACATGTATAAGGCCTCGAATATTTTCAGGCGAACGTGTGATATCAGAATTGTTTTTAAAATATAGGAGTACGATATGAGTACAGTTGCAGAAGTTCAGGAATTAGATATTCCTTCACCTTTAGTTTTTACCGATAATGCGGCCAAAAAAGTTAAAGAACTGATTGAAGAAGAGGGCTCACCAGACCTTAAGCTGCGTGTGTTTGTCAGTGGCGGCGGCTGCTCTGGCTTCCAGTACGGCTTCACTTTTGAAGAAGAAGTGAATGAAGACGACACCCAAGTGCAAAAAGACTCAGTGACTTTACTCATTGACCCAATGAGCCTGCAATATCTGATGGGTGCTGAAATCGATTACCAAGACAGCTTGCAAGGTTCGCAGTTTGTTATTCGCAATCCTAATGCGCAAACTACCTGCGGTTGCGGTTCGTCTTTCTCTGCATAAAGTTTTTTATCCAGTAAAAGAGCCAAGCATAGCTTGGCTCTTTTACTTTCTAGGGACCTTATTGCTATTTACCCATCAAATCATGGCTGGTCTGATACGGATGAATAAAGAAAGTTAGCGTTTGCTCATCGGCGTAAAATCGCGACGTGGACTGCCGGTGTAAAGCTGGCGCGGCCGTCCGATCTTGGCTTCTGGGTCGGAGTGCATTTCAGACCACTGTGCAATCCAGCCCGCGGTTCTTGCCAGTGCAAAAATGGCAGTGAACATGCTGTTGGGAATGCCCATAGCGCGCATGACGATACCGCTATAAAAATCTACATTCGGATAAAGTTTTCTTGATACGAAGTATTCGTCTTCAAGTGCGATTTTCTCAAGTTCCATTGCGAGCTTAAACATAGGGTCATCGTTAAGCCCCAGCTCATTGAGCACTTCATGGCATGTTTTACGCATGATGGCGGCACGTGGGTCCATGTTGCGATATACGCGGTGACCAAAGCCCATCAAGCGGAAGCTGTCTGTTTTATCTTTTGCGCGTTTGATAAACTCACCGATACGCGAAATGTCACCGATATCTTCCAGCATTTTCAGTGTAGCTTCATTCGCGCCGCCATGAGCTGGTCCCCACAGTGATGCGATACCTGCAGAAATACAGGCAAACGGGTTGGCGCCGCTGGAGCCTACCAGACGCACGGTAGAGGTTGAAGCGTTCTGCTCGTGGTCAGCATGGAGTATTAAAATACGGTCAAATGCTTTAGCCAGAATCGGGTTCGGTTCATATTTCTCGCATGGGGTTGCAAACATCATGTGCATAAAGTTTTCTGCATAATTGAGATGATTCTGCGGATACATGAATGGCTGGCCAAGATTGTATTTGTAGCTCCAAGCTGCAATGGTTGGCACTTTGGCCAGTAAACGATGTGCAGATAACTCACGATGTTTGGCATCGCGAATATCCATAGAGTCAAAATAGAATGCTGACAGTGAGCCTACCACGCCTACCATAACTGCCATCGGGTGCGCGTCGCGGCGAAAACCGCGAAAAATGTTATTAAGCTGATCATGCAGCATGCTGCTGCCGCTGATGGTATCGGTGAACTCTAGCCTTTGAGTGGCGTTGGGCAGTTCGCCATGCATCAGTAAGTAGGCAACTTCCAGATAATCACAGTGCTCCGCTAGCTCTTCGATAGGATAACCGCGGTAATAAAGCAGGCCATGTTCACCGTCAATAAAGGTGATGTTAGAGTTACACGCCGCAGTCGACATAAAGCCTGGGTCATAGGTAAAAACATCGTGCTTGCCTAAACTACGGATATCAATAACGTCATTACCTAAGCTGCCGGAAAGTACAGGCAGTTCAATAGGTGTTGCGCCGTTATCAAAACTAATCGTTGCTTTGGTGGGTTTGTGATTCATAACATTTCTACTGTAATAATTTTTGGTTGTCTCAATTATACTTTATAGATACGCTCTCATGAACGATGCGCGCCTATTTATGCCTGATAGATTGCGCCAAGTATGCGCGGGCCCTGGGCTCCGGTTACTTCAGCGAGATTAGCCGTTTTCTGGTGCAAACATTGCTGAGCAAGCCAGGCAAAGGCAATCGCCTCGGCCCAGTCTGTACCGATGCCTAATTCATCAATATTGCTTAACTTGGTATCGCCTAGTAAAAACTTCAGCTGCTGAATTAAAAAACCGTTCTTTGCGCCACCGCCACATATATAGACTTCATCCACACTGCCACAGTGCTCTTTAAGTGCAATGTGAATAGAGTGTGCTGTCAGTGCTACTAGAGTATGTGCCACATCATTAGGCTGATAATTGTCATTGCTTAAGTGTTTGTTAAGCCACTTGTCGTTGAATAGATCACGACCCGTACTTTTAGGAGGTATGAGCGAGAAATAATCATCTTCAAGCATACTCGCCAATAATGGCGTAATAGTAGAACCGGTACTGGCCCAGTCGCCATTGGCATCAAAGTCCAAATCAAGGTGCTGCTTAATCCACGCATCGAGCAGCATATTCCCAGGGCCAGAATCAAAACCGAAGGTTTCGCCAGAATGTGCAATATAGGTGATATTGGCAATACCGCCTATATTGATAATGGCGCGGTTGATTTTGCTGTCAGCAAAAACAGCTTTATGGAAAGCCGGTACGAGGGGAGCGCCTTGGCCACCGGCCGCAATATCTCGACTTCTGAAATCTGAAACCACAGTAATGCCGGTGAGTTCAGCTAATAGTGCGGCGTTACCTATTTGCAGGGTAAACCCAAGTTCGGGACGATGTCTTATGGTCTGGCCATGGCAGCCAATAGCCGTAATCGTTTCTGCTTTAATATTGGCTTCGTTCAGCAGTCCAATAACGGCATCCGCGTAAAGCCTGGCCAGTGTATTAGCCATGAGTGCTGTAGCTTCAAGTTCATTATCAGTAGGGTGCTGCAGCGCTAGAATTTCTGCACGCAGAACAGCTGGGTAACGCAGGAAGAATGTATGTAAAACCTGTAGCTGCTGCTGATCGTTGAACTCAACAAGCGCAGCATCTACACCATCCAGGCTGGTACCAGACATCAGTCCGATGAAAAGCTCGCCAGCCATAGAGATGTTATCCGTTGATAAAGAGGGTTATTCTAGTGCTGCAATGTTACTTGAACTGAGCAGTCTGAGTTGCGCTGTCAGCTGGTTGCTGATTCTATCAAACTCCGGTTTGTTGCGAGCCTCTAGTGCATTGGATTTAGGCAAAGCTACCTTCATCGGATCGTAGTGCTTACCATTCAGCAAGAATTCATAATGCAAGTGCGGACCGGTTGCTGTGCCTGTCATGCCGACAAAACCGATAATTTCACCTTGCGATACTTTTGCACCGCGATGCAAGCCAGCAGCAAAGCGTGAAAGATGCCCGTAAACGGTACTTACACCATTATTGTGTTTGAGCACAATAACATTACCATAACCGCCTTTTCTGCCCACAAAATCAACCACGGCATCTCCAGATGCCTTAATGCGGGTACCGGTAGGTGCTGCCATGTCTACACCTTTGTGCGCACGCATTCTTTGCAGTACCGGGTGAAACCGCGCCACACTGAAGCCAGAACTCACGCGAGTAAATTCTAATGGTGAACGTAAAAAGGATTTATGCAGGCTTTGACCCTCAGGTGTGTAATATTGCATCTGATTGTCTTGACCACGATAACCTATTGCACGGAAAGTTTTGCCATTATTGACAAACTCAACTGCCAGTACATCGCCGGTTTTAAGTAACTCACCTTGATGATAGCTGCCTTCATAAATGACGTTAAAGCGGTCGCCGCGACGTAAATCGGTATGAAAGTCAATTTCACTTTCAAAAATATCAGCAACCTGAATAGCCACATGGTCAGGGATATTTGCAGCGTCAGTTGCACCAAACAGAGAACTGGTGATGTTTGCCGATTTCAAGATAGGACGCACTTCAAATTGATGAAGCTGCTTTTCAGCTTTGTATCCGCTGTTGGTTTTTTGAATAGTGATGTATTGGTCAGCATTTAATTGATATTCAAAACTGACTAAGTTACCGTCGATATCTGTTTCTGCTTCGATTTGCTTGCCCGGAATCAGTGCTTTTGCAATTTCACTGGCGGTTTGATCGCTGCGAATGAAATCATGCGCATCACGGTTGCGTATATTGAGGCGTGACAATATGCTTTGCAATGTATCGTCGCGACGCACGAAATCTTTATACCAGAAATTCTGTGCTGTAACTTGCGTGGAATCTGCACCCACCACGGCAGGCAAAGATATCTCTTCCAGAATAGTTTCGGTAGGAATGCTGCCGGTCAGCGTTTGTGGTGCAATACCAAATGCCGCGTAAATGCCAAACAATGGCAAGCAAGAAATCGCCAAAATCCAGCGTAATTTAAGCTTACGTTCAGCTTTACGAGTGTTTTGCGCTAAAATAGGCGTTTGAGTTGAATTGTTTTGATTGAGCTCGTTAATATCCACGGGCTTACCTTCGAAATTTTGATACGGCCACAAATACTAACAGAAAACTTAATTAAAACAAGTAAATGAGCTGTAAAAAATATACATAGTTTAAAGGTGCGACGACGTGAATATAGACATTAACCAGCAGTTGGCGATTATCAAGCGCGGCGCTGATGAGCTTTTGATTGAGGCTGAACTGGTCGAGAAGCTGAAAAAAGGTAAACCGCTTAGAATTAAAGCCGGTTTCGACCCCACCGCACCTGACTTGCATTTAGGGCATACAGTATTGATTAATAAGCTGCGCCAATTCCAGGATCTGGGGCATCAGGTTTTGTTTTTGATCGGTGATTTTACCGGTATGATCGGTGACCCAACCGGAAAAAGCACAACACGCCCACCACTGACCGCAGAGCAGGTGCAGGAAAACGCCAAATCCTATACCGCGCAAGTATTCAAAATACTGAAGCCAGAGCAGACTGAGGTGGTGTTTAACTCAACATGGCTTACCGAGCTTGGTGCGGCTGGTATGTTAAAGCTCGCTGCCAGCCATACTGTTGCCAGAATGCTGGAGCGTGATGACTTTACCAAGAGATATAAAGCCAACCAGCCAATTGCTATTCATGAATTTTTATATCCGCTGTTGCAGGGGTATGACTCTGTTGCGCTGAAGTCTGACCTTGAATTAGGCGGCACAGACCAGAAGTTTAATTTACTGATGGGTCGTGAACTGCAGAAACAGGCAGGCCAGAGCCAGCAGTGCGTATTAACCATGCCGTTGCTCGAGGGCTTGGATGGCGTAAATAAGATGTCCAAGTCGCTCGGTAACTATATAGGTATCGCAGAAGCGCCTGAAGTCATCTTCGCAAAGATTATGTCTGTTTCCGATGAATTGATGTGGCGTTATATAGAGTTGCTGTCATTTGAGTCATTGGAAACGATTGCTAAATGGAAAGCTAATGTTACGGCAGGAGCTAACCCGCGTGATATTAAAGTACATTTCGCGCAGGAGATTGTTGCGCGCTTCCATAGTCAGGCAGATGCAGAGAAAGCGCTGGCCGATTTCCAGACGCGCTCAAAAGGCGGCATCCCTGATGAGGTACCTGAAGTATCAGTCACTATAGAAGGCGATACTATAGGTATTGCACAGCTACTGAAACTTGCCGGTCTGGTGGCAAGTACGTCAGAAGCATTCAGATCTATAGAGCAGGGCGGCATTAAGCTCGATGGTGAAAAGGTATCAGATAAAGCATTAACGCTTAGTAAAGGTGTTAGCGTAGTTGCTCAGGTTGGCAAGCGTAAATTCGCAAATGTAACAATTATGTAACAGATTGCAAAAAGGGGTTGACCAAAGCTA
>JAHRYP010000019.1 GCA_020622105.1 Methylotenera sp.
AGGCATGCTTATCGATGAAGACGATACCAAATACTCAGTAGCATCAATCCCATTAGCTGGCATAGTAGCTACTGCCAAGCTTGCACACATTGCTGCACAATGTGATTTACTGACATTCTTATAATTGGATTTATGCTCACCAGATGCAATATCTGTAGCGTTTTTCATATGTTGATGGCAAGGCATATCCGCTGATGAATATTCAATGACTTTGGTCGCTTGCATCATGCTATTGCACACAGCCATATTGCTAGCGGCAATCGCTTGCAATGGCATTAACACCAAAAGAAAACATGCAAAAAGTTTTGAAATATACCCAGTCATGTCATCTAAGATAACTTAAGCATGGCTAAAGTTCAAGTCAGAGTTTTAATGCAAGAACAGGGCAGCCAGTAAATAGATATATTAGTATTTAAGTAAATATAGAAAGACAAAAGGCTTACAGTCGTTAAACTGTAAGCCTTTGCTCACACTTCTTAAGTGAAATCCAAATCATAATTTTTGAATTAATGAGACTTAATTGATTGATCTAGTAAAGCGACTTCATTGTTCAAACGATCAAATAAAGACCAAGCAAAAATCTTGGTTTGTTTGATTTCCTCTAAGTGGTTTTTATTGCTGTCACTAATACTTTTAATATATTCAATAAGAATTTTATGGGCAATATCATTTCTTATCTTAGTCAATTTTTGCAAATCATCTATTAATACAACATTTGAATTAAGATTTTTAAATTTCTTAACTAACTGTGCAAGAGGATTATTTCGAATATCTTCAACTGAGTAATTAAACGTAAATGGTTTAGCTCTTGATTGAATTAACTTATAGCTGAATTCTATGTATAGCTTTAAAGTTTCTTCAATGAGTTGAAAAGCCGCCATCGTGCTTATGAATGAATCATTAAATTCCGCTTTATAAGCATTATCTTTCATTAGCTAGTTAACCAATTTTTAACAAAAAATAAAAGTTTTGGAATTGATTCGAATAACATAACAACTAAAATCCAACTAATTGTTATGGCTAAAATTAATTGATACAAAAAAATAGATAAAAAATTATTTATAAAGAATTTACCCATACTTAAACTGACAAACTCGCCTTTCTGTTTGTCATATAAAGCAAACCCCTTTTTTTCCCAATCTTCATATTGTATCCCCATATTTTTTTCAACCCATGCAGCTTTATACCGTTCGTCAGCAACAAAGTACTCATTTTTGATGTCGATTTTATTTAATTGAATCCAAATTGTAATAAACACGAAACCTATAAATGTAATCCATACAATTTTCTGTCGATTCAATGAGCCTATTTTTCTTTTTTCTGTGAAAGGTTTAAATAAACTTGTAAACAAATTACTTAGATCAAAAGTCCGCCTTATACTCCATTTTCCTAAATACCAAAAACTCAACACCATCGGTAATGCGATAGATTGAGATATTATTCTCATTTGTTCTCTTTGATTAAAATCAAATCCTATTAGTAAAAATAATAATCCCATGAATATTATTGCTAAGCTTGCCCCAATAAATCCGAAGATCAGAAATTTTACAGCTTTCATTTTATCGTTCTCCATGTCCCCGTTCATGTAACACGGGGGGGCTATTAATACATAACCAAATAATACTATACGTTAGAACTGCTTTTTATTATTTTCTGTGCAAAAAACAATAGGGGTCAGACCACAATCAATAGCAGAATTAGCCATGAAAATATTTTCATGGTGGTTTGATAGTTCTAAGGTGTGGAAATGCTTTTTTGATGATTGAAAAAACAAAAGGCTCACAGTCGTTAAACTGTAAGCCTTTGTCTTGTTTGGTGCGCCCGAAGAGATTCGAACTCCTGACCCCTTGGTTCGTAGGGCGGGCCTATAAATTTAATTTTTATATTAATCAATAACTTACAGAGTCTGCAATCTTATAATGTAGTAGAATTTAGCGGTATTACCAGCATGTTTTGTGGTATTTTGTGACAAAATCCCTACAGGGAGATTGGCTGCTAAGCCGGACAAAGCTGCCGTTCAAAATACACTAGATATTGATTAAAATTGTATTACCTCAAGCGTAATGCATTAGTAATCACGGATACAGAACTCAAACTCATGGCGAGAGCTGCAATCATCGGTGATAGTAACCATCCAGTCATTGGGTATACCGCTCTTTAAAGTATTCCCTAATAATCCCCAAATATTGCTACGAAATAGAGAGGGAAAAATAGATCAAGGTGTTTTTGAAAATGGCCAATTTTGAATGATCGATTCTCTGGGATAAATATCGTTAATATAGCTTCAAATTATAAAAGTGATTTCAGATCAAATCTAAAAATTATAAAATTAAAAGTAAAACTTACCGCATCTTTCTCATGAAAATCAGTCGTTAATTTAAGTTTTATTGACAGCTAAGGTGACCTGCCCATCCACCAATTAAAAGTTATTAAAATTCACTTTCTGAAAAAACAGCCCCCACGACTATTGGCTTACTTCTTCTATGATCTTAAAGCTGGAATGGCAGGCAATACAATTCTTCATCAACTGATCTAATTGGCGGCGGCTATGAACAGGGATTTTTAATTCTGCAGCGTCCACCGCAATCTGATCGAATTTTTTTCTTGTATCAAAGCCCAGTGTTTTCATGGATAAAGGTATTTTTGCCAGCAATGAGCCAGGAGTATTTGCTTCCGCTGCCATCCCTGCCGATTTAGCGAGCGTTGCAACAAGATCCATGTCATCATTGGTAATCGCCTCACTGATTTTTTTGTACTGATCAGAAAATTACGCATCTCACTGAGGATAAGGTTGCGCTCATCTTTACTTAGCACCACCGCCACGCGCTCATCATCAGAAAGAGCAACACTGCCTTGAACAAATTTATAGGCAACGGCAATTAGAACTATCAGTAGCGTACAGATAATAGCCCACAGGATTTTGAAATTCTTCATGATTTTCCTTTAGCCTGCTTTTAACATTGACGCGGCTAGATATTAGCCGCCAGTGTGCGACATAAATCTTATGACTGCTGGTTCAGCCCTTTTTAAGTTGAAATCATGGCCTTTTGGCTTAGCCTGCATACTGCTGACTATAGCCTGCTTTAAGGGCTCATCATCATGTGGAAATTGTCTCAACAGAGGTGCTAAATCGACCTTATTTTCCTGACCCAGACATAAATACAGCTCGCCTTTACTACTGATTCGTACCCGATTGCATGATTCACAAAAATTATGACTATTTGGTGAAATAAAACCAACCCTTGTATTGGTGTTAGGAACATGCCAATAACGCGCAGGACCACCCGTAGAGTCAACACTTGCAATTAAATCATAACGCGCGCGCAGTAATTTCAAGGTTTCTTCGTTGCTGACATAGGTCGAGTTGCGGATATGGCTTACCTGTCCGAGTGGCATTTCTTCAATGAAAGAAATATCAACATCCTGCTCTATTGCAAATGAAACCATCGCTATCGCTTCATCATCATTGATACCACGCATCAACAATGTATTGAGCTTAATATTATCAAAACCTGCCTGCTTGGCGGCTGCTATACCACGCAGCACTTTATCAAGATCACCGACACGGGTAATCTGGCGGAAGCGTCTTTCATCCAAACTATCTAAACTAATATTGACACGTCGCACCCCGGCTCGCCTTAAGTCATGTGCCATGTGACCCAGCTGCGAGCCATTAGTAGTCAATACCAGTTCATTCAAGCCGGATAAACAGCCTATTTCATTAAAAAGCCAGAGCGCGTTTTTTCGCACCAGAGGCTCTCCACCAGTAATGCGGACTTTATTTACGCCCAGAGAGACGAAAGCTTTTACTAAACGCGAACATTCTTCCAAAGATAACACTTCATCTCGCGGCAGAAACTGCATATCTTCAGACATGCAGTATACACAGCGAAAGTCACAGCGGTCTGTAATCGAAAGGCGGATGTAATCAACCTTGCGGCCATAGCGATCAATCAATACAGGTGAGGGGCTCATATTTTATGATTACTTTAGAAAGTGTACATGCCGGTGACCCAGACGACTTCTTTGTTGCCTTTGCGTGCTGCATTAGTTAACCCGCCGTATACATCGGATTCATTGAATTTTGCATATTCAAGTTTGCCGCTGATTTTGTCAGTAAATGGATACATGACGCTGGCATCAAACTCGGTACCGTATTTGTCGCCAAGTTTGCCAATTGACTGGAATTTTTCATCTGATTTAAACACATGGTATTCTGCTTGCAGCTTGGCTTTGCCGATACTGCCGGCAACCGTGACGAATGTATCTTCGATACCCTGGCGCGGTGTTGCCAGAAATTGGTCTGCCCAGCCCTGAAACAGGTGGTTGGTACCTAAAGGTGTCTGGAATGCATATTTACCGTCATTGCTGGATAGTTTTTCATGGTCGATTCTGACTGACCATGTGTTGTACATCGCGCCGCCACCGAGTTTGAAGTAGTGCGCGTCAATCAGATCGCTACCGTCTTTATAGTCGGTCTGTTTTGCATATTCAGCTGTGTAGAGTGCTTTCCAGGTATCATCAATTTTACGTACGCCATCCAGACGCAGGCCGAATGTTTTTGAGCTGGCATCTGTAGTAGCCGTTTTAACAAGATCCTGGCTAGCACCCAGACCATTGCCGCCTTGCGCGGCGGTGCTCAGCGCTAGTGGGTTGCCATTGTTCTGACCGAGGTTTGCAACATCCACCAGGTAAGCGTAGCCCACTAATGATTCGCTTGGTGAGATGCGGTACTTGGCGTTCACAATTTCAATATCGCCCTGACGTAACTCGGTATTGATCTGGCGCACCTGATCAAAGTGTGCTGCGAATATTTCAGTATCCGGAATACTTTTGTTGAGTACAGATACACCATCAAACACCTGCATATTTTGACGGAAACCGATGTCGCCAATAAAGCGTACATTGTCCAGATTCACTTGTTGGCGACCGAGGCGAACTTTGGTGTTTTTAATGCCAGTCCAGTCTACAAACAGTTGATTCACATCTGTAAAGCTTGGGTCAACGATATTGGCGTAGTTAGCTTTTCCAGGTTCGCTCAGGTTCTCGCGTCGGTCGTTAAAATTGTGATTAAACTCGTGCACGTCGGTAAGTTGTGCGGCAAAGCTGAAGTTTTTATACGGTGCGGTCTGCCAGCCGATCAAGCTGCGTAGCGTGAAGGCGTGTGCGCTATCCAGCTTTTTGCTTGCGTTAGGTGCCGGTTGAAATGCCTCCTGATCTACAGACTCGTAGCGCAGACGGAAATTAGTCATTGGCTTACCCTGCATAATCGCATCAAGCAGCGTTTCAGGCGCTGCTGTTAATGCTTCCTCGGCCAAAACCGGTGTAGCCCACATCATAAATAAGGCAGAAAATACAGAAATACTTAATCGACGGTTCATTACAATATCCTTAGCCTTATCATTAATATGTTTTTTGCTGACCAGCAACTGGCTTATGCCTGACATGACACGCCTTCCAAATTATCTACCAGCACTTCAAACACGCCGCTTTGCGGATGGTACTCATACAGCTCACCGTGAGGCATATCAAAATACCAGCCATGCAGGGCCAGCTTATTTTCATACACACGACTGCTGATCCATGGATAGGACATCAGGTTTTCGAGAGACACCAAAATTGCAGATTGCTCACAGGCATGTGCCTGCACTTGTACGGGCTTATTCTTAAATTTGTGCAGCACCTGCTGGCGGGCGTCTTCAGCAATACCTAGCCACTTAGCAATCAGCTCTTCTTCGTTACAGCTTGGCGTTTTATGTTCCATCAAAGCCCGAATTCCGCCGCATTGTGCATGTCCCATCACGATAATATGCTCGACTTCCAGGTTATGGACAGCAAATGCAATCGCTGAAGTTGTTGCTGCAAAATAGGTAGCCTGCACATGTGGCGGCACCAGATTTGCGACATTGCGCACCACAAACATGTCGCCAGGGTCACAGCGTGAATCACAACACGCAATCACCAGTGCTCGCGGTTTCTGGCCTTGCTGAACAAGTTGCTCAAACAATGCATGCTGCTTGCCCAGATAATTTTGCTGGAAGCGCCGAAAACCACTCAAAAATTTTGAAACATCGCGCATATCTATCGCTATCTTATGCAATGCCGGTTAACGGAACCGTTTACTGCGCACAATCTGGTAAGGTCTATTGATATATCCGAAAGGTGCACTCCATACATGCACCATGCGCGTGAACGGAAACACCAGAAATACAGTCATGCCAAAGAACAGGTGCACTTTGAAAATGGTATCTACGCCATTTAACAATGATGGATCAGGGTGCAGATAAATAATGCTTTGAACCCATTCTGCCAGCGCTATCATTACGCCCGGATTATTGTGATTAGCATGGCCGATAGATACGGGGATGGTAGATAAGCCGATAATCAAGGTAATCAGCAGCCATGTCAGTATGAACTTATCTGAACTGCGGCTTGCAGCGGATACGCGAGCGTTCAACATACGTCGCAGCCAGAGTATCGCACCACCTATTAGGCACATTACGCCGAATATGGAGCCAGCCCAGATCGCAATCATCTGGTGCGCCATATCTGATACCCCCATTACTTTGAATACACTGTGCGGCGTAAGCAAGCCGACGGCATGACCGAAGAAAATCGCAATAATACCAACGTGGAACAAATTACTGCCCAGCCGCATATTGGCTTTTGACAGCAACTGGCTGGAATCACTCTTCCAGGTGTATTGCTCTCGGTCAAAGCGTAACCAGCTGCCGAGTAAAAATACCGTTAGTGCAATATAAGGGTAAATACCGTAAAGAAAATTATGTAAGCTCATTTCGCTCTCCTTTATGCAGCCAGCTTGCTAAGCGTTGCCCGATTTTCAATAATCGACAGCAGTGCCGCGTAAGGGCTTTCAACTTTAGTTAGATTCTCGGTCAGCACGCCTAACACTTTCTTCGCGTCTGCCAGAAACACGGTTGCTTCACTGTCATCAAGCTGCGCCGTGAATTCTAGTATCAGCGGCAGATAATCCGGCAGCTCATTCGTGACCACCTCGATGCCGTAATCTTTATACAGTTCACCTAAATCAATCAAAGCCGGACCACGATTTTTGTCATCGCCGAACAGATGATGCGTCAGGTGCAGGCTGTGCTCGGGCACCATATCAAAGGTTTTCACATAGTCAGCCTGCAACTCTGTCAGCGGCATGCTTTGCAGATGATTAATAAAACTCTGCAAAGCATCGCGTTCGATATTGTCTGCATCCAGCTGCGGAAAAAGCTCGCGCAGCTCAGGCAGGTGATCCATCAACTCCTGATCGGGATACTCCAGCAGCACTGATAATAATTTGTAGATTTTCATGATGCATTTCCTTAGTTTTTATCTCTCAATGGTGCCAGCTCTTTAGGTTCAGCCGTATCTTTGCGACGACGTGGGAACAATGTGATTTTGGAAACGCCATGTGAACTGTCATTGCCAAATGTGAAACCGTTTTGTCCCTGGAAGCCATAAGCGTCATCCAGCGACTCTTCGGTATGCCCGGTAGGAATCACAAAGCGATCTTCATAATTAGCAATCGCCAGATAACGATACATTTCTTTGGCCTGATCTTCGGTGATGCCGGCCGCTTCCAGTGCGCGCTTATCCGCTTTGCCTTCTACATGCACTGAGCGTTGATAACTGCGCATTGCAATCAAACGGTTCAATGCACTTTCAATCGGTTCAGTTTTACCGGCTGTCAGCAGATTAGCCAAATACTGTACCGGCAAGCGCATGGTGCCTGCCACCGGAATCGCACCATCCGGGCCCACAGGTAAATTACCCTGATCAATCTGTGACTGCACAGGAGATAATGGCGGCACGTACCACACCATCGGCAAGGTGCGGAACTCAGGGTGCATCGGGAATGCGATTTTCCAATCCATCGCCATTTTCCAGATTGGAGATTTACGCGCTGCATCCAGCCAGTCTTCGTTGATGCCTTCTTTGCGTGCGGCTGCGATCACTTCAGGATCATTCGGGTCAAGGAATATTTTGCATTGCGCTTCGTACAAATCCTGCTCATCTTCCATGCTGGCAAGTTCTTCAATGCGGTCAGCGTCATACAGCATAATGCCGTTGTAACGAATACGGCCAACACAGGATTCTGAACATACCGTCGGCATGCCTGATTCCACACGTGGGTAGCAGCCTACGCATTTCTCGGCCTTGCCGGACTCCCAGTTATAGAACACTTTTTTATACGGACATGAGCTCACACACATGCGCCAGCCGCGGCATTTGTCCTGATCTACCAGCACAATACCGTCTTCTTCGCGTTTGTAGATAGAGCCTGACGGGCAAGCTGCCACACATGAAGCATTCAGGCAGTGGTTGCAGATACGCGGCAGATACATATGGAAAGTATTTTCAAACTGGCCATACATCTCTTTCTGGATATTCTCCAGATTCTTGTCTTTGCTGCGTTTATGGAACTCACCGGCTAGGTCATCTTCCCAGTTCGGACCCCATTTGATTTTCTCCATGCTTTCGCCGGTAATCGCCGATATCGGGCGTGCCGTTGGAGTAGCTTCTGACAGCGGTGCATTTTGCAAATGCGCGTAGTTGTAGGTAAACGGCTCGTAGTAGTCGTCTATTTCCGGCATATCCGGGTTAGCAAAAATGTTAAGCAGCTTGGAAGCGCGGCTGCCGGACTTAAGCTCCAGTTTGCCATCCTTAAGCTCCCAGCCACCGTTCCATATTTCCTGGTTTTCCCACTGTTTTGGGTAGCCGACACCGGGTTTTGATTCAACGTTGTTGAACCATGCATATTCAACACCTTTTCTATTCGTCCACACGTTCTTACAGGTAACAGAGCAGGTGTGACAGCCGATACATTTGTCCAGATTAAAGACAAAGGCGAATTGGGCGCGTACTTTCATAATAATCTCCTTATGCCTTATTTATTTGGCACCAATGCCAATGGGGTTGAGTTGCGCTTCACGTTCAGGCGTAAGTGGACGTTCCAGCCAATCAATGTCTTTATCTGCGATCTTATGCAGAGCTACCATCGTGTCGCGCTGGCAGCCGACCGTGCCGTAATAATTGAAACCGTAAGAAAGCTGTGCATAGCCACCGATCATATTGGTCGGCTTCATGATGACGCGCGTTACCGCATTCAAAATGCCACCGCGTTTACCGGTAGTCGGCGAGCCCGGCACGTTCACATTTTTTTCCTGCGCGTGATACATCATGGCCATGCCGCGCGGTATGCGCTGCGATACTACGGCTCGCGCCACGGTAGCGCCGTTATGGTTCAAGGCTTCTACCCAGTCGTTATCTTCAATGCCTACAGATTTGGCATCATCTTCTGAGAGCCAGACATACGGGCCGCCACGGAACAATGTCAGCATACGCAGCGTGTCCTGATAAGAAGAGTGAATGCCCCATTTACTGTGTGGTGTAATCCAGTTCAGTTCCAGATGCGGCTTAGATGTAACGCTCTTAGGCAACGCATTCAGTTCACCCAGATCCACCATCGGTTTATAGGTACAGAAGCCTTCACCGAAATCCAGCATCCATTCATGGTCCTGATAAAAATGTGCACGGCCGGTCAGGGTACGGAACGGGATATGCTCATGAATATTGGTATAGCCTGCGGTGTAAGACACATGCTCGGACTCAATACCGGACCAGGTTGGCGCGGTGATGATCTTACGAGGCTGTGCCTGAATATCCTTGAATGTGAATTTGTCTTCATGGCGGCCAGCATACAGATGGTGATGATCAATGCCGGTTTTCTGTGACAAAGAAGTCCATGATTTATGCGCTACTTCACCATTGGTTTCGGGCGCCATACGCATGACTGAATCACAAACTTCAATATCTTCCGCCAGTGAAGGCATGCCGAAAGAAACACCGGGTTCTGTCACGGTACTGTTATGTTTCTTGAGTTCTTCGTACTCTCTGTCTGTATTCCAGTCGATGCCCTTGATGTTGTTGCCAAGCTTGGTCATCAGTGGGCCTAGCGCAATAAACTTGCGATAAGTATCACCATAGGTGCGCTCAACCAGCTTGATGATCGCCATGGTTTTACCCGGAATCGGCTCACAATCGCCTTCTTTCCAGTTTTTCACCTCACCGAAAGGCTGCGCCAGTTCTGCGGCTGAGTCATGCTGCATCGGCAAAGCCACCACTTCTTTCTTGGTTCCGAGGTGTTTCTCAGCCAATGGTGAGAATGTCTTGGCAATGGTCTTGAAAATCTGCCAGTCAGACTTGGATTCCCAGCCTGGTGATACCGCTTCTGACAGCGGATGAATGAACGGATGCATGTCTGTGGTATTAAGATCGTTTTTTTCATACCAGGTTGCAGTTGGCAGAATAATGTCGGAATAAGCGCCAGTAGAGTTGAGGCGGAAATTGATATCCACCATCAGATCCAGTTTGCCGATAGGCGCATCCTCATGCCATTTCACTTCTTTATTATCACGACCGGCGCCTGACTCCTGCAATACGCCGTTTTGCGCACCTAACAGATGTTTGAGGAAATACTCATGGCCTTTTGCAGAAGATCCGATCAGATTAGCACGCCATACAAACAGGTTGCGCGGCCAGTTAACCGGATTATCCGGGTCGGCATAAGCCACATCCAGCTCACCGGATTTCAATTTATCTGCAACATACTTGGCTACAGCAGCTTCATCGGTAGCGCCACTGTTAATCGCTTCTTCAGCCAGATCGATCGGATTGACATTAAAGTTTGGCATAGATGGCAACCAACCCATACGAGCCGCTTTTACGTTGTAATCCGCAATTGAATTACCCTTGTTTTTACCTTTACCGGCCGGTGACAGCAGGCTGTCTGCAGTCAGCGTTTCATAACGCCATTGGTCGGTATGGAAATACCAGTAAGAAGTAGAATTAGCGTGACGGGGCGGACGGTGCCAGTCAGTGGCAAAAGCTATCGGAGCCCAACCGGCCTGCGGACGCAGCTTTTCCTGGCCCACATAGTGCGCCCAGCCGCCACCGCTCTGGCCCACACAGCCGCACATGTGCAGCAGGTTCATAATCGCACGGTAGGCTAAATCATTGTGGTACCAGTGGTTAATCGCCGCACCCATAATCACCATAGATTTACCCTTGGTTTTAGAGGCGTTATAAGCAAACTCACGTCCGGTGCGCTCAATATCGGCCGCTTTCACGCCGGTAACTTTTTCTGCCCAAGCCGGGGTGTAGGCAACATTCGCATCATCATAGCTAGTTGCAACGTTTTCGCCGCCAAGGCCGCGATCAATGCCATATTGTGCGACCTGCATATCAAATACTGTTGCTACCAGAGCTTCTTCACCGTTCGCGAGTTTGACCCTGCGTACCGGTACATTGCGATATAACAAGGCACTCTCGCCCTGCGTAAAATGCGGGAAGCCGACAGACACAACATCATCCCTATCATCAATACAGGTGAGTTCAGCCGCAATATCGTGACTGTCAGCCTGCTCCAGCAGATTCCATTTGCCATCTTCACCCCAGCGGAAACCTATACTACCGTTAGGCGCCACAAATGCACATGATTTGCGGTCAAAAACTGTGGTTTTCCAGTCAGGATTGTTGGTTTCACCCAGTGCGCCATCAAAATCAGAAGCGCGCAGAAATCTGTCAGAAACATAAGCATCATCATGCTTGCGTAGCATCACCTGCATCGGCAAGTCAGTATATTTACGTGCATATTCCTGGAAATATGGATCTTTGCTATTGATGTAGAACTCTTTCAGCGCTACATGGCCCATGGCCAGAAACGCAGCAGCATCCGTACCCTGTTTGATTGGCATCCACAGATCAGAGAATTTGCAGAACTCGGCATAATCCGGAGCCATCGCTACGATTTTTGCACCTTTATAACGAACTTCTGATGCAAAGTGCGCATCCGGCGTACGCGTCATCGGCAAATTGGCACCGGTAATGATGATATAAGTAGAGTTGTACCAGTCTGCCGCCTCAGGCACATCAGTCTGCTCACCCCAGGTTTGTGGGCTAGCAGCAGGTAAATCACAGTACCAATCGTAAAATGAACCGCAGGCCGCACCGATCAAAGACAGGTAACGCGAACCGGCAGCGTAGGAAATCATTGACATGGCAGGAATGGGTGAAAAACCGAATATGCGGTCTGGACCCCATTTTTTTATCGTATAAACGTTGGCTGCTGCGATGATTTCATTGACTTCATCCCATGAAGTGCGAACAAAACCACCTAAACCACGCACCGCAGTGTACGACTTACGTTTCTGTTCATCAGACTGAATAGCTGCCCATGCTTCCACCGGATCTTTACCGGTTTTGCGCTCGGCGCGATAAAGGTCAATCAAGCGGCCGCGAATCAAAGGATGTTTTATACGGTGCGGACTATACAGATACCATGAAAATGAAGCACCACGTTGGCAGCCACGCGGTTCATGGTCAGGCAGATCGTCACGTGTGCGTGGATAATCTGTCTGCTGCATCTCAAATGACACCAGTCCGTTCTTGACAAAAATCTTCCAGGAGCAACCGCCAGTACAATTCACGCCATGCGTAGAACGCACGACTTTGTCGTGCTGCCAGCGATGGCGATAAGCATCCTCCCACTGACGGTCTTCATTGGTGACAATACCGTGATCATTGGAAAAGGTGGCTTTAACCTTATCAAAAAATTTCAGTCTATCCAGAAAGTGACTCATAGCAACTTACTCCTTAATAATTCTTAACTTAGTATTCAAGGTTTATGGGTTTTTAATTTCGCTACCTGCACGCAGGTAGAACCACCAGTTCAATATCAGGCACAGGGCATAAAACACGGCAAAGCCATACATCGCCATCTCAGGTGTGCCTGCCTTGATTTGGCCTTTAATCACTTCCGGCGCAATGAATGAGCCATAAGCAGCAACAGCAGAAGTCCAACCCAGCACCGGGCCGGCCTGTACACGGTCGAATATCACACCTACTGTTCTAAATGTTGAGCCGTTACCTACACCGGTAGCAGCAAAAAGCACAACGAACACCACTAAAAACTGGGTAAAGAAAATCTCTGGCGTAGCTGAATGGTATGCCTGCATCATGATGTAACCGGCATATGCAGAGGCCAGCACCATCACAGCAGAAATAATCTGCGTAACAATAGAACCACCTACCTTGTCTGAAATCCAGCCACCGACCGGGCGAATCAACGCCCCCACAAATGGCCCGATCCAGGCGTAAGTAAGTGCAGAAGGTGCTGCCGGGTTTTTTACATGTGACCAAGTCTGGGTGGCGGCATCAAAGATATGCTGCTCACCGAAGATTACGGTGATTGATAGCGGCAGCGCCATTGAAAAGCCGATAAATGAACCAAACGTAACCAAATATAATGCTGTCATTGACCAGGTATGTTTGTTTTTGAAAATCGAGAACTGTTTGGCGATGTTTTCTTTCATAGTGCCAAAAGCAGCCAGTTTCATAATCAGCAAGGTCGATCCGATGATGAGCGGCATGGCTACCCACATATTCAGCAGCCCCAAACCTGTAGGTGCCGGTAAATACAGATACAAGCCAGCAATCGCAGGCACAAAAGCCAAGGTATACAGCCAGGTAATTTTAATGAATGCCAGCAAAGTGCTTCGAGCATCAGCTGAAATTGGCAGTAGATTATTCATGCCCCATAAACACAGTATTGCCAACGGTACTAAAGAGATTACCCAGGCAAAACCGGCATTCTGGATAAAGGTTGGCGTGCCTGCGGGAATCTTGCCGAAAATCCAGCCGCTGTCTTTCACCAGTACGGTAGCATCACCACCCAATGCACCGAATACGCCGACTGTCATCACCAGCGGAATCAGAATCTGCATGGTAGTTACACCGAAGTTACCCAAGCCCGCATTAATACCAAGTGCCGTACCTTGTAGGCGTTTAGGAAAAAACGTACTGATGTTACTCATTGAACTGGCAAAGTTGCCGCCGCCCACACCGGACCACAGCGCCATTAGCTGAAACACCCATAATGGCCATTCAGGATGCTGCAGGGCAATACCAGTACCAATCGCCGGACTCAGCAACATCGCAGTAGTCAAAAATATCGTATTACGGCCGCCGGCAAGGCGTATAAAGAATGAAGACGGAATGCGCATGGTGGCTCCCGCCAGGCCTGAAATCGCAGTCAGTGTAAACAGTTCATCTTTACTAAACGGAAAGCCAAGATTGCTCATCTGCACGGTAATAATGCCCCACATGAGCCATACGGCAAAACCGCACAGCAGTGCCGGCACTGAAATCCATAAATTTCGATAAGCAATACGCTTACCGGTAGATTCCCAGAAACTGTTGTCTTCGACGTTCCATACTTCTATGTTGGTTGACATAGTGTTTCCCCTAAATTGATGCAGCTTGTTTTGATGCCTGACGTTCATAGTGACGACCGATTTTCACCGGGCGCACTTCTGTCCAGTACATCCAGATAAGCGATACCCAGACGATGCCGAACATGAGCATAAAGGCTGAAGAACGTACTCCGGTGAAATCCAGCAGTGCGCCGAACATGATAGGCATCAGAAAACCGCCCAAGCCGCCGGCAAGGCCTACCACACCAGAAATAACGCCAATGTTGTGCGGATAATCATCTGAAATATATTTAAAGACCGAAGCTTTACCTATCGCAAAAGCAATGCCCATGGTGAACATGATCACAGTGAACCATGTCGCGTTCAGTCCAATATGGAAAGCTTGCGGACCTTTGACTGTGACGATAGAAATTTCAGTTTGTGGATAAGACAGGAAAAACAGGCACACCAGAGAAACCCAGAGCACCCACCATGTCACGGTATGTGCGCCGAACTTATCTGAGAAATGACCGCCTACCGCACGTAGAACGCCACCTGGGATGCTGAACGCCGCTGCCATCAGCGCAGCTGTTTTAAGATCAAAACCGTACTCACCAATGTAATATTTAGTCATCCACAAAGCCAGCGCAACGTAGCCACCGAACACGATTGAATAATATTGGCTGTATTTCCAGACTTTGGGATCTTTCAAAACCACCAGTTGCTCGCGCACAGTGATGCTCTTGCCTGACTTATGCGCAGGATCTGAAAATGTGAAAAACCAAAATAGAATAGCCGTCACCAGCATCATTACCGCATAAACTTGCGGTACCATGGCCCAGCCAAAACCTACAACTATGATAGGTGCAACCAGTTTAGTGACCGCTGCACCAGTATTCCCAGCACCAAAAATTCCCATAGCCAAGCCTTGCCTGCTTTTAGGAAACCAGCGCGCACAATAAGCAATGCCCACCGTGAATGATCCGCCAGCAATGCCGACAAACAAGCCTGTAACTAAAAACTGCCAGTACTCAGTACATCTGGAAATAAGGAAAATAGGGAGAACGGTAGAAAGCATCAGAATGAAGAACACGATGCGACCGCCAAACTTGTCTGTCCACATGCCAAGCGGCAGGCGAATAAGAGATCCAGTCAAGACAGGTGTTGCGATCAGAATACCAAACTGAGTTTCGCTCAAACCGAGCGTTTCTTTAATTGGAATCCCGATGACCGCAAACATCATCCAGATCATGAAGCACACGGTAAAAGACAGCGTACTCGCAATGACTACCGACCATGCTTTATATTGTTGCGTCGCCATCAATCACTCCTCCACATTAATAATTATCATCAGTTTGTGCTGATGTATTACCTGAGTGAGTTTACGGATTGAATGGCAAAATGATTTGATTTACATCAATGTCTTAAATTCCAAAAGGATTAGAAACGTGAAGCAAAAGAACTAGTTCTTTTGGCTAATGGAAAAGGTTTTGTGGGTGTTATTATCTGTGGCCTGATTTAGAGCTTTAATTTACTAGGCCATGCTCAACTGCATATACCGCAGCCTGCACCCGGCTTGATAAATTGAGCTTACGAAGTATGCTCTGCACATGAATCTTAACTGTAGATTCCGCCATATTTAGTGAGCGCGCAATATCTTTATTACTGCCTCCGCGCGCTAACTTGATGATGACTTCACGCTCACGTGGGGAGAACTCTACTGAATCAGAAGTTGCATTTAAATTGTTATTTTGCGGTTTACGTATGGCATCAGCTACTCTGACTGCCATCTGTGGTGACATCACAGACTCTCCATTTGCGGCACGCCTTATTGAGTCTAATAGAAAATCCGTATCTATAGTCTTCAACAAATAACCACAGGCTCCAGCGCGCATAGCATCTATTAGGTCTTCGGCATCTTCAGACACTGTCAGCATGACAATTTGTGCTTGTGGCGCTTCTTCCAGCAGTAACGGAATAGCTGCCAAACCACTGGTGCCAGGCATATGCAAATCCAGCAAAACAACATCCGGCTTGAGGGTTTTAGCGCGCTTCGCGCCATCTAAACCATCACCGGCCTCGCCTACAACTTCAAAACCTTCCTGACGTTCCAGTAATAACCTGATACCGCTGCGAAACAGCGTATGGTCATCAATAATCAAAACACGAATTACATTCATAGGGACGATCTCTATCCGCAATTTTCCGAAAGTATAAGGCTAATGTGCGTTCCCCTATCCTTGCCGGATTCAAAGATTAATTCAGCACCAATTTTCTGCGCACGCTCACGCATAATACCCAAACCAACATGGTTATCTCCGGCATCGACTGTTATGTCAAAACCTACACCATTATCATATATATCTATCACACACCGGTCTGCACAATTTAATACTATCTTAATCTGACTGGCTTTCGCATGTTTACGCACATTAGAGAGTGACTCCTGCACAATATGCATAATCTGCAGCACCTGCTCCGGCAATAAATCAGGCGCATTGCCGTGTATGTCGAAACTCGCGTTAATACCGGTTTGTCCTTGAAACTTTTCCAGCGCGCTACTAATAGCCGTTTGCAGATCAGTGCTATCAATACGGGTACGAAAATGCAGCAGCAGTTCACGCACATCATCATAGCTTTCCTGCACACCCTCACGAATCTGCGCTAAACCCATTAATGCTTCTGCAATGCGATCCTTCTGCAAATCTTCCTGTAGCATCTGAATCTGGATATTGAGAAAGGCCAGAGACTGTGCGATGCTATCATGCAGCTCCTGTGCAAAAAGATTACGCTCTTCCGATATTGCCATAGCTTTATCCAGTGCGGCCAGCTCTCGATTCTTGGCTTCGATGCTGCGCGTTTTTTCCTCCACTCGCTGCTCAAGTGTGGCATATATATCTCGCAATTCATCCGCCATACGATTAAACCCAACAGCCAATTCTCCAAATTCATCTTTGCTTGTTACAGGTACTCGTACATCAAAATCAGCTGCTGCCATTCGGCTAATACCATGCCGAAGCTGCCACATGGGGCGTACCACCATATGCGAAAAAA
This sequence comes from Methylotenera sp., assembly GCA_020622105.1. Taxonomy (GTDB): domain Bacteria; phylum Pseudomonadota; class Gammaproteobacteria; order Burkholderiales; family Methylophilaceae; genus Methylotenera. The sequence continues at coordinate 17,319 of JAHRYP010000019.1, forward strand.
GATAGAGCAACGAAACTGTCCCGATCATCGCGAGAATAACTAATGCGATCTGTATATAACGCAATAATGCAGCGGCATGTGCGTTATTATTCTCAACCATCATAACTAAATCGTTAATTCCAGCTACATATTGCTCTAGCAATGGTCTAAAGCTCTTTAATTCCGCTTGCTGATTAGCTGCACCCGAAGTGTTAAGGACCCTTTCTATATGGGTCTTGATGTCGGCTTGCCAAAAATGAATTAAGCGGATCATTTGCGCATTAACATACTGATCCTTGGGTAAATATAATGGACGTTGAGGATTGCCGTGTGCCAGCTCTTTTAAAGTCATTTCAAACAATGCCATTTCATGCCTGATATCACCTAGCAACTGTACAGAGGGATTGTCTACTTGCTGTTGCAGCAGGTATGCAATGCGATATGAGCGCATACGCTCACTGCCAGCATCATTAATTGCCGCCGCGCCACCTTCTAAACGTAATGAAACCAGCAAGGTTGTGCCTATTGCAATTAATGCAACAAAAAAATAAACCAGCAGTAACCCAGTGATTTTTTGACGGATTTTTAACTGAGTAATGATAAATCAATCCTTATTAGATGGAATTTTCATAAAATTGCGTTACTGAGTACTAGCGTCCGCACTCTCTATTGGACTTAAATCGCTTAAATGAACATATGATAATGTCTATTTAAACAAAAACTCTTATCTTTGCAGCATTAATTTTAGGCTTTGCATTAAGCAATCAATCATCTATGTTTGATAATAATGCTCAAACAGTTTCTATTTTTATGCAAGCTATTTAGTTAAGGCCACATCAATGCACCTTCATTACGTGGCAAGTACTTGCAAATTTAAACATCGTAATGATGTTGATTCAAAAATGTGAACTTCACTCAATGTATTTTACGATTTCCCCACCCTCACCTACTGTGCATATCTTTATAAGCTTAGTTCATAAGGACTAAGTCTTAGTTAGTATTGTCTGGAATATTCAATAAGAGCAATGTGTTTGTTAAGTTTTTTTATGAAAAACTAACTCAATCATTTTTTTATTTTTACTTAATAATTCTTGGAGATAGTAAATGAAAATAATTTCGTTTGGAAAGTTTGATGCCCCAAATTCTGCACCTATCACGACTGACTTGGGAGGTTGGGAGCCAGTTGAAGGGAAGCCCACTATGAAAACTTGGATAGAGCATGCACCTGCTGATGGAAAATTCCTTACAGGTTTCTGGGAAGCAACTCCAGGCACCTATGAAGTTACTTACAACGCGGATGAGATGGTACACATGTTCAAGGGTAAAGCTACCCTTACTGATAGTAATGGTGAATCAAAAACTTATGTTGGCGGTGACAGCTTTTTTGTTGAAGCTGGATTTAAGGGCACTTGGAAAACTTTAGAAACTGTTCAAAAGATTTTTGCAATAAGAATTGGACAGGATGTTGCTACTCCATTTGGAGATTGAGCTACTTCGTAAAACAACTCATAGGAGCAAGCTATTGAGTGAGTTAGGCTTCTTTGTACTCCACCTAGTTTCAATAATTTAATATTGGAGAAATATTATGGCAAGAGATCCAAGATTTGATATTTTATTTACCCCCGTTAAGATTGGCTCTAAAACTATTCGCAACCGTTTTTACCAAGTCCCTCATTGCAATGGCGCAGGCACAAACTCCCCTGGTATGAACATGGCTCACCGCGGCATTAAAGCGGAAGGTGGATGGGGAGCAGTTAACACGGAGCAGTGCTCTATTCATCCAGAGTGCGATGATACGTTAAGAATTACGGCCCGCATTTGGGATCAAGGCGATATGCGTAACCTTAGAGCAATGGTAGATCACGTTCATAGCCATGGCTCACTTGCTGGATGTGAGCTATTTTACGGTGGCCCTCATGCCCCTGGCCTGGAATCAAGAACCATTTCAAGAGGTCCAAGTCAATACAACTCAGACTTTGCTACTGTTCCAAATTGTCCAGGTTTTACATATAACCATGCTGCAGATAAAGATGAACTTCACAGACTACAACAACAGTATGTTGATGCTGCACTTAGAGCTCGTGATACAGGCTTTGACCTAGTCAACGTTTATGGAGCACACGCGTATGGCCCTATGCAGTGGCTCAACCCATACTACAACCGCCGTACTGATGAATATGGTGGAAGCTTTGCGAATCGTGCACGATTCTGGGTAGAAACACTCGAAAAAATTCGTCGAGCATGTGGGGACGATATTGGCTTAGTAACGCGCTGTGCTGTTGATACGTTATATGGTGGAAAAGGTGTGGAAATTGGTGAAGATGGTCTGAAATTTATTGAATTAGCATCACCTTATTTAGATTTGTGGGACGTAAATATTGGTGATATTACAGAATGGGGCGAAGATGCAGGCCCTTCACGTTTCTACCAAATCGGTCATGAAAATGACTGGATTCGTCATATTAAACAAGCCACAAATAAACCAGTAGTCGGTGTTGGTAGATATTATGATCCAGAAAAAATGTTACAAGTTATTAATTCTGGAATCGTAGATATTATTGGAGCAGCAAGACCCTCAATTGCCGACCCTTGGTTACCTCGTAAGATTGATGAAGGACGTATTGACGATATTCGCACTTGTATTGGCTGTAATGTATGTATCTCCCGCTGGGAAATGGGTGGGGTGCCATTCATCTGCACTCAAAATGCTACAGCAGGAGAAGAATATCGACGTGGTTGGCACCCAGAGAAATTTGAACCAGCCAAATCTAATCATGATGTTTTAGTTATTGGTGCGGGACCTTCTGGATCAGAGTGTGCACGTGTCCTAATGGAGCGAGGTTATACGGTTCACTTAGTCGATTCTAGAGAAAAGATCGGTGGATATGTCAATGAAGTAGCCACATTGCCTGGACTTGGTGAGTGGAGTTATCACCGTGATTACCGAGAAACTCAACTTAACAAATTAATCAAAAAGAACAAGCAATGTCAGCTTGCATTAGGCATTAAGCCAATGACCGCAGATGATATTTTAGCTTATGGTGCATCACGCGTTGTAATCGCCACAGGTGCAAAATGGAGCACTACAGGTGTCAATCATCGTACGCACGAGCCTATTCCTGGTGCTGACGCCAGCCTTCCACATGTTTTAACTCCTGAACAAGTTTTTGAAGGTAAAAAGACTGTTGGAAAGCGTGTGATGATTATCAATTACGATGCTTATTACATGGCGCCGAGTTTAGCTGAAAAATTTGCGCGCGCTGGCCATGATGTAACCGTTGCTACAGTGAGTCCATTGGGTGCTTATATGGATTTCACTTTAGAAGGAGCTAACATGCAACGCCTAATTCATGAGTTGGGGATTAAGGTGTTGGGGGAGACTGGATGTTCTAAAGTAGAGAATGGTCGAGTTGAACTATTTAACATCTGGGGCGAAGGCTATAAACGCGAATATAAAGGTGCTGGTATATTGCCGCGTAAAGAAAATAATTCACATGAGTGGCATGAATGCGATACGGTAATTTTAGTAACCTCCCGAGTTTCAGAAGATAAACTTTATCGTGAGCTAAAAGCGCGTAAAGATGAATGGGAAAAGAACGGCATCACAGATGTTTTTGTTATTGGTGATGCCGAAGCGCCTAGGATTATTGCAGACACTACTTTCGATGGTCATCGACTTGCACGTGAAATTGAAGATGCCGACCCTCAGCATCAAAAACCTTACAAGCGAGAACAACGTGCGTGGGGTACTCCATACAATCCTGACGAAAATCCAGATTTGGAATGGCGATTGTAAATAGGTTCTAAATTAACCTTGAAAAAGCAACGTGGTGGCGTAAACCCACCGCGTTGCTTTTATTTGTTTGAAGTTTGTGAATTCAGTGCCCGGTCTAGACCATGCTTCACTACGAAAACAGCCGCCTGCAACCTACTTGTGAGTCGAAGTTTACGCAGAATACCGTGAATATAAATCTTTATAGTTGATTCAGCCAATCCTAATTCTTTTGCAATCTCTTTATTACTTAAGCCACGGGCCAGGATAATAAGAACATCACGCTCGCGATCAGTAAGTTTATGCAACCTAAGTGAAAATGGGGAGTTTTTAGGCATGTTGCGTACGAAATTAAGATAACAGTCTAAACAGCCGGAAGTTGTAGAGGATTGATCTTGAGGTGGTTCCAACATGGCGTTAACTGATTCCTATTAGAAGTTTTAAATTAACATTTGAGAGTATATTAACTTAACAAAACAGTTAGATTGAAAGTATGTATCTTCACATACATTAACAGCTGAGCAAAGTATATTCATATGCACTGAGTATTTAATTGATATGTATCAATATGCTAAAAATATTGATCTTAATCTAATGTCAGTTGGTCATTTACTTTTTTTTGGCAGATACATCTTCCATTAACGATGAAGGTATTGTCTCAATTACATCTGCAATTTATAGCAGATTCATAATTTCAATGTTGCGCGCACTACTCTCTCCACCCCGACATATAAGTACTATTAGTGCTCTTTATCTCAGCTCAAGTTTCTCGAGAAAGAACTTTTGATTTCCTTGCTTCACTCAATAGTATTACCCAAAGCAGCAAGAGCAGAATTTACGCAAAATGACGGTGATTTTTTAGCCTCAGATGAATGCTAAAAATTAAATTTTCATTCTTGAGCCAGATCAAGGTATATCAAGTAAATACATACTAAAGTTTTCAAATTGAAAACAGACTAGTCATGTCTTTGACGTTATATACACCAGCATTGATTTACATAATTTCGACATCCACTTCTCTCTATTCTTCGGATATCAGAGTTATTTAGCTGGTTAAACTAAATGCGCAAGAAAAAATTGGATCTTAAATGAAAGAGTATTTGCAGATTTCTCAAAGAAACAGAATACGCTGCATTCCAGTCTACGGTACAAGGTACTTAGTCGCAGATATGCTTTTTGCATGGAGTCATGCATGATTCTATCTAACAGAGTAAATACTTATGGCCAGTTTCTATTAAAACGCTATGGCAAACGTATCCATAAAGTGGCGCTTGATGCAGGTTTTACTTGTCCAAATCGTGATGGTACAAAAGGAACTGGAGGGTGTACGTTCTGTAATAATGTTTCGTTCAGTCCGGCTACTGGATCTCGTCTTGATGTCCCAGGTCAAATTGCCAAGGCAAGAGCCGCAATAGCTAAACGTACGCGGGCTCGTCAGTTTATCGCTTATTTTCAGGCATACACTAACACTTATGCAGACATCGCGGAACTTGAAACTCTCTATCGCGAAGCTTTAGCGCAACCAGATGTGATTGGAATTTCAGTTGGTACCCGACCAGACTGTGTATCACCAGCGGTACTTGACCTGCTGGAGACTCTACGTGATGAAGGACTGGAAGTATGGCTGGAACTTGGGTTGCAATCGGCGTTCGATGATACGCTGGCTAGGGTCAACCGTGGCCATACATTAGCAGAATATCGCGAGACTGCATTGGCAGCGCGTTCCCGAGGCATTCCGCTATGCACTCATTTGATTATAGGTCTGCCAGGTGAAAATGAACGCCATTATCATTCTACGCTCGATACCGTTCTGGAAATCGGTGTAGATGGACTTAAGCTCCATCCCCTGCACGTAGTTAAGCGCACTATATTGGCTTATCAGTGGCGTCGTGGTGGTTATGAGCCGCTTAGTCAAGTTGACTATATACGCATCGCCGCGGATCTGATTGAGCGCACACCCCAACACATCATCTTCCACCGTGTGACTGCAACAGCATCGAAAGATATTTTGCTAGCACCTGAATGGTGTTCACAGAAATGGAACATATTAAATGGTATTGAGAAAGAGTTGCGCCAACGCGGCACCCGCCAGAGTAGTCGCGCCGGAGTAGATCACATAATAAAGGATATGCAATATGTCTCTTGAACTGGTCTGCCCGGCAGGTAATCTGCCAGCACTCAAGGCGGCTGTAGACAACGGGGCCGACTGTGTTTACATGGGTTTCCGTAACAGCACCAACGCACGCGCCTTTGCCGGTTTGAATTTCGATAACGAAACCGCCAAACAAGGGATTCGCTACGCCCATGATCGTAGCTGCAAAGTACTACTGGCACTTAATACGTATCCGCAAACTGCGGAATCTCATATATGGAAGCAGGCGGTGGATGATGCGGCTGAACTAGGCATCGATGCTCTGATTTTGGCTGATCTTGGCCTGATGCGCTATGCCAGCCGCACTTATCCTGATTTACGGTTGCATCTCTCAGTGCAGGGCTCTGCGACTAATTACGAGGCGATAAATTTCTACTACGAGCATTTTGACATTCAACGTGCTGTACTGCCACGCGTGCTATCGCTGGCACAGGTCGAGAACGTCGTAAAAAACACGTCGGTTGAGATTGAGTTGTTCGGCTTCGGCGGATTATGCGTGATGGTGGAGGGTCGCTGCATACTATCGTCCTATGCCACTGGCGAATCGCCTAACACTGCAGGAGTATGCTCTCCGGCTAAAGCTGTACGCTGGCAACAAACGCCAAATGGACTGGAATCACGATTGAATGGCGTGTTACTGGATAAATACAGTGCTAACGAGAATGCCGGCTATCCAACCTTGTGCAAAGGTCGTTTCGAAGTTGAAGATGAAATATATTACGCTTTGGAAGAACCAACCAGCCTCAACACACTAGAATTGATCCCAGACATGTTGCGCATTGGAATCAGCGCCATCAAGATTGAAGGTCGTCAGCGCAGCCCCGTCTATGTTGAACAAGTGACGCGTGTATGGCGAGCAGCTATTGATGCAGCGAAACAAGATGCAGCGCATTATGTAGCTAAAGAGGACTGGATGACACAGCTAGGCAAACTTTCGGAGGGGCAGCAACATACGCTTGGCGCCTATTATCGTCCATGGAAATAATATTATGAAAATCTCTTTGGGCCCTATTCTCTATTACTGGACTCGTCAAAGCGTGCTGGATTTCTACGAGCAGGTTGTCAATTGGCCAGCAGACATTGTCTATTTAGGCGAAGTGGTTTGTTCACGTCGCCATGAAATGCGCTTCGGTGACTGGTTAGATGTGGCCAGTAAATTGTCTGCCGCTGGCAAAGAAGTGGTCTTGTCCACGCAGGCACTGCTAGAGTCCGAATCTGACCTTAAAATGTTACGTCGCCTTACTGGTAGTGGCCAGTTCTGCATAGAAGCCAACGATATAGGAGCTGTACGCCTATCCACAGGCAAGCCATTTGTCGTTGGACCCCACATTAACACTTACAACGGTGAGACGCTCGCAATACTTGCAGAGCAGGGAGCAACCCGCTGGGTCATGCCAGTAGAATTGTCGCGTTATATGCTGGCTGAGCTACTAGTGAAAAAACCTCAAGGTATGGAAACTGAAGTGTTTGCTTATGGTCGTTTGCCATTGGCTTTCTCTTCACGTTGTTTTACTGCCCGGCGCCATAATCTGCCTAAAGATGATTGTCATTTTAAGTGTCTGGAGCATCCTTGCGGCATGACACTTAAAACACGTGAGGGGCAGTCATTTTTGGCATTAAATGGAACGCAGACTCAATCTGCCAGCATTCATAATTTGATCAGCGAGATCGACGACATGCGTCAATTGGGTGTCGACGTTGTGCGTATCAGCCCGCAACCGGATCATACTGGTGAAGTAGTCGCAGCATTCAGGGCTGCGATTGATAATATAGTGAGCAGCAGTGAAGCACAGACTGCGCTTGCATCATTCCTGTTTGATGATCCATGTGATGGATATTGGCATGGACTATCTGGTATTGAACAATCAATTAAGATGCTGTCATGAGCCCAAAAATCTACACATTTCCACCTCAGCTAGGTAAATTAATTGAACATCTGCCAACATGGCCTTCATCTTTCACCTTTGCCTGTGTGCTTGATCTGGCGCTACGTCAAGTTATTCGTCGAGGTGACCTGCAAGCGCTGTATGGAAAACGGATTGCAATACACGTCACAGATGCCGGACTACGTTTGCACTTCACTGTGCTGAACAGTGGCTTTTCAGCCGCTAAGGGCAATCTGATTCCAGACCTCATAATTAGTGCTAGTGCCTATGATTTTTATCTGCTGGCGATGCGTAAGGAGGATCCTGACACCCTGTTTTTTAATCGACGACTGCTGGTGGAAGGCGATACAGAACTGGGATTGGTCGCCAAGAATACGCTGGATGCCATTGAGTATCCAATACTCAAGCTTAAATGCGTATCCCCATTAGACTTGTTGAAAACGATGAAAAAAAGACTGTGGATATAATCGCGACCATGCACTTTAGTTTTGACCCACTTAGATGAAAGGAGCTATTCGTATGAGCAAAAAAAATGTAAATTTGCCTATAGTATATTCCTGTTCCGGCTGCTCCAGTGTGGCGCAAATGGCAAATTATATTGCGTTAGAACTCGACAAACGGGGTTTAGCGGAAATGTCCTGCATTGCGGGAGTAGGTGGAAACGTGCCGCACTTGGTGAAAATTGCACATTCTGGCCGCCCAATTGTTGCACTTGATGGTTGCCCCCTCGCTTGCACTAAAGCTTGTCTGGCTAAACATGACATAGAACCGGACAGCTACCATCTGCTGAACCAGTATGGTGTGAAAAAAATCTATCATACGGGCTTCGATTCCGATATGGCGCAAGCTGTACTTGAGCTAGTAATTACAAAAATGGATGAAGAATTGCCTTCGCTACCCTCTACCCCATGCTCACTAAACCCAAACGACTGATCGTTGCCATTACAGGCGCCTCTGGGGCTACTTATGGCGTACGTCTGCTGCAAGTACTCAGTAATATGCCGGAGATTGAAACACATCTGGTGGTGTCAGAATCCGGGCTGCTTAATATACAGCACGAGCTTGATATGAGTCTCCCGCAGCTTGAAGCATTAGTAGAAGTGACGCATCATATCAACAATATAGGTGCATCTATTGCCAGCGGCTCATTCCAGTCTGATGGTATGGTCGTGGCACCGTGCTCGATGAGAACATTAGCAGCGGTGGCACACGGCTTATCAGACAACCTGATTACACGGGCTGCTGATGTCATGCTCAAGGAGCGTCGCCAACTGATTTTAATGGTACGTGAAACACCCTTCAATCTGGCTCATTTACGCAACATGACCAGTGTCACCGAAATGGGTGGCATTATCTACCCGCCATTGCCATGTTTTTACCATCGACCACAAACTATAGCCGATATAATCGACCAAACTGTCAGCCGCGTTATCGACTTGCTAGGTGTGCCGCATAAGCTGGCACCTCGCTGGGAAGGGCTGACTGCAGCCACTCAGAACAACTTGGCGGGTGGCTGATTTGGCTTATCAGGATTTGCGGGATTTCATAGTTCAGCTGGAACAGATGGGTGAACTTAAGCGTATTAAATCACCTGTCTCTACATATTTAGAGATGACTGAGCTGTGTGACCGCACCCTGCGTGCTGGGGGTCCGGCCCTGTTGTTTGAAAATCCAGCAGGCCACCACATGCCCGTGCTGGCTAACCTTTTTGGTACTCCGAGACGTGTTGCGCTAGGTATGGGTGCTGCGGATGTAAGCGAGCTACGCAACTATGGTCATGTGTTGGCCATGCTTAAAGACCCTGAGCCGCCCAACGGATTCAAAGATATGCTAGGTCTGCGCTCGCAGGTCAAATCATTATGGAACATGAGCCCAAAAGTATTACGCTCTGCACCGTGTCAGGATATTGTGTGGGAAGGCAATGATGTCGATTTGGCAAGGTTGCCAATTCAACACTGCTGGCCAGGAGATATTGCACCCCTGATTACTTGGGGGCTGGTGATCACAAAAGGGCCAAATAAAGAGCGTCAGAATCTTGGTGTCTACCGCCAGCAAGTGCTGAAGCGTAATAAAGTGATCATGCGATGGTTAGCTCAGCGTGGCGGTGCCCTCGATTTTCGTGATCATTGTGAGCGCAATCGAGGCCGTCCCTATCCGGTGGCTGTTGCTTTGGGCGCTGATCCTGCAACCATACTTGGAGCAGTTACACCAGTTCCCGATAGCCTTTCTGAATATCAATTTGCTGGCTTACTGCGTGGAAGCCGCACTGAACTGGTCAAGGCTATTGGTAGCGACTTGCTTGTTCCTGCTTCAGCCGAAATTGTGCTTGAAGGGCATATCTACCCAGATGAATCACACGCAACTGGTTATGAGCATTCGCTAGAGGGGCCATTCGGTGACCATACTGGTTATTACAACGAACAAGACTGGTTTCCAGTTTTTACTATTGATCGCATTACTATGCGACATAACCCGATTTACCACTCTACCTATACTGGAAAACCGCCTGACGAGCCTGCCATTTTGGGATTAGCCCTTAATGAATTATTCGTTCCGTTACTACAAAAACAGTTTCCAGAAATCACCGACTTTTATCTGCCTCCTGAGGCTTGCAGCTACCGTATGGCGGTGGTGCAGATTAAAAAATCTTACCCCGGTCATGCTAAACCTGTCATGTTTGGCATCTGGAGCTTTCTACGCCAGTTCACGTACACTAAATTCATAGTAGTAGTGGACGATGATGTGAATATCCGCAACTGGCAGGAGGTGATTTGGGCAATCTCGACTCGTGTTGACCCTATACGTGACACCTTGTTGGTAAATAACACCCCGATTGACTATCTTGATTTTGCCTCGCCAGTGAGTGGTCTCGGCAGCAAAATGGGTATAGATGCAACCAATAAATGGCCTGGCGAAACAAGCCGTGAATGGGGCAGCCCAATTACTATGCCCGCCGAAGTGAAAACTAAAGTTGACGAGATCTGGAAATCACTCGGGTTTTGATCATTCTTAATACATAACATGTATATTTTAAGAATACTTTAAGTTGTTTTAGTAATAATTATCAGTAAATGTAAGTACTATTTAAAAGGATAAATTGAATATGCTGACTGCAGCTTTTTTATGGAGAGGCATTAACTTATTAAGCGCTCTATGTCTGATATTGGTTACCACACCGGCCTATGCGAATGAACACCAACACAAACATCAAAGTCAATCAAACGCAGAGCCATCTATGCACGTTTTGAAACCAGGTGAAAAATGGAAAACAGATGAAGTGGTGAAGCTAGGAATGAACAATATTCGCCAAGCCATTTCTGCCAGACAAAATGATATTATTAAAGGACGCCTTAGCGCTAATGATTATCATCGAATAGCAATTGTGATAGAAAGAAATGCTGCTGAGATTGTGAGAAATTGCAAATTGGCTAAAGATGCAGATAGTGCGTTTCATAGGGTTGTCTTGGTCGATTTGCTAGATGGTGTGACGCTAATGCGAACATCTAAGAACATTCAAGCGCAACGAGTTGGAGCACTAGGCGTGTTACAGTCTTTACGAAATTACGGTAAGTATTTTCAGCACGAGGGATGGAATTTAGATGCTGTTAAATCTGATTAACAACTCCAAAATTTGACAGGTAAGCATTAATTCGCCTTGGCAATAAAGGCCCTGCCTCGACGAGTCCACTATAAATCTGCACAAGTGAGACACCAGTTGATAAGCGGTCAACAACATCCTGCGGGGTACGAATTCCTCCCACTGAAATAACTGGCATGCTGTCACGCGTCTTATTTAACACGCGTTGCAAATTGGCAAGCACTTCTTTTTTATCATGGATATGCTCATCACCACTCAGAATCAATCCATTAAATGCATAATCACGCACACAGGATAATAGATTATTTGTATCTCCACGATTCTGATCAATTTTTACAACAATAGGACAAACCCGACCACTCTCAGCCGCCATCAGCACTTGCTTGTCCTTGGCCGCTGCCAGTAAGGTCAACAATGTGGCACGAAACTCTGGTTGATGCAGATCGGGTCCGGCTCGTACACCTAAATTAAGAGTTATGTAGTCGGCAAACTCCCAGAGTTTTTCCATGCATATCATATAATCGTTGACCATCTTTTCAGGCTGGGTTATGCGGTTCATGCTGATGCTCACCCCAAGTGGAATTGAATGTGGTCTGATATTTTTAGATAAATGGGAAACTACCCTATCGAGTCCCAGGCTACGCTGCTGCTCTGGCAGTGGAATAACAGAACCAATTTCTGCAAAACCAAAACCAAGCGGTGCTAAGCAGCTAAAGAGCGTGCCATGTTTATCAAATCCAGCTGCCAGCCCAACTGGGCCTGGGAAAGATAATCCCATGACATTTCGCCGCAAGGTTTGCGGCGTTTCTACTCTAGAAGTGATCGCGGCTAGCCAAATTGAATGTGCTGCCAGTTTGCGAGCATTTGGCATACCCAGTTTAGATGCGGCTGAAAATAGACACTTATACATGATGCCAATGCATATCTGCAAAATGCTGCATAAAGCTGATGAGTGCTATTACACCAGCGTTTGGCATTGCATTATAGATGCTGGCGCGAATGCCACCAGCCATGGGATGACCCTTCAGATTCAACAATCCTTCTTCAGCAGCTAAGGACAGAAACGATGGCGTGAGCGCATCATTAGCGAGCGTAAAGCAAACATTCATACATGATCGGTGGGCTGGTTGCACTGAACATTGATAAAAACCTTTGCTGGAATCAATGACTTGATACAATTGCGCACTTCGCTGCGCACTGTTATTCGCCATAGCCACGACACCACCCATGTCGGTAATCCAGCGTAGTACCAATCCAGTTAAATAGATAGAAAAGGTCAACGGCGTATTAAGCATAGAACCTGCTTCAGCCTGATTCTTATAATTGAATACCGCTGGCGTTGCTGGATGTGCCCGCCCCAGCAGATCATCGCGCACAATGACAATGGTAAGACCAGCTGGACCGATATTTTTTTGCGCTCCTGCGTAAATTACACCATAGCGCTGCACATCAATCGGCCGGCTGAGAAAGTCAGATGTCATATCTGCAACTAGTGGCAAATCACCGGTGTCTGGAATGTCAAAGAATTGCACGCCGTTGGCGGTTTCATTGCTTGTAATGTGGCAATAGGCTGCACTTGAGTCGAGGTGCCATGTTTCGGGCATTCGGTCGAATCTGGTTGCACTACTACTGGCTGCAATATTGACATTACAGTAGCGGCTAGCTTCGAGCATAGTTTTGCATGACCAGTAGCCAGTTTCCACATAATCAGCTCGCCCTGCCCCACCCAATAGATTTAGTGGTATCAGCGAGAATTGTGCCGACGCACCGCCATGCATAAATAAAATATGATAATTGTCTGGAATATTTAGCAGTAATCGAAGATTGTCGCGCACATGATTATGTATTTTCTTGTAAGCGTCACCGGTAAAAGGCGTTTCTAACATGGAAAAACCACTGTCGTTCCAGTTCAAAAACTCCTGCTGCGCTTGGGCCAGAACAGTGACTGGCATAACGGCTGGGCCCGCAGAATAATTAAAAAACTCAGGCAAACAGTGCCGCTCCATGCTGGCTGGCTGCCATGAAAAACAACAATGGGATGGAGAGCATGGTATTGGTACGAGAAGAAAGAAATGTGATGCGAGCACAACGTACACGCTCGTCAAGTGGTGCGTAAACGAAACCTAGCACTTTCTTCTGGTTTGGCCATAATATCAGCCATAGGTTAGCCAGCATCAGCGTGCCTATCCAAAAACCAATGCCGATAACGGCCAGATAGCCTTTCAACGTTATTGCATCAATCAGCACTCCACGTTGCCACAACATACCAACACCAGCCAACCAAGTTACGATAGCCGCGTATCTGAAAGTGCCGTGTTCACGTCCGAGCAAAGTCATATAAACAGTGCTTTGCTCGTCGCCCAAATCTTCTTTCCCGGGTGGTCGGAAGTTTGGTCGCTGAATCACGCTGGCGTAGTTATGCCCAACCCAAATTATGCCGGCAAAAAGATGTATCCAGCGAAGTAAAAAGTCGACAATCTGATCCATCGTGTATCAACCTCTCAACACTAGCCAGCGGACGATGAAGAATAGTCCCAGTGTTAGCAACAGACCGAGCACGATCGTACCGGTGGCAGTATTGTAAGGTGTTTTCATTTCTGCGCCATAAACATCGTAGTGACTGCTCCAATTTGCCGCCTGACCAAGGGGCGAGGCTCGTGATGTTTCTGTCGTGTCTTGCTGATTGCCATTTCAATCACATGGTGATGTGGTGATTTGGCGCATGCAGGATCGGTATTCGTTGCATCGCCGGTCAGCAGAAATGCCTGGCAGCGACAGCCACCAAAGTCTTTTTCTTTTTCGTCACAGGTGCGGCAAGGCTCCTTCATCCACTCATCACTACGGAATTTCTTGAACAGTGGTGAGTCATTCCACAACCAGTCCAGACTATGCTCACGCACAGTAGGAAATTCCAGCCCTTCGATTACACGAACTTCCTGGCAAGGTAAAGCAGCACCGTCTGGTGCAATGGTGAGATGAATGGTGCCCCAGCCATTCATGCATGCCTTAGGCCGTGTTTCGTAATAATCCGGAATAACAAAATAAATGGTCATCTTCTGCCCTGACCGTTGACGCGCAGCATTAACAGCAGCTTCGGCAAGCTCAATCTGCTCACGGGTCGGCAGCAACTCATCTCGATTGAGCAGCGCCCAGTTGTAATACTGAATATTGGCAAGTTCAAGATAATCTACGCCGATGTCCTCAGCTAATGCCAGAATTTTATCCACCTGGTCAATGTTCTGTCTGAATATCGGCACATTGAGTACCATAGGGAAGCCTTCAGCTTTGATCATACGCGCTACTTCAACTTTCAGATCATGCGCTCTTGCTCCTACCAGTTCATCGGTTAAGTCACGATTTGCAGATTGCAGACTTAATTGAATCTGCTTGAGACCTACTTGCTTCAGCGCTTTAAGTCGTTCAGGTGTTAGTCCAACACCGGAAGTAATAAGATTAGTGTAATAGCCCAGGCGCTCCGCCTCTGCCACCAACTCTTCGATATCATCGCGTAACATGGGCTCGCCACCTGAAAACCCAAGTTGCAGGGCACCGAGTTCGCGCCCCTCACGAAGTACCCGCTTCCATTCCTCGGTACTCAACTCTTTCTTGCCATACTGGTCAAAATCTAGTGGATTATTACACCACACACACTTGAGCGGGCAACGGTAGGTAAGTTCTAACACAAGCCACATTGGCTTGCCTTGCCCGTCCAGACTAACTTCGAATCCATCCTTTGCCATGTGTTATCTCCAAAAATTTGTAAATACTGTTTTCTATATCAGCGTTGTAGACAAATAGCGCCTTGAGTTCGGTAGCGATATTAGCGGTCGTAGATTCGCCCGTGCAGCGCTTAAGGATTTCCGCAGCTGTAGTATTTAGCTTGATAACGCCCTCAGGGTAGAGCAGTACATAGGCATCCTGTGACTTCTCCCAACGCAGTAGATACTTGGAATCCAGTCGCGGGCGGTCTTCTGGCTGAAAATGAAAATGCTCAGACATATAAAGACTTTCTTATTTTAATTATGGACGCGGCAAAATGCCGCGTCCTGTATTACCTAGCGCACGTACACGTAGGCGGTTACTTCAAAGCCAAGACGTAGATCACAAAAATCTGGTTCGATCCATTGCATTTTTATCTCCTAAAACGTTAGTTGAAGTTGGTGCCGCAAGCGATGGAAGAAGCTAAAATTAAAACCACCATTGCAATTAGCGTTGCATATGTAATAGTTACAATGCGACACTGAATATACGTTATGGTTAATAAAAGGGATTGCTCAAATTACTGGTCATTGCATGCTTAATATGATTAAAAACATGTCATGATTTTCTGTCATTTTCTGTTAATCAGAACAATTTGATTTTGGTCAAGGTGTTTGTACGAGCAATGGTGCTTAGAACTAGGAATAACTGCTCCAAACACCCATTAAATGCTGCTTTAATGGCTTAGTGACTTTTGAAAATTACTTTTTGGTGCGCAGAGAATGGTTGTTGGATGGATGATTGTGAATGTAACGTCACCATGCACTGCAACTTGCTTTTTGTGTCATATGGCAAATAATACAGAGGTGATTGCTTTAAAGCTTGAACAAGCATTAAGACTGTTACTCAGGTATCTTAGTATGCTGT
Organism: Methylotenera sp.; assembly: GCA_020622105.1. Taxonomy (GTDB): domain Bacteria; phylum Pseudomonadota; class Gammaproteobacteria; order Burkholderiales; family Methylophilaceae; genus Methylotenera. The sequence goes on from JAHRYP010000019.1 coordinate 33,332, forward strand.
AAAAATAAAGAAAATGTCTGAACAACAAATATACCTGTAGTAAACACTGCTAAATACCAGCCAATTTCATAGCCAAATCCAGCCATTACCCCTCCTGTCAATAACAACAATGCTCGTATACCACCTCCAAATCCCAATCGCTTCCTGGCTGCCTGATGCCAGGGCGTTTGTTGCCCTGGACGCATCCATAATGGCAGCAAATAACTGACAGCACCCGTCACGAGCGGCATTAGAAAGGCGATAATGAAAGTCGCAACCGGGCTAAAGCTTTGTTGATGATAGGCGTGAGTTAATCCGATAATTAAGGTTATTGAATATCCACACAGGGCTGCTACAAGTAATGGGACAGCGCCATGTACCTTGAATATGACATTAGAATAAAGTTTTAGCCATGTCTTTAATATATCGAATAACGGGATAGCCAGCAATATCAGTCCAATCCATGCAAAATTGCGGTGCCATGCGGAACCACAGGCCGTGATCACAATTCCGGCGACTACGCATTTCAGATGTTTACGCATGCGTGCAGCTACTTCAGGATCAGAGCGTTGCGTGACTGTGGGCAGCAGCACTTGCAGTGTGCCGAGTGCTGTGATGCCAATAAATCCCAAGGTGTTGAAGTGGATGTGCAGCATACGCAATGCAGAGCGCTGTTCGGGAATAAAATAACCCATGATTATGCAACCAACTGCTATAAATATGCATAACATGGCTGCCAGATACCAATCTAGACAAGGGTGTGGTTTACCAATCGCATTTACTTTTAAGCGATATGCCCAACTCCCAAGAATTGACACTGCAATAATGATAGTAGTAGCACTGACATAGCGACCAGCTGACAATGCTTGTGGATAAGCAAAATTACTGGTGACTAAGAAACCTCCGAACAGTGCTATAACAGGTAACAACCTAATAAATTTACCTGGATTTTTACTGCGCGATAACACAGGTAAGAAATGCACCATCGCTCCTAATATCAAAGGTACGATGCCTATAGCTAAAACAATGTGGTAACTGACAATCGCCGCACCGCTCTTTGACAAAACAAAGGTAGATGCAGCGATAAACGCCAGTAGAGTAATTGCTACTTGAAATTGCAGCAAAGTTGATTCCTAGAGCTTATGTGCGAACGAAATCAATCACAATCGTCCCAGGTTCACGTTGCTTATAAACAATACTGACAGTTTCACCATATCGCTGCTCAAGCTGATTCAAAAGCGGCAATGGATCGTGATCATTGACGAAACGCATAATTTCACCGCTATGCAACGTGTCTAACGCACCGAAGATAGCTGCATGTCGAAATCGCTTGGCTATGCCGCGCGCATCGAATGGATAAATCTGATCTGGAAGTAGATGAAGATGTGGCTGTGACATGTGTTTACCTTTCAAGGAATAAGCGCAACGTCTGCGCAAAAGTTCTAATAATCATGTTCATCATCAATTGAATTCACATAAAAATATTCATCGCTATGGGTTATCAATCACTCGCAAAATAACCTTTCAATACATCTATTCAATTGAAAAAAGCAGTTAATTGTAAGTTTTAATGGACATTCTATAAGGTGTATGTAAAATACATCTTTAATTTACCATGATATTTATTCATAAGCAATATTATTAATACATCTTTTAACGGACTGAAATTATGCACCTTACAAATTTCTCTGATTACTCAATTCGAGTAATGATTTACTTAGGTCTCCAGAAATCTAAGTTGGCAACAATTTCTGATATAGCAAGAGCATATGAAATTTCTGAAAACCACTTAACCAAGGTAGTGCATCAATTGGCACAGCGCGGATATATAGAAACTGTTCGCGGTAAGGGCGGCGGTTTACGTCTGGTACGAAAACCAGATACGGTGAATATTGGTGAAATGATTCGATATTCTGAAGGTAACACAGCGTTGTTACCATGTATGGATAATGAAGAAAGCTGTTGTATACGACCTAATTGCAAATTGATGGGGATTCTGCGAGAAGCGCAGGTTGCACTATTTACTGTGCTAGATAAGTACACCTTGGCGGATTTACTACAACAGGAAGCGCCGTTGACCCACATCCTTATGCAACCAAAGACTTTAAAAGCAGTTTAAAAATGTATCTAAACTATCAACAGTTAATAACAATTAATTTAGATTTTTGGTTATATTTTATATATCAAATTCCAGCAAAGATAAATATCAAATCTGGGCTAAAGCAAGCAAAATAAGGATGCTTCAATGACTAAGACACAGATGGCTGAGCGGTTATCAGAGTTTCACTTATTCTCTGATCTTTTCCCCACACAAATTGCTTTATTGACAAACAAGACTAAGTTTTTAGATGTTTCGCGTGATGCTATTCTGTTTAATCAGAACAAACAAGCGCATGGATTCTACTTGCTGCTTAAAGGGCAAGTTAAGCTTGGGGTGGCATCTTTAGATGGATCAGAGAAAGTAATCAGATTAATTCAATCAGGACAAAGCTTTGGTGAGGAGTCTATATTTTCTGATCATACTTTTTCAATGTATGCATATACAGTGAAAGACTCACAGGCTTTGTTAATTTCCAAGGAAGCAATTCTGGATATTATAGATACAGATGTAAAACTTGCAGGTCGTATGTTGTCAGTATTCTCTACACGAAATTACCAACTGGTTAAGGATATAAAATCTATTTGCTTGCAGAATAGCACAAAGCGAATAACAGATTATTTATTACAAATTAGCAGAACCTTCACAGGTTCAGATTGTTTTAGACTGCCCACTAATAAAACAATAATTGCATCTATGCTTAACATTACCCCAGAAACTTTTTCACGTGTCATGCAAAAGCTACAAAATGCGGGGCTTATTACAGTTAATGGTAAAGATATTGTAATTAATAATGTTTCGGGATTACATGATTTCAAATAATTCAGGGCAAACAGTAAATTTTTAAGCCTCATAAGAGTTTTCATCATATTAACTATAAAAGAATGCTTGATTTTCACCTGATGATATGAGGCTTAAAAGTGTCTACTGCATCTTGGTCGATTCACACAAAGATTTAAACGCGCTTCTAAGACTTGTTGGGGTTATTGAGTCAGCTGCATAGCTTTTAAGATCTGTATGTAGATATATTTTTTTCCCGAGATATGGATCTTCATAAAAAAATACAACATTGCCAGGATGCGTTTTTTTGCTTAGCACCTGCCCCCACATGTTTCTCATTAGTACATCCAAAGTTATCATCACGTTTCTGATATGTTTCCCACAAAAAATGCTTAAAGTTATCTTTTGAGATTTTGGCTGCAATTTCGCCAATATTGATAGTTTCTGCCATAAATAACCATAATTTTATTATTAATACTCATTAAGAATCTGTCAGGTTTATATGAATTTGTCACTTAAGCGCTCGTAAGCGCGACAAATCAGCCATTCTGACTGGCTAAGTATGGTTAAAAAGCGTTTCGTAAGCTAGTGGCGATTCAATTTTAAGAAAATTTCATGCTCAAGTTTTATGCTTTATTAAAATAAAGCCCTTTCAAAACTTGCCAGCTCACCGCAAGGGCGCCAACAATAAACACTAAATCTCCAACTGTTCTAACCCAGCGTAAAGTACTCATAATAGGTTGCTGCATAAAAACCTCACTACGTGCGTACCATAAGCCTTTTGATGCGCTGGCAAAAAATTGGATGATGCCTATCGGTAAAAGACTGGTAAAAAGCATTAAAACGAGTCCAAAATTTAGCCACCAAAATCCTGTCCTCATCCACTTGTCGCTCAACACAAAATCAGGGCGAATGTACCGCAGAATCAGCAATGTAAAACCAAGGGCTAGGAAACCATAAACTCCAAATAAAGCACCATGAGCATGCGTTGCTGTGGTATTAAGACCTTGTATATAGTAAAGGGAAATTGGCGGATTAATCATAAATCCAAATACGCCTGCACCAAGCATATTCCAAAAGGCTACTGCTACAAAAAACAAGAGCGGCCATTTAATCCTTTCCATCCATGTTGCACGCTCTTTAAGCCGCCAATTTTCCCAAGCTTCATAACCCAACACCACGAGTGGCACGACTTCTAGCGCACTAAATGTGGCACCAATTGCCATTACTGGTGTTGTGGTGCCTGAAAAGTAAAGATGGTGAAAAGTTCCAGGAATTCCGCCCAACATAAATAAAGATGCCGATGCCAATGCAGCTGATGTTGCCAGTGTGCGTGACACCAGTCCCATGCTACAAAAGATGAAAGCTAGCGCTGTTGTTGCAAAAACTTCAAAGAAGCCTTCAACCCACAAATGCACCACCCACCAACGCCAATATTCCATGACTGAAAGATGTGTTCGCTCACCATAAAACAAACCAGCGCCATAAAATAAGCCAATTGCTACAACGGATGCAGTTAGCAAGGCTAAAAGATTTTTATCGCCGGGTTTTCTTAACACTGGCGCAATGCAGCGCATCATTAAAATCAGCCATAGAACGATGCCTACAAATTTACCAATTTGCCATAAGCGACCTAAATCGACATATTCATAACCTTGATGACCGAGCCAGAAATTCCATTGCGGCGGCATAATTTGTGCGATTGCATAAAAGTTGCCGATAAATGATCCTATCACTACCAATATTAAGGCCCAAAATAATATATCTACACCAATTTTTTGATAATTTGGATCTTTGCCACCATTAATAATTGGAGCAAGAAACAAACCTGCTGCCAGAAACCCCGTGGCAATCCAAAACAATGCTGCTTGAATGTGCCAAGTCCGCACTAAACTATAAGGTAACCATTTTGATGTATTTATACCGTAAAAGCTTTGCCCTTCAATAGTGTAGTGTGCAGTAAATCCACCTAGAAATACTTGAAGGGTGAACAATGCGATCACAACTAAAAGATACTTGCCTAAAGATTTTTGCGATGGTGTAAGGCTAAGTGTTGAAATTGGATCTGCAATAGGTGCATTAATATTTTCTTCATCCTGCTTTCGTAAAAACGCCCAACCCCATACCAAAGCCCCCACACCGGCAATCAGGACCACAATGCTAATAATTGACCAAACGATATTTTCAGCAGTTGGTTTATTATCAATTAGCGGTTCATGCGGCCAGTTGTTGGTGTAAGTAGCACCATTTGGGTATCGCTCAGTTGCAGCTGCCCACGCGGTCCAAAAGAAAAACTCCGTTAACCTTAAACGACGTTCTTCATCGGTCAAGGTGACTTCTTTCATTGCGTAGTTTTTTCGTGTGTTCGTTAATGACTTATCGCCGCCAAAAAGTTGATTATAGTATTGCGCTGTTTGCACGATTGCTTTTCCACGCCGCTCACTGACTACTAACGTGTCTTTTTCAAGTGTGTATCCGTTGGTTCTATAATCTTGTTTCAGGGCATACTGTATAGCGTTTTTCTCAGTACCGTTCAAGCTGTCATATGACTGTCCATATTGCTCTTGCGCGGCAAGGTTGAGCCATGCAATGAGTTCGCGATGTAGCCAATCTGCAGTCCAGTCTGGCGCTTGATAAGCCCCATGCCCCCATACTGAACCCAGTTGCATACCACCAACAGATTGCCATGCTGTTTGACCGTCTAAAATGCGTTCTTTGCTGGTAATTACACTGCCGTTTGCTGTGATCACTTGGGCAGGAATTGGTGGTGCTTTGCGATAAACTTCTACGCCTAAATACCCTAGCAATGAAAATGTAATTGCTACGATACTAATAAGTATTATCCAATGCTTGCGATACTGTCCCATGTTAACTCTACCTTTAATTGAATTATTTATTAATCAGATGGCTTAGGCTTTCTGGGCCCAAAACTTCTCTATGTATATTCATGTGGTCAATGCCAAGTTCTAGCAGTGCATATAGTTTATCTTCCATAAAAGATTGCGTCCCACCGATGTAATAAACTCCGTGTTTTAAATTAGCTCTAAGGTAGTTAGTTAGGCCCATGCACCATTTCTTTATCTGGTGTGTTACTTTTTACTACATTCAAATAAAGCGTAGTTTTTAAATGGTTTAGTTGTATTTTGGTGTTTTATGTGTCGCGCTTGATTTACTGCTTGTTACGTTTATTTATTTACAATATTTTGCAGGATGGACTTGTTCATTTTTTTCATAAAACAGGTTCAGTCCATGATTTAAAATTTCTTTCAAATGCCAACGGACACTTAGCATAAAAGATGGCTCAGTTCCGTTAACCAGTTCTGTTTATTTTGTAGCTTTTTGACTAAGTTACATATTTTCAACCAGTTTTCATTTAGGTCAATTTCAACTTTGTGATTTGCATAGATTGAATCTATAAATATTGCAACTTAGATGCAGCATATATAAATGTGACTTTAGTGGCTTGCCACTGACCTGCCCCTAGAAAGCTGTCCAATTTAAGTTAGTAAAGTCCGTTTAAGAATCATTGGCGCATAAATTAGTAGCAACATCAATATTGCCAATGATAAATACAACCACTTCAATGAATACGATGACACAAAACTAGCAGAAGGCTTTTGAGTTTGAATAGTAGTATAGAACTCTTGAGTATCTTGGCCTTCTATGTAGCCTCCCTTGATTTCTGCTGATAATTGTTTCAAATACTCAGAATCAAGCTGAGAAAGATAACGATCATACTCAGCTTAAGCCACTATTGGATCTGGTTCATCTTTACCACTATCACTATAGGTATTACCTACTGCACCTGCAGAATTTTCTTTAGTATCAGAGGACCAATAGCCTATCCACTTATTACTTGAGTTGTATCGTGGCACTGGTACAGGTTGATGCCCACCCACACCAACGAACAGTAAGTTCTTACCAATTTGCACACCACTTAAATCCAATATGTTAATAGCATTTACCTTAGGCGCCTCGTCGCCATCTGTGAAGAAAAGCATTGTTGCCGGAATATTCAAGTAATCAAACATGCTTTCGGCTGACTTTACGCCAAAACTTAGCCGGCTATTACCGCGCCATGCCATTCTCCATTCCAAATGATCAATAGAGTCAATAATCTCATCGTAATTTGCACAAACCTCAAGTGGCATGAGCAGTAAACCAACATTTTCTGCTGCAAACACACCTAAACTGATATAAGTGCCGCAAGAAGAGGTTTCAACAACGCGCTTCATAAGATGTTTGGTGTAATCCATGCGACTTATTGTCTTATTGTTTAACTTAATATCCTGTGCATTCATACTTTGTGACACATCGGCAATTAGCAGATAATTATGCACGTCCTGCTTAAGCTGTATATGCGGTTTGTAAATTGCAAGCAGTAATAACAAAGTGACTACCATTAGCAACAAGCTTTCGTAGTTGCTTTTTAATAAGGATATGAATTTATTCATGGTAAGCCTACCGGTATATTACTGAGTTCCACACCAGATTGATCTTTAGGTGCGTTTTTCATATTGATAGGGGTTACTGAATTTAACAGGCTAAGATTGAATTTTGCCCTTCGATCTTCTGGGTTTAACCGAAGCGACTGTTCAAAAGCAGCTTTTGCTTGCTGAAAACTGTATTTAGACTCTTCTTTAAGTGACCCATCATCATTCAAGTCTCGGCTCAAGCCAAATAAAAACAAGTTGGTTGCGATGTTGTACTGAATACGCCCCTGAAGCACCGCATCAGGATTGCCAGATTTTGACTGTATCTCCAGAACCTGACCATAAGTCTGTACCGCATGCTTATAGTCCTCTTTACTACCCTGAAAATAGGCTGCAGAAAATTTGGAATGTAAGGGGTATGCATCATTTTTTAATACCTGCCCGGATTGCAACGTAATGTTGAGACGTTGAAACTTTCGGTATTGATAAACTTCATAGCCAGTACCAGCTAAGCCAGCTAATAAAAACACTGCCAATGCTCCGTTAATTATATTTATTCGACTTGCCATGAATGTACCCTCAAATTTTTAGCAACTAAAATCAATAAGCTCAAGAAAAGAGCGATCACAATAAAATCATCTGCATAATCATGCCCAGGTATGGAGATTGAGTATTGAATTTTCTTTTTTTCACGTGCATTAATATCCTGTATGGCTGACTGCAAGGCGGCAGGATTGTCAGCCTCATAGGCTTTATATTTAATACGGAGTGACTTGAAGAACTTATCCAATTCTATAGGTGCAGGTTCCGAACCCTCTGCGAACTGGCTATTAGTTGGTGAGAATATGCTGATGTCATCGGGTTCACGTAATACAATCCAATACAAGTTGAGCTTTCTGGTCTCCAGCGACTCCTTGATTTTCTGTTTTACGCGCGGGCTAATTTTGCCAGCCCCATCAGAAAGCAGAATAATCGCTCGCGAGCCTGAGTTTTCGATGGTATCAAACAGGCTCACGGCTTGAGTCAGACCAGAACCAATATTGGTTTGATTCAGCGCAGAACTTGTTGCAGCATTAATAGCTGCATGAATGGCATCTCGATTGCTAGTGATTTTGACGCCATACAATGCTGAGTTGGTGAAGCCAACCACACCCATCATGTCATCAGGTCTTGAATCAATGAACTTTGTGATCAGCCTTCTGGCTGCTGCCGATTTAATCTCTGCAGCTCTTCCACTGCTGGCATCACCAGCAAATGGATGGTCCATACTGACGCTGCGGTCAATCACCATAACTGTTTGCGCACCTTTACCGGTTTTAGTAATTTTCTGGTCTGGGCCGCGAGGTGATGCCAGTGCAATCACAATAGATGCCAAAAGCAGCGATGTAATGATCTTCAAAATCAAGTTGGCTGTTTCAGAAAACTTGTCGTGCGGCACAATATCCAGCCAGGAATACATCTGACCCTGACTGCTTTTAAGCCAAAACGGAATAGCAATAATGGGCAACAGAAGTAAGGCCCATGGATTAAGTAATGTCATCAAACACCTCTTTCACAATCTCTTAAACTTTTGCTGATGGAAAGAAGTTTCAGCAGCATCTCGCGATCATCCTGACGATGACGGGAAAAAAGTGATTGATTCGATAAGGTGAAAAATTCGAGTATCTGCTGCTGCAATGGCATGAATTTTGGGTGTTCGGAGACAAAATCACCAACATCATTAGCGAATAGATTGCTGCCGTAGGTTTTATTAAATGACGAATGCAAGCTGAATAACGCTTTTTTAAGTCTGTTTATATCAGTCACTTTGCTTCTGCTGATTCGCTTTATTTGTTTATGCGCACGGGCAAAGTTACCTTTACAGAACGGTAACCATTGGGTATCGGCATTCACATAAATCAAGCCGATTATTGAAAGTATCAGCATTACAGAAAATACCTTTAAACCCAGTGCATGCTGATTGAGATCAATAGTCGGCGCTTTTACTTGAGGCTGTACGTTAGCCTTTGCATTAACAATGCCAGTCTCAACCAGTGGCGAGAACCAGAAGCGCCATGCAGGCAAAACGAGTTGTTCAGTGCTGGATATCTTGATAGTTTGTGCAGGCAGTGCCATTACCTTGGATCTTGTGGCGTTGGTAAACACTTGATAGTTCAACTCAAGCTTATATTGATTTTTGCTACCTTCTTTCAAACGTACAATGCTTGCGGCGATCAATTCCACCTCATCATTGCGCGTACCTTTGGCGGGCAATGCTTTGCTGATCATATTCTGCGGTGTCGCCGTCTCAAACGTCATGCTTCTTTGCAATACGTCGCCGATTTGAATGCCAGTACTTCGTGCCGGATTGGTAAGGTTAGAAATTGCTATTGCGTTATCCTCAGCGCAGATTATCGCGCTTTGAAATAGCAATGCGATAAGCAGCAGTAATTTTGGTAGTAAGGTCATCATAAGCTTATGTATATTGTTCGAAATAATTAGTAAGAGCTTCAGGGTTAAACTCTCCCTGAAGATATAGCGGCGGATAATCAAACTTTAAAAACAGGCGATCAAGTGCTTCTCGCCTTGTGTTAAATGCTTCAATAAACTGATCACGTAACGATTTTCTGAAAAACAATGTACGCGCCAAGCCTGTCTCCGGGTCTATCAGATTTCCGAAACCGAACTGCGGAAGGTTCTTATGCTCGCGGTCATCCCATAACACTATGGGTACTACTTGATGTGCCGACATCGCATTCAAGGTTTTTTCAATCAACTCCAGCGGCATATGAAAGTCTGAAATCCAAAATACCAAAGAACGATGCTGACTCAAGTACATAGGCACATCTGCAACACCTTCAGAACCAGCGAGTTTGCTTTGGTAATCACTAAGCTGGTCAATGACTTCAAGGCTGTTAAATAGATGGTGACTTAAGGGCAATGTGAGGTCTTCAATGACGTGGTTGTTATAAGCAATTAAGCTGAATAAATCACCCATGCCATGTGCGGAATAAGCGATTGACGCAGCAATATGCATGGCGAGTTCCAGCTTGCGTTGCCTAGATCCAAATTGCATGGAGCTGGAAACGTCGCATATGGCAAACAAAGGGGTCGTATTGTTTTGGTTAAACGTTTTTACCTGAATTTGTTCATAGGGGTCGCGCAAGGTCTGGCGCAAATCCATACGTCGTGCATCAGGGTAATCTACCAGTGACACATTCCCCCGATAATCATCCCCTAATCCACGCTGTGTGCCACGATGGTCACCGAAATGCACACTGCTGGATTTCCATGGCGTTGAATAAGCAAACGGCTTTACGTAATTCGCTATCATCACTACACTCTGGCTGGAACGGTTACTTGGCTTAGGATATGCCCACTTAGCTCGCGCGCCAGAGCAGTTCTGCGGCTCTCATACATCGAGTTAAAGGCCAGTCGATGTGAAATGATTTCATGAAACACGGCATGAATATCTTCAGGATATAAATCTTCTCGCTGCATCATCCAGGCGTGTACTCTTGCCGCTTTTAACAGCATAGCCATACCACGCGGACTGGCGCCAGCCTGAATCAGTTTGCTGACATCTACAGTATCCAGCTTAATCCCATACATTGCAGGGTTCTGTGTGGCATCCCATAGGTCGAGTGCATATTCTTCAATCACATCGCTGGTCTGAATATGATTTTGTAAATTATCAGAAAAGTCATTCAACTGATCAAAATGCAAAATTTCGCTTTCTACTTGCTGAGTGAGTTTTTCTGCGTGCTGAAAACGTGTATTGAAAATTAATGATTTACGAATTTCTCTATCAACAGGGATTTCAATTGGAATCTCCATCATGAAGCGGTCTCGTGCTGCAGATGGAATTTCGAAAGTCTCATTTTTCTCTACTTGATTACGGTCTGCAAAAACAAGCATGTGCGGTAGACGATATTCTTTTTTGAAAGCAGAGATATGGCGCTCTGCCATCACTCGAAGCATCAATGCATGCACTTGTGGTCTTGCTCTATTTATTTCATTAAAGAAGAAAACTGACAGGTTTTCACCAGCGTGTAACAACGGACCTTCATCAATTTGAGGGCGACCATCTGAACCAAGGAAAGTGTGGTAGATAAGGTCATTCGGCATGAGATCGACCGTACCTTCAATACGCTCATACGCTCCGCCTATGCCACGTGTAATCGCTTGCAGTAATGTTGTTTTACCAACACCGACACCGCCTTCAAGCAAAACATGGCCGCGCGCAAAAATTGCGATGTTCATGAGTTTGATCGCTTTATCTTGACCGACAATGACTTTCTTAACTTCTGACTCCAGCTTTAGGACTTTGTCGCGCCAGTCAGCAAGCTGATTATCAATCGTTGCAGTTTTCATAAATTCCTCAGAATAATAAATAGGGTTATAGTTGCGATTATCAAAACATTCGCTTAGTATGCAGACAGGTCTGTTCATTTTTAGTTTGCTGTATTAGTTTCTAGATTGCAAGTATTTTTTTATGAATAATTTGAGATGTTGAAAATCATGGCCTCTGAGTTTCTAAAATCAGATAGTTTTAATATGCAACTCCAGAAAGCTGGAAAATCCCCTGTAGCGAGGTTGACTGGCCTCTCTGGAATCTTAAGCAGTTGGAACAAACAACGCGTTGGAAAAGACGTAATCGGAAAAGAGGCAAATCTTTCAATTGAGGATATTCAGATATTGAAAGATCTGATCGAAGCCGAAACTTCCCGGTTGAAATTAGACATTTCTGAGATTGTTGCCGATCAGATTCTGTTTTTAGTGATCGGAGCTATCAAGCTTCAAGTACAGAACTGCTCTGAAAAGCCATGGGAACTGGTTAATCAATCCACTAAAAAATTTTTGTCACCGCAAAATGAAACCAAGAAATTGCAGATGTCATTATATTTTCTGATGATTACAGCCATTATGGGACTCGCGATTGTTTTATTAAAACCAAGCACAAAAAATGCAGTAATCTACGGAGCAAATCCACAGGCATCACAGCAGATGTTTCACTTAATCAATCGGGAAGAAAAACAGTTTCGAATCTTGTTAATGTATACAAAGCTATGAAAAATGGTGACTGCCAGCTGCCTCAGGCTGCGATGTTGCAACCACAAGAGCGTGAGGCATTTATTTCATTTATAAACGAAGGTAAAGTTGATATCAATATGGCTGAAAGCCTTAAAAACGTACTCAGTTATGCAAATTGCCTGTATCCGCAAAAATTGATGAATAACCCATTATAGAGTTTTGTAAATACAATTAATTTACAAGGAATTGATATGAAAAATATGCGTGAAAAGATATTAAACATGGCAATAACATTATTTGAAACTCGCGGTATTCATGCATCTGGCGTTGATATTATTATTGCAGAATCAGGTATAGCAAAAGCAACACTATATAAATACTTTCCGAGTAAGAATGAACTGATCATAGAGTACCTAAAAGAAAAATCTAATCGCTTCTATACTTGGATAAATGAAAAACTCGCTGATAATAAAAGCCATTCTAAAGATGTGCTATATCTGCTTTGTGATTTATATGAACAATGGATAACTACTCCAGAGTTTAATGGCTTACCATTTCATCTTGGCTCTGTAGAGTTTCTGATCCAACTCACCCTGTTCATCACTATTCTGTTGTGCTTTCAAATGAACTTCAACAGTATTTATCGAAGCTGGCTGAGATGGCAAGGATAAAAGATGCTCAAACATTAGGCCAACAACTAACGATTATATTTGAAGGCGGCGCACTAATTGAAAGATTAAGCCCTGGATCAGGAGCTGCAGGACGTGCAAGAAATGCTGCCATTACATTGATCAAAGTATCAGTCTAGTTTATTTAAAATCCAGCAAAAAAGGAAATTTCCAAAGATTCAACACTCCACATTGCAGCTGTTGCCCATACAGGCATTTCAGATACCATTTGCCGAATGAAATCCTATACATAAAAAATAATAAGGTTATTAATATTTATGCTCAATTATGAATACAAGTTAATAATTAAGCAATTTAATAGCTTTAGTACCTTTTTAACCGCCGGACAAGAGAAAACCTATTGTTAAAATCCACTGCTCGCACCGTCTCAAAATACTCTATTAAGTTTTTTTGTTCAATTATGGTGCACAATATTACATAGCCCCAATTTGGTGCAATTTTAGATTTTAGGAGCAATACATGCCGTATGTAGCAGAAGCAATTGCCAGATTGAAAAGTCAGGCCCTGCTGAATTTGAATTTTATCAGGCTGTCGACGAGGTTTTAACTTCGTTACGCCCTTTATTGGATAAATATCCAAAATATAGAAAAAATGGCATCATCGAGCGCATCGTAGAGCCAGAACGTCAAATTATGTTCCGTATCGCCTGGGTGGATGATCATGGCCAAGTGCAGGTGAATAAAGGTTATCGAATCCAGTTTAACTCTGCGCTTGGTCCATATAAAGGCGGTATCCGTTTTCACCCAAGCGTTTATGGCGGCATCATCAAATTTTTAGGTTTTGAGCAGATTTTCAAGAACTCACTTACAGGCTTGCCAATTGGCGGCGGCAAGGGTGGAAGTGATTTTGATCCTAAAGGTAAATCTGATAATGAAATTATGCGTTTCTGTCAGGCTTTCATGTCAGAACTCTACCGACATATTGGTCCAACAACCGATGTACCAGCTGGCGACATTGGCGTGGGTGCTCGTGAAATTGGTTATATGTATGGCCAATACAAGCGCCTAACCGGAAGTTTTGATGGTGTACTGACGGGTAAAAAAATTCCTTGGGGTGGCTCACTCGGCCGTACACAAGCTACAGGCTATGGTGCAGTATATTTTGCGCAAAATATGCTTGAAGGACGTGGTGATAGCCTAGAAGGAAAAATCTGTGCAGTGTCTGGTGCTGGCAACGTTGCAATTTACACGATTGAAAAATTGTATCTGCTTGGGGCAAAACCCGTAACATGTAGTGACTCGCGAGGCATGATCTATCATGAAAAAGGAATTGACGTTGCGACGCTGAAACAACTGAAAGAGATTGAGTCTGCATCTTTATCAAAATATACACATCAGCATCCTGATGCTAAATATATATCAGTCGCTGATTATCCAGCAGGTAGAAATCATGTATGGTCAGTGCCATGCCAAGCAGCGTTTCCATCTGCGACGCAGAATGAGCTGAATGGCGATGATGCAGAAACCTTGCTGAATAACGGTTGTATTTGTATATCAGAAGGCGCTAACATGCCATCAACACCCGAAGCTGTAGAGAAAATCCTTAAGGCTAAGATTGCTTATGGCCCCGGTAAAGCCGCTAATGCTGGTGGTGTTGCGACAAGCCAGCTAGAAATGGCCCAAAACTCAAGCATGCAACAATGGACATTTGAAGAAGTGGATGGCAAGCTGTTCAATATCATGCGCAATATCTACACGAACGCTAGTGAGACTGCCAAAGAGTTTGGTCAGCCAGATAATTTAGTTTTTGGTGCAAATATTGCAGGGTTCCGCAAAGTAGCAGATGCAATGATTGATCAAGGTGTCATGTAAAAACTTAATTTTGTTATAACTACAGGCTAACTTAGAGTAGCTAATCAATTAAACGATTAGCTACTCTGAAAACAGCAAACTCTTAATAGTAAAAGGAATGCACAAAATTATGATATCAGCCATCATCTTAATGAATATTGAAAGACACAAAATCAATGAAACTGCTGAACTATTAAATGACATGCCTGAAATATCAGAGGTTTTTTCTGTCAGCGGCCGATATGATTTGATTGCCATAGTGCGAGTACAGAATATTGATGATCTTTCAGTACTGGTTACAAATCACTTATTAAAGATAGACAGCATTGAAAAAACAGACACCTTACTAGCATATAAAACCTATTCAAAACATGACTTAGATGCCATGTTTTCAATTGGTGAATGAAGCAGAAAATTTATAAAAACTGGATGTCAGCTAGTCTTAAAATTGAATTAATAAAGTAACTTATGAAAAAATATTATACTTTTTAGCTTAGTTGCAAGCTTTACTTTATATCACCGTCTTATGCTAACGACAAAATTGACCGTGATGCTGAAACAGCAATACCTCGTAGTAAAAACCTTTATGGGATTGGAGTTGCGATGATACCTAAAACTGAATCGCTCCTGGTGCTGTAGATAATTTTTAGCCTAAAATTATTGACGGCTTTGTTTCGCAAAGATGTCCAATAAACTAATGGCGTTTCAATTTGCAACTTAGTTAGTTTTTATTCATGATTGTCTGAACAGCAGATAAAGCATCGTTCATCTCGTTTTTATAAATAGAAGTTGAAAAACTTGGACTATCTACAGTTACATGTGAAATCAAACTTTCAGAACCCGACTTTATTTTGCGGAAATCTTAACTCGTACAGATAGGCCTGGCCTGGTGGATCTTCATAATTCTCGTTTAGACAGGCTGATACGTACCGAACGCTTTACAATATGAATATAGTTACCTGTAGTATTTCCGGCGGAAAAAGGCGAACGTGCTACACCGGCAGGCTCAATCCAGAACCTTGCCATGATAAGTCACCATTGCGTACATACCGGCATTGACAGTCACATCTGCCCTGGCTGCACGCGATGCATATCCTTTTTTATATTTGCAGTAATCCAGAGCCCGTCAAGGGTATGATATGCATAAGCAGTTGCCCGCTTTCTAGAGACTGGCTAATTTGCACCCGGCGATTGGCAACATAGCCTGCAACAGGTGATAATTTCTGAACGCCGATATAGAATGTAATTTTCGATGAATTCAGCTGCTTCTGGACTGATGGATGGTCAAGCACTGTAGATTTGCCAGTAAGTACCAGGGCCTTTTGATGGTTAGCCTTAGCTGCTTCAATATCATTGTCTATAATGGCAATATCTGCTCTAGTATCTGCTACTTTTTGGGCGGATGCTGCGCCGCCAGATTCAGCTTTTGTGTAACGCAATAAGTTGCCCTCTATTTTCTCGCGCTGAGCATACAGACTTGAGACTGCAGCCACTGTTTGCCGGACTTGTGCAAACTGGCTGCGTGTGTAACGAATGCTTTCAGCTAGCGCAGCTGAAGATCTGTCTAGGCGTTGCTTTGCTAAATAACTCTCTTGCTTAACCAATACCTGATTAGTATTGACATACATCGTGTTGTCCGCATAAATATTAGTCACGATTCCGGGCACTAAAGCATGAACTGGGATAATATTACCGGCAACGTAAGCGTCGTCACAGTCAATATTCGAATCCAGAAATAACTGCCAATAAGAGAATCCAGCCAGTAAACTAAGCATTACCAGTACAAATAAAATATGAATTCTGCGATATCTGTTTTTAATTTTGGATGTCATTTCCTGCTTTCTTTAGCTCACCATCTAATGCAGTTGCCATATCGGTAATTGCACATAACCAATTTAATCTAGATTGCAGAAAATCTGCATATGCCAGCTTGTTGTTTATTAAAGCTTCTAAGTAAGATGATTTATTACTAATTCCGCTATTAAATTCTGCATGAATGGATTCTGCGTAAGTAGCCCGATTTTCAAGAATCAATGATTGGGATTCAAATATGCTTTTAGTGTTTTCGAGATTTTGAAGATTGGTGGCAACTTCTTTAGCTGCATTCAGAACTGAATTATTGTAAGCAAACACCGCTGCATCATAAGCAGCTGCTGACGCATCAAATCTACTCTTTAACTCATTATGATTGAATATAGGTAAACATGCCGACCAGCATGTGGTAGGCTTCAGAATCAAAGTTAGCTAACCTCAGGCTGAACCCCAACAAGCACGTATATTGATGTTGGGATAAAAATCTTTTTGAGCAACTTTTTCCATATGCGCGGCATAATAGATTTTCCATAATGCGGCTTGAATGTCTGGCCGTCTTGAAATTGAGTCAAGATTAATGGTTTCCGGAACAGGCAATTGCTTTGGTATATTTAAACGATTCTGCTGCGGCTCTATTACCTTATCTGGGCCTCTGCCTAAAAGATGCGAAAGTGCATATTGCAAAGCACTTTTCCGCTGGTTGATAAGCGATAAGCTTACATTGGATTGATCAAGATATAATCGTATCGGCAGAACTGCAGAGGCTGGTTGCAATCCGACTTGCAATGCAACGATGTTTATATTTTCTATTTCTTTTGCTAATTGGATAATCTCTAACTGAGTTCTGACTAGGTCGTCTGCTGTAATCAGAGCAAAATAGGTCTTAATCACTGATTGCCGAAGTGTAATTAAACTACCTATCAAAAGCGCTTTATGCACTTCAGAGTGGGCAGCTGCACTAGCAATAACTTCCTTATCTTTACCGAAAAAGTCAGTGCGGTAATTAATTATTAGAGGATCTGAAACTGCAACAGTATGAGTTTCTCCATTATAAATTCCATGATCACCATTGTCGGAATAATGCAGACGTGTAATGGATACGGCCGCATCCACTCTGGGTAATTGAGTGGATTTTGACTGCCTTAATTCTGCTTGAGCAATGTCAAGTCTGCTTCTGGCTTGATAGATGGATTGTCTTGTTGCGCTAATTTTAGCAAGTCTTCCAATTCATTATTTTTAAAATCCTCCACCATTCATTCGTTTTACTTTCATTGTCACCATTGTTACTGCCCTATTGGGTATCAAATGGACTGGGATTTTCACTTTTAATTTTCTCAGCATTGTTCTTTATTGCAGGCACACATCCTGACATTAATATCATCCAAAAAGCTATTAAAGCGTTATAGCGATAGATCACGGCTCTTCTCCCAAGCTCTCAACGACGCTATCCTGAACCGTAGCTTTATGTAAAATGTGTTTGGGGTTGGCCCACCAGACCAACAAGCCCAGTAAAATAAAAATGAGTGTTAACGTGTAAAACATGGCATTAAGTGTAAGCAGGCCGCTAACGGAATTCACTTTCAGGTGAAATACATGTTGTATTTCAGGTTCTGTGAGCCTAATCCATATAAGTGCTGTAGTGCCTCTTTGCTGTTTACCGAAAGTAATGTAATTTACACTGCTACGTAATGATCCCATCCTATGTCTGACAGTGTAATTGCGAGGCCGGCTGAAATATTTCTAAAAGTATTTAATATGTCTACCGCATGTAACTGCTCTTCTACAGGTACGTTGCCTAATGCAATTGTTGTCATCGAAATTAAAAGCAATCCCATTGCTGCACCCTCTAAGAATTGTGGCCATAGCAGGCTTTCCCAAGGCGCAGGGCGTGCAAAACTGCTCATCCACCAAAAACTGATTGCAAATCCGAAACATGAAATACAGGCAAGCATCCTTGGATCATATCCATGGTGTATAAAATACTGAGCCATAATATTTAATGGTTTCGAAAATACAAAAATCGGTAAAAACATTAATCCTGCATGCCAGGCGGACTAA
>JAHRYP010000020.1 GCA_020622105.1 Methylotenera sp.
TGACATAGTATAAAATTTTGTAAATAAAACATAAATATATTTTAAATATGTTTATTACGCAATAAATTTATATATTTAAGTCAGTTCTTAAGTAATTAAAAATCACCCCATAATGCTTGCATAACAGATATCGCGGTCAAAGGCGCAGTTTCTGTACGCAAAATACGTGGACCCAAAACAATCGATTGAAAGTTCTGAGAGCTCGCCAGGTCGATTTCACCCTGACTTAAACCACCTTCGGCGCCAATCAGAAGCTCGATCGTTGATGCGGGTTTTGGTATTTCATTCAGGCGTTTGGCGCCAACCGGATTCAGTAAAATACGCAGTGTATTATTATAAGGGTTCTGGCTTAGCCAGTTTTCCAGAGAAAGTGGTGGCAGCACCTTGGGTACAAAAGCGCGCCCGGATTGCTCACAGGCGGATATTGCAACATTCTGCCAGTGTTCGATGCGCTTTTCGGCGCGGTCTTGTGTGAGCTTTACTACGCTACGCTGGCTGTTGATGGGCTGAATCCTTTTTACGCCAAGTTCGACCGCTTTCTGTATGGTGAAGTCCATGCGGTCGCCACTGGAGATACCTTGCAGCAAAGTAATGTCAAGCGGGGATTCGTTGCTGATGGCCTTTGCGCCGGTGATCGTTGCGGTTACCGTATTTTTCTTAACAGAAGTCAGCGTGCATGCGTAATCAAAGCCATCGCCGTTAAAGATGATGGCGTTGTCACCAACATTCAAGCGCAGGGCACGTGTGGCATGTGCCGCTGCACTCTCTGAAAGTTGTATGTCTGCATTTAGTGCAAGCGGCGAGTCAGTAAAAAAGCGTAGATTAGCCATAAGTCAGGCAACTCCAAAAGATCAGAAAAAACAAAAACAAAAGTGATAATATCAGTGTCAATATTGTCATGCACGTTTAGATGTGCTGTTGCTGCATTGTGAAAGTATAACGAAATAAGGAAAAAAAGATGGTTAGCTTGAATCCCCCTGTATGTAATTTTGGTCAGCCTGCCGTAGATTTTGATCTGCTCGGTGTGGATGGTAAGCGCTATACACTTGCTAATAGCGCAGGTGAGAATGGTTTGCTGGTGATGTTTATCTGCAATCATTGCCCGTATGTTAAAACCATTAAAACGCGTTTGGTGGCAGATTGCCGCGAGTTGCTCAAATATGGCATCAATACGATTGCTATCCAGAGTAACGATACCAAAAATTACCCTGAAGATTCTTATGAACGCATGCAGGAAGAAGCGAAGCTATTTGATTTTTCTTTCCCCTACGTGCTGGATGAAACGCAGGAAGTAGCAAAAGCTTATGGTGCAGTTTGCACGCCGGATTTCTTTGGATTTAACAAAAATCTTGAATTGCAGTATCGTGGCCGCTTTGATGCAGCTGGCCGCGGCGAGCCGCCGGCTGATAATCCAAGAGACCTGTTTAATGCGATGAAGTTGATTGCAGAAACCGGTAACGGACCAAAAGAGCAGATTGCAAGTATTGGCTGCAGTATCAAGTGGTTCACGGAATAATTTATAAAAGGAATGGTCATGTCAGATAAAAAATTGAAGTGGGGTATTTTAGGTGCTGCCCGCGTGAATGAGCGGTTGCTGCCGGCCATTATTGAAGCGCCTAATTCGCAACTGGTAGCGATAGCCAGCCGCCGTGACGGTGCAGCTAGAGCCACTTTGGAAAAATATGCGCCTCAAGGTTTTGATCTTAATAATGTGCAATGTTATGACAACCTGCTAACTTTGATTGAAGACCCCAATGTAGACGCTATTTACTGCCCGATGGCGAATAACGAGCATATTACATGGGCGATGCATGCGATCAATTCCGGCAAGCATGTGCTGATTGAAAAGCCGATGGCGCTTACCGTCGAGGATATTGAGGCAATTGAAGCTGCAGCCATTAACAATAACGTCAAGGTGATGGAAGGTTTTATGTACCGCTTCCATCCACAGCATGCGCGTGTGCAGGAGATAGTTGCTTCCGGTTTGATTGGCGATGTACTCTCCGTGCGTGCCAGTTACTCGTTTTTAATGCGTCCGGCACGCATGTATCGCATTGCCAATGGCGTTGAATCAGGCGGTGGTGCGATGTGGGACATTGGACCGTATGCAATTCATTCATTGCGCTGGTGCTTTGGCTTGGCGAATGCGGCGCAGAATTACCAACCGCTGGAGCCGGTATCTGTGGTGGCGCATGCCAAGTTCAATGACGCCGGTGCGGATATCGTGACCAGCGGCGTACTGGATTTTGGTATAGATGCAGAAGGGCGTGCGCGTTTCGGTCATTTTGACATCAGCTTTGAGCGCTCCCGTAAATCCGAGTATGAAATTATCGGTACTAAAGGCTGGGTGAAATGCCATGCGGCTTGGGTGTTCCAGAATGATGTGCCGGTGATTTCGTGGGCGCTGGAAGATGGTAAATATGCCGAAGAGCGCTTTGCCCCGAGCAATCACTTTAATCTGGAAATCGAACATTTCAGTGATTGTGTGCTGAATGACAAGCAGCCACACCTGACATTTGACGATGCAAAAGCGAATTGCCGCGCGATTGAACTGGCATTGCAGTCAGCATTAACAGGGCAAAAGATTAAGTTTTAATATAGCGGTTCTAGCAAATTCAGGCTGCCAGCGGCTAAAAGTCGCTGGTGAACATAGTGATATGCGCTGATTATAAAGATACTTTTCTGATGTTGTACTTGCCGAAAAAGGCTATCTAAGCAATAATTTACCCTTCAAGGAAAAGCGGCTTAATTTACTGGCTTTTTGAATAGTTCATTTAAGGTTTTATGGGGTTTCGCGCAAACCGTCATCTTTCATAAGTCCTCAAGTTTAAATCATTAGGGAGAAAACAATGGCAACACGTCAAGATTTATGCAATGCCATCCGTGCGTTATCCATGGATGCAGTGCAAAAAGCCAACTCAGGCCACCCAGGTGCGCCTATGGGCATGGCTGAGATCGCAGAAGTTTTGTGGAATCACAACATGCGTCACAATCCAACAAATCCAAACTGGGCTGACCGCGACCGCTTTGTGCTCTCTAACGGCCACGGTTCAATGCTGATCTACTCTTTACTGCATCTGACCGGTTACGATTTAAACATGGAAGACATCAAGTCATTCCGTCAATTACATTCACGTTGTGCAGGCCACCCTGAATACGGCTATGCGCCAGGCGTTGAAACAACGACAGGCCCATTAGGTCAAGGTATCACCAACGCGGTTGGTTTTGCGATGGCTGAAAAATTAATGGCTAGCCAATTCAACAAACCAGGTCACGATATTGTTGATCACTACACATACTGCTTCCTGGGTGATGGCTGTATGATGGAAGGTGTATCACACGAAGCTTGTGCTTTGGCTGGTACATGGGGCTTGGGTAAATTGGTTGCGTTCTGGGATGACAACGGCATCTCTATCGACGGCCATATCGAAGGCTGGTATACAGACGACACAGCTAAACGCTTTGAAGCTTATGGCTGGCACGTTCAATCAGTAGACGGTCATGATTCTGACGCTATTGATGCTGCGATTAAAGCGGCTAAAGCAGTGACAGACAAACCATCATTGATCTGCTGTAAAACAATCATTGGTAAAGGTTCACCAAACAAATCAGGTAGCCATGACTGCCACGGTTCTGCATTAGGCGACGCTGAAGTTGCTGCAACTCGTGCTGCGATCGGCTGGCCACACGCGCCATTTGAAATTCCTGCTGACGTTTACGCTGGCTGGGATCAAAAAGCTAAAGGCGCTAAACTGGAATCAGACTGGAACGCTAAGTTTGATGCTTACGCTAAAGCATTCCCTACAGAAGCTGCAGAGTTCAAACGCCGTATGGCAGGTGACTTGCCAGCTAACTGGAAAGAAGCAACTGATGCATTCATCGCTGCAACTAACGAAAAAGCTGAAGGTGTTGCAACGCGTAAAGCTTCACAAAATGCAATTACTGCATTAGCACCAATCTTGCCAGAGTTCCTGGGCGGTTCAGCCGACTTGACAGGTTCTAACCTGACAGCAGCACCAAGCTTCAAACACGTATCTGGTAAAGAGCCAGGTAACTACATCTCTTACGGTGTACGTGAGTTCGGTATGTTTGCAATCATGAACGGTATGGCATTGCACGGTGGCTTGTTGCCATTCGGTGGTACATTCCACATGTTCTCAGACTACGCGAAGAGTGCACTGCGTATGGCTGCGTTGATGAAACAACGTACGATTGCTGTATTGTCACATGACTCTATCGGTCAAGGTGAAGATGGTCCTACACACCAACCAGTAGAAAACACTTCAGGTTTACGTTACATTCCTAACATGGATGTATGGCGTCCAGGTAGTTCAACTGAGACTGCAGTCGCTTGGGTAGCTGCTGTTGAGCGTAAAAATGGTCCTTCAAGCCTGGTATTGAGCCGTCAAAACGTTGCTGGCATCAAACACGATGCTGCACAATTCGACTTAATGCGTAAAGGTGGTTATGTATTCTCAGACGTAGCTGGTAAAGCAGATGTGATCATCATCGCTAACGGTTCTGAGCTTGATTTAGCGGTTAAAGCAGCTGCTGAATTAAACGCTGCCGGTACTAAAGTACGTGTGGTTTCAATGCCATCAACTAACGTATTTGACCGTCAAGACAAAGCTTACAAAGACAGCGTATTGACTCCAGGTGTTAAACGCGTAGCTGTTGAAGCTGCTCATACTGACTTCTGGCGCAAATATGTAGGTCTTGAAGGTGCAGTAGTTGGTATCGACACATTCGGTGAATCAGCACCTGGTGGCGTATTGATGAAACACTTTGGCTTTACAGTTGAGAATGTAGTAGCCACTGTTAAATCGGTGCTTTAATTTCTAGTACTGTATTGATAAGCCTAATAAGCTTAGTTAGCTAGTCTGCAAGGCACCTCATTATGGGGTGCCTTGTTTTTTGTAGAAGCACTGAAGTTTAGTGCCGCATTAACGTAAAATTCAGTAAATATAAAAGTTAAGTTTTTAAAAAAACGGTTTTGGTTGTATTGTGTTCAGTAAGGCTTAAGTAGTAATTACTTTTGATTTAGACGGTTATTTCGGCTTTTCGAGCGGCTTTAACCTTTGTGCTAACAGTATAAATTTAGGAATTATCATGGCAATTCGAGTCGCAATTAATGGTTATGGACGTATTGGCCGCAATATTTTGTGTGCTATCTATGAGCAGCAACGTAAAGATATAGAAATTGTGGCAATCAATGGATCTGCCAATTTAGAATGCACTGCACATTTGACTAAACATGACACTATTCATGGCAAATTTAAAGGTACTGTAGAAACACTGGACGAAGATGGCAAACATTACCTGGTGCTCAATGGCGACAAAATTCGCGTGACTACCGATCGTAACCCGGCCAATCTGCCATGGAAAGAACTGGGTGTGGATGTGGTGCTGGAGTGTACCGGTGCATTCCGTACTAAAGAAAAATGTCTGCCGCACATAGAAGCTGGTGCGAAGAAAGTCATTATTTCTGCTCCGGCAGATAAAAACGAATGTGACGCGACTATTGTATACGGCGTAAATCACGACATTCTGACGGCAAATATGAGTGTGATCTCAAATGCATCATGCACCACCAATGGCTTGGCACCGATGGTTAAGGCTTTGAATGATAAGCTAGGCATCGAGTTAGGCTTGATGACTACTATCCATTCCTATACCAATGACCAGATGCTTGTGGATGGCCACCACAAAGATTTGTACCGTGCACGTGCCGCAGCCTTGAACATGATTCCTACTAAAACCGGCGCAGCACAAGCTGTTGGTATTGTGATTCCAGAATTACACGGTAAGCTTTCAGGCTTTGCAGTGCGTGTTCCTACGGCAAACGTTTCTGTGGTTGATCTGACTTTTATCCCAGGCCGCGACACCACTAAAGAAGAAGTGAATGCAATTATCAAAGAAGCTTCGGAATCAGGCCCGTTAAAAGGCATTCTTGCTTACAACACCGAGCCTCTGGTTTCATCTGATTTTAATCATACTGAAACGTCATCAAATTTTGATGCGAAGCAAACTACAGTGATTGGCGGCAGGCTGGTTAAAGTCATGGCTTGGTATGACAACGAGTGGGGCTTTAGCTGCCGTATGCTGGATACTGCAGTGGCATTAATGAACGCAAAATAAGATCTAACAGGGTTGGGGGAGTTAACCATGCATTACATCAAAATGACTGATCTGGATTTACAAGGTAAGCGCGTATTGATTCGCGCTGATTTGAATGTACCGGTAGCTGACGGCAAAGTAACATCAGATGCACGCATTACTGCATCAATGGCAACGATTGAGCATGCGCTCAAAGCTGGTGCAAAGGTCATGGTTACTTCTCATCTGGGGCGCCCGGAGGAAGGTGTTTATTCAGAAGAAAACTCTCTCAGACCTGTAGTGGATGTAATCACTGCCAAGCTAGGCAGGCCGGTTCGCCTGCTAAAAGACTGGGTTGATGGCGGTTTTGATGTGGCGGCCGGTGAATTGGTGGTACTGGAAAACTGCCGCTTTAACAAAGGCGAAAAGAAATGCGTCGATGAATTGTCACAAAAATATGCCAAGCTATGTGATATTTTTGTCATGGATGCTTTTGGCACCGCGCATCGCGCAGAGGCAAGCACCTATGGCGTGGCTAAATTTGCACCGGTAGCTGCGGCAGGTATTCTGCTGGTAAATGAGCTGGAAGCCTTAACTAAGGCGCTGTTAAGCCCGGCGCGCCCAATGGTGGCAATTGTCGGCGGCAGTAAAGTTTCAACAAAACTGACCGTATTGGAAAGCTTGTCTGAAAAAGTTGACCAAATGGTGGTCGGCGGCGGTATTGCAAATACCTTCCTGAAGGCTGCCGGGTTTGAAGTCGGCAAGTCCTTGTGTGAAGATGACTTGGTGCCTGTTGCACGTGCATTAATGGAACAAATGTCAGCTAGAGGTGCAGCAGTACCTATTGCGACGGACGTTGTATGCGGCAAGAAGTTTGATGCTAATGAGCCGGCGGTCAGCAAAGACGTGGCTTCAGTCACTGCCGATGACATGATTTTTGATATTGGCATGAAATCTGCTGATCAATTAGCTGAGATCATTAAAAATGCAGGTACCGTAGTTTGGAATGGTCCGGTTGGTGTATTTGAGTTTGATCAGTTCGGTGAGGGTACAAAAACGATAGCCAATGCGATTGCAAATACCAAGGCATTTACATTGGCAGGTGGCGGCGACACGATTGCCGCCATTCAGAAATATGGAATTGAAAGTAAAGTAGACTACATTTCAACCGCTGGCGGCGCATTTCTGGAATTTCTGGAAGGTAAGAAATTACCGGCTGTAGAGATTCTGGAGCAACGTGCTAAAGGTTGATAGCTCTGATTATTTTGTGTTTTAAAAATGGGGCTGATAGCCCCATTTTGTTTTTTAAGTGCGTATAAAATATAAGAAGCAATAATAAAAGGTAAACACATTGATACTTCGTAAAACAAAAATTGTAGCAACACTAGGGCCATCCTCAACCAGTGAAGAGATGCTGGCACGGATGATTATGGCCGGCGTGAATGTGGTGCGACTTAATTTTTCGCATGGTACCGCTGAAGAGCATATCCAGCGCGCAGAAATAGTACGTAATATCGCCGTGAAGCTGGGACGTCCTGTTGGCGTGCTGTGCGATTTGCAGGGGCCTAAAATCAGGATCGGTAAATTTGAACAAGGTAAGATTGCCTTGAGAACCGGCGATATATTTGTGCTGGATGCAGATTGTGAACTGGGTGACCAGTATCGCGTGGGGCTTGATTACAAGGCTTTGCCGAAAGAGGTGGTCGAGGGCGATGTGCTGCTGCTGGACGATGGCCGTATTACGATGCAGGTGGATCGTGTGAAAGGCAACCAGATTCACTGCGTAGTGTTTAACGGCGGCATACTGTCGAATAATAAAGGGATCAATCGTCATGGCGGTGGATTATCGGCAGAAGCCTTGACCCAAAAAGACCGTGAAGATATTAAAACTGCCGTAGCACTTGAAGCAGATTACATTGCGATTTCATTTCCTAAATCTGCAGCGGATGTTGAGCTGGCGCGTACCTTGGTAAAAAAAGCCGGCGGCACTGCAAGCATCATTGCCAAGATTGAGCGCGCAGAAGCGATTCATGAACTGCAGGCAATTATTGAAGCTTCAGATGCGATCATGGTGGCACGCGGTGATTTGGGTGTAGAGGTGGGTGATGCTGCAGTACCAGGTTTGCAGAAGCGCATGATACGCATGGCACGTGCGCAGAATAAGTTGGTGATCACTGCAACTCAGATGATGGAGTCCATGATTTCGAGTCCGATTCCAACGCGGGCTGAAGTTTCAGATGTAGCTAATGCAGTGCTGGATGGTACAGATGCGGTAATGCTCTCAGCAGAAACTGCATCAGGACAGTATCCGCTGGAAACGGTAGAAGCTGTGAACCGTGTGGTGATTGAAGCTGAAAAAGAGTATTTCAGTGAGCATCATGCACAAAAGCTCGACCAAGTGTTTATTAAAACCGATGAGGCGATAGCCGCTGCCGCAATATATACGGCACAGCATTTGAAAGTTAAAGCGATTGCCGCACTGACGCAGTCGGGTAATGCTGCACAGTGGTTATCACGTGCCGATGCGGAGGTGCCGATCTATGCGTTGTCACCAGATAAATTTGCACGTAGAAAGCTCACTCTGCATCGTGGCGTCTACCCGTATCCGATTGAGCAGGCCAATAAAAATCGAGATGAAATCCTGCAGGAAATGGAGCAAGTGCTGTTACATCAAAGAGTTGTACTTGCTGGGGATCTGGTGTTGCTGACATTCGGTGAACCAATAGGCAGCCCTGGCGGCACTAATACCATGAAAATCGTTAAAATCGGTGAGAACAGACCGGTGGCCTAAGCTGTCATTATAAAAGCTCGGGTGCAGGCATGTCGCAAAAAAATAGATAAAGATCTGCTTGCACTTTATAATAGTCAATTCGAGTTGATAATTAACCCGATTACCGATTAATTCAGCGAATATCATAAATCCATGAATAAACCACTCTTAGAAACCAGTATCAAAAGCCTGAAACGCATCCATCAAGGTAAAGTGCGCGATATCTACGATATTGATGCCAATACCATGCTGCTAGTCAGTACAGACCGTTTATCCGCGTTTGATGTGATCTTGCCTACAGGTATTGCCAACAAAGGTGCGATGCTGACACAGATGGCTAATTTCTGGTTTGAAAAACTGCAGAATGTAGTACCTAACCACCTTACCGGCATCGACCCTGTCAGTGTGGTTACCGATGGGGCAGAAAAAGCGCAGTTGGCTAATCGCTCAGTTGTGGTTAAGAAGCTGAAAGCATTGCCGATTGAAGCAATTGTGCGCGGCTATCTGGTTGGCAGTGGCTGGAAAGAATACAAAGCTAAAGGCACCGTGTGCGGTATTCAATTACCTGCTGGCCTGCAGGAAGCATCAAAATTACCGGAACCTATTTTTACGCCATCTAGCAAAGCCGCGGTAGGTGAACATGATGAGAATATCAGCTTGGATGAATGTGCTGCTTTGATTGGCAAAGACATGGCAGCGCAAGTGGCCAAAGTAGCGATTGCGCTATATAGCCAGGCTGCGGAGTATGCACTTACTCGCGGCATTATCATTGCTGATACCAAATTCGAATTTGGTCTGGATGAAAACGGCGTATTGCATGTCATGGATGAAGTGCTGACCCCGGACTCTTCACGTTTCTGGCCTGCGGAAAGTTATGCAGTCGGTAAAAATCCACCAAGTTACGATAAGCAATATGTGCGCGATTGGCTGGAAGCAAGCGGTTGGAACAAAACGCCGCCGGCACCGGCTTTGCCTGATGATGTAGCTGCAAAAACCAGTGAAAAATATATGGAAGCGTTTGAGCGCCTGACGGGCAAGCCATTGAGCATAAGTTAAGCCGGCAAAGGATTGCAGGTAGTGTCTGTTTTGATCAATAAGCTCAAGTCGCTAGGTCGCCAGCTGAAACATGAGTTTTTGGTATATCGGCTGGTTTTGAAACATCCGCAGACACCGTGGATAGCTAAATTATTTTTAGGCTTGGCAGTGGGTTATTTACTGCTACCGTTTGATCTGATACCTGACTTTATACCGGTCATTGGCCAGCTTGATGAGGTCGTTATTATTCCAGTGTTACTTTATTTGGCACTGCTGTTTATTCCAAAATGGATTATTCAAAGCTGTCGTGAGCAGGTCCGTGAAGAAGTAAAGGCCCAGTGAAATAGCCATTTAGCAATTTGTTACAAGACTTTTAGTATGCGTTTGGTGCGGACTTGCTATAATTGCGCCTCAAAATTAGTCGTTTATTTATTTAGTAAATTTATATTTAGGAATAAGCAATGTCATTGAACAAAGTGCCAACCGGCAAAGACGTCCCGAATGATTTTAATGTGATCATTGAAATCCCGATGCAGGGTGATCCAGTAAAATATGAAGTGGATAAAGAAAGCGGCGCGATTTTTGTAGACCGTTTTATGGGTACTGCAATGCATTATCCAGCGAATTATGGCTATGTACCACACACACTGGCAGATGATGGTGATCCTGTAGATGTGCTGGTAATTACACCGGTGCCTTTGATTCCAGGTGTAGTTGTACGTTGCCGTCCAATTGGTGTGCTGTTGATGGAAGATGAAGCAGGCCTGGACGCTAAAGTGCTGGCGCTGCCGGTTGAAAAAGTGTGCGGTTTGTATACGCACCTCAAATCATACAAAGATGTATCTGAAGGTCGTCTTGATATGATTGCCCACTTTTTTGCCCATTATAAAGACCTTGATAAAGGTAAATGGGTAAAAATCAACGGTTGGGGTGATGTAGACCAAGCGAAGAAAGAAATTCTGGATGGCGTTAAGAACTACAATGATGCAAAAGTAAAACCAGCGTTTTAATTTGCATTAAACAAAAAACGTTAGAAAATAAAAAGGCAGCTTTAGCTGCCTTTTTATTTTGATAAGTTAGCCCGTAACAACACCAAATAAATTACCAACGGCAGCAGTTGCTGCCATAGCCAATACTCCCCAGAACGCCACGCGAGATGCACCTTTAAGCAGCCCGGCGCCTCCGGCTTGTGCAGCCAATCCACCCAGAGCTGCCAAAAAGAAAAGCGAGGTAGCCGCAACGTAAGGGATGATATTGCTAGTAGAAGCCAGAATAACGACTAATAGTGGCAGTGCCGCGCCAAGTGCAAAGGTGCCGGCAGATGCAAACGCCGCCTGTACCGGTTTTGCGTTCATGGTGTCTATGATACCAAGCTCATCTCGTGCATGTGTACCAAGTGCGTCATGCGCAGTCAGCTGTATTGCAACCTGGCGCGCTAACTCCGGTGTTAGGCCACGTAAGGTATAAATTCCAGTCAGTTCTTCCAGCTCATGCTCCGGCTGTGTAGCGAGCTCTTCAGTTTCGCGTGCAATATCTGCGGCTTCTGTATCAGACTGTGAACTGACGGACACATATTCACCGGCTGCCATCGACATTGCCCCCGCCACGAGACCGGCAACGCCGGTAATAAGAATTGCATCATACGTTGTACCAGCTGCAGCAACGCCGATTACCAGACTGGCTGTTGAGACAATCCCGTCATTAGCACCTAAAACAGCGGCGCGTAGCCAACCGATGCGATGTAAACGATGGAATTCTGAATGTCTCATAATAATTGCCTTGTCTAGTGAGTATGTCTGGATAAAAATTGTTGATGATGAATCAACATCTTATTTTAGCGGATAAGTTGGATTTTAGTGTTTGAGAGTTTAGCATCAGTATTGTGTGATCGATTTGACCCAAAGTAATTGAATCAGGAAAATAGTAAAGTTTGTTTGCTTATTGTAATTCTCGAATATCAGCTTTGTGGCAAGTGATTTGAAAAATGATAATCCCCTCAGTCACTATCTCATTAATGGTGTGAGGCAGCTAAATCCGCATAGTTGACAGTCAGTTCTTACAGATAATACGTCTAGTAATTCAGATTGCCAGGCAGGTACCTCGAAAATGAGGCCAGATTCATTGGCTTTGCTATGAAATAACCCTGCGCAGTATCGCACCCCAAACTTTTAAGCATATCCCAGTCTTTTTGTGATTCCACTCCCTCGGCAACACTCTTAACCTTCAGCTTATGTGCCATGTCAATACAAGACTCAACGACAATACGCATTGCCTCGTTATCAGACAGATCCTTAACAAATGACTGATCAATCTTCAGCTCACTAAAAGCAATACGTGTAAGCTGCTGCATCGAGGAATAACCAGTGCCATAATCGTCGATAGAAAGAGTGAATCCTTTCATGCATAAGCGTGCCAGATTTTCCAATGCATGTGCTGCATCAGTCATAGCTGCGGTTTCAGTGATTTCTAGAATAATATGGTGGGGATCAAGCCCGACATTACGCACAATCGAAGTGATTTTTTCGGCAAAGGCAGTATCATTCAATGAAGCCAAGGAGATATTAACTGATAGATTAAAGGTATGACCGTTATCGTGAAACTCACGCAGTGCAACTGATGCCTTTTCAAGCATCATAAAAGTTAAACCTTCAATATTTTTGCTTTGTTCGAGTTGTGGAATAAAACCATAAGGCCCGACCACGCCTAACTTGGGATGATTCCAGCGTGCCAATACTTCAGCGCCTACCAGTTGGTCTGTAGCCAAATCTACTTTAGGTTGAAAGAATGGCTCAAATTCATCCGCCTGGATTCCTTGCAGAATATCTTTAAGTAAAAAACCATCTGAAGTGTTTGCCGCTTCCAGCCATTTATTTTCTGAGCGATCATACTTATGGAACATATTCTTAATTTGCTGTAATGCAATTGGTTTTTCAATCGCCCCAAGCAGTTTTATGCCATACATTTTCGCCATTCTTGCAGCAGAGCCCAGCAAGCGGCTGCCTAGTGCGCTGACCAGAATAATAGAAACATTATGGTGTTCCTGGCCTAAATGCCGAAGAAATTCCAAGCCATCCATTTCCGGCATATTCAAATCGCATATTATGATGTCTACGAGCTTTTCACTCTTCCCACGAATAATTTCAATCGCTTGCTGGCCATTGGATGCATCATATACCGACGCCACACCTAGTGAGCGCAACATATTAATGACCATCTGACGCTGAAAATCATCGTCTTCAACAACTAAAATACTCAGCTCTCTTACTCGCATAATTTTTCACTTTTAATTATGTTTTTGGGTCTTCCATTCCCAAAAGGCATACTTCAAACTGCTGTATGGCGTCATTTAATTCAGCGATTATTGCTTGGAAGTTAGTTATATCACCGCTTTGTGACGCTTTTTCGATGGATGCATAGATATTGGTCAATTGAATCGCCCCAACCATGCGGCTAGATCCCTTCATGCGATGAGCCATGCGTTCAGCATTCACTTGATCACCGAGTTCCAGAAGCTTCATCAACTTAAGATTATCTGTGCGGATATATGCTAGAAAGTCTTGCAACACCAGAGCTTGTTCAATATTACTGGGGACTATTTCCTTCAATATTTTGAAGTTAATCGGATTATTGACTTGGCTGGCGTCTCCAAGCATAGAAATGTCAGCCTGCTGATCCATAGTTTCAGAAACAGGTAGCCACTTAATGAGCACTTCTTTCAATTGCATCAAATTAGCTGGCTTGACCAATAAATCATCCATGCCGGCTGATTTGCAATGATCACCTTCCTCTGCCAATGCATTGGCAGTCCAAGCGACTATTGGAGTGTAGGGCCGCCTATCTTCCGCCTCAAGCTTGCGTATTGCCTGCGCAAGTGTGTAGCCATCCATCTCCGGCATATGGCAGTCAGTGATGACCATATTAAAAGCACCATCCCGCCACATAGAGAGTGCTACTAGCCCGTTTTCAGCAGTCTCGGATCGCAAACCGAGCAATTTAAGCTGCCGTGCCAGCAAATTACGGTTGATGGGATGGTCGTCCACCGCCAATATAAGCGGTGCGTTATTGCTGTAGTCAAATAAAGGAGCAACAGCTCTTCGCTCAACCTCCGGATGCTGGCTCTGAACGACCTCCCCTGAGTTAACGGAAACCGGCAAAGTTAGAATTAGACTGAAAGTAGACCCGCGTCCTGGTTCACTTTCCAATTCGATTTTACCCCCCATGAACTCTGCCAATCGACGGCAGATTGCCAGCCCAAGGCCGGTTCCGCCATACATGCGTGCAGTGTCTGCACTTTCTTGATGATAGTGCTGGAAGAGGTGCTTCTGGACTTCTTCATTCATGCCAATGCCGGTATCTTTCACAGAGAAGCATATCGTCTCGCTACTATCAAGCTGGCTGATCAGTTCAGCACGGAGCTGAACTCCCCCATGTTCGGTAAACTTAATCGCATTACTCACAAAATTATTCAATACTTGTGAAAGCCGCAGCGGATCAACGATATGCGCAGCACTGAGGTGTGGATCTATGTGCTGGATAATCATCAGGCTTTTAGCACTGGCAACACGAGAATAAGTATTGGCCACTTCTTGCAGCAGTTGATGAATGGATGTAGAACGGGGAGATAGTTCCAGCTTTCCTTCCTCGATCTTTGACCAGTCCAGAATATCGCTAACAATACGCAATAAGCTTCTGCCGGAATCCCAGGCTGCATGCAAAGTTTCGTTCTGTTCACGGTCCAGCGATGTCAAAGAAAGCACTTCCAGCATACCCAGCATGCCGGTAAGTGGTGTACGTATTTCATGGCTCATGGTGGCAAGAAACGAATCCTTGGCACGATTAGCTAGCTCAGCTTGCTCTTTGGCTGAAACGAGTGCTTGCTCGTTTTGCTTACGCTCAGTAATATCTTTAAATAGAATACCTACTTGCCGACTTCCATCTCCACCGATGCGGGAAGCAAAGACATCGTAGTGCCGCTTCATCGCATTGGCGCGATTTTCAAAGCGAATGGCTTCACCGGTCATGGCGACTTTTCCGAAGATCTCAAACCAGGTGGCGTCGTGATCGGGCACCATCTCGCGTATCGTCTTGCCTAAGGCTTGCGGCAACCCCGTTTGCTTGTCAAAAGCCTGGTTGATTTCTACAAACCGGTAATCCACTGCCTTGCCGCTGGAGTCATAAAGTATATCAATTACGCAGAAGCCTTCATCCATTGCGTCGAACAGCATGCGATAACGCTCCTCGCTGTTGCGCAAAGTCATATTTGCTTCATCAACCCGTTTGATCATTTTCTTCTGGCGGCCAAGAATAATGCTAAAAACCACTCCCATCAGGCTGAACACGCCAACAGAAATCAATGAGACGGGAGACTTCAGGACGAACGAGAATTGTGGCGGAATGAAAAACCACCAGACAATAACTACAGAAATGAACGTGGCGACAAACCTCCACGTAACCACCTTGCAGGCGCTGATAAAAACTGCAGGATAGAAAAGAAACCATGCAAATGGCTGCACGGCATCGCCATACATCCACTGTATGAAGAAGGCAAAGAATGGTAGCAAAACTGCCAGAACCAGAGGCAGGCTATTTAAACTGCGCTCATTCATTGCGTATGATGAATCTGTGTATCAATAACAACGGTAGCCCGGCACAGCATAGGATTCCTTATTATTATTTTTAGATATCGATTTAATTATGTATCTTTATATAAATAAATGCAAAAATAAATATATTATTTAAATAAAAATTATAGAGAAAATCGTCCTAATCACTTAATTACCCTGAGTCGACCAAGATGTTGTAGATACACTTTAGGCTCATCGAATTTTAATAACTATTGAAATTTATTGAATATATGACTGGCGGTTTTGTCCCGTATTTCCGCTCAATCCGCAAAGCAGACAGTCATTTGCAATATCTAAATGGTAAGTACAAATTGTATTAATTACTTTATTTTCGTATTCTAATTAAAAAAACTCTTAAATTAAGTTGTTGATTACTTAAAATTTTAATTAACAAGAAATGATTTTATGTAGTTGTATTTTCGGCTTAATCTTTCATACATTGATCCCTAAACGAATGCATAAGGCTATACTAGAAGCTAAATAAATCCCCATCGGAAGCGCTAGCATATGGATAAGTCAGCGGTATTAACTGAAGATGAAATTCACTATCTGGAAATGGTCTTCAATGGAAAATTCATTAATGTTGCATCAGCACCTATTAATATTGAGGCAATGGTTTTAAAAGGCTGTGTTTCCAAAACACCTTTAGCACTTATGCCTATGATGCCGATTAGATATAGTTACGCACTGACTGTTTATGGATTAATTTTACTGCGTGAGTATCGTCCACAATACTATTAACATAGCTGAATTTACCATCGTTAATGATTGAATATTATTGATATTAAGTCAAAAGCGTTGGTCAAGTTGAATTCAAGTCCCATAGCGAACAGTCATATTTAGAATTTAATTACTTTCATCAACTTAAAGCTGTAATTCATATCATTACTAAATCCTTTTGAGTTCTAGGATCCATAAAATATACATATTAAAATATGTTATTAAACAAGTTTTCCTTATTAATTATTCTGTTATTAACCATTACTCTCACAAGTTATCAATGGTCTGAAAGTTTAGGATTAACAGGTATTTCGATGCTCTACTTGTTATTTGTAGTGGGGGTCGCTTATCACTATTCTAAAAATCAAGCAGTGATTGTTGCTTTTGCAAGTTTTCTCATCATTAATTATTTGTTTATTGAGCCAAAATTTACATTTCAAGTAGGTAATGCTGCGTCATGGGCGAGTTTGATAAGTTTTTTGATTGTATCGGTAGTGATTACTTCTCTGGTTAAACGGTTAAGAGTTGAAACTTTACAATCACAACAGACTTACTTGCGAGCAGAGTTTTTAAGAAAACTTGCTGAAAATCTTTCATACCCAGACACCATTCAAGGATTATTAGAGGACTGCCAAGCATTGCTTGAGAAAGAGTTTGGTAGCACTGTGTTAATCGTTAAAAATGGGGTTCCCATACTGGGTAATTACACACTTACTTCTGAACAATGCAATGCCATTGCATGGGTGCAAGCCAATGGCAAATCATTTGGGATTGGGACTAACAATTGGGCTGATGCGAATTTTGTAATTTTCCCGTTTAATCGGTTACAAAGTTATGATCCCGTTGTACTGATTCCCCAAATTAGCCCCTTGGCAGATTCTCATTTACTTGGAAACATCAAACTTGCCGTAGTCCACATTGCAGTCGCATATCAACATCTTATGCAAAAAGAAAAAACGCTTGCTGCAGAGAATCAGGCTAGGGAGGAAGCGATAAGAAGTGCATTACTTGCTTCGATTGCCCATGACATGCGAACACCGCTAACTGATCTTGGGCAGCAACGACGCTCAACCAGCCAGAGATTTCATTCAATGAACATGAGATGCAGCACCTGACTACCATTATTTCATCTCAAGCAAAGCATTTGGCACGAACTACAGAAAACATATTATCCTTGGTCCGACTAGAATCGGTCTCTAGAGAGACCATTTGTATGGAGGTTCAGTCACCAGAGGAAATGGTAGGTGCGTTGGTTAATCTTTATCAATATCAAACAGATGCGCCTCTGTTAACCATTCAGGTAAATCAAGCCGACATCTTGATTAATGCTAACCATGACCTTGTGGTTTTGGCGTTGGCTAATTTGGTTGAAAATGCAAAGCAAGCCAATATTGATAACAATTGTCCTGATGCCACAATACATATCGTCGTGGGGGAAGCTGAGGATAAGGTCTTTATTCAGGTGTGTGACAGCGGCCGTGGTTTTGCAGATGGATTTAATGTAGACCATATTAAGAAATTTGAATCTAGCCGCAATAAAGGTTTTGGTTTGGGCTTGTCGATTGTGGATGCCGTCGCAAAGATACACCAAGCAACGCTAATCTTCGAAAAAGTGGAAAAACATGGTGCTAAAGTGAGCCTAATTTTCAGAAAACCTAATATCAATATTGATCATGTCAAATAACCCATATATTTTAATTGTCGAAGATGATGTTGAAATTAAACAGTTTCTTCAATCCAGCTTGCAGTTAAATGGCTATTCAGTGATTTGCGTGACTCACCTAGAAGACGCCAAGCATCACTTCGTACGCATTAAGCCTTTGTTAACCATTTTGGATTTAAATCTTCCCGATGGCGATGGTTCAGAATTCATCACCAGTATTCGAGCCTATTCAGATTTGCCCATCATTGTGTTGTCTGCCAAGCAATCCGAGCAAGAAAAGGTGCGTTGTTTTGATTTGGGAGCAGACGACTATCTTGCCAAACCTTTTGGAATTCAAGAGTTGTTGGCGCGCATTCGCGTTAGTTTAAAACGAACAAGTAAGATGTCACTCAGGGATGATGTTTATCTAGCTGACGCATTAGAAATCGATATGGCGAATCAAACCGTTAAACTCAACAATCAACCCGTTCACCTAACCCCCATTGAGTTTAAGTTGCTGTTTCAGTTGGCGCAAAAGCCTGGCAAAGTATTTACCCACCGCCAGCTGCTGAGTGCCGTTTGGGGAAGTGAATATGTAGACGAACTTCATTATTTGCGTATCCACATGGGTAGACTACGTGCGAGGTTAGAGGAGAATCCAGCAACTCCTCAATATATTCTGACTGAGGCTGGAATAGGTTATCGTTTAGCTGCTAATTAACAGATTTTGTTTATGCGATTGATATATTGATGGTGTTGAAATGCTCCCAATCATTAATAGGGGCAGTTAAATGAGTCAACCATCCAAAGGCCTTGCCGCACTCACACTAGGTGCGATTGGTGTCGTATACGGAGACATCGGGACAAGTCCGCTTTATACAGTTAAAGAAATTTTTGGGGAATCGACCGGGATTGCATTAACACATGCTAATATTTTAGGTGCGGTATCTGCCATATTTTGGGCGCTTATGTTTGTTGTCTCGCTTAAATATGTAATGTTAGTCCTTCGGGCCGACAATAAGGGAGAAGGTGGCATCATGGCGTTGCTAGCATTGGCTTCCTCTTCTGTGCATCAGCATCGAGCAAAAACTGTTTTATTTGGACTAGGTGTATTTGGCGCTGCTTTGTTTTATGGAGACAGCATCCTAACCCCAGCGATCTCAGTTTTGTCAGCCGTCGAGGGTTTGTCATTGATTACACCAAAACTTACCCCTTACATTTTGCCATTATCAATTGCTATATTGATTGGCCTGTTCTTCTTCCAGAAAAAAGGCACGGACCAAGTTGGCAAATTGTTTGGCCCCATCATCGTCATTTGGTTTTTAACGCTGGGTACTATTGGCGTTTGGCACATTATCAAAATGCCATCTATTCTTCTGGCCGTTAATCCCTTATACGCCCTGCAATTTCTCGCAGACAGAGGAGCGGGAGTGTTTCTTGCAGTGGAGCTGTATTAGCAATTACTGGGGCCGAAGCGTTATATGCTGATATGGGCCACTTTGGTCGCCCTGCCATTAGGATTGCCTGGACAGGTTTAGTATTACCGGGCTTAGCACTTAATTACTTTGGACAAGGCGCCTTATTATTGGCACATCCAGAAGCGGTGACCAACCCTTTTTACCTCGCATTCCCGGATAGTTTACTGATCCCTGCCGTGGTGCTGTCCACGCTTGCAACAATTATTGCATCACAAGCGGTCATTTCTGGCGCGTATTCAATTACAAGACAAGCCATTCAACTCGGCTTTTTGCCTCGTATGCGCATAATGCATACCTCAGCTAAAGAGTCTGGGCAGATTTATATTCCTGCCATAAATTGGGCTTTACTCATTGCCGTATGTTTGACGGTAATTTCCTTTAAGAACTCGTCAGCCATTGCGGCGGCTTACGGTATAGCGGTTACAGGCACAATGCTGATTACCTCAATATTAACCTTTTTTGTTGTACGCAATATTTGGAAGTACCCTTTGTGGATTGCCATTGGAGCCACAGGTATATTTATCTCGTTAGATATATTGTTATTAGCATCTTGTTCTGTAAAGTTTTTTAATGGTGGTTGGTTTCCAATAGCATTGGCAATGATTTTGGTTGTTGTAATGTGGACATGGCGAGAAGGAAGGCAAATCCTTTTAAGTAAAATCCATGAGGATGATCCTAAAATGGAATTATTTATCAGTAGCTTGGAGAATAGTGATATTTCAATTGTTGAACGTACAGCCGTTTATCTCAATGCAAGCAAAGATACGGTGCCTCAAGCATTGTTGCATAATATTAAACATAATCAGGTACTTCATAGGACTAATCTGATTGTTACAGTTTCGTATGCTGACATACCCTCTGTTGCCCCTGAAGAGCGTAACTCTATAAAGTTTCTGGGTAATGGTTTCTGGCAAGTAGGTTTAAATTATGGTTTTATGCAGGCACCAGATATTCCTCGAGCATTAGCGGAATGTAACATCCCTGGGTTTACTTTTGATCCATTTACAACTTCTTATTTCGTGAGCAGGGAAATTATTATTTCTGGACATGGCGGTGCCATGTCTAAGTGGCGTGATGATATGTTTAGTGTGATGTCAAGAAATGCTGGGAGTGTCGTAGATTATTTTAATATTCCTAGCAATAGTGTCATTGAGTTGGGGTCACGTGTGCACATTTAACTTAGGTTAGACCTGTTTTTCAATCTGCAATTGTCCTTAACTTGGTGGTATGAAATTAAAATGTATAAAATTCGTCAAAAGTTCGAAAGACATTTGTTTGTTTTGAGGTGATCGCTTAAAACAGAAAATTCATCTGAATGGCAGCTTAGTCCGGCTAATATGCCGAAGGCGTGTTAAATCCGCAAAGCTGTCATTCTAAACATCATTAATTTAAGTGGTCTTTTATGGAGTTACGCTGCATAACCTGTATTTATACTGAGGTAACCCCAAGAAAATCATCTTTAACAGCTAATGATTAAAGTTCTAAAACTACTTCTAATAATTTTTTCGGGTTGTCCACAAATCCAAAATGCCCTGTATTTTCTAACGTAATGATATTGATGTTACCCAGTGCTTTTGCAGTGCGTTGGCGCTCAGAAACTCTTGACCAATCGTGATCGCCGTAAACTAAGGTGACAGGCGCTTTTACACCAGTGTATTGCGCTTTAGCTTTATCCCAAGATCGCCAGTTGGCAAAAACGTTACGCTCCACATATCTAAAACCTCTGCGGTAGCCCGCGCGATTAAATTCACTTAAGAGCCTAAACGGCATCCAGCTTTTATTTCTTAACCCACCTTTCATTGAAAGGCCTAAAAATAACCAGTTTTCAAAAAAGGCAAAAATGGCACCATGGATAGGTACTGCATAATTGGCAATCACAATGTTGGAAAATAAATTGCCCCTGCGCAAACCATCTGCATAGCGTGTTTCATAGTCGTAGGTGTTAGAGGAAATTACTTTGAGAATACGCTCTGGTATCTCACTAGCCACTGTAAGCGCCAACACTGCGCCTATCGATTCGCCTACCAGAGTGACATCGCTTAAATCTAATTTTTCAATAAAAGCGACTATTGCTTGTCGCATATAAGGTTCATCGTAATTAACTTTGGTATCGATCGATGATCTACCATGACCAGGTAAATCCACTGCATAAACCGTATAGTGTTTTGCCAACTCGGGAATGACTTCTTGAAAGTAATCTAACTGCGTGCGTATGGTATGCATCAAAATGAGCGGC
Source organism: Methylotenera sp. (assembly GCA_020622105.1). Lineage (GTDB taxonomy): Bacteria > Pseudomonadota > Gammaproteobacteria > Burkholderiales > Methylophilaceae > Methylotenera. The sequence continues at coordinate 21,602 of JAHRYP010000020.1, forward strand.
TTGCCGGCACCTGCTTTTAGGTATCGAAGTGTGCAGTTGGCACCTATGTTAATTTCCAGAAGTTGTCCTAACGCGGAGATTTGATTCATTGTTGGTTATTCCTTAAGGTTTAATTTGAAGATTTTATTTTCACTACGTTTATGTAGGCTCAATAAACACATTTAAAAGTTTGTTAACAAGTGGTGCGATGATAAGAATGGCGACAAACACAATTGGCCATGCAATTGCAAATGACGATGGCCAAATATGTAAAAATCCCTCTAGAGTGCTAGTGCGCAAACTAATCACAGTGGCGGAGACAATCATCGATGTAAAAAACGACATGACTAGCGCAAAACAATATACGCGGTAACGAAATGGAATTTTTTTAGCCATGTCTATTTCCTAACTTACCAAGGGAGTGGGTCTGTTTCATGGAAAAAACCACCGCTTGGACCATTTTCATCTAATGTGGCAAGGTGAAGGCTGGTTTTGTAACTATCTGCAACTTCCATTGGCGCATGTTCACCGCCAAGCTCAGTTTTTACCCAGCCTGGGTGTGCGGAATTCACTTTGATATTGGTATCACGCAACTCGTGGGCTAAATGAACCGTATAGACATTCAATGCTGTCTTTGAAGCGTTATAGGCAAACGCTTTAGCAGGGGCTATTGGGGAGTTTGGCATGCTGTGCAGAGTTAGTGATGCCAGTATGCTAGATAGATTCACAATGCGACCAGCAGGTGCTTTGCTAATTAAAGGCAATAATTTCTGTGTAATTTCAATTACGGAAAACAAGTTGGTTTGGAATGTATTTTGCAACGCATCTTTACTTACCGAACTACTGTTATTCTTGCCCATCAATTGCTCGTGGTTGACGCCTGCATTGTTCACAAGAATATCTAATTTCCCATAATGCTTATCAATATAAGCATAAACATCGTTTGCGGATTTTGAGTCATTCGCGTCGTAGTAAATTGCATCTGCTTCTATCCCTCTTGAAATTAAGTCATTCGCGGCCGCTTTACCTTTTGTGATATCACGCGCACCGATAATGACTGTTATCCCTAACTCACCTAATTTTTTGGCTGTTTCAATGCCAATACCACGATTCGCTCCACTAATGAAAGCCACCTTGTTTTTATGATTACTCATTTTAATCTCCATAATATTGCATCCCTTGTTTAATATGTACCAATCGGTAAATAAATACTAAAGGGCATTAATTTATTTGTCAATACATTTATTACCAAATGGTATAATATTTAAAAATTACTTGTGAGTTAACTAATGAGTGTCACAGAAAATCAACAAACAGAGGTTTTAAAACGGCGCGGAAGACCGCCTGCGTTTAACTATGAAGAGGCGTTAGAAAAAGCCATGCAGACATTTTGGACGTTTGGCTATGAAGGCACTTCTATGGCAGCGCTTATTGAAGCCATGGATATGAATAAACCTAGTATCTATGCAGCTTTTGGCAATAAAGAAGCTTTGTTTAATCAAGTGTTAGATAAATATGTCAGTGGCCCAAGCGCATTTGTGAAGGAGGCGATGGCAGAACCCACTTCTTATCTGGTAGCTAAAACGTTTCTTACTAAAGCCGTGGAGTTATTAACCCAACATCAAAATCCACGAGGATGCATGATTGTGCAAGGTGCATTATCTTGTGGACCAGAAGCAGAAATGATGCAAAAAAAACTCATCGCCTATCGTGCCAATATGGAAGAAAGTATCAAAAAACGTTTTGATTTAGCGAAAGACAATAGAGATTTGCCCGAAGATACCAATACAACTGCACTGGCAAAATATGTCGCCACAATTCATCAGGGGATTTCTGTGCAAGCTTCTAGCGGTGCAAGCAAGGATGCACTCATGGATATTATTGATATTGCCATGCAGAACTGGCCAGGCAACACCAAGAAATAGTTTAACTGAGAATGACCGCTTTGTCCGGCTAAGCGGACTATTAATAACGTTCGATATACAGAACGATGTTGTGAATGCTGCCTATTATCATGGATAGGCAGCATTCATAAAGTGCCAAGTATGGAATGGAGAGTTGCATTTCCAGAAGATGTGAGTAACCAGCCCAGAGCACCACAATTCAATACGACAGTCATCCAAAAAGCGAATTGAAAAGACTGTTTCTTGGATTTGTGGCGAAGTAGCCTTTGTGCTGCTAAAGCACCGGGCCAACCACCAACCAAAGCGAACAAATGCAGAGTGTTCTCTTTGGTTCGCCATTGATCATTCCTGGCAGCTGATTTATCGAATGCATAAACACCAAATGTGATGGCGCTGGCAGCTATAGAGCACAAGGATAGAAAAGGGTAACATGTCAGCGAAAACTGCCCCGACTAAAAAGGCGAGAAAAGCAGCAGTCAAAACGGGAGGAATTTTGCTATGTTCTGATGAAGTAGCTGATTGCGCCTGCTCACCAAGGAATCTAACACTTTCAGCATTTAATCGACCGTTTACATCGGTCTTAAGCTCGTAGGTCACTATTTCATTACTGACAGGTCTTCGTTGTCGGTTCGAAAATGACTTGATGTGAACGAATACTTGTTTTCCGCCGCCATTCGGCGTGATGAATCCAAAACCTTGATCGTCTTTCCAGTTGCTTACTTTTCCTTGATGGCGCATATCAAATTTATAAGTGATAACAGTGGTGATAGAGACCCGAACGTCTCTATATTAAAAAGTGAAAATTTCAGATGCATGGTTGAAAACTCTTATATTTTTTGGTTTTATTATTTTTCAATATTTATAACGAAATACTAGAACAGAAACCAGCAGACTCAAATTAAATTTATAAATGACCTGCATCGACATTGTGAGGATAATGTCGCCCACATCACTTTTGCACTATTTTTGGAATTATCACCATGGAAATTAAGGTCAACTTTCTCGATAAGCTACGTCTTGAAGCCAAGTTCGATGACTTCTCGGTGATTGCCGACCAGCCTATTCGATATAAAGGCGATGGCTCAGCACCGGGTCCCTTCGATTATTTTCTGGCTTCATCGGCCTTGTGTGCGGCTTATTTTGTGAAGTTGTACTGCAACACGCGCAATATCCCTACCGAAAATATCCGCCTTTCGCACAATAATATTGTTGATCCGGAAAATCGTTACCAGCAGATTTTCAAGATTCAGGTGGAATTGCCCACAGATATCTCCGACAAAGACCGCCAGGGTATCTTGCGCTCCATCGAGCGTTGTACCGTTAAAAAAGTGGTGCAGGCCGGCCCCGAGTTTGTCATTGAGGAAGTCACTAATCTGGATGCTGATGCACAGACGCTACTGGCGATGAATCCAGCTGGGGACGCGCTGACCTATATTACTGGCAAGGATCTGCCGCTGGAGCAGACCATCGCCAATATGTCAGGGCTACTCGCGAGCTTGGGCATCAAGATTGAAATCGCTTCGTGGCGCAATATCATTCCCAATGTATGGTCGTTGCATATCCGTGATGCGCACTCGCCGATGTGTTTTACCAATGGTAAGGGCGCAACCAAGTAAAGCGCGATGGAATCAGCCTTGGGCGAGTACATCGAGCGATTGAGAAACAACCATTTCTAACCAGGGTCGATCAGGGGCGAGGACATCGCCAATGCAGCGTTTGTACATTATCCGAACGAGCGTTGGTTCAAGCCGGGCCGTAAGGATGCGCTACCGAAAGAAATTCTGGATGATTACTGTCTGGAAATTTATAACCCAGATGGCGAACTGCGTGGCTCGCACCTGATAGACACCAACTCGGGTAATGCCGAGCGTGGTATCTGCTCACTGCCGTATGTGCGCCAGTCGGATGGCGAGGTTGTGTATTTCCCATCTAACCTGGTCGAAAATCTTTACGTCAGCAATGGCATGAGCGCAGGTAATACGCTGGTCGAGGCACAAGTACAGTGTTTGTCGGAGATTTTTGAACGCGCAGTGAAGCGCGAAATTCTCGAAGGTGAAATCAGCTTGCCTGATGTGCCGCAGGAAGTGCTGGCAAAGTATCCTGGCATTGTGGCCGGCATTCAGGGCTTGGAAGAACAGGGCTTTCCGGTGCTGGTCAAGGATGCGTCGCTGGGCGGAATTTATCCGGTCATGTGCGTTACTTTGATGAATCCGCGTACTGGCGGCGTATTTGCCTCATTCGGTGCGCATCCAAGTTTAGAGGTGGCGCTGGAACGCAGCCTAACAGAATTACTGCAGGGGCGTAGTTTAGAAGGCCTGAACGATTTGCCGCAACCAACTTTTGCAAGTGAAGCTGTGACTGAACCAAATAACTTTGTTGAACACTTCATTGATTCCAGCGGTATTGTGTCTTGGCGCTTTTTCAGCGCAAAATCAGATTACGCTTTTGTTGAGTGGGATTTTTCTGGCGAAGGTGAAGACTCCAATACCGAGGAAGCCGCGACCTTATTTGGTATTCTCGAAGCCATGGGTAAAGAAGCTTACGTGGCTGTGTATGACCAGCTAGGTGCAACTGCCTGCCGCATTCTGGTGCCGGGCTATTCGGAAATTTATCCGATAGAGGATCTGGTCTGGGATAACACTAACAAGGCGCTGTTGTTCCGCGCTGATATTTTGAACCTGCATCGCCTAGACGATTCCAGCTTGGAAGCACTGCTTGAGCGTTTAGAGAATAACGAGCTGGATGACTACGGTGACATTGGCACATTAATCGGCATCCAATTTGACGAGAATACGACTTGGGGTCAGCTTACAGTGCTGGAGTTAAAGCTGCTGATTCATCTCGCCTTGCAGCAATTTGATGAGGCGCATGAACTGGTGGGCGCCTTCCTGCAGTATAACGACAACACGGTTGAGCGCGGATTGTTTTATCAGGCCTTGAATGTTGTGCTGGAAGTGCTGCTGGATGACGACCTGGAACTTGACGACTACGAAGTCAACTTCCGCCGCATGTTTGGCAATGCCAGGATGGACGCGGTCATGGGCTCAGTGGGCGGCAGCGTGCGCTTCTTCGGCTTGACACCAACTAGTATGAAACTGGAAGGTCTAGACAGGCACCACCGCCTGATCGACAGCTACAGAAAATTGCATATTGCTCGCGCCAATGTGGTGGCTAAGGCTAGTTAGGGGTTCATGCTATTTTTAATTGGCTTACCTTATATTTTTAAAGGCTATGCTTTATTCTAAGCTATCAACTCCATTCCATACAGCGACGCCATCTGCACTTGTGATGAATTTCTTGCGATACACTTGAAAGATGAGTTTATTAACTTCATTAAATTCACTTAATAATTGATCACAATCGGCTCTATTCACAGCCTCACACCGAAGCGCCATATCTACATTGACGTGATCTGTAGAGCCGACATCTATGATGCGTTTAATGACACTAGGGTGTGCATAATGACCACCTTCGGTAAATGCCCATTCAATATGTTTACCCTCTTTAACAACATACCAAGGCCCAGTGCGCTCTTGCCAACCGAAGGGTCTGGCATTGTCTTTTAAAACAGCATCTTTGTGCTCTTTAACTGAATTGCGCGCCATGATGATCGTTGGATAACCAATTCCAATGACGTATGCCGGATTTACTGGAACTATTTTTTTTGTTTTGACTTTGCCCTTGCTCTTCTTTTTGCTCGCAGCTTTAGTTAAAGCATCTGCATTTATTGATGCAAGGCCAATAAAAATGGCTAGTATGTAAACAATGATTTTCATTTAAATCCAATAACTTGTCTGTTTAGTATCAGTAACTAGGAGTAAGGGTTAACCGTCTGAAGTTGCGTCACTAGTTATCTACTATAGATATATGAATCTAAGGTATATGTGAGGCAGGGCACATAAGATTGATATTTTTTAACTGTAATAGCTCAATTCTCTGAGCTTAATAATAAATGCAAATTTGAACGTCAGCAATGGGCCAATTGCTGGAATTTTAAAGCCAGGAATGAACGGCTGCTTTATCTCGCTAGACATTCAACACAATATGCAGATGGCATAGCTAGGGCGCTAGTGACTCTCAATTAGCATCTGCGAAATATAAAAAAGGCGACCGAAGTCGCCTTGAGTTACTGAGCTGATTTATAGCAATGGCACGATCAGTAATGCCACAATGTTGATAATTTTAATCAGTGGGTTAACTGCAGGGCCAGCAGTATCTTTGTAAGGGTCACCTACAGTATCGCCGGTAACAGCTGCTTTGTGCGCGTCTGAACCTTTGCCGCCGTGATTGCCATCTTCAATATACTTTTTAGCGTTATCCCATGCGCCGCCGCCGGTGCACATGGAGATTGCTACAAACAAGCCAGTTACAATGGTACCCATTAACAGGCCGCCCAGCGCTACCGGGCCCAGTAACAGACCTACGGCAACAGGTACCGCTACTGGCAGCAGTGATGGAATCATCATTTCCCTGATGGCTGCTGTGGTCAGCATATCTACAGCTTTGCCGTATTCCGGTTTTGCAGTACCTTCCATAATGCCTTTGATATCACGGAACTGGCGGCGTACTTCTTCTACCACTGCACCTGCGGCACGACCTACTGCTTCCATTGCCATTGCTGCAAACAGGAACGGAATCAGGCCACCAATAAACAGGCCGATAATGACCATAGGATCGCTGAGGTCGAATTTAACTGCAATGCCAGCACCTTCCAGCTTGTGGGTGTAATCGGCAAAAAGTACCAATGCAGCCAAGCCGGCAGAGCCGATTGCATAGCCTTTAGTGACGGCTTTGGTGGTGTTGCCTACTGCATCCAGCGGGTCAGTGACCTCACGTACGCTGCTCGGCAATTCTGCCATTTCGGCAATACCGCCTGCATTGTCGGTGATAGGGCCGTAGGCATCCAATGCCACAACAATACCTGCCATACTCAGCATAGAGGTTGCAGCAATCGCAATGCCATACAGGCCGCCTAAATGATAGGATGTCCAGATAGCGAGACACACTGACAGCACAGGCAGTGCAGTTGATTTCATGGAAATACCGATACCGGCAATAATGTTGGTTGCATGACCAGTAGTTGAAGCCTGTGCAACGTGGCGTACCGGTGCATAATCAGTGCCAGTGTAGTATTCGGTAATCCATACCAAAGCAGCAGTCAGTACCAAACCTACGGCACAGGCGCCAAATAGCTGATTGGCAGAGATGGCAAGTTCACCGGCTGTTAAGCCATCAGGGAACATTTTCATTGTGACAACATAAAATGCCCCCAGTGAAAGTATGCCGGCAACAGCTAAACCCTTGTACAAGGCCGGCATTACATTTTTCATGCCAGGTGAAGCCTTAACGAAAAAGCAGCCGATAATGGAAGCCACAATAGAGACTGCACCCAGCATCAGTGGGTAAAGCACGCCATTGGCACCTGATGTAGTGATAAGCAGGCTGCCTAAAACCATGGTGGCAATCAAAGTCACGGCATAGGTTTCAAATAAGTCAGCTGCCATGCCTGCGCAGTCACCTACGTTGTCACCCACATTATCCGCGATCACCGCAGGGTTGCGTGGATCATCTTCCGGAATGCCAGCCTCAACTTTACCTACCAGATCAGCACCTACGTCAGCCCCCTTAGTGAAGATGCCACCGCCTAAACGCGCAAAGATGGAAATAAGGGATGAGCCGAATGCGAGGCCGATGAGTGGGTCCAGGTCGGTAGCAGCTTCGCCACCCAGAAACGCGTAAAAACCGGCAACACCCAGTAAGCCCAAGCCCACTACTAGCATGCCAGTGATGGCGCCCCCTTTGAACGCAACATCCAGTGCTGGGCCTATGCCTTTGGTTGCAGCTTGCGCGGTTCGTACATTGGCTTTTACTGACACATTCATGCCGATAAAGCCGCATGCGCCAGAAAGCACTGCGCCGACAACAAAACCGATAGCGGTGGTGATATTGAGGAAAATACCGATTAATATTGCCAGAACGACACCGACGATAGTGATCGTTTTGTATTGGCGGGCCAGATAAGCAGCAGCCCCTTGTTGAATTGCACTGGCGATTTCCTGCATGCGTGCATTGCCTGCGGGTAAACCTGAAATCCATTTGCTCATAACTGCTCCATACAGAACCGCAACAATTGCGGCGCCGATGGCAACCATTAGTTCGACTGACATGACTTCTCCCTATCTAAATTTTTATAAATTGCGTTACTTAAAACTTTCTGTAAAACGTCAAAATAAAACTAGTATGTGAACCCAGGTACTAAACATTTGTGCTGCTAAAGCGGTAAAAACAATATGGCGGTGGCTGACTCCTTTGGTGTTGCGATGTTAATAAATTGTAACATTAGGGCATTATTGCATTATTAAACTGCACCCACAATAGACAAGGCTTCTATGTGCTGGAGAGGTTCAATATTGGATTAGTCGGCGCTTTTGTAAAGCTTGTTCAGCGCATCGCCCAATGCGGTACCAGTCAGTTTTACACTCAGTTCTTTTAGGCTGCTAACGGCTGCCGGAGTGAGCTTTCTGGGTGTTTTAAGCTTGGGTTGGGGGCTAGATTTTACTTGCACTTTTACGCGAATTGCAGTAACTTCACACACTTGCTTTTGTAGCTGAATCAATAGACTAGGTGACAAAAGCTTAATTTTTGCCGCAACCACACTATTGTCGGCATATATATTTAATTGCTTGTTCTTGATGCTGCTAGCGCGACTGAATTTTGCCAGGTAATCTGGAACAATCGCCTCCCAGATTTTTTGTGCAGCCTGAGTCTCTTGTGTGCGCGTATTCAGCGCATTCAGCTCGGGATGTTTAAGCAATGTGTTAAATCGTTGCATGGCTGGGTAATGTAATGCCGGTAATGATCAGGGGTAGTATGAATATCATTTTAGTCTCAAATAATATGGCGAAAGCGAAAACGCTTTCTGTGCTGCAGGTGAGTATGATTCTGGCAGCACTGGTGTTTTTGCCGATTTTAATCGCAATGATGCTAATTGTGCCACAGCAGCCTAATGCACAACAGGGCTCCAAGTCATTAATACCTAATCATTTGCGTTTTTCTTTTAATAATCCTCAAAAACATCTTGATGCCTATGCTTTGCAGTTGGGTGAGTTGCAGGCACGTATGATGCGTCTGGATGCGCAAAGTGAGCGGTTGGCGAAGCTGGCTGGTGAAAAAAGCACGGTGCGTGATAACTCGGCTGATACTAAAAACGCCAAGACTTTGGCTAAGCCAGAGCTTGGTAGTCCAGTTTCCAGCTTGGCTGGCACTGCTAATGTGGGTGGCCCCCTGGTTGAAAGCGCGCCGTTGTCTGAAACTGAGTTACAGGCCAAAATAGCCGATTTGATAGAAAAAATAGAGTTCAGTACGGAGCGACTGAGTAGCATTGAAGCCAAGTTGTTACAGCAAAGCGTGTTGAAAGATACCCTCCCTAATAGCAGCCCGGTAGCTGCGGCATTTAATTCTTCCAGTTTTGGCTGGCGTATAGACCCTTTTAATGGACATAAAGCGTTTCATGAGGGGCTGGATTTCACAGCCGGAACCGGTACGCCGATATATGCTGCAGCGGGCGGTATCGTGTCAACTGCCGAGCAAACGCCCGATTATGGTAAACTTGTGAAAATTGATCATGGCTCAGGTCTGGAAACACGCTATGCACATGCTTCAAAACTTTTTGTAAGAGCTGGTGAACGTGTAGAAAAAGGCCAGAAAATTGCTGAAGTAGGTAGTACCGGCCGCTCAACCGGGCCGCATCTGCATTATGAAATAAGATTGGCGGGGAACCCTTTGGATCCGAGAAAATATCTTAATGCAGGCAATTAGCATTCATTTTAATTAACCATAGCATATGGGGCAAAGTAACTTAGAAGGTAGAACTAGCACTTGTTAAATTACTACTTGTTAAATCCAGTACTCGTTAAATTTAGTAGATTTAATTAATTCTTCAGTATCCCAACATTACAATTCCATATTCGTTCATAAATTAACCATAAAGCTCTATCCTCTAGCGGAAAGTCACTCATTTCATGATCTCCACGTTGTTCAAAAAATTATTCGGTAGCCGTAATGAAAGGCTTGTTAAACAGTATGCGCAGAAGGTTCAGCAAATCAATGCGTTAGAGCCGGCGATGCAGGCGCTGAGTGATGACGCACTTAGAGCAAAAACAGAGGAGTTCAAACAGCGTTACGTGAATGGCGAAAGCCTGGAAAAACTGCTGCCGGAAGCTTTTGCAGTTGTGCGTGAAGGCAGTCGCCGTGCTTTGGGTATGCGCCATTTTGATGTGCAGCTCATTGGCGGCATGGTGCTTAACTCAGGAAAAATCGCAGAGATGCGTACCGGTGAAGGTAAAACTTTAGTGGCTACCTTACCAGCCTACCTGAATGCCTTAAGCGGCAAAGGCGTACACGTTATTACGGTGAATGACTATCTGGCCAGGCGTGATGCGGAGTGGATGGGTAAGCTTTATAACTTTTTAGGTTTATCCATCGGCATTAATCTGTCACAGATGACAAATGAAGCCAAGCGACTCGCCTATGCAGCGGATATTACATACGGCACCAATAATGAATACGGTTTTGACTACCTGCGCGACAACATGGTTTACAGTGCAGAAGAGCGTGTACAACGCAGTTTGAACTATGCACTGATTGATGAAGTGGATTCAATTCTGATTGACGAGGCACGTACGCCTTTGATTATTTCAGGTCAGGCCGATGATAGCGTAGCGCTATACACTCAAATCGATGCTATTGCTGCAAAGCTGGTAGCGCAGACTGAAGAAGAAGGTACTGGCGATTTCTGGGTAGATGAAAAAGCGCAGAATGTGGTGATGTCTGAACAGGGCCACGAGCATGCAGAAGCATTACTGACAGAAGCAGGTCTGCTGGCAGAAGGTTCAAGCTTGTATGAGGCTTCTAACATTACCCTGGTACATCACCTGTATGCATCACTGCGTGCACGCAACCTTTATCACCGCGACCAGCATTATGTAGTGCGCGATGGCGAAATCGTGATAGTCGATGAATTCACCGGCCGCATGATGGCGGGCCGTCGCTGGTCTGATGGTTTGCATCAGGCAGTTGAGGCTAAAGAAGGCGTAGAAATTCAGAAAGAGAACCAGACGCTGGCTTCAATTACGTTCCAGAACTATTTCCGTATGTACCAGAAACTATCAGGTATGACCGGTACGGCAGATACTGAAGCCTATGAGTTTAACCAGATTTATGGTTTGGAAACAGTGGTGATTCCAACGCACCGTCCGATGCAGCGTAAAGATGGCATGGACAAAGTGTACAGAACTGCACGTGAAAAATATGCGGCAGTGATTGAAGACATTAAAGGTTGCCAGAGCCGTGGTCAGCCGGTGCTGGTAGGTACTACCTCAATTGAGAACTCAGAACTGATTTCCAGATTGCTGACAGAAGCCAAACTGGAACATCAGGTCTTGAACGCGAAACAACATGAACGCGAAGCACACATTATTGAACAGGCTGGTCGCCCGGGAGTGATTACAATTGCAACCAATATGGCAGGCCGCGGTACCGATATTGTGCTTGGCGGTAATCCTGAATCTGATATTGCTGCGGTTGAGGCCGACGCTAATTTAACTGATGCGCAAAAAGCTGAACGTGTAGCACAGCTTAAAGCTGAATGGAAACTACGCCATGATGGCGTACTGGCTGCCGGTGGTTTGCATATTGTAGGTACCGAGCGCCATGAGTCACGTCGCGTGGATAATCAACTGCGTGGCCGTTCCGGTCGTCAGGGTGATGCCGGCTCTAGCCGTTTCTATTTGTCACTGGAAGATCAGCTGTTACGCATTTTTGCTTCCGACCGCGTATCAGCCATTATGGGCAAACTGAATATGCCGGATGGTGAGGCGATTGAACACCCGTGGGTAACACGTGCGATTGAAAATGCACAGCGTAAGGTTGAAGGCCGTAACTTTGATATTCGTAAACAATTGCTCGAGTATGATGATGTGGCGAATGATCAGCGTAAGGTGATCTATGAGCAGCGTAATGAATTGTTGGAAGCAACGGATGTTGGTGCAACCATTGCTGCCATGCGTGAAGATGTATTAGTCAGCATGATCGCAACACACATTCCACCTGAAAGCGTTGAAGAGCAATGGGATGTGCCGGCGCTGGAACGTGAATTAAAAGCAGAAACCGGTCTCGAACTACCGCTGCAGAAAATGCTGGAAGATAATCCAGATATTCATGAAGAAACGCTGCGCGACTTTATTCTTACTGAGGCCAACAAAGCCTACGCAGAGAAGGAAGAGCAAGCCAGCCCCGATATCCTGCGTCAGTTCGAGCGATCAGTTATGTTGCAGAGCGTTGATAATCATTGGCGTGAACATTTATCCGCTTTGGATCATTTGCGTCAGGGTATTCATTTACGTTCATATGCGCAGAAAAACCCTAAGCAGGAATACAAGCGTGAAGCGTTTGAGTTGTTTGAAGGCTTGCTGAACACGATTAAAACTGAAGTGACAAAAGTGACCATGCTGGTACAGGTGAAAACTGAAGCTGACGTTGAAGCCGTTGAGAAGCCGGTAGAGGTCGAGAACGTGCAATATCAGCATGCCAACTATGATGAGGCATTAGGCGTATCTGCTGCTGAAGAAGGTGTTGATGACGCTTCGGCTTCACAGACTATGGTGCGTGAGGGCGTTAAGGTCGGCCGTAATGATCCATGCCCATGTGGCTCCGGCAAGAAATATAAGCAGTGCCACGGTGTATTGAGTTAACAGCAGCGCTTATCAATACAAGATAATTAAATTAGATAGAAGCGATTAATAGTATGTCTGAAATTGCACAAGAAGAAGTTCAATCACCATGCATAGGTGTTTGCAGTATGGATGAAGCATCAGGTTATTGTCAGGGATGCTATCGTACGATTGAAGAAATAAAAGGCTGGTGGAATATGAGTCATCCAGAGCAGACGCAGTTGGTTGCTGCGTTGGAACAGCGTCAGGCGCAAACAGTCAGTTTTGACTAGCGAGTCCTGAATAAGCGGTTGCATTGCAGCAGTTTATTCAAGGCATCTTTTGCGCAGGTATCTATCAGGATGACTTTGTCCTGTTCTGTAGCGGAAAAGCCTTGCGCTGTTTTTAGCTGATGTTCCAGTACGGCCAAGGTTGCTTCAGAGGCATCGTTGCCGGACTGCTGACGTTTGCTGACCCGCTGTTTTAATTCCTGTTCTGGTGCCCAGAAATCTAATATTAAAAAATCCACCTGTTTTCCCACGGCTAATTCTGCAAACAGTTCCCGCTGTCTAGCTTGTAAAAAAGCAGCATCAATCAATACTGAAAAACCGGAATCCAGCAGTGCTGATGCCAACTCGGCCAGCCTGCGATAAACCAGCAGTACGTTGTCCGGTGTGTAAAGCCCCTGATTCACTTCGTTGCTGGCATTCTTCTGGAGCTGATCTTGCTCAGGTTTATATATGAGTCGCTTACGCTCAATATCTGAACGCAGGTGAATAATGCCGAGATTTTCTGCGATCTGTGCACTGAAAGTAGATTTTCCTGAACCTGAGTAGCCATGGGTAATGAGTAATTGATTGGGCTTCGGCTGGCTGTAGTTTTCAGCTAAAGAAGCGTAACTCTCGGCTTCCTGTAAATCCTGAGGATTTTGATGTTGTTCCCAGCGTAGCAACGCTACTTTACAACGCACCAGCGCTCGGTACACCAGAAAGTAAGGCAATAAGGCCAATCCTTCGTAATCACCGCTAGCGCTTGAATAGCGATTCAGAAAACGATAGGCAAGCTGGTTAAAACCGCGTTGTTGCAAGTCCATGACCACGAAAGCGATTTCGCTGATCACGTCTATCCAATGCAGCCCCGGATTAAACTCGATACCATCAAACGGTGTGACTTTGCCATCAATGAGTGTAATGTTGCCCAGATGCAAATCACCATGACACTCGCGAATAAACCCCTGTTGCTTACGTAGCTGCATTAAATGCTGGTTTTTTAACAGTGCTTGCTCACCCCAGCGCTCTAATTGCAGTATCTGCTGTATGAACTTTTCATTGTTGATTAAAGGGCGAATGTGGGCGAAGTTGCCTTGGAACCAATGGTGGGTTTCCTGCGGCGTGCCAAAATGGCTATTTGAGGTATCGCTTGCTGCATTACAGTGAAATTCAGCCGTAAGCTCAGCTAGTTGGTCGATAATGGCAGGGCTTAGTTCGCCGCGGTCCGCGACATGGCTTAATAGCAGACTGCCATCAAATTGCTGCATTTGCACTGCATATTCGATGGCTTCACCGCTACCATTAATCTGCGGGTGTTGCGCAGTGCCGGTAATCGGGACTACTTGCAGGTAAAGATTCGGGGCGAAGCGGCTGTTAAAACGTAATTCTTCCTGACAGTAGAAATGCCTTTTATCCAGCGTAGAGAAATCAAGAAAATCAAATTGCACATTTTTTTTGATTTTGTAGGCGTAGTGACCTGTTAACAAAACCCATGAAATATGGGTTTCAATCAGCTCAATATGCGTTACGGGGTGTGGATATGCGGCAGGATTTAATAAGGCTTGAATTAGATTCACAGCAATGCCCTCACAATAATACCTAGCAGTAATTAATGATGCGTGCCGATAATCACGCCCTGACGCTGCAGGTCTTCCAGTATGGATAGACCAAATTCAATGATACTCTCTGGCTGGGGATGCTGTAACTCTTTTGCCACTAGTGTGAGTGCCTGAGTCCCGGTAAGAGGCGCATTTTGTAGTAATGAAATTAATCTGTGTGTGACAGCATTCAGTTCTATGAATTTTACCTGGTCATCAGTGTTGAGGAATACCAGAAGCTGGGTACTTTCAGGTTGCTTAGGTTTATACCGTGGTGAAATTTTATGTACGGCATAGTCGTAATTGAGTAACTGCATGGTCGGTGCAAACGCCGGTTTGCTGTTAGCAAGATCGCATTCAGGCGCAATATCAATTGGCTTCGCAGTGTCAGCACTTGAGGCTACAAACAGCTCTATCCATTCATAATGGCATAGGCTGTTGAGATAAGGCGGCAGCATTGCCTGCAATTCTAGATCAGCATTATTGAGGAATTGTAGAAACTGCTCAGGAATTTTGCGGAACAAAGGGTTGTTTGCAGAATATTCGCGCATAAAAGCTTGATTCAGTTTTAACCATTTGCGCTTGCCAAGGACTTTGTGTGCAACAGGGAAGCATGCAGATACTGATTCAAATAAATTGTTGAATACAATTTCTTCATATACGGCCATGCGTTCATGCGGCACACCAACTAGCGGCGGTTGCTTGTGCGGGTCGCGCAGGCGCGCGGTAAATGCCAGTTGGTAGCGCTGAAAGCCGGGTAGTTCTGCAGTCATGACATTAGCCCGTAGCTGCTAACTGTTCAGAGGCAATAAAACGTCGCTCGATTTTGTTCTGGTAATCAGCAATTTTATTGATTTCATGCATGAGTTCCAGCAGCGGTGGTATGTTGTTATCGCGTTCCAGCAGTGTGGGAAAGCTGCCGAATAACTGGTAAGCATCCTCAAGCAGCGCCCACACCGGATCAATGACATTCTCGCCATGGGTATCAACCAGCAGGTTAGGTGTCTGCTGGTAATGGCCTGCCATATGGCTGTAAATAATGCGTTCACCCGGAATGCCGCGCAGAAATGCATGCGGGTCAAAGCCGAAATTGACGCTGTTGACGTAAATGTTATTGATATCCAGATGCAGCAGACAGTCAGCTTCTGTGATGACGGCATTAATGAAGTCGAGCTCACTCATCTCGGAAATTGGCGCAGCAACATAAAATGAGGCATTCTCAATCCCGATGCGTTGGCCAAGAATGTCTTGTGTCTGCCGTATACGCTGTGCCACATAATGCACGGCTTCTTCGGTAAAGGGTATCGGCAGCAGGTCATACAGGTATCCTTGCTCGCCTTTGAAGCCATCGGTGCAGTAACTTAAATGCTCGGTATAAACAGGTATCTGGTATTGGTGCAGGAATGTTTTGACCTGCTGTAGAAAGTCGACATTAAGTGGACTTAATCCGCCTAATGATAAACATAAGCCATGGCACACAACAGGATAACGCTCAACGAACCAGTCCAACTGTTTAGCAGCTTTGCTACCGGCGCTGATCCAGTTCTCTGGTGCTATTTCCACGAAATTGATATTCGCTAATTGTGCCTGTCCATACAGCGACTGAATCTGGGGTATCAGCTCACGCTTAAGCCCCAGACCCGTGCCTTGTATCTGGCTGATGATTGCCATGGGTGGTTATTGATAACAGTAAATCTATTTGTTATTTTTTCTCGCCGCCACATTTACCTTCGTGGGCTTTTTCTGCGCTACATTTGCCTTCAGCAGCTTTGTCGCCGCCACATTTACCTTCATGGGCTTTCTCTGCACTGCATTTGCCTTCAGCTTCTTTTTTCATGCTGGAACCACATTTACCGGTACCGCATTTACCATCTGCAGCTTTTTCGTGGTGATCTGCGACTTGATAACCGCTGGACAGTGATTTTATTGCAAATGGATTTTCTGCTGCATTGACGGTTGTTGCTGCGATAGAAAGTGCAAACGCGCTGCCGATAGCAAGAGAAATAGTTTTCTGAGTTTTGTTCATGTTAATTTCCTTAAATTTAATTAAAAATAACCAGGCTTGATTTAACAGATTCAACACTTATTGCTGATCAGATTCGACCCTGTGCAGAATCCTGTTTTTTACATTTAACGGTAGCTTTATAGAGCTGTCGTGTTCTGTGCTGTTTCTAATCCGCTGCAGAGCAGTGCGCAACATATAAAGTTGACGCTTGAACTGCGTGCATGGATTGCACATTAAAAGATGCAGTCTTAACATTACCTTTTCTGACCACGTCAGTGGACGGTCTAAAGATTGTGAAAGGAGTTTGCTGGCTTGTTTACAGGTAAGCATCAAAATTTACCAATCTAAGACCAATTCAACTCTAGACATTTTCTTAATCCCATCCGCGCTCTATATAACATTACCCAAGCATTGGTCGCGGTAATATCCAGTTCCTTACAAATATTTTCATTTTCAAGTTCGTGTACATCGCGCAGCATGAAAATGGCTTTTAATTTCTTGGGTAATTTGCTTAGGCACTCGTCTAGGACAGCTAAAAACTGTTTCTGTTCCAGAGAGTTATCCGGCATCTCCAGCGTTTGTGGTTTATCGAGCCAGTGGCCGGATTTGTCAAAAAAGTCATCCATGCTATTTTCGCAAGCATCGAGGTCAATGACATCTGAAACAGGCTGCTCGCGCATCTGTTTGCGCTGTAAATCAATGATTTTGTGCTTCAGTATGCCCGTTAGCCAGGTTCTCGCAGATGAGTTGCCATCAAAACTATTGTTTTTAATGGCTGCCAGCATGGTCTCCTGCACAGCATCTTCTGCCTGATGCGGGTCTTTAAGTCTTGCCAGTGCAAAGCGATATAAATAATCGCCATGTTCAGTAAGCCAGTCGTTAAGATTGTTTTCTGCCACTATGCTTTTCCAACTCTTTCATTTAGCAGTCCAAGATAATGAGCTGAATCTAAAGGCACATTGTTGCGCTGCGAGTGCCAGATAGTTTCAGCCAGGCATTCGAGCAGATCATGCTGTGCGCTGTGTTTGTCAGCGTGTTTTTCTACTAATGTAGCATAAACTTTACTGATGCCGATAGGCTGGTTGATACTGACCTGCTCAATGACTGAGAGGTGCAGGCTGATATGCAGAAACGGATTGGTTTCTCCCATTTCCGGAAAATACTGCTGACTCATATAGCGTTCCGGTGCGTCTAATATTGCATGATATTCCGGATGCATCTGTATGACTTCAACCGCAATCTTTTCTAAATCCGTCAGTGGGGAGTTTTGTTTGAATTTGGCCCATGCATCAAATAAAAATTGGCGTGCCTGATCTCGGCTAGGATTGTATAAGCTCATATTGAATACCGGCTATCTATGTTGTCTTGGCGCTTGAAAATAAAGAAAGTACTGCAGAGTAAGGCAATAAGCGATTGTCGCCGTTAAGATAGGCAATTTCACCATTACCATAAAAGCCTAATACTGGCATGTTTGGAAAAGTTTTGGTGATCACTTTCAAATCACGGTCTATGCCATTGTAAAAATATGGGCCTCTTCCCAGACAGGAAAACAACAATGCAAAATCTGGTGGGCAGCCAAGTTTTTCAGTCAGGTGGCTTGCCAGTATTGTAATGTCGGCTTCAGCAGCTGAGGTAGCACGTAAAGACCAGCTTAAAAATTGGCCAGCTTGTAGTGGCTGTGCCAGAGTAATGCTGCCATTATCCTCATCATAGCTGATAATCGTAGTTTGATTAAAATGGCCTTGTGTTATCGCTTCTGCACTGTCGGCATATAAGGCTACAATCAGATGTAGCGGTACAGTTTCATCACTCTTGCTGTGGGCTTTCCAAGCCTTTTGCAGCCCGTTCAGCGGAACTTGATGATTGAGTAGTTTAAGGTCAAATTGGTCTGTCAGCTGAATCTGTTGCGGTTGTGTGAGCAGTTGTACACCGTGTGAAGTCCCGGTAGCAATGTTGACGCCTGAGAAAAAGGCTTCAACATACCCTGATACCTCACCTTTGGCATTTTGCCATACTGAAAATGGGCCCTGACCAATTGCATCCCCGGATACACCACCATAACGTCGATTGCTGTTATTAAGCCACGTGCTGTTAATGGCATTGGGCGCACTGAGTGTAAGCAAGGGCTGATTGCAGAAGTTGTTTTGTGGCAATTCGAGGCTTACACCGTCCCCGAACACCATGGCCGCCGCCGCAGGTGCATCTAGTACCCAGTCTTCTTCGGTAAAAATTCCGGTCGCAGAGCAGCCCATGACCTGCATGCAATTAGCAGCTTTGGCTGCTGCTTTAATGGCATCCTGCGGGTTACTCGCAAACTCTGATGTCAGTAACAGCAGCACGCTGCTGGCAATACTGATATCTGCCTTTTGCATGGCATTGGTCACGGCTTGTGCCGCTAAATCTGCAGAAGCTGTTTTACCTAATATGATGCTGGTTGCGACTTTCATTGCTAATGCTGCAAAAAATTATCTGGCGCAGAGATGAACTCTTTCGCCTTGTATTCACATAAGTCTGCAATACAGCATTGGCCGCATTTTGGCTTGCGTGCTGTGCAGGTATAACGACCATGCAAGATTAACAGGTGATGTGCATCCTTCAGGTATTGTTTCGGAATGGTTTTGAGATATTTCTTTTCAACTTCGAGAACGGTTTTGCCGGGGGCAAGATTAATGCGATTGCCTAACCTGAATAAATGGGTATCCACTGCTATGGTAGGCTCGCCAAACGCGGTATTCAGAATGACATTGGCTGTTTTGCGGCCAACACCGGGTAGGGCCTCCAGCGCGGCACGGCTGTGAGGAACCTGCGACTGATGCTCGGCAATGAGTGTCTGGCAAGTCAGCAGTACATTCTTGGCTTTTGAGTGATAGAGGCCAATCGATTTGATATAGCTTTCCAGTCCATGCAGCCCTAGTGCCAGAATGGCTTCCGGCGTGTTGGCAACACTAAATAACTTATCTGTAGCGAGATTTACGCCTTTATCTGTAGCCTGTGCCGACAGTATCACCGCGATCAAGAGCTCAAAGGTGCTACTGTGTTTGAGCTCGGTGGTCGGGTTTGGAATGGCTACACTTAAGCGTCTGAAAATTTCTAGGCGTTGCTGAGCATTCATTAATTAACACTAACTGAGCGGGGGAGAATTTAGTGATTAAGCACTGGTTTAAGGCTATTTTCCGGAGTGTCAGTTTTTTTGGCTTTTCTGACCTCGGCCCAGTTACGCAGCGCAATCAATGCACCTAAGCCCAGAAAAGCTCCCGGCGGCAATACCGCAAGTAAGAAGCCATGGTAATCAGGGATCACAGTTAATACAAAGTGTTTGGCTTGCGGGCCAAATACCAAGTCAAGGCCGGAGAATAGTGTGCCTTTGCCTATGATTTCACGCATGCCGCCCAGTAAACCCAATACCAGCGTTAGCCCTATACCCATCATAAAGCCATCCAGTATAGAAGGTACGAAAGTGTTTTTTGCCGCAAAAGACTCAACACGCGCCAATACAATGCAATTCACTACGATAAGCGGAATGAATATGCCCAACACTTTATGTAGCGGGTGAGCAAAAGCGTTAATCGACATATCGATGATGCTTACCAGAGCTGCAATGATCAGAATAAATACCGGAACGCGGATCTCACTCGGCACCAGTTTGCGCACCGGTGATACGGCACCGTTTGAAGCTGCCATAACCAGTGCGGTCGCCAGACCTAAGCTGATGCCATTGACTGCGGTGGTGGTTACTGCCAGAGTCGGGCACAGTCCAAGGAGCTGCACCACTCCGGGATTTTGCTTCCACAGTGCATTAACGGTGATTTCTTTATAGTTGCTCATGTTTAATCCTTATGCCCGGATTCATGTTCTGATGTTGATTGATGTTCTAGTTTCTGCTGCAGTTCATGCTGGTTCTGTTCATAAAACTGCAAGGCTTTTGCAACCGCCTTAACGACTGCACGCGGTGTAATGGTTGCACCAACCATATAATCAAATTTGCCACCGTCTTTTTTAACTTTCCATTGTTCGGCAGGTGTTTTTTCGACAGATTCATTATCGAATAGTTTTATCCAGTTGCCATGTGCAATATCAATATAGTCGCCCAGCCCCGGTGTTTCTTTATGGGACAGCACACGCACGCCGCTGACTGTTCCGTCGGCGCGGATTGCAATTAGCAATTTGATATCGCCACTATAGCCATCATGGGCGATTGCTTCCAGTATTACCGCAGCAAACTTGTGATCCTGTTTGGCGATGTAAGCCTTACTTGGGGTTTTGTTGCCGAGTAAATCATTAGGTGCGATTTCGACCACGTTCTTTAACAAATTATTATCATCAGCGTCTTGTGTATCATTTTTACTTTTAGGGTCGCCGTAATAATGTTGCTCAGGCAGAATCTGCCTGAATAATGCCAGTCGTGCTTCGGCTTCGCTTTTTTCAATCGGCTCCCGTGTAATATTAAATACGTAGGCAAGCATTGCCGTGCCAATTAAGGCAAAAGCAACCATGGTAACGGCAGTAACAGAGGTATGTTTAATCACGGTATCTGACATAAGTGGTTTAGTTCTTTGTATGACCAAAAACGCGTGGCTGCGTATGCATATCTATCAGCGGAACGCACATATTCATGATTAAAACGGCAAATGCGACACCATCCGGGTAACCGCCATACACCCGAATTAAATAGGTAAGCACGGCAACCCCCGCTGCGAAATACAGCTTGCCGCGTGGGGTAGTGGGGCCGCTGATCGGGTCGGTAATGATAAAAAAGGCGCATAGTATGGAAGCGCCGCTCATTAAATGAAATAGCGGGTTAGCAAAATGTGCCGGGTTAACTGTATAAAAAACTAACGACATTGCTGCCAATGTAGCCAGAAATGCGGTAGGTAAATGCCAACTGATAATGCGCTGCTGAATCAGATACAAGCCGCCGAGCAGATAAGCCACAGTTACAAATTCGCCACCTTTTGCTCCCCATACTCCAAAAATAGGCGCCTGTGTGATGCTGGAAACTTCATGATTGAGCATGAGCTGGGTTTTTAAGTAATCCAGCGGCGTAGCAGAGGTGACAGCATCTATTTTCACATCTGTTGGCAGGGTGTTACTGAAAATAAAGTGCAGTTGATCCATGAAACCAAGCGGGGTTTGCGCCAGAATCAATGGTGCAGGCCATTTGGTCATGACGATAGGAAATGAGATAAGCAGTACCGCATAACCAACCATAGCCGGGTTGAATGGGTTGTAGCCGAGGCCACCGTAAAGTTGTTTGGCGATTACAATTGCGAATAATGTGCCCACGACCACTAGCCACCAAGGCGCTAGCGGCGGCAATGCCAGTGCCAGTAACAATGCGGTAACGACTGCGCTTAAATCTGACAAATAGGGGCGAATTGGACGCTGGCGCAGTTTGAGTAACGCAGCTTCGGAAACCAGCGCGGTGAAAGTTGCCAGCACAATTGTGACTAAAATGCCGCCGCCGTAGATCCATACATAGGCAAAAATGCCGGGCACAAGTGCCAGCAGCACTTTAAGCATGATGATGCTGACGGCAGGCGCATCGGTGATATAAGGTGAACGGTTCAAGTTTTTATCCTGGTAACAAGTGTGTTATTGCCCTTTAAGCTTCTGAATCCGAATCTTGCGCCTTGACCGCTTGTTTTGCCTTTTCGCGGATAGCGTCAATTTCGCTGATTTCAGCTTTGACAGCTGGGCTGGCGTCTTCAACGTTCTTGGGAGCAATGCCGGCCTGTGCTGCGGCCAGTTTCTGTGCTTTTGCCCGTTCGATCGCTGCGGCAATCAGTGCCTGTTTGTCTTTTTTTGCTTGCTCAGCTTTTGCTTGTTCATCTTCAGTCTGTGCAGGTTTGCCACTTGCATCGGGTGCATCAGCAGTTATAGCATCTGATTTTTTCTGCGACTCACCAGCTTGCGCCGCAGCTGCTTTTAATGCTTTCGCACGCTCAATGGCAGCGGCAATAGCCGCTTTCTTCACATCATCTGTGTTTGTGCTGGATGCTGGTTGTTCGCTTTCTGTTGTAGCCGGTACAGCTTTAACGTCTTCCGCTTTAGTGGGGGCTACTTTAGTACTTTCTGTTTTTGCACTTTCAGCTTTATTAGACGCCGCACGTTCGGCGTGCTTCTGGGCGCGCTCCAGTTTTTCGCGTTCAATTCGCGCCAGCCTGAACTCATTGCGCTCACGCGCAAGGTCAGCTGCTTCTTTGGCTTTATCGGCAGCAATAATCTCGCTTTTTGCGTAGCGGTAATATTGCACCAGCGGAATATTGCTTGGGCATACATAAGTGCAGCAGCCACATTCGATACAATCAAACAGATTATAGTCACGCGCCTTTTCAAAATTATCTGATTTTGAAAACCAGTAGAGTTCCTGCGGTTGCAGGTTTACCGGGCAGGCATCAGCACACCGTGCGCAGCGGATGCAAGGCATCGCTGGCGGCGGTGGTGCAAACAGGTTTGGCGTTGCAGCAATAATACAGTTCGCGGCCTTGGTGATCGGTACATCAATCGTCGGCAAATCAAAGCCCATCATCGGGCCACCCATAATGAAATGTGTAGTACCTGACTGCACACCTCCTGCTGCATCTATTAATGTTTGCAGCGGTGTGCCAAACAGCACCTTAAAATTCTGTGGTGAGTTTACGCTACCCGTGATGGTAACAATACGGTCAATAGACGGTTCACCAAGTGCAAAGTAGCGATAAATAGCCAGCACGGTGGCTACGTTAAATACCTGTATGCCGACATCGGTTGAACGTTTGTCATGCGGAATTTCAACGCCAGACACCAGATGAATCAGGCGGCGCGCATCGCCGCTCGGGTAAAGCGTAGGTACTACCTTGACCGATGTCTCAGGCAAAGCCTTGCAGGCTTCGGTCATCGCGGCGGTTGCTTCCGGCTTGTTGTCTTCTATGCCGACAATGCAGTTTTCGGCACCGAGCAGAAATTTTACAATCTCCATACCTTTGACAATTTCATCTGCACGTTCGCGCATCAGCATGTCATCGCAGGTGATATAAGGCTCGCACTCTGCGGCATTAAGGATCAAAGTGTGAACTTGGGATTTTCCATCGGCGCGCACTTTAATATGCGTTGGGAAAGTAGCACCGCCCAAACCAACAATGCCTGATGAGCGCAGGCTTGCCACTAATTCTTTTTTGTCGGTATTGCGCCAGTCTGTCGGCCGTAATGTCGTCCACTCATCCTTGCCGTCGGGCGTTAAGGTGATGCACATATCCGGTAAGCCGGATGGGTGCGGGATAATGGCTTCACTGATGGCAGTGACGGTGCCGGAGGTTGGCGCATGAATTGCAGCTGATACAGTACCTTCTGCCTCTGCCAGCATCTGGCCTTTCAGCACATGATCACCTACTTGTACTTTTGACTTTCGGAATGTAGCCTACATGCTGGCGCAGTGCAGAACAAGCTTGTGGAATCGCAAGTTTTGCAATAGGCAGAGTGGTAGATAGCTGTTTATGGCCTCTCCGGTGCACGCCACCATGAAATTTATGTATCAGCAGATCTGCAGTTTGGCCAAGAAGCAGTTTGCTGGCAAATTGAATAATAGAGTTCATGATTAAACGTGACTTATCTGCAGGCATTGCCTTGATTGGAATCACAGGGTATTTCCACTTCCAGTTATCAGGTGTTTCAGCAACAGGTTCCATGGTAATGCAGTCTACCGGGCATGGCGCCAGACATAGTTCGCAACCGGTACATTCTGAAGCGATAATGGTGTGCATGTGTTTTGCCGCGCCCAGAATTGCATCAACCGGGCAAGCCTGTATGCAAAGCGTACAGCCTATGCAGGTATTTTCATCAATAAAAGCCACGGCTTTGGGTTTGGGTAGTCCGTGCTCGGCATTGAGCGGCTTGTATTCCACCCCCATTAAGTCAGCCAGCTCGCGTGCGCCGGCATCGCCGCCGGGCGGGCAGTGGTTGATATCAGCTTCGCCTTTGGCAATTGCCGTCGCGTAGGGTTTGCAGCCGGGGTAGCCGCATTGTCCGCATTGTGTCTGTGGCAGTATTGCATCGATGCGAGCTACCAGCGGATCCCCCTCAACTTTGAATAGCAGTGCGGAAATGCCGAGCATAATGCCTAGCACCAAGGCTAGACCAAGCATAATGTAGAGAGCGGTTAACATATCACTGAATTTGTTATTTAAAGCTAATATTTATCAAGTCCGGCAAAACCCATAAATGCCAGACTCATGAGTGATGCGGTAACCATGGCGATTGCGGAGCCTTTAAAAACGGCCGGAACGTCAGCAGCTTCCAGTCTTTCGCGCATGGAAGCAAACAAAATCAATACCATTGAAAAGCCGACGGCGCCACCCATGCCGAAAAATAATGATTCTAAAAAGCTGTGGCTGGATTGCGCGTTCAGCAGTGGAATGCCCAGTACTGCACAGTTGGTAGTGATGAGTGGTAAAAAGATACCCAGTGCCTGATGTAATGGCGGGAAATTCTTTTCCATGACCATTTCAGTAAACTGCACGACGCCGGCAATGATTACAATAAACGATAGTGTGCGCAGATATACCAGGCCGTTTGGTTCGAGCAGATAATGATTGATACCCCAGCTTGTCATCGAGCCTATGCTCAATACAAAAGCAGTGGCGCCGGCCATGCCGATAGAAGCTTCCAGTTTTTTAGAAACCCCCATGAATGGGCACAGACCAAGGATTTTTACCAGTACGATATTATTTACCAGTACCGTGCCAATCAAAATCATGATGTAGTGATGCAAATCAAAAGTCATATTGAATTGTTCTGCCAACAAGAGAGTATATGCAAGCTGGAATTATACCGTTTTTGTTACTATGCTGATTCAATAAAGCACAGTAAAAGCATTAAGATGCGTAAATATATTTAGTGCATATAAATAGCTTATAAGTTTACGAATAGAGTGTGTTTATTTATTCGGCTTTTAAGTTAAAATGGAATATTATAAATTGTTTTAGGTTTGCTATGTTGCAAGGCAGTTTAGTTGCTATTGTTACGCCGATGTTTGAAGATGGGCGTTTGGATATTCCATCATTAAAAGCACTGATTGATTTTCATATTGATCAGGGTACTGATGGTATCGTTATTGTGGGTACTACCGGGGAGTCACCTACGGTGGATTTTGATGAGCATTGCCTGTTGATTGAAACTGCCGTGAGTCAGGTAAATCGACGCGTTCCGGTTATCGCTGGAACTGGTGCCAATTCAACTAGAGAAGCTATTGAATTAACAAAAAAAGCCAAAGATCTCGGTGTAGATGCCTGCCTGCTGGTAGCACCATACTATAACAAACCTACGCAAGAGGGTTTATATCAGCACTTTAAAGCGGTGGCTGATGCAGTTGATATTCCGCAACTCCTATATAACGTACCCGGCCGCACTGGTTGTGATATCAGCAATGACACAACCCTGCGTCTGGCTGCGCATCCTAATATTGTAGGTATTAAGGATGCGACTGGTGGTATTGAGCGTGGTACAGATTTATTGTTAAAAGCACCAAAAGATTTTGCCGTATTCAGTGGCGATGACGCAACAGCAATGCCGCTTATGTTATTAGGCGCGCGCGGAGTGATTTCTGTAACCGCTAATGTGGCGCCAAAATTAATGCATGAGATGTGCGTTTCTGCTAAGGCGGGCGATGTTAAGGCTGCTTGTGAAATCAATGGTAAGCTGTTTGCATTACATCAAAAACTATTCGTTGAAGCTAATCCAATCCCGGTGAAATGGGTACTACAGCAAATGGGTATGATTAAAACCGGTATCCGTTTACCGCTAGTAAATTTGTCAGCCCAGTATCACGATGTATTGCGCGCAGCTTGCAAAACAGCCCACATTCTTTAACGTAATACTTAAGATTTAAACAAAGAGGTTTTAATGAAACAAGTCAATATCGACATAGCTGGCAATGATATTAAAAGCGCTAAAGCTAGAGCATCATCATTACTGTTACCTTTATTTTTGCTGGCAAATTTAACTGCCTGCGATTCTATTCCTTTTGTTGACACAACTCCAGACTACAAGGGTGCAGGACGCGCGCGCCCATTGGAAGTTCCTCCGGATTTAACAGCTAGCCCGTCCAGTGATACTTTTTCGGTCCCGGGCGGCACCAGTTATTCAACATACACGCAGGCGCAGGAAGGTCAGGAAGCCGGAGTTGAGAAAGTACTGCAATCGCCTGAGGGTGTGCGTCTTGAAAGATCCGGTGCACAAAGCTGGCTGGTTGTAGATGCGCCTGCCGAGAAAATATGGCCAGTGATACGTGAGTTCTGGATTGATATGGGTTTTGCTGTACGCGTTGAGAACCCGCAAATCGGCGTGATGGAAACAGAGTGGATCGAGTCTGATGCGATCAAAAAAGATGCGTCAGGTAATGTTCTGAGTAAATTTGATAAATGGCTGGATAAGTTATCAGGCTTTGCTGACAGGAAGAAGTTCCGCACACGTCTGGATCGCGGCGTTGAAGCCGGTACTACTGAGATTTACATGACACATCGCTCAGTATCCGGTGCACCGGACGATGGTAAGAATCGCATCCAGACACAATTGGGTGAGATCGATACAGGATATCGGGCTGATGCGAAAGATGCGCCTAAAGCGGATGCAAACGATGCAGAATTGGATGCTGAGTTATTACGTCGTTTAATGGTCAAGCTGGGTGTTGAAGAGCAGAAGTCACAATCCATTCTGGCTGAAGCAGTAACGATTAAACGTGCCGAGGTTATTAAAGAGTCTGACGGCAGTGCAAGATTGTTGTTGAATGATCAGTTCGATCGTGCCTGGCGTCGTGTTGGCCTGGCACTCGACCGTATAGGTTTTGTGATTGAAGATAAAGATCGCTCTAACGGACTGTTCTTTGTGCGTTACGCTGATGTTGATATCGACGATACGCCTAAGAAAAAGAAAGGTCTGCTTGATACTTTGAAGTTCTGGGGTGACGACGATAAAAAACAAGCGCAGACACCTGTTGAAAAAGAACAGAAGAGTGTGATTGATAGCCTGAAATTCTGGGGTAGTGATGACAAGGGCAAAACCAACCCGGAAAAACAATACCGCATTAAAGTGGCTGATGGTGATGCAGGCAATGCCGTAGTGAGTGTAGTAGACACAAACGGCGCCCGAGTGCGCACTACAACTGCAAATCGCATTATTGCCCTAATGTATGAACAACTAAAATAGTAGCTGTTTTTAATAATGGTTTTAGTTTGGGAGAGATAAGCAGATGCGCTTTGCCTCGCTAGGTAGCGGTAGTGCAGGCAATGCGCTGGTAGTAGAAGTTCAGCAAACCCGTTTGATGCTGGACTGTGGATTTGGCATTAAAGACACCACGGCCAGATTGGCACGTTTAAATCTGGCCCCTTCTGATATTGACGGCATAGTCATCACCCATGAGCATGATGATCATGCAGGTGGTGCATTCAAGTTTGCTGCCAAACATAATATTCCGGTGTGGCTGACCTATGGCACCCTGAAAATGGCTACACGCTATTTTCCTGGCCA
>JAHRYP010000021.1 GCA_020622105.1 Methylotenera sp.
CAAAATCTTTTACCAATGCCCAAACTTTTGCTGGTTCAGCTTTGATAGTCACTGATTTATCAACTTTAAGCGGTGATGGACCATGTGCCGCCGCTGTAAAAGAAACTAAGCTAGTGCTTAAGCTAAGTGCGATTAAAGCCAAGAATTTTTTCATTCATTTTTCTCCAGATTTCTCATGTGTGAGACGATTAATTCAAAAACAACAGTGCATTATAAATGACAAGCTTTGTTTATAGAATCTAAATTTTTAATGCATTAGATTTGGTTTGTTCAGCGTTAATCAATACTGCTACTGATGTGTAGATAACGCCATGTGTAATGAGTAGGTTGACAGCATTTAGCAGGAATAAAACTTTTATTAAATGATGGCAGATTTCTTGTTATGCCTTGTTTCGATTCACTTTACTTATGGCTCAAGATAAACTGACCAAAAGCACGACTTTTGTCACCAGTTTTAATGGTTGTTAATAAGCGATTGGTTTTGGTGTCAATAACGCTGACATTGTTGCTCCCCCAGTTTGCTATATACGCGTGCTGCATGTTGTCGTCTATGCTGATGCCTTCAGGGGTGCTGCCTACATTAATCGTTGTAATAGCTGCTCCTGTATTTACGTTCAGCACAGTCACGCTATCATCCTGTGTATTGGTTACATACAGTGTTTTATCATCCTGACTGAACGCAGCGCAGTAGGGGTGATAGCCTACTTTGAATGTCTGTTTTTTGCCGGATTCTGTATCGATAATATCGACGGTATCATCTTTTACATTAACACTGGCAACCAATTTGCCGCTGTTGCTGATTGCCAGTCCGAACGGGTGCTTCCCAACGGGTATGCGTTTTTTAATCGTTAGTGTGGCTGTGTCTATCACTGCGATGTCGTTGCTGTCGCGATTGGCAATGTATAGCCATTGATTATCAGGGCTAACCATTAGGCCGGCAGGCGCATCGCCAACGCTTAATTCTCGAATATCGCTGAACTTTTGTGTGTTAATTGCCAATATTCTATTTTCAAACCAGTCAGCAACATAAAGGGTCTTGTTGTCGGGTGCTATTGCCAAGCCTACCGGAGAGCCTTTTATTTTAATGGAATCGATCAGTTTATTGGTCTGCGTGTTAATAATCGATATTTCCTGACTTTCCACATTAGAAATAAAAGCGCGCTGCAACTCTGCCGAGACGGCTACACCAACGGGAGCTTTGCCGACAGCGATTGTGCTCACAACCTGATTAGATATCGTATTGATGACTGAAACGCTGTTATCACCCTGATTGGTAATATAGGCATAATTATTTTCAGGTTCTATGGAAGAAGTTGAATTGCAGGCCGCCAATAACAGGCTTGCGATCAATGTTAACGAGCAGCGATAGCTATTTAATAAATGAGTGGGCTGAAAATACATGTTAATTCTTACTTAATTAAGGTTGTGGTAAATGGTTGCTTTCAATAATGCTGGAAATATGAAAAAATTGCATTAAATTATTAAGGCAGTATATAGCTATGTTAGATCGTGACGGGTTTCGCCCGAATGTTGGCATTATTTTATGCAATGCCAGCAATCAGGTATTTTGGGGTAAGCGTATCCGTGAGCATGCCTGGCAGTTTCCACAAGGCGGGATTAATTATGGCGAGAGCCCAGAGCAGGCGATGTATCGTGAGCTTATGGAAGAGGTTGGTTTAAAGCCGGAGCATGTGAAAATTCTGGGGCGTACCAAAGACTGGCTGCGCTATGAAGTACCTACGAGCTGGATTAAGCGTGAATGGCGCGGCAGTTATCGCGGGCAAAAGCAAATCTGGTATCTGTTGCGTTTGTTAGGGCGTGATAGTGACGTATCTTTGCGTGCTACCAGCCACCCGGAATTTGATGCATGGCGCTGGAGTGATTATTGGGTGCCGCTTGAAGATGTGATTGAATTTAAGCGTGCCGTATATGAGTCTGCGCTAAACGAACTCGCGCCGCACTTGCATCACAAGCCGGTACATCATAAATAGGTTAATCAAATTTCACAGGAGCGAAGCCGCCCCTGTGAAAATCATTAATTCTATTTATTATTGCTGCTACCCATCATCTCACCGAGCTTTACCGCGCCGGCCGCCTGCCACTCTGCATTGAATTGCATCGCATCTTTTTGAAATAACATCACCACGGTTGAGCCAAGCAAGAAGCGTCCCATTTCATCACCTTGTTTTAAGGTGATGTTCTGGTCTGCATAGGTCCATACCTGAATATGGCCTTGGCGTGGCGGGTTGATAATGCCATCTTTTGCGTTGTGCCAAACAGTGGCCATGCTGCCAACAATGGTTGCACCAACGAGCACCATGACGAAACTTCCATATTGCTGAGATGAGAACTCACACACCACGCGTTCGTTGCGTGCAAATAAGCCCGGCACGCCTTGTGCAGTGACAGGGTTAACCGAAAACAGATCGCCTGGCACATACGTCATTTTTTCCAGTTTACCTTCGCAAGGCATGTGAATGCGATGGTAATCTTTTGGGCTTAAATACAGGCAGGCAAACTCACCGTTTAAATAGTTTTTAGCTGCGGCTTTATCTCCGCCCAGTAACGCTGTGGTGGAGTAGTAATGACCTTTGGCCTGAAAAATCAGGTCTTGCTCAATGTGCCCAAATTGGCTGATAGCACCATCTACCGGGCAGATAAAGTCTGCTTGTGCAATAGGCCTTGCACCTTCTCGTAATGGGCGAGTAAAGAATTCGTTGAATGTTTTATAGCTGCTAATGTCAGCGTTGGCTGCTTCAGTCATATTGACGTT
The DNA here is from genome assembly GCA_020622105.1 of Methylotenera sp. Lineage (GTDB taxonomy): Bacteria > Pseudomonadota > Gammaproteobacteria > Burkholderiales > Methylophilaceae > Methylotenera. The sequence continues at coordinate 2,774 of JAHRYP010000021.1, forward strand.
ATAGCGTTTGACAAACCATTGGATGACTTTAGTTGTGGTATTTCCGCCCTGGTAGTGCGCCAGTTTTCCGGCAAGTACAGTAATTGCCTGTTTGGGAATTACGTATTGTGCCAATACTTTAAGACAGTTTTTCATGATGATTTCTTATTGTTCAGTATCACAAATAAAATAGGGCAAAACGCATAACGCTTTGCCCTACCGGATCTAATAACTAATCATTCGATTAGTATTTAAGATTAGTTCTTAGATTGGTCAACTAACTTGTTTTTAGCAATCCAAGGCATCATTGAGCGCAATTGGCCGCCAACTTGTTCAATTGGGTGAGCTGCGTTCAAACGACGACGTGCAGTCATTTCTGGGTAGTTAGTACGGCCTTCCAGGATGAAGCGTTTCGCATATTCACCGTTTTGGATGTTAGCTAAGCACTCTTGCATTGCGTAACGTGATTCATCGTTAATCACTTTAGGACCCGTTACGTATTCGCCGTATTCAGCGTTGTTTGAGATTGAGTAGTTCATGTTGGCAATGCCGCCTTCGTACATCAAATCAACAATCAGTTTCAACTCATGCAAGCACTCGAAGTATGCCATTTCAGGTGCGTAACCAGCGTCAACCAGTGTTTCAAAGCCAGCTTTAACCAATTCAACCGCGCCGCCACATAGAACCGCTTGCTCGCCGAACAAGTCAGTTTCTGTTTCTTCACGGAAATCAGTTTCAATCACGCCGCCTTTAGTGCCGCCGTTTGCAGCTGCGTATGAAAGTGCGATGTCTTTCGCTTTACCTGATTTGTCTTGGTAAACAGCGATCAATGAAGGTACGCCGCCACCTTTGAGGTACTCTGAACGCACGGTGTGGCCTGGGCCTTTTGGCGCGATCATGATCACGTCCAAGTCAGCACGCGGTGTGATTTGGTTGTAGTGAATGTTGAAGCCGTGAGCGAAAGCTAAAGCAGCGCCTTGTTTCAGGTTGGCAGCAACTTCTGCGTGAAAAATTTCCGGCATTGTTTCGTCTGGCAGCAATAACATGACTACGTCAGCTTGTTTGGTTGCTTCTGCGATTTCCAATACGTTGTGGCCTGCAGCAACAGCTTTAGCCCATGAGCTACCGCCTTTACGTAAACCGATAGTTACGTTAACACCGCTGTCTTTTAAGTTAGCTGCGTGTGCGTGACCTTGTGAACCGTAACCTACGATAGTTACTTGTTTGCCTTTGATTAAACCAAGGTCTGCGTCTTTGTCGTAATAAACTTTCATTGCTTCATGCCTTTCAATTCAGATACTGAAAAATTAAAACCTACTTTATGATTAATTCTATACTTTTAAAATTCTATCGCCGCGACCAATGCCGGAAGCGCCGGTGCGGACGGTCTCTAAAATAGCTGCTTTATCCAGACTTTCGATAAATGCATCCAGTTTGTGACCTGAGCCTGTCAGCTCAATGGTAAAAGTGCCATCGGCGACATCAATAATGCGACCGCGGAAAATATCGCACATGCGTTTCATTTCTTCGCGGAAGCCGCCGGTTGCTTTTACTTTTACCAGCATCAATTCGCGCTCAATGAATTTCCCATCATTTAAATCAAGCACTTTGACTACATCTACCAGCTTGTTTAGCTGTTTGATGATTTGTTCAATCACGTCTTCTGAACCTGATGTAACAATAGTCATACGGGATAGGGTTGGATCCTCGGTCGGTGCAACAGTGAGTGATTCGATGTTATAGCCACGTGCAGAAAACAGACCGGCAACGCGTGATAATGCGCCTGCTTCGTTTTCCATCAATAGTGAAATAATATGGCGCATTATAGATCCTCCGCCAAAATCATTTCAGACAGGCCTTTTCCGTTTGGAATCATCGGGAAAACATTTTCTTTCTGGTCTGTGATGAAATTCATAAACACAAAGCGATCTTTCATTGCAAATGCATCAGTTAATGCACCTTCTACGTCTTCGGGTTTCTCAATGAGCATACCTACGTGGCCATAGGATTCAGCCAATTTAACAAAGTCCGGCAGGCTATCCATATATGATTCTGAGTAGCGATTCTCGTAGAAGAACTCTTGCCACTGACGCACCATGCCTAAATAGCGGTTATTAAGCAAAATCACTTTAATCGGCAAGTGATATTGCTTACAGGTCGATAGTTCTTGAATATTCATCTGGATACTGCCTTCACCGGTCACACAGGCAACCTGTGCATCTGGATATGCAAATTGACAGCCCATTGCATATGGTAAGCCAACACCCATTGTGCCCAAGCCGCCAGAGTTGATCCAGCGACGTGGCTTATCGAATTTGTAATATTGCGCAGCCCACATCTGATGTTGACCTACGTCTGAAGTCACGAAGGCGTCGCCTTTAGTAACATCCCACAGTTTCTCAATCACATATTGCGGTTTAATAAAGCCGTTGTTATTGAGGTAGTTCAGGCAGTGTTTACCACGCCATTCCTCAATTTGCTTCCACCAGGCTTTAAGCGCAGGCGACTGCTGTGGTTTTTCCTGTAAAACCAGATCGTTCATTTCACCCAGCACAGACTTTACGTCACCTACGATAGGTACATGTACCTTTACGCGTTTGGAGATCGATGATGGGTCAATATCGACATGAATAATGGTACGGTCTTTATTGTAGAAGTGTTCTGGATTGCCGATTACGCGGTCATCAAAACGTGCACCTACTGCGAGCAGCACATCACACTCATGCATTGCCATATTGGCTTCATAAGTACCGTGCATGCCGAGCATGCCTAAAAACTGCTTGTCTGTAGAAGGGTAGCCGCCCAGACCCATGAGGGTGTTGGTAACAGGCAAGCCCAATGCTTGCACTAGTTTTACCAATAGCTCTGAAGCATCACCCAGCACAACACCACCGCCGGTGTAAACCATCGGGCGTTCAGCTTCCAGCAGTAATTTAACTGCTTTTTTAATCTGACCGCTGTGACCTTTAGTCACCGGGTTATAAGAGCGCATTTCCACTGTGCTCGGATATACGAACTCTGCAAAGTTGGCTGTAATATCTTTAGGAATATCCACCACTACAGGGCCCGGACGACCGGTTCTTGCAATGTGGAAAGCTTTTTTCATGGTAGATGCAATGTCTTTTACATCTTTTACCAGAAAGTTATGCTTTACACAGGGTCGTGTCACGCCAACCATGTCGACTTCCTGGAAAGCATCCAGGCCAATGGCGGCAACTGGTACCTGACCGCTGATAACCACCATCGGAATTGAATCCATGTAGGCAGTCGCAATGCCGGTGATCGCATTGGTAGCGCCAGGGCCAGACGTTACCAGTGCGACGCCGACTTCACCTGTTGCGCGCGAAAAAGCGTCTGCCGCGTGAACGGCAGCTTGTTCATGACGCACAAGAATATGTTTAAAATGACCTTGTTTGTATATTGCGTCATAGATATGTAAAACTGCACCACCAGGATACCCAAAAACGAATTTTACATTTTCTTGTTCCAGGGAGCGGATCAAAATTTCTGCGCCCGTGATTTGATGCGGATGTGATGTCTCTGCCATAAATCTTTTTGATTTTAAATAGTTTATTCGGTAACCCTACACGATAACCGTTTGGGCGAGATTGGTCAAGGATAAAAGCGTCAGAAATGAAAGGCTTAAGATTGAAAGTCTGCTGTGTTGGTTAGTTAGACATTACATTTTTGTATTCAAAAAACCATGTTTAAAAAGCAGCTTTATTCAAGTTCCAGAGGTGGTGCCACTTTCAGCAGTTCTTCTATCGTCGTGAGGCCGGCGGCTACTTTTTCTGCACCATTAATAATTAATGGCTGCATCCCTTCCTGATAAGCCAGTTTGGTAAGTTTTGCCAGATTGGTGTCAGGTGTAATGAGCTTTCTTAGTGCGCGACTCATCGATAACATTTCATAAATACCGCTGCGGCCTTTGAAGCCGGTATTGCGACATTCCAGACAACCGACCGGTCTATAAATGTGCTCAGGCTTAGGCAGGTTAAATGTGCCAACCAGCGCGCTCCAGTCACTTTGTGTAATCGGCTCAGGTGCTTTGCAGCTGGGGCATAGTGTTCTTACCAGTCGCTGCGCCATAATGCCGAGTACAGTAGAGTGTATCAAATAAGAAGGTACGCCTAAATCCAACAATCTGGTGACGGCTGAAGGCGCATCATTTGTGTGCAGGGTTGATAACACCAGATGGCCGGTAAGTGCGGCCTGAATGGTCATTTCAGCAGTTTCTATATCGCGAATTTCGCCTACCATAATAATGTCCGGGTCTTGTCGCATCAGGGTACGTATGCCTTCTGCAAAGCCTAGCCCTAAATTATGCTGCACCTGCATCTGGTTGAATGCAGGTTCAACCATTTCAATTGGGTCTTCTACTGTGCACACATTGACTTCAGGTGTGGCGAGCATGCGCAGGGTGGAGTAGAGCGTCGTGGTTTTACCGGAGCCGGTAGGGCCGGTAACTAAAATAATGCCGTTGGGAGCTTTAGTCCAGGTATGCCATTTGTCAGCTTGAAATTGTGAAAATCCCAATGCGATAAAGTCTTTACTGGAGATGTCCGGCGAGAAAATACGCATGACGAGTTTTTCGCCAAATGCTGTCGGCATGGTTGAAAGACGCAATTCTATTTCATTGCCTTCAGCTGATAAGGTCTTAATGCGGCCATCTTGCGGGCGGCGTTTCTCAACCATATCCATGCGGCCAAGCAGTTTGATACGACTGGTGATTGCGTTCATGATATTCGGCGGAATCTGATACACCTGATGCAGCACACCGTCGATTCTAAAACGCATCAGACCTATGTTGCGCCTTGGTTCCAGATGGATGTCACTGGCGCGCTGTTCAAATGCATATTTAAACAGCCAATCTACAATGTTGACTACATGCTGCTCATTGGCATCCAGGTTTTTGTCTTTACCCAGCTCTACCAGCTGTTCGAAGTTTTGCACACCGATCACTTGCCCGGCTTTGGATAGATTGGCCGCATGCATCGAGTTGGCGAGGTTATACATTTCAGGCAGGTAGCGGTTAAGCTCCAGCGGGTTGGCAACCACCAGCTTGATTTTCATTTTGAGCACGCGCTCCAAGTCTGCAACCCAGTCGGTGTTGAATGGCTCTGAGGTGGCGATGATTGCTGCACCGTTCTTGATCGAAATTGGCATGATTTTCAGGCGTTCGGCATAGCCTTTTGATACGACTTGTGATGCATCGCCAAAATCCAGCTTAAGTGGATCAATGTGGTAATAATCAAGGCCGGCATGACTTGCCAGCCATGCAGACAGACTCTCTACAGTGAGCGCGTTATGAGGTGACTTCAGGTTTTTCCATTTTTGCTCGCCGATCACTACTAATGGGTGCAAATTGGAAGTGTCCAGCCGCCGATCTTTGTATAGCTTTTCGGCCTGCGCTTTGTCAATAATGCCATCGTTGATTAACATGCGCAGCGTGTCGCCGAGTGTTACGCGACCGGTGGGCTTGATAAACGACGTGGCTTTATTCATGATGAATGCCTTATTTAGTAACGTATTAAATATTAATGCATCTTAGCTTTTATAACTTAGCCTGTGCTGATTCATTAACACGCATAGACAGGTCAATGGCTTGTATATTTTTAGTCAGTGAGCCAATCGATATGCGATCAACCCCGGTGAGGGCTACTGCACGAACATTATCCAGCGTGATGCCGCCAGAGGCTTCCAGCACAGCTTGTTTACCGGTCTGGTGATTGATATTTACCGCTTCTCTTAGTAGATCATGACTGAAGTTATCCAACAGAATGCTGGTTGCACCAGCCTCCAATGCAAGTTTTAGTTGCTCCAGGTTTTCTACTTCAATCTGTATGCTTTTGCCAGTGTTGAGCGCAAAAGCCTGCTGCATGACTTTGCTAATACTGCCTGCCGCTGCAATGTGATTTTCTTTGATCAGAATGCCGTCATATAGGGCCAAGCGCTGATTATGGCCGCCGCCAACGGTTACGGCATATTTTTGCGCCAGTCTCAGGTGGGGAATCGTTTTACGTGTATCCAGAATCTGTGCATTGGTGCCGGCGATGGCGTCTACATACTTACGCGTTTCGGTTGCTGTAGCAGACAGTGTTTGCAGAAAATTTAGCGCGCAGCGTTCAGCACTGAGTAATGGTCTTGCAAAGCCATTGATTCTGCATAATAACTGATCAGCTTGAACACGGTCGCCCTCATTGATCAACCACTCAAGCTGCACATTGCTATCAATGAGTTTGAAGCAGGCATTGACCCAATGCTGGCCACAAATGATCGCGCTTTCGCGTGCGATAATCGTCGCGCTGACCATTTGGTCTTCTGGTACGAGCATGGCGGTGAGATCACCGCTACCTATGTCTTCGTCCAGAGCGGTCTGTACCTGCGCTGTCACCAGTTCGTTAAAAGCGGCGGACCCGATCGGGTAGTATTTGTTAAATAGTGTCATGGTTGTCGTGAGCAAAGCGGAGTTTGAATTATAATGCTATCAACAATCAATATGACTAAATAACATCGTAAGTAAAAAAATCATGAAGCTTTTATATACTATTAACAGTCCCTATGCCCGCAAAATTCGTATTGTGGCCGCTGAAAAGCACATTGATATCAAGCTGGAAGAGGTGGTGCTGTCTGACCCGGATTGTCCGGTTAAACAATATAACCCGCTAGGCAAGGTGCCTGTACTGGTTTTAAGTGAGGATAATGACAGTCTGTATGATTCACGCGTGATTGCCGAATATCTGGATAACCGCACGCCACTTGCGCATTTGATTCCTAAAGACAATACTGCCAAGTCAGCGGTGCGTCGATGGGAGGCTTTGGCTGACGGCGTATGTGATGCAGCGGTTGCCGTAATCATGGAACAGCGCAAACCGGAGCAAAAGCAGGAAGAAGCTTTCATTGCCAGACAAATGGATAAAGTGACACGTGGTCTGACAGTGTTAAATAATGACCTTGGTCATAGCAAGTGGTGTGTCGATGACACGTTCAGTCTGGCAGATATTGCTGTTGGCTGCATGCTCGGATACATCAAACTAAGATTCGGCACTACGATTGATTTAGCAGCGGATTACCCAAACCTGGAACGATTGCAGTCTGTGTTAATTAAACGACAATCGTTTATAGACAGTATGCCGGTAGCGAATTAACTTCACATTGCCTGATTCAGTATCAGGCAATGTGGCCGTTATCATCGAGCAGGCTGGATAGCTGTGTTTTCTTACGCAACGATTGTCTGTCATTCAAACGTTTCTGGGCTGGTGCAGGCAAGTCAGTAAAACGTATCATGTTGCGTTCAATCAGCAATGTGATTAAGTCTTCCAGCACGCGCGCCAGGTGGATATCGCTTTCACGGAAAGGATCACTTTTTGCCAGTGACTTTTCTAAAAAATCCAAATACTCTTTTGAGTTGTCTTCTACCAAAATCCAGCCCGCACCCAGATTCTCAGTTGCGCTTACAGCAACCACTTCACTTTGGGCGTTCTTAAGTACATAAGCCATAATTACCTCAATTGTCAGTGATGGTTTTAAATGGCGCCGGTAATGATGCCACCGCCTAAACAGACATTGCTTTCATAGACGACAGCAGATTGGCCGGGTGTGATAGCCCACTGCTTCTGCCCGAATTTGATCGTAACTTCTTCCATGCTGATAGCATCAATCTCGCAAGGTGCATCCGGCTGGCGGTAACGTGTTTTTGCTGCGTAGACCCAGTTGGTTCTCGGATCCTCTTCGCTAATCCAATGCAACTGACCGGCTTTCAAGCCATCGTTAAGCAGCAGCGGGTGTTCGTGGCCTTGCACAACAATCAGTTCGTTCTTTTCCATGTCTTTAGCTGCGACAAACCATGGCTCACCGTTGCTTTCGCGACTGCCGCCGATTTTTAAGCCCTGACGCTGCCCCAGTGTGTAGTACATCAAGCCTTCATGGCGGCCAACGATTTTGCCTTCAGGGGTTTTCATATCGCCTGGCTCGCGTGGCAGATACCGGCTCAGAAATTCCTGAAACGGCCGTTCGCCGATAAAGCAAATGCCGGTGGAGTCTTTTTTCTCGGCATTAATCAGGCCGGCTGCGCGCGCGATTTCACGCACTTCGCGCTTAAGGTAGGTGCCAAGCGGGAATAGTGTTTTTGAAAGCTGTACCTGATTGAGGCGATAAAGAAAATAGCTCTGGTCTTTACTGCCGTCATCAGCTTTCAGCAGCTGATATTTTCCCGGCTGTAATGGATTTTCACGCACTTGCGCGTAGTGGCCGGTAGCGATCAGGTCTGCGCCCATGCCCATGGCGTGATCGAGAAATGCCTTGAATTTGATTTCGGCATTACACAGAATGTCCGGGTTCGGTGTGCGGCCAGCTTGATATTCGCTTAAAAAGTTGGCGAATACGCGGTCTTTGTATTCGGCACTGAAGTTAACCGCTTCAATATCAATACCGATTTTATCGGCTACGGATACCGCATCAATCAGATCTTGTTTGCTCGAGCAATATTCATCGGTGTCATCATCTTCCCAGTTCTTCATGAACAGGCCAGTGACTTCATAACCCTGCTGTTTTAAAAGTAGTGCAGTAACAGAGGAATCTACACCGCCGGAGAGACCGACAACGATTTTTTTCTTTTGTGATTTATTCAGGTTCATAGGTGTTTATTTTATAAATGCGTAACAACAGATAGTGGGTAACGTTGACCACGTAAATAATCTTCGATGCAGGTGATAACTTGTGGGCTGCGCATGAGATTGGCATTGCTGCGAATCTCGTCTGCTGTCATCCATACAGCACGGATAATGCCATCGTCCAGCGCGAGCAGTGGCTGGTGATTGCTCACCTTGCCAATATAGGCAAATCGCAGATAGGTTGTCTGGTTATGTTCATGCTTCCAGTGATAAATGCCCAGTAATTCGGTCGGTTCAAACCTATAGGCAGTTTCTTCCAGTGTTTCGCGGATGACAGCTTCCAGAATCGTTTCATTATCTTCCAGATGGCCAGCCGGCTGGTTAAAGCGATTGCCACGATCGGTTTCTTCTTCTACCAGTAAGAATTTGCCGTTTTCTTCAACGATTGCGGCGACAGTGGCATGTGGCTTCCATTGCATGATAAATATCTTGTGTTTAAGTTATATGTATTTTACCCGATGCAACAATATTCGCGTGTTTTGATTTTTGTTATCCGTTTGAAAGATATCAGGCGAAGAGTTTAGGAAACAGTCCGCTGAGTCCGTGGGCGATAAATTCTACAGACATGGCGGCCAGAATCAGGCCCATGATGCGCGTTACGATGTTAATACCAATCTTGCCCAGCTTGTTTGCGATGGCAACCGCCAGTGTTAATACCAGCCAGATAATGAGACATACTGCCAAAATCGGAATGGTTAATGAAAGATGGCCAGTAAAGCTGCTGTTTTGCTGGGCTGCAATAATCATATTACTGATAGAGCCGGGGCCTGCCAGCAGCGGAATGCTGAGCGGAACGATTGCAATCACCTCTTTTTCTGCCAGCGAGTCTCTTTCTTCCAAAGTCTGATGTGCGGCGCTTTGCTTGGCATGCATCATCGAAATGGCGATCAGCATTAGTAATATGCCGCCGCCAACCTGAAATGACGGAATAGATACGCCGAAGAAATCGAGCACCTGGTCGCCAATAAATGCAGCAATAGTCAGTACAATAAATACCGTAAATGCAGCGGTTTTAGCAGTTCTGGCACGCTCCTGATTGCTCCAGCCGCTAGTCGCACTGATAAATACAGGAACACTGCCGATAGGGTTTACAATCGCAAACAGCGCGATGCCAATTTTTAAGAGCGCAGGCCAGTCAATCATATAAGTTACCTTTTTAACCCTTTTTGATCAGAGCAAATATATTTAATCTTTGTTAATTTAGAGATAGTAAATTAAAGTACGAACATGCGTAACAATTTTGAACAACATCCTACACTCTACCTTGCTTCACGCAGCCCGCGACGCGTTGAGCTACTGAAGCAGATTGGTATCGATTGCATCACACATCCTGCTGATATTGATGAAACGCAACTGTTAAACGAACTGCCTGAGCACTATGTGGCAAGGCTTGCCAGAGAAAAGGCCGAGGCGTGCCTGCTTGGTTTGTCAGCCGAGCAGCGATCGAGGCCGGTTCTGGCGGCAGATACTACCGTTGCTCTGGCTGACAAAGTGCTTGGTAAGCCGGAGAATGATAATGATGCACGCCAGATGCTGGCGGAATTATCCGGCAGCACGCACCTGGTACATACAGCAGTAGCTCTCGCTTTTATGAACAAAATAGAAGTGGTTTTGTCCACAACTACAGTAGAAATGATAGGGTTTTCAGAGCAGCAGATTGAGTATTACATTGCATCCGGCGAACATCATGACAAAGCTGGCAGCTATGGCATACAGGGATTGGCCGGGGCGTGGATTAAAAAGATTGAAGGTAGCTATACCGGCGTGATGGGCTTGCCGATATGTGAAACGGCAGAGCTGTTAAGAAAGCACCATATTATTCATATATAAAATTGTTCACATGTTTTAAGTGTGTAAAAAAATAATAATCAGAGAGTATAAATTGAGCGAAGAGATATTAATTAACGTTACCCCGCAGGAAACGCGCATTGCCATGATGGAAAATGGTGTGGTGCAGGAGTTGCAGATTGAACGCAGCTCATCGTTAGGTCTGGTCGGAAATGTGTATCGCGGTGTCATTTGCCGTGTATTGCCGGGCATGCAATCAGCCTTTGTGGAAGTCGGCTTGCAGCGTGCTGCATTTCTGCATGCGGGTGATGTGATTGAATGTGGTGTTTCTGAAGGGCAAAGGCCGATTCAGGAAGTGCTACATGAAGGGCAGTCTCTGATGGTGCAGGTCATCAAGGAACCGATTGGTACCAAAGGGGCGCGCCTGACTACACAGATCAGTATTGCTGGACGCTTTTTAGTCTACCTGCCACAGCAAGATCACATTGGAGTATCGCAACGAATCGAGCTTGAAACGGAGCGAGAGTCGTTAAAAGCACGTCTGCTGGGTTTGCTTCCTGAGCAGCACAAAGGCGGCTATATCATCAGAACGATGTCAGAAACCGCGACGGATGATGAGTTGCTGGCAGATATCGATTATTTAACAAAAACCTGGAAACATATTCAGGAAAAAAGCATCACAGTGCCTGAGCGCACGCTGATTTTTCAGGATCTGAATTTACCGATGCGCGTTCTACGTGACGTCATGTGTGATAACACCGAGGTGGTGCGCGTAGACTCAAGTGAGACTTATCAAAAGCTGGTGGATTTCGCCAACCTGTACGCAATTACAGCCTTGGATAAACTGGTGCATTATCAGGGTGAGCGCCCACTTTTTGATTTGTACAATATTGAACAGGAAATAGAAAAGGCCATGTCGCGCAAGGTTGAGCTGAAATCTGGCGGTTATCTGATATTCGACCAGACGGAAGCTTTAACAACGGTCGATGTGAATACCGGCAGTTTTGTCAGCGGCAAGAATTTGTCGGATACCATCTTTAAAACCAATCTTGAGGCTGCACAAACGATTGCCCGGCAGTTACGGCTCAGAAATCTGGGCGGTATCATTATTATTGATTTTATCGATATGGATGAAGATACGCAGCGTGAAGCCGTGCTGGAAGAACTGGAAAAAGAGGTGGCGCGTGACCGTGCGCGTACCGGGGTCAACGGTTTTACGCCGCTTGGACTAGTGGAAATGACGCGTAAACGTACCCGCGAGAGTCTGGCACATATATTGTGTGAGCCTTGCCCTTGCTGCAAGGGGCGCGGCGAGTTGAAGACTGCGCAGACAGTGTGTTATGAAATCCTGCGCGAATTGTTGCGCGAAGCGCGCCAGTTCAATGCGCGCGAGCTGCGTGTACTGGCGGCGCCTAAGGTGATTGATATGCTGTCAGATGAAGAGTCACAAAGCTTGGCAAATTTATCGGACTTCATAGCCAAACCGATTTCGCTACAGGTAGAGGCTAGTTATGGTCAGGAATCATTCGATATTATCTTGATGTAGTTTGAAAGGGTTTTGCAAACCTATCGCTATGAGTTGTGCCAGTACGAATGTAGCTTTGTAGCTTAGTCAGCTTTTTACGGCCGGAAATTTATCTGTCCAGATTGAGCGACGTTTATGCGAGACATGGCAGGGCTCCATAATTTGATGCGCCAGAGATGTAGAAACTACCAAAATAAGAAACGCCCGATGAGCCTCATCGAGCGTTTCTTAATCAACTTGAAGCCGTATAAAAACCTGCTACATTACTTTAGGCTCAGACACTTAAGTTACTTGATTGGTAATGAAACCAATTGCCCAGCTTTCATATCAGGCATCAGAATATATTTACCATCGACTGATAGTGAAATATCTGCTGCTGATTGGTGACCTTCTGTAATGAGCTGAGGTGTTGCTTTAGGCTCACTTAATTGCCAAACCTTGCCGTTTGCCCAGTCGCTGATATAAAGCGTGCCATTCGTGTCTCGGATTAATCCATCTGCACCGCCAAAACCACTGTTAAGCAAAATCACTTTTGATTTTGGTTTATCTGAAACGCCATCAAAGGTTACTTGAAACAATTTTCCGTTACCAAAATCAGCTACCAGCAGTTTATTGGGGCCATCCATCAACAAGCCATTCGGACGTTTGATGCCAGATTTATCGCCGATGATTTTAATTACTTTACCGGCAGGCGTGATTTTGTAGATTCCCGCAAGCTTGCCATTATCGTCACCGCTATCTGACACATACACATTACCTAAGCCATCAATTTCAATATCATTCAGAAAGACTGGCGTGTTTTGAAAATCAGTAGATTTCGCAATGATCGTTTTTTTACCATCAAGATCGATACGCACAACCTGATTTACATCGGCTACATATAGTTGGTTGTTGAATAGATCTATGCCTTTGGGGTCATTCAATCCATCCGCCAAAGTCTTGGTTGTGCCGTCTGCATTCAGCACAGTTACTTTGCCATCGCCATTCTTACCAAAGCCGCCAATTTCCGTGATGAAAATGCGGCCGTCTGGATGAGAAATGGACGATTCTGGCATTTGTAAACCAGTCAATACCTTAGGCGCAACGCCTGATGACTTAACTGCAGGCGAGGATGATTGCTCACCATAACTTACACGGTAAATGATGTCATTATAGTCATCTGATACTAATAACGAGCCATCTGGAAGTTGAAGTACATCCGTAGGGCGACCCCATATTTCACCATTATTCAGCCAACCATCAATAAATACTTCGCTGTTTTTTACTTGATGATTCTCATCAAAAGTGACGCGCATTAACTGGTAGCCAACCGGTTTGGAACGATTCCATGAACCATGCTGGGCAACGATGGCATTGTTTTGATACTCAGTAGGAAACTGTTTACCTGTATAGAACTTAAAACCTAAATTAGCACTATGCGCCTGAAATTCAGCAGCCGGGTAAGCGACATCCTTAGGGGTGGTTTTATCTTTCCATTCAGCCTGGCGAGCCTTGCCGCCAGCATAGAATGGGAAACCAAAATGCATATCTTTTCTAGGTGCAGCATTCAATTCGTCATGAGGAATATCATCCCCCATCATGTCTACACCATTGTCAGTAAAGTGCAGGGTGTTAGTGCCAGGCTGAAAATCCATACCAACCGAGTTACGCACACCTTTGGCGTAGGTTTCCACATTGCTGCCATCAGGATTCATTCGAATGATGCTTGCTTCGATGCCTTGAGGATCACAAATGTTGCACGGTGCGCCGATTGTTACATAAAGCTTGTTATCAGGGCCAAAAGTTATATAACGCCAGCCATGATGGTCTTTATCTGGAAGCTTGTCATAGATAACTTCGCGCATTTTGTTGAAAGGCAGATTCAAGTCAAAGTCAGGTGCAGCATAGCGTGTAATGCGGTTTTGTTCTGCAACATATAAATTGCCGTTGTACATAGCGACACCGTTGGCAACTTTGAGGTCATCCATCATGGTGACAACTTTGTCTGCCTGCGATCTTTATTCTTATCAACAACAGCATAAACCTTGTTTCCACGCGTACCTACATATGTTGCCATTCGTTCCAAGTGCCATCTGTCTAGCGCCAGGCACTTCGGCATAAATCTCCACCTTGAAGCCCGGCGGCATACGTAGTTTACTTAAATTGTTTTCTACTTCAGCTATTCCAGCAACACTGGAATTTGCATGTAACCCTAACGTTGCAACAATTAGCAAATGCATTACTTTGTATCTGGTTTGCATAATGATCTCTTTTTAAAATGAATGATTTATTCCAATACCGCATTACATAAGTACTGGTGTTTTTAACTTGCTATGAGTTTAGTTTTTAGGCCTTAAGAATAAAATGCCTAAAGTTCTTTATATATTGCCTAATCCTATTTTTACGTAGACATTAAATACAAAATAAAGCTTAATATATTGCATATTTATTAAGTTATTAAATGGAATAAACCATGTCTCGCCAGCAGTCCATGATTGATTTGTTACTGAAACTTGCCCCGAATGAGGGGTATACATTATCTATATTGAATGGTGTGAAGCTGATGCGCGCCAATAGATATATGGCAAGAATGCCTGTTCTATACGAACCTAGTATTGTCGTTGTATTACAAGGTAAAAAAATTGACTATCTTGGTGAACAGGTTTTTCAGTATGACCCTCAACAATTTTTAGTGTTGTCATTGCCGCTTCCTTTTGAAAGCGAGACTTTTGGAACCGCGGAAGAGCCTATGCTCGCAATTTCTATCCGCATTGACCTTGCTGTTGCTGCTGAATTGGTGTTGTCGTTGGATGCTAATAATTCACAATCCGGATTGCCGCAATTAAGTATGGTTTCTACCGCAATGGATGATCAATTATCGGATGCGGTTTTAAGGTTGCTCCAAGTGCTTACATCACACCAAGAATCTGAAATATTAGGTGCATCGATTATGCGTGAAATTCATTATCGGGTACTTACCGGGCAACAAGGCTCTGCCATTCGAGAGGCGTTAACACATCAAAGTCATTTCAGTAAGATAGGCAAAGCCTTAAAACGTATACATAGTGATTTTGCAAATGACTTGGATGTATCAATTTTGGCCGAATATGCCAATATGAGCGTCGCGGCATTTCATGCCAACTTTAAAGCATTGACCGGTACTTCTCCCATGCAGTATCTCAAAACAACACGCCTGCATAAAGCTCGGCTTCATATGTTGCAAGACAGGATGAGTGCATCAACAGCGTCCAGAAAAGTCGGATACGAAAGTATCTCCCAATTCAGCAGGGAATTTAAACGCCTCTTTGGACGAACTCCCATGAGCGAAGTGGCTGAAATGAAGCATTTATTAATTGAAATGCCACCTGAGTTTTCAACCAAATACATTACTGTGAATTAGAGTAAGTCGAATGTCAGATATAGCGGTATTTGCAGTGAGATGAAAAATCTACTAACTTTCGTCCTTGATAATTCAATTTATAACGTGTAAGCAGTATAAATCTGCCATTCCATTTTTGATGAGTTGATCTTTTACACCGATTAAAACAAACGCTTAAATTCCATTAAATAATGATTACATGTTTTATTAGCTCAAACGTAATGCATTTGTAATCACAGATAGCGCTTGGGTACAGTTTTAGACAATGCTAACGTTTAGTACAAAGTACGTATAGCAAGAATTGATGTACTAGAAAAGCAGCAGCCGTGGGCAAAAGTCAAAAAGCCACCAAACTAAGCCAAAACAAGATAAGCCGCCAGTAACAGCCCAACAAATGCTATTGACAGGCTTAATAACGATCCTAACCAGCGAATAGCTAATTCAGGTACATCTTGCGGGGGTAATGTGCGCACATAAATATGATGGTTGTACTGCGCACCTAGCGTAATGACAACACCGATGATTACCAATGCAATACCAAATACATTGGAAAAGTCATTGTTTTGGTGTACGTAGTTTTTATCTGCACCGGTTGCGGTTAGCAAGGTTAGAAATAAACCAAATTTGGCGACAACAAACCCAAGTGCCATGACGGTGATACCGGATCTTACCCATGCCAGTAATGTGCGTTCGGCTGCAAAAAATACGCGTGGATCAGAACTCATGTGATGTCCTTTTAAGAAATATATCTATATTGGTTTTTTACTGGGTTTTGCGCAATTATACCGATAAGCTAACAGTATCTATTATGACCAGCTCCCTTACATATATCGGCTACGTATTCTAATTACGCTTGTATTCTTAAGCCGGAGAACGCTGCTATAACTTTTACTTATATCAAAAGGTTCACCAGCTTTATATTCCAATTGTTCCGGCTTTTCTTCCGCATGCCAGATTAGCTGGTACGGCGATGTCCATTAACTTTGGGTCTGGCAAGTTTAATGCGTTCATCATGGCAACATACTCAGCTTCCGTTTTACCGGCAACGCGTGGATTGTGCTGTTTTTCTTCGGCTATTGTTGATACTGTCCAGCCTTTGTAGTCGTGAGCCGCGTAAATCAAAGTATCATCTGGTAGTTGAAATAGCTTATTTACGATTGAATCCCAGGATTTATAAGGATCGCCACCCTGAAAATCAGTACGTCCAGTACCTCGATAAAGCAACACATCACCGGTAAACACACGGTCATTTAACACAAAGCTCATTGATTCGTCGGTATGGCCAGGCGTGAATAGCGCCCTAAGCTTTATTCCGTCCACATCCAGTAAATCCCCTTCGGCTAATTTGATATCTACACATTCTGCACGAGTGTGATCCCCCATGACTGTAGTGCAATCAGTGCGCTCACGCAAAGTTCCTAATGCTGTAATGTGGTCCGCATGAGTATGCGTGTCAAGCGCATAGACCAGCTGTAAATTAAGCTGCTGAATCAGTGTGATATACATATCTGCAAGCTCGTCTACAGGGTCAATTAGTAATGCTTCGCCACCGGAACGGCTCGCAAGCAGGTATGTATAAGACGAAGACTGCTGGTCGTAAAGTTGACGAAAAATCATGATTATTTACCTTAGAAAAACTATGGAGTGTATTAATACCAAAGTTGCTATCTAAAACTACGCTATGACGAGAAATTGTTATAAACGTGATCCTATAATGAGAGCAGCAAAAATGCACCTAATTAGCATACCTAACAGACTTACGCTAAAAGTAGCACCATTGGTCACAGGATGCTAGTCTGCGATACAGCATAGGCTACCCAAACTCGGTTATAGTCCAGCCTTAGATTTTGAGTCGACCCCTTATCTTAGATGTTAATTCGTAAGCTGTCTCGTTTATGGGTTTTTATGTCTAATGATTAATCAATCAACTTTTTTCCATCATGATTTAACTAATCGCGCTAAGTGGAACAAAGCTGCCGCTCAGTTTAGGTTTTTTTGATTTCACTAATCGATCTTGGTCTATAGCGGAAATTGAAATAAAATCTATCGATCTAAACAATGTTAGCCTTCATTTAATTCACTGTACTTTTACTACACGGAGACATTTCGAAGAAGGCTATTGGGGAAGTTTAAGAAAATTTCGGTACAGACTTATGAGCTTAAGTACATATATGCTTATCTGGGCCAAAATTGAATATGTAAATCATGGGAAAGAGTAGTCTGAGGTATTTTGTGGGAGAATAATAAATGTTGTGTTAAATAACGCTTACTATATTAATCAGTAAAAAATAAAATGATGACCATCGCACATTGGGAAATGTTGAGTTATGTAGTGACGGTATTTGGCCTGCCATTGGCTATTTATTCATTTTTACATGAGCAGCGTAAAGAGCGCGAAAACGAAGATGAAGAAGTCTATCAACAGCTTTCAGATACCTATACTGATTTTCTGAAGCTAGTAATTGCAAATCCTGATCTTAAGCTACGTTCGCAGATTTCTACCCCTAATTTGAATGAAGAGCAGACCGAACGCATGCAGGTGATGTTCGAGATCTTGATTTCCTTATTTGAACGAGCCTACCTTTTGGTCTATGAAGAAAAAATGTCTCAGAAGCAGTTGCGGCGTTGGCGCTCATGGGAAGACTACATGAGAGAATGGTGCAGGCGAGAGGATTTCAGGTCGCAATTGCCGCGACTGTTACAAGGTGAAGATCACGACTTTGCAGAGTACATTCTTAAACTGGCGGGTGAAGAAGTGGCGCACTTAGGAACTCATAGCCCGTAACAGCAATTTTAATTTTTATTAAATCAATTTTTAACTCAATTGGTTTTGTATAGTGGTTGTATTAAAACACCTATCGATAGCGCTCTCACAATGTTTGATTGCGGCATGAAGTGAGTGTCACACCGCAAAATACCATTTTATTCAAGCTCAGCACTTTTAGAACAAGCCGGCCTATAATTTTGCATGTGCTCCATCACATAGTGGCGGGTTCTGAGTATGTTTACAACCGCAAAAATATACGGTTCCACTTTTTTCGGCTTTATACTCTACCGGGGTAAATGAACTTGCTTGATGTGAGCCATCGCAGAATGGTTGAGACTTACTGAGTCCGCATGAGCACCAGTAATAACTTTTACCAGCCTCAACTTCTATTGCATATGGTGATTTTTGGGCTATATTCGGTTGCATAACTTTTCTCCTATGATAAATAATTTAACAATTACTAAGTGGTAGATAACTATTCCCAATCATAGTCCTATGTTGCAACAAGAATAGCCGCTGCAGTCATGCCTTCTAAAAGTAGGCATATCAGCATGATGAATAGCGTAATTAATTAATCTTTTCATCACGAAACAACTTTACGCCTAAAAAAGATCTTTGCAATTGTTTGGATATTCATTGGTAGACAATATATCTATATGCTATAGACACTTCCGTTATTGGCAGATTCCAACTGGCCATGACACACTGAACTTCTTTTATAGGGATACTGCATACAGTGTAAGATAATAATTTTGTTAATACTTACAAAGACTTAGTTAGATCATTATGATGTGGCTAATTCTGCTGTTGAATCTTAGACGGCAGTTTTCGGTTTTTCAATGCCGAATTTAACACAGCTCATTAGCTTAAGTAATATGACGTCTAGCTGAGCGGCTTGTTTTTGATAAACAGCAGCTTCCTGTTCTGTTTTGCTATATTTTTTTTCAGTTTGTCAGCGCTGTCATGTGATTCCATAAGCAATGCTGCACGCTTGTCCAGTGCACTTTTATGGGTTTCAATTTCATTTTTCAATTCGCCGATAACCGAGCTGAGCCAACGCTCACAATCTGCATGGGCTTGTTCAAAAATTGTTTTAATCTGGTTACCCAGACTTAAGAAAAACTTGCGAATCAGAAAATGTTTCTCGGTCATTATATTCACAGCGCTAGAGCAGAAGTCGTCAGTCACCTGTTCTAGCGCATGCATACTCTCGATAAGTTTGCTTAGATCCAGATCAGCAGCTTTGTTTTTTTCGAGACCATGCTTAGTATGAAACAATTGATATAGATTATCTGCATGTTGTTTTATTATGCGACTTTCAACCATAATCTCCTGTGCCATTTTATTGGTATGGCGCGTGATTTTGCGCATGCTTTGATTCAACCCCACGGTAGTCCAGTTGTCTCCCATATCCTGTTTTGACTGTGTTAGTACAGTTTCCAGGTAGCCTGAGCTTAGATGACGCAACAGTCTGCTGCTTAATTTTGTTATTTTTTCACGACCCTGGTTAAAGGTGAGAATTGAAGTTTCATAGCGTTTACGTTCAGCGATCACTTTAGCCAGAATTTCTTTTGAGGTACCTTGATGTTCAAGCTGTAATGCATGTAATTCATCAAGCTGGTTTTTAATATTGCTGACGCGGATTTGCACAAGCTTGCGTGAGGCTCGAATCATGTTCGAGCATTCGGTGATGATGGCCCTGCCAAGTACTTCATGTTTAGCACTTACGATTTGTTCCGCCAGCGCGTTTTCCACCGCATTAATACCAGAGCGCAGCAGCAGGGCGTCGTCTTTTTTAATTTTGGCTAATAATGCTTTCTGCGCGGAAATCGCAAAAATACTTTTTTCGTTTAATGCCAGATCTTGCGCAGTATTTTCAATCTGCTTCTTAATCACGGCGTTGACTTCTGCATCTGTTTCGAGTCCGTCCCATAGGTTGTCAATTTTGTTGAGCAACACCAGTTTATGTGCGGCCCTTTTTTGCACATAGTCTGTCCAGACTTGCATGTCGGACTTAGTGATGCCGGTATCTATGGAAGTTAAAAATACGATGGCTTGCGCACTGGGAATAATGCTAAGTGTCAGTTCTGGTTCGGTTCCTATCGCATTTAAACCCGGAGTATCAAGTACAACTAATCCGTTTTTGAGTAAGGGGTGCGGATAGTTAATGAGTGCATGGCGCCAGGCCGGAATTTCGATGACACCTGTTTCTGCGAGCGACTGTTGCAGAGATGGGTCATTTTCAGTAGAGAAGCCAAGCTTGTTGGCAGTGGCAAGATTAACTTTACGAGTTTGTACCAATGCTCTCAGCGCTTGTTTCATGCTGTCTGCGGAGGATGTGTCGAGCAGCACTGTGTGCCAGGCTTCAGGGTTGGTTTTTAGATAGTTGAGCGTATCGTCTGTTTGCCTGGTGCCAATCGGCAGCAGCTTGATGCAGGGGGCTTCATTTTCGTTATAGTATATTTCTGTCGGGCACATGGTTGTGCGGCCGGCTTCACTGGGCAGAAGCCGTTGGTTGAAGTCTGAAAAAAATAATGCATTGATTGTTTCAGTTTTTCCGCGTGAGAACTCGGCGAGAAATGCCAGTATCAGCTGGTCTTTTTTTAATAGCTCTTTAATGTCGTAGAGTCTTAATTCCTGTACGGCATCCATTTCTTTTAAATGTCCGGGCCAATCAATATAGGCATCGATTGCCGTAATGAGGTTTCCGCGCCACTGGCTATATTCTGCTATTTTTTCAGTTAAAGTCGAACTGCTGTTTGCTGTTTGATTTAATTTGCCATTTAGCATTTTTTATCCAGTTATTATTAACGGCACCTACAATAAAGAAAGTAAATTGTTTTTTAGTGGAGCTAAAATAGTTGTGAGCAATAACTGTGCCGCAATAATGAATACAAGCGGGCTTAAATCGAAGTTTCCGGCGGGTGGAATGTATTTTCTGAATATTTTCAGCACTGGGTATGTCAGGCTGTTTAAAGTTGGTGCAATCGGTGTGTGCGGATTTATCCAGCTTAAAACTGCCTGTATCAGCACGGCATATAAGAAAATGGAGATGCTGATAATGATAATACCTAACAGTGCCAGACCCAGTATGACAAGCCAGACTGTATTGCCGGCAACAAATATAGGAAAGCCATTGAGCAGGAACGTAAAGAAGTTAAGGGCTATCTGTGTTAAATAAGCCAGCAGTAATGTTGAAATATCAACTTTAGCTAAGCTGGGAATAATGCGCCGTAATGGTTTGACTGCAAAATTTGTAACAGTAACTATGAGCTGTGCGAATTGATTTTGAAACGATGCTCTAGTGAGCTGGAAATAGAAGCGCAGCAAAAAGGCGATGCTGAGTAGCCCTAGTACTGCTTCCAGCAAAAATAAAATGGCATTGTTAATCATAATAATAGCGCTCTGGTTTAACTCCCAAGCTGGTCTCCAAGCATCACGGATTTATCTGCAGCAGCCTTGGCGGCTTTGCTGATAATGCCTTTGATATTACCTGTTTCTAATGTCAGTATGCCTTGCTCCGTGGTTCCACCTTTGGATGTCACCTGTGCACGCAGCGTTTTAATGTCGTCTTTGCTTTGTGTCGCGAGCAAGCTCGCTCCGGCGAAGGTCTCCAATGCCAGCAATTTTGACGCTTCGGCATCCAAACCAAGCGCAAGCCCTGCATCCTGCAATGCTTCTATAAAATAAAATACATACGCCGGGCCGCTGCCGGAAATTGCAGTCACCGCATCCATTTTCGCCTCATCATCCAGCCATAGAGTTTTGCCAACTGCGCTTAGTATAATGTTAGCATGGTCACGCTGCGTTTTACTTACCCCCGGCATGGCGTACAGTGCTGAAATGCCAGCTCGAATCTGTGCCGGAGTATTTGGCATCACACGCACAATAGCGCTGTAATTGCCGAGCCAACGTGAAATGTCTTTGCTTCTGACACCTGCAGCAATTGAAACCACAAGCTGTGATTTTAAAACCGGGTTCAATTGGGCGCATACTTCTTTTAACTGCTGGGGTTTAACTGCTAATACAACGACATCAGTGTCGTTAAAATCGGCATAGCTATCAGTTGTTTTAACATTGAACTCCTGTGTCAGGTCGATACGTTTTTGTGCATCCAGCTCGAGCACTGTAACAGCTGACATATTAAGCCCGTTTTGTTTAAGACCACCGATAATGGCGCGCGCCATATTGCCGCCGCCGATAAAATTAATTTTCATATAGGTTTCCGGAAACTCTGTATCTATCACTAGTATTAAATTTGATTAATTTGTAATGCTTTTTTTGTGCACTTTAAGCTTGTCGAGGTCTGGCACCAAATAATGCTGAACCAATACGCACAAAGGTTGCGCCCTGTGTGATGGCTACTGCGTAGTCGTCTGACATGCCGATAGACAGCGTATCCAGTGCGACCCCTTTTTCCAATAACGCATCATAGCATTGCCGCACCCGTTTGAATTGCGCAATTTGCTCTTTTGTATATGGTCGAACAGGTATCGCCATCAGGCCGCGTAGCTTTAATTTCGGTAACTTCTGGATTTCTGCTGCCAGTGCTGCAAGGTCTTCAGGTAAAACGCCGCTTTTAGTATCTTCATTGCTGACATTGACCTGAATACACACTTGTAATGGCGGTAGATCTGCCGGGCGTGCTTCATTTAAACGCTGTGCGATTTTTAAGCGGTCTACACTATGCACCCATGTAAAATGTTGGCTGATAGGCTGAGTTTTATTGCTTTGTATGGGGCCGATAAAGTGCCATTCAATATTAAGATCCGTTAACTGCGCCTGCTTGTCTAATGCTTCCTGCAAGTAGTTTTCACCGAATATCGTTTGGCCGGCCTGGTAGGCTTCACGAATGGCAGATGCGGGCTGTGCCTTGCTTACAGCCACTAATTTGACTGCTTGTGCAAATGGGCTGCATGCCTGCGCAGACTGAATTGTTGCTAGAATATCTTGCAAGCGATTGCTAATTGTGGTCATAATTCACGAGGCCTAGATTTGTACATATAACAATTAAAAAATTATAACAGGAGCAGGTTGTGGACATTTCAGATTTACTCGCATTTTCAGTTAAAAATAAAGCTTCGGATTTACATCTCTCCGCAGGCCTGCCACCGATGATCCGCGTGCATGGCGATATTCGTAAGATTAATGTGCCGGCGATGGATCATAGTCAGGTACATGACATGGTATATGACATCATGAATGATGGTCAGCGCAAGGTTTATGAAGAACATCTCGAATGTGACTTTTCGTTTGAGATCCCTAATCTGGCGCGTTTCCGGGTGAATGCGTTTAATCATAACCGCGGTTCCGGCGCTGTATTCCGCACCATTCCATCAAAAATTCTTAGCTTGGAACAGTTAAATTGCCCGGCAATTTTTAAAGAGATTGCAGAAACTCCGCGCGGTATCTGCCTGGTGACAGGCCCAACCGGCTCTGGTAAGTCAACCACGCTGGCGGCAATGATCGACTATATTAATGATAATGAATATGGGCATATTCTGACGGTAGAAGACCCAATCGAGTTTGTGCATCAATCCAAAAAATGCCTGATTAACCAGCGCGAGGTTGGCCCGCATACGCTGTCATTTAATAACGCCCTGCGTTCTGCGCTGCGTGAAGATCCGGATGTGATTCTGGTGGGCGAGATGCGAGACCTGGAAACAATCCGCCTCGCGCTGTCAGCTGCTGAAACCGGACACATGGTGTTTGGTACTTTGCATACCAGCTCCGCAGCTAAAACTGTAGACCGGATTATTGACGTGTTCCCGGCCGCAGAAAAAGAAATGGTGCGCTCCATGCTGTCAGAGTCTCTGCGCTCGGTCATTTCACAAACCCTGCTTAAAACCAAAGATGGTCAGGGCCGTGTTGCTGCGCATGAGATCATGATTGGCACACCGGCTATCCGTAACCTGATCCGTGAGAATAAAATTCCGCAGATGTACTCAGCGATTCAGACTGGTCAGAACGTGGGTATGCAGACCTTAGACCAGAACCTGCAGGACATGGTCAAACGTAATGTGATTTCAGCCGTTGAGGCACGTTCTAAAGCCGCGAATAAAGATTCCATCATTGGTTAATGGCTGGAATAAAGCTGATAGTTGAATAATATTCGCGGTTACTTGCTAATTGCGAAATAAATGTAGTTGAAGGGGAATTAACGTGCAGAGTCAGATGGAAAAAGGTCAGGCTGAAAAGTTTGTATTCGATTTGTTAAGATTAATGTTGGCAAAAAAAGCGTCCGACATGTTTATTACGGTGGGCTTTCCACCGGCAATCAAGATTGACGGTAAAGTGACGCCGGTGAGCAGCCAGCCACTTACGCCACAGCAGGCACGTGAAATTGCACGTTCCATCATGAACGATAAGCAAACTTCGGAGTTTGACGCGACTAATGAGTGTAACTTCGCGATTGGTATCCCGAATGTTGCGCGCTTCCGTGTCAATGCTTTTGTACAGCGCGGTTCAGTTGGGCTGGTGTTTAGAACAATTACGACAAAAATTCCGGATTTTGATGAGTTAGGTTTACCTGACATATTAAAAGATGTGGCAATGACCAAGCGCGGTCTGGTGATTTTTGTTGGCGGTACTGGTTCGGGTAAATCGACCTCGTTGGCGGCGATGGTTGGCTATCGTAATCAAAATAGCTATGGTCATATCATTACGATTGAAGATCCTGTTGAATTTGTGCATGAACATAGAAATTGTATTATTACGCAGCGTGAAGTGGGCGTAGATACCGATAGTTGGGAGATCGCACTAAAAAATACGCTGCGCCAGGCACCTGATGTGATTCTAATTGGCGAAATCCGCGACCGCGAAACGATGGATTATGCCATTGCCTTTGCAGAAACCGGCCACTTATGTATGGCGACACTGCACGCCAACAGTACCAATCAGGCACTGGACCGTATTATCAACTTTTTCCCGGAAGAGCGACGTCACCAATTGTTGATGGACCTGTCACTCAACGTACGCGCTTTTGTTTCACAGCGCCTGATCCCTAAAAAAGAGGGCAAAGGCCGCGCTGCAGCAATGGAGGTCATGTTGAACTCACCATTGATTTCTGACTTGATTTTTAAAGGTGAAGTGCATGAAATTAAAGAGATTATTTCAAAATCTCGTGAGATGGGTATGCAGACATTTGACCAGTCATTATTCGATTTACATGAAGCCGATGTGATTACCTACGAAGATGCGCTGCGTAATGCTGACTCTGTAAATGACCTGCGCCTTAAAATCAAGCTGGAAGGCAAAGGTGCGCATGATAAGGACTTGTCTGCCGGGTTAGATTCTCTGGGTATCGTTTAAGCAGAATTTCTATTGGTTTATAGCGTTATAAAAAATGGCGCACTGAATTAAATTCAGTGCGCCATTTTTCATAGTTAAAAAAGCAGATACTTTTTTTAAGTTTTTTGCTGATAGACGATTTGTCCATGCACAAAAGTCAGTTTTACTTTTCCGGCTAGCTCCAGGCCAGTAAATGGTGTGTTTTTGCCTTGGCTTTTTAGTGCATCAGGACATATTTTCCAGTATTCATTGGCATCAAAACGCATAAATCTGCATCACTGTTGATACTTAAATCACCACCAGGAATGCCGAGCACCTGTGCCGATGCCTGAGTGATCGACCCAATTGCCTGTAATAAACTGACTTTTTGCTCGGTTGCCCATTTTAAGGTGAGCGGCAGTAATAACTCCAGGCCGGTTGCGCCGATTTCTGCTTCAGCAAACGGCGCCATTTTTGCATCATCATCAACTGGAGTATGGTCTGAGCAAATGGCATCAATTGTGCCGTCTTTCAGGCCTGCGCTAAGTGCTTCTTTGTCACGCTGCGTACGCAGTGGTGGTTTCAGATGGCAGTTTGTGTCGAAATAGCCAATATCGTGTTCGGTCAGGTGTAAATGATTGGCGCTGACATCACAGCTGATGTTCAAGCCTTGTTTTTTTGCAGCACGTACCATCTCTACCCCCTCGGCAGTAGATAGGCGGCTGATATGCACTTTTGCACCGGTTTCCTGTGCAATGCGCAATATGGTTGCCAGTGCCAGTGCTTCTGCTGCGCTTGGTATGCCTTTGAGGCCTAGTCTGGTTGCAACTTCGCCATCATGTGCTACGCCTTTTGCCGCGAGAAATGGTTCCTCAGCGTGCAGGAATAAGGTAAAGCCAAAGGTGGCTGCGTATTCCATCGCGCGCCATAGGACTTGCGTGTCGGTAATCGCGACATTGGCCTGCGAGAACCCGACGCAACCTGCGGCAGTTAATTCGCTCATTTCAGATAAAGCTTTGCCCTCTAACTGTCGGGTAAGTGCGCCCAGCGGGTATACATGGGCAAGGCCTTGCTGTTTTGCACGGTGTTTGAGCATTTCAACCAGACCAGGTTCGTCCAGTACCGGGTCAGTATCGGGCGGGCAGGCCAGACTGGTAACGCCGCCAGCGACAGCCGCTTGCAGTTCGCTTACCAGACGTGCCTTGTATTCGTCACCTGGTTCGCGCAGTCTGGCAGATAAATCGACTAATCCTGGGCAAATGGTCAGGTTTTCTGCATCAATGATCTGGTTGGCAACAAAGCCTTCCGGGCTATTGCCTACTGCTACAATCTTTCCTGCGGCGATATAGACATCCAGTTTGCTGTCGATATTGTTTTTAGGGTCAATCACGTGACCGTTTTTTATTTGTATTTTCATTACGCGGCTCCCCCCGGGCTGGCCGGACTGCCTACAGAACTTTGTTGTTGTGCTGGCAGTCCACCTGCCAGAATTGCCATGACCGCCATGCGGATTGCGATGCCGTAAGTGACCTGCGGCAATATGACAGATTGTTTGCCATCTGCAACATTGGAATCAATTTCCACGCCGCGATTCATCGGGCCCGGGTGCATGACAATCGCATCCGGCTTGGCAAGCTTGAGTTTTTCCTGCGTCAGGCCGTAGGTCTTGAAATACTCCTGCGAGCTAGGCAGCATGGCGCCGCTCATGCGTTCATTCTGCAGGCGCAGCATCATGATTACGTCAACGTCTTTCAGGCCTTCTTCCATATCATGGAACACATGCACACCTAATTTCTCGACTTGTGTCGGCAGTAATGTTTTTGGTGCAATTACACGCACTTCTGGTACGCCTAATGTAGTCAGCGCATGGATTTCAGAACGCGCAACGCGGGAGTGTAAAACATCGCCGACAATCGCGATTCTTAAATTATGCAGATCCGGTTTGTATTTGCGGATGGTGAAAACATCAAGCAAGCCTTGTGTCGGGTGAGAATGGCGACCATCGCCTGCGTTCACCACATGGATATGCGGTGGCACATGCTTTGCAATCAGGTGTGCTGCACCGGATTGTGCGTGACGTACCACGAACATATCAGCATGCATCGCAATCAGGTTATCAACAGTATCGAGGATGGTTTCACCTTTTGATTGTGAAGAAGTACTCACATTCAGGCTGATCACATCGGCAGAAAGACGTTTTGCTGCAATTTCAAAGGTGGTGCGGGTGCGGGTGCTGTTTTCAAAAAACAGGTTACACACCGTTTTGCCTCGCAATAGCGGCACTTTCTTAACTTCACGTTCTGCTACACCCACAAAAGATTCTGCGGTATCCAGTATCTGGTTAAGTATTTTTTTGGGTAACCCTTCGATAGAAAGCAGATGTTTGAGGTTGCCGTCACGGTCGAGTTGAGGATTATTCATGCTCTTGTGTTCTCGCGCTGTTATGTTGAGTGAGTTCCAAAACCAGTGTGCCATCTACCAGTTTTGTTAGCTGCATATGTTGTGAGGCATCCAGCGGAATGTCTGCTGCAACGATCTGCGGCGCAATCGGCAGTTCGCGTCCACCGCGGTTTACCAAGGCAACCAGGCTGATGCTGGCAGGACGTCCGTAATCGAAGAGTTCGTTCATCGCGGCACGCGTGGTGCGGCCAGTGTAGAACACGTCGTCGATCAGGATAATATGTTTATTTTCTACATCAAATGGAATCTGGCTCGGGCGATTTTCTGCTTTCAAGCCACGCTTTGCATAGTCATCACGATAAAAAGACACATCCAGTGTGCCATGTTCAATACCGTGTTTGCTGATAGTGCTTTCAAGCGAGGTGAGCAAACGCTGCATGAGCCATACGCCGCCGCTATGAATACCAACTAAAGCCGTATTTTTTTGCAATAACGGTTCCAGTTTATGTGCCAGAACTTTCAATAAGTCTTCTGCATTCGGTAATTGCGGGGAGGGTGAGTTTGAATGATTTTTTGTCATGCTGTTATTTTACTGAATATTTATCATTGCTAGTAAATCTTCTTAAATTGGCATTGTATAAAACACACTTAAATCATCATCATAGGCTGTCAAAATAACTGCGTAATATAGTCTGCGCCGCTACCTGATCCAGCATTGCTTTTTGTGCACGCCCCTTGATGCCGGACTCGTTTAGCAGTTGGCTGGCTTCTGTTGAGCTGTAGCGCTCATCAATCATGATGACAGGCAGGTTGAAACGGCCGTTGAGACGGCGTGCGAACTTTTTGCACAGTTGTGTGACTTCAGTTTCACTGCCATCCAAGCTTAATGGTAAACCTACCACCAGCAGTTTTGGCTGCCATTCATTAATTAGTTGCGTAATCGTGGCAAAACGTACTTCATTACTTTCGTTATCGATAGTAGTGAGCGGATTTGCGCTATTGATCAGGTGCTCACCAACTGCAATGCCGATGCGTCTTTCGCCAAAATCAAACGCCAGCACTGTGCCTGACTCTACTTTGGCTTTGTCGTAAACCTTTTCGTTATCAATGAGTTGCAAATGTGATGCGCTGGACATCAGGCGTGGCCTGCTACATCGGAGAGCATCGATGGATCAAAGCCCAGCAGTGCCATTGCGGCAATAAGCTGTTCTTCGTGTTGGGTATCAAACAGCACTTTTTTTAGCGTTTGTACGTCTTCAGGTTTTACCGATAGCCATGCATTCTGGGAGATTTCCTGTTCCAGTTGACCGGCAGTCCAGCCTGCGTAGCCGAGTGACAGCAGTAATTTTTCGGGGCCGCTGCCTTGGGCAACAGCTTCCAGAATGTCTTTGGAAGTTGTGAGTGCGATATCACCCAATACTGTAATTGAGCTATCCCAGTCACCTGCAGGCTGGTGCAGTACAAAGCCGCGCTCGTTTTGTACCGGCCCGCCATATAGAACTGGTCTGTCAGTCAGCGTTTTGTCTTGCAGATCTAAATTGATCTTCTCAAATAACATGCTGTAAGTCATTTCAGTAGGGCGATTGATGACAATTCCCATCGCACCATCCTGATTATGTGTGCAAATAAAAGTGACTGACTTTGCAAAGTAAGGGTCAGTCAGATTGGGCATTGCGATCAGAAAGTGCCCGGTGAAGTTAGTATTTTCCAGAGTCATAACGTTTAAATTTTAGAACCTGCTTCCAGGTAGCCTGTTACTTCCAGGCCAAAGCCCGCCATACTTGGCATTTTGCGTTGATTAGCCATCAGTTTCATTTTTCTTACGCCGCAATCCAGCAGTATCTGTGAGCCTATGCCATAAGTTCTGAGTTCTTGATTAATGCGTATAGGTTCATCTGCACCCTGTATGCGTTCTACAATGCTTTTACTTGTTTCCGACTGGCGTAGTAAAACCATGACGCCTGATTCGGCCTTGGCAATCACTTCCATTGCTTTTAGCGTATTCCAGCTATGGGAACAGCTGGTACTGTCCAGTAAATCGAACACTGAAAGCGGCTCGTGCACGCGCACCAGCACCTCTTTATCCGGTGTCGGGTTTCCCTTGATTAAAACCAGATGCGTCTCTTTGCCGATTTTATCAGTGTAGGCAACCAGTTTCATTTCACCGTATGGAGTTTGCACCATGCGTTCGGCACTACGTTGAATAAAGCTTTCAGTTTCGGCGCGGTAGTGAATCAGGTCGGCAATGGTGCCGATTTTGAGATTGTGCTCAGCTGCGAAGGTCATCAGGTCAGGCAGGCGCGCCATACTACCATCGTCTTTTAATATTTCGCAGATCACGCTAGCTGGTTTTAATCCGGCAAGTTCTGCCAGATCACAGCCCGCTTCGGTATGCCCTGCACGTACAAGTACGCCGCCATCCATGGCCGCCAGCGGAAAAATATGACCCGGACTGACAATGTCCTGCGGTTTTGCATTTTTGGCTACGGCAGCCAGTACTGTGCGTGCACGGTCAGCAGCTGAAATGCCGGTAGTAACGCCCTCGGCAGCTTCAATGGAAACAGTGAAGTTAGTGCCCATGCGCGCAGCATTTTTCTCTACCATTTTTGGCAGATTTAACTGGTTGCAATGCGCTTCGGTAAGGGTAAGGCAAATCAGTCCGCGGCCGAATTTGGCCATGAAATTGATATGCTCTGGCGTAGTAAATTCAGCCGCTAATACTAAATCTCCTTCGTTTTCACGATGTTCGTCATCTACTAATATGACCATGCGGCCAGATTTTATTTCTTCGATGATTTCCTTGGCTGGGCTGATATGGTTAGTCATTATTATTTTGCCCTTTAATTTCCAATTCCCCTGATTTTTCAGATTGCCCCTGGTTTTCACGCTCCCAGAGCGTCATGCGTTCTACATAGCGCGCAATCTGATCTACTTCAAGGTTCACAAGGTGGCCGCTAGCCAGTGATTTGAGTGTGGTATTTTCTAACGTATGCGGAATCAGGTTGATGCTGAATATGTCGTTAGCGATACTATTAACGGTGAGGCTCACGCCGTTTATGCAGATCGAGCCTTTGACCGAAATGTATTTTGAGATGGCATGCGGCGCGAGAATGTTCAGGCGCCAGCAGTCACCAAGCTCTTCAAAGCTAACCACTTGGCCTACCCCATCGACGTGACCGCTGACTAAGTGGCCGCCTAGCCTGTCACTCAGGCGCAGTGCTTTTTCCAGATTTACCGGGTGTGGCCGGTCTAGCCCCACGGTTACCGATAGCGTTTCATGAGACACGTGCGCCTCAAAACGTTCAGTGCCGAGTTTTATCACCGTCAGGCACACGCCATTCACGGCAATACTGTCGCCGAGCTGAACGTCGGTCATGTCTAGATGCCCGGTATTAATTGCAAGCTGTATATCTTTACCGACCGGGGTTGCTTGTGTAATCTCGCCGACGGATTGTATGATTCCTGTAAACATAGTTAGAATTTTAACAGATAACGTTAGAGAACAATTAGAACCCTGCTAAAATCCGTTATATGAAATCACTACCTTACGAGTTATTTGTCGGCTGGCGTTACACGCGGGCGAAACGCAAAAATCATTTTATTTCCTTTATATCCCTGACCAGTATGATTGGCATTGCGCTCGGCGTAGCCGCACTGATAGTCGTGCTGTCGGTCATGAATGGCTTTCAGAAAGAACTGCGCACGCGTATTCTGGGGGTGGCTTCTCACCTGGAAATTACCGGATCTAACAATCAGCTCGCTGACTGGCAACGTATTAGCGAGTTTGCCGGCAAAGCGCCGCATGTGCTCGCCAGTGCACCTTATATTACAGCGCAAGGTATGCTGAGTTACGATCAAGGCGTTCAAGGGGCAATCATCCGCGGTGTGATGCCGAATGCTGAAGATAAAGTAGCGGATTTAGGCCGCCATATGAAAGCAGGCAGCCTGACGGATTTACGTGCCGGTGAGTTCGGTATTATTTTAGGTGCAGATTTAGCGTTTGCCTTAGGCGCGCAGATCGGTGACAAAGTAGTTGTGATGGCGCCGCAAGGGCAGTTTACGCCAACCGGGGTGGTGCCGCGCCTTAAGCAGTTTACGCTGGTAGGCCTGTTTCAGATTGGCATGTATGAATATGACGCCGGTCTGGCTTTGATTCATATTGATGATGCTGCCAAGCTGTATCGCATGGGTAGCAATGTATCTGGTGTACGTCTTAAATTGAATGATTTGTTTGATGCACCGACGATTTCAGCAGCGATGAGCGAGCAGCTTAATCGGCAGGATAATCCGAACGGTAATTATCATGTGACAGACTGGACGCAGCAGCATGCTAACTTCTTTCGCGCGGTACAGATGGAA
Organism: Methylotenera sp.; assembly: GCA_020622105.1. Classification (GTDB taxonomy): domain Bacteria; phylum Pseudomonadota; class Gammaproteobacteria; order Burkholderiales; family Methylophilaceae; genus Methylotenera. Next base: position 34,891 of record JAHRYP010000021.1, read on the forward strand.
AAGCGTGTGATGTTTATTATTCTGACGCTCATTGTTGCCGTTGCTGCTTTCAATATCGTGTCTACACTGGTAATGGCTGTGACGGATAAGCGGGCTGATATTGCCATCATGCGTACTTTTGGCGCTAGTCCGAGCAGCATTATGAAAATATTTATTGTGCAGGGTGCAATGATCGGTGTTATCGGTACGGTGCTGGGGGCTGCTTTTGGTATTCTGATTGCGCTTAACATCGAAACCATCGTGCCTTTTATCGAGAGTCTGTTTAACGTTCAGTTCCTGGCCAAAGACGTGTATTACATCAGCGATCTGCCTTCTGATCTTGCATGGTCAGACGTCACGACGATAGTGACTGTATCTTTTATATTAAGCCTGCTGGCAACGCTGTACCCAAGTTACAAAGCAAGCAGAATCAATCCGGCAGAGGCATTGCGTTATGAGTAGTTTAGTTTCCGAATCTATTATCTTTTGCGCTGATTTGCATAAAACCTATCAGGGACTGGATGTTGCTGTATTAAACGGTATTGATTTATCTGTGAATGCCGGCGAGCAGGTGGCAATTGTCGGTGCATCAGGTTCCGGTAAAAGCACCTTGCTGCACTTGCTTGGCGGGCTCGATATTCCTACTAGCGGTGATGTGCGCATACTTGGTAACAATCTCTCACAACTGTCCGAGACGCAGAAGGGTAATTTACGGAATCAGTCACTGGGTTTTGTTTATCAGTTTCATCATCTGCTACCTGAGTTTACTGCGCTGGAAAATGTAGCGATGCCGCTTTTGATTCGGCGCATGGGGCGAGAGCAAGCGCTTACCATGGCAAGTGAAATGCTGACCAAGGTCGGTTTGGCACACAGGCTGGAACACATGCCGGGCGAGCTTTCCGGTGGTGAGCGCCAGCGTGCAGCGCTGGCTAGAGCCATGGTCACGCAGCCGCAGTGTATATTGGCAGATGAACCTACCGGTAATCTGGATCGACATACTGCGCATGCTGTGTTTGATCTGTTGCTGGAAATGAATCAGATGCAGAATGTGAGCTTAATCGTGGTGACGCACGATACAGAGTTGGCGTCGAAAATGCAGCGTCAATACAAGCTGGTTGATGGCAAGCTGCTGTCTATCTGATTGATGATTGTCCTGGCACTGGCTTTTGTCTTCGGTGCTTTCTGTTTGCAGCAAATGCCATTTTTGCCAAGTCTCTACTGGGCGTTGGCATTAATTCCACTGCTTTTGATTCAAATTAAACTTGTCAATGTTAATCAACATTTTTTAGCTTATCTAAAACGTCCACTACTAATCCTTTTAAGCTTTCTCTTCGGGTTTTTCTGGGCGACAACATTGGCCGCAATTCGCCTCAGTGACGAATTGCCTGCTACTTGGGAAAATAAGCCATTAGAGATCGTTGGTGTTGTAGCCAGTGTTTCTGAGTTAACGGAGCGTGGTGAACGTTTTCGTTTCGACGTCGAAAAAGTGCTGACGAAAGCCGCAGTAACGCCCCAGCATATATCACTGAGTTATTACTCCCCTGAAGCTTGGGGCGAGCCTCGTATGCTTAACACAGCAAGGCTTGCACAATTCAAAGCTGGTGAACGCTGGCAATTTACCGTGCGTTTAAAGCGTCCGCATGGCACACAAAATCCATATGGTTTCGATTTCGAAGCGTGGGCGCTTGCTGAAAATATTCGCGCCACTGGTAGTATCAAAGCCAAAGCAGACAATAAAAAACTGCAGGATTTTGTATGGCGCCCAGCATATATAGTTGAGCATGTACGCGAGATTATTCAGCAGCGTATTGCACTGGTGCTTGCAGGTAAACCTTACAGTGGCGTTATTCAGGCATTGGTGATGGGTGACGATAGTCAGATTGCTGTGAATGACTGGCAGCTATTTTTACGAACGGGTACCAGTCATTTGATGAGTATTTCTGGACTGCATATCACTATGTTGTCTGGCCTGGTGTTCGCGGTTGTTGGATTTTTGTGGCGGCGCATCCCGGCGCTGGTAACAAGGTTGCCGGCACGAAAAGCAGCAACGCTTGCCGGTATGCTGGCTGCTGTGATTTATGCGCTGATTGCGGGTTTTGCTGTGCCTACGCAGCGTACGTTATATATGTTGATGGTGTTTGCACTAGCGTTATGGAGTGGCCGTCAGTTGGTCATTTCCCAAGTGCTTGCATTGGCCCTATTCGTGGTAGTGCTGTTTGATCCGTGGGCTGTTATTTCGGCAGGTTTTTGGCTGTCATTCGGCGCTGTTGCCATGTTAAGTTTTGCTCTTGGTGCACGAGTCGGCTATGCACATTGGTTCAAAGCTTCGCTACAGACGCAATGGGCGGTGACTATCGGCATGGTGCCATTGCTGCTTATTATGTTTAATCAGGTATCCATAGTTTCCCCGTTTGCTAACGCGATTGCGATTCCACTGATCAGTTTTATTGTCACACCGCTGGCATTGTTAGGCAGTTTTTTACCTTTGGATTTTGTGCTCCAGCTTGCTTACCATGCGCTTGATGTCTGCATGATGCTACTGAATTGGTTCAATAAACTGCCCGATATCGTCTGGCAGCAGCATGCTGCACCGCTATGGACATTGCTGCCAGCGACAATTGGCGTGTTATGGCTGTTGCTGCCACGCGGAGTACCTATGCGCTGGCTTGGATATCTTGGGTTTTTGCCTATGCTGCTGATTACACCGCAGCGGCCACACACGGGAGATATGAAAGTTACGGTGCTGGATGTGGGGCAGGGCTTGAGTGTGGCGGTACAAACGGCAGCACATACCTTACTTTATGATGCAGGCGGTAAATACAGCGAACAGTCTGATGCGGGGGCACGTATTGTTCTACCTTTTTTGCGCGGCGAGGGTGTCAGCAGGCTGAATGGTTTTATTGTTAGTCATAATGATACTGACCATAGCGGTGGTATGCGCACCGTGTTGGCGCAGGTGCCTGTATCCTGGCTGGTGAGCTCACTGCCGCCGTCTGCTGAGCAGAGCGATAATGTTAAGCATGTAAAATGTTTTTCGGGGCAGCGTTGGACTTGGGATGATGTTGATTTTCAGATGATATATCCGCAGCCTAGTAGTTATAACGATGCTGCATTGACTGACAATAATCGCAGTTGTGTACTCAAAATCAGCAGTGCATCAGGCAGTTTGCTGCTTACTGGAGATATTGAGAGGCCAGTAGAGATGGAGTTGATTGAACAGCAGCAAAATAATCAAGCGCCCATTTCTCTGAAAAGCGATGTGATGATTGCTCCGCATCACGGCAGTAAGACTTCATCCAGCGTCGAATTTATTAATGAGGTGCAGCCAGGCCTGACTATTTTTACTGTCGGCTATTTAAATAGATTCAGGCACCCTAGGGTGGAGATAGTAAAGCGTTATGAGAGTGGGCAAAGTAAAATACTGCGCTCGGATTATCATGGCGCGATCACTCTGAATTTTGTTGCGAGTAATTCAAAAGGTGCATTTAACGCGGCTGGCTGGCGTAAGCAAAATAGGCGTTACTGGCATGATAGTTATTAGTTGGAGTCAAGCGCTGCAGCAAAGCCGAATGCAAAAGGATTGCAGTAGAAGCTTGCCCAAAAGCGGACTACAGGCTAAAGTATCGCACGGATTTAATTTATCCGTTTATATGGTTTTTTATTTGGTTATTGAATTTAGGGAGTTGCACTGTGTGGCAAATTATTTTAGCAGCCGGTTGGCCTATCTGGCCGCTTATCATCGCATCAGTTGTTGCTGTGGCAATTATAGGTGAGCGTCTTTTTGCATTGCGTGAAAATATCATTGCTCCAAAAAACCTATTGCCAGAAGTGCAGAAATGGCTTGCAGCTGGCGGCATCAATAAAGATATGATCGAGCGTCTGGAACAAAATTCTCAGTTAGGTCGTGTGTTTGCCACAGCATTGGCTACTGCAAAACAATCGCGTGATATTACTAAAGAGTCTATTGAAGAAACTGCGCGTGCAGTTGCGCATGAATTGGAAAAATATCTTGCGACATTAGGTACCATCGCTACTGTAGCGCCATTGCTTGGTTTGCTCGGTACTGTGATTGGTATGGTTGAGTTGTTTGGTGCGTTTACTTCAACCGGACACGATGTGGCACAATTTGCCCGCGGTATTTCAGTTGCACTGTATAACACGGCAGCAGGTATTGTAGTGGCAGTGCCAGCAATGATTGCTTATCGTTATTTCCGTACAAAAGTAGATGCAATCTTGATTGATATGGAACAGCAGGCAATCAAGCTGGTTGAAATTCTTCATGGTGAACGTTAATCCTAACGTTAAATAAATTAACGCTAATTTGTAACATACTCGGGTCAATCAGTTTGACCCCTGGTAAAAGGAATAACAAATGAATTTTCAACGTGGAAAAAAACACGAAGAACTTGAAATCAACTTCATTCCGTTGATTGATGTGCTGCTGGTAATCATTATCTTCTTGATTATCAGTGCAACATTTTCACGTACAAATGAGTTGCAGATTAACTTGCCAACGGCAGAAGCCAATGCTCCACAGGATAAACCATTAATGATTGAGGTAGCCGTAGATGCTACCGGTAAATATCTTATTAATGGCAAATCGCTCGCTGATAGTTCTGTGACCGGGATTAGCGCTGCATTGCAGGCTGCTGCCAATGGTGGTGGTAAAGAGCCGACTATCGTGATTAATGCTGATGCTAATAGTACGCATCAGTCTGTTGTTAATGTAATGGAGGCATCACGTGTTGCAGGTTACACGCACATTACATTTGCTACACAAGTGCAGTCTGGGCCTTGAGTTTAAGACTCTTGTTCGTAATCACATTCCTTTCAATCGCTAGTCTTTTAAAGTCAATCGACTAACACATGTCGTCTAAAGTCAAAAAATCTAAAGTTAAACTGCAGGATGCAGTGAATGTTCCAAGCGCAAAAGCTGTTTATTTGCGTTTGTTCCGCTATGCATGGCATTACAAGTATGTTTTTATCGTAAGTATTCTGGCGCTGGTTATTCTAGCTGCCAGCAATACCGCTTTTCTCGCGCTGATTAAACAGGTCACTGATGAAGGGTTTGTAAAAAAAGCAGCAGATAAGTCCATTATTTTGCCACTGATGCTGATTGCACTGATGGTGGCAAGAGGTTTTGCAGGGTTTATCTCAGGGTATTGCATGCGTGTGGTGGCTCGCAAAGTTGTAGAAGACTTTCGTAAAGAAATGTTTGCGAGGCTGATGTTGCTTCCCGTGCATTATTTTGATGAAAGATCAGCCGGTTCAGTTGTCTCTAAGTTTACCTACGATGTTGAGCGCCTTTCTATTGCAACCACGCGTTCATGGATGAATGTGCTACGTGATGCATTGACCGTCATTGGTTTAATTGGATACATGCTTTATCTGGACTGGAAATTAACGCTGATATTTGCGGTCGTGCTGCCATTTATTGGGCTTTATCTCAAGAAAATTACGCCTAAATTAAAGGCGAATGCAAAACAAGTGCAGCACAGTGTTGGAGAGATGACTAAATCTGCCGAAGAGGCTATCGCAGGGCAGCGTATTGTCAAGATTTTTGGTGCGCAGGAGTTTGAATATAATCGTTTTGCCCAGATTGCCGGTAATAATCGTCGCATAGAGTTACGTGTGGCACGTATTTCAGGCTTGAGCAGCTTTGTGGTTGAGCTATTTGCGGCGCTGGCCTTAGGTTTGGTCATTCATTATGCTATTGGCAATTTTACGGTGGGTGAGTTTGCAGCTTTTGTCGGCGCACTGTTAATGCTGATTTCTCCGATTAAACATATAGCGGCTGCTAATGAAGATTTGCAAGTCGGTTTAACCGCAGCGCAAAGTATTTTTGATGTCATTGATTCTCAGGAAGAAGTCGATCATGGTGTTAAGGCAATTAGTCGCGCTAAAGGTGAAATTGAATTCAGAAATGTAACTTTACGCTATGAAAACACACCGGCACCAGCGCTTAATAATTTAAGTTTTAAGATCAAGGCGGGTGAAAAAGTTGCGCTGGTGGGTCGTTCTGGTGGTGGAAAAACTACGCTGGTAAATCTGATACCAAGATTTTATGAGCTGCAGCAGGGTACTGTCTTGTTGGATGGTATAGATGTCCGTGAATTAAAGCTCAATAATTTACGTGAGCAATTTGCTCTGGTTAGCCAGGACATCATCTTGTTTAATGATACGATTTTTAATAATATTGCTTATGGTGTGCTGCGTAATGCCAAAGAAGAAGAAGTGATTGCGGCTGCAAAAGCTGCACATGCCTGGGACTTTATTCAGCATTTGCCTGATGGTTTGCAAAATGTAATCGGTGATCGCGGGGTCAAGTTATCAGGTGGTCAGCGTCAGCGTATTGCGATCGCAAGGGCAATTCTAAAAAATGCACCGATTCTATTATTAGACGAAGCGACATCTGCACTTGATACAGAATCTGAACAGCATGTACAGGCAGCGATGGATGCGCTCATGCAAAATCGTACCAGCATTGTCATCGCACACCGCTTGAGCACGATTGAAAATGCTGACCGCATTATGGTCATGGAACGTGGCCAAATTGTTGAAACTGGAACCCATGCGGAACTGATGCAGTTAGAAGGGCATTATGCTCAGTTGTATCAAAAGCAATTTAGCTAAAACCCTCTAGGCTGATAATGGCGAACTGGTTTCAAAAACAATGGGCTGCCTTCACATTCTGGCACATCATATTGATACCCTTGTCCTGGCTTTTTGGCATTATTGTCTTTTTACGCAAATATCTTTATCAACATGGCTGGCTTAAAAGTTATCGCTTAAATGTTCCTGTCATTGTCGTAGGTAATATTAATGTTGGTGGTACCGGTAAAACTCCACTTGTAATCTGGCTGGCGGAGCAAATGAAGCTGGCAGGATACAAGCCGGGAATTATCAGCCGCGGTTATGGTGGCAGTGCACAGCAAGTGATCGAGGTGCTTCCTGACAGTAATCCAATAGAAGCGGGTGATGAAACTGTTTTAATTGCCGCACGCACAAATTGTCCGGTGTTTGTAAGTGCTGATCGGGTCTCAGCCGGGCAGGATCTGTTAAAAACATATCCGGAATGCAACATCATCATAAGTGACGATGGTTTACAGCATTATCGTATGCAACGCGATGTTGAGATTGTTGTATATGACAGCGTGAAAGGTTTTGGCAATGGTGCTTTGCTGCCGGCAGGACCATTACGCGAATCGAAAGCCAGGCTAGAGGCTGTAGATGCTGTTGTCAGCAATGGGGCTGATAGCAGGGAAAGCTTAAAGTGCTTTAATCCTGTTGTTATGCAACTTGTGGCAACGGATTTTTATAAGCTGGACGATGTTCAAAAAAAATCTAGTGCACGTGCGTTTGCGCAACAAAAAATATTTGCAGTAGCCGGTATTGGTAATCCTCAGCGTTTCTTTGATCAGTTGAGTGATTTGGGTCTGCAATTTGAAAGTCGCGCTTATGCTGATCATTATATATTTCAGGCTAAAGACTTTGAGCACATCAATGCAGATGTGGTTTTGATGACCGAAAAAGATGCAGTCAAGTGTCAGGCGTTTGCACAACCCAATTTTTGGGTATTGCCAGTGAGCGCTGTAGTGAATGATGGTTTGATGCGGGTTGTGTTGAATAAATTAAATAGTAACTAAATCGAGGCGTATATGGATGCAAAGCTCCTGCAAATTCTGGTTTGTCCTGTGACTAAAGGGCCTTTAATCTACAACAAAACTACTAACGAGTTGATTTCTAAATCCGCGCGTTTAGCTTATCCAATCAGGGATGGCATTCCTGTGTTGCTGGAAGACGAGGCGCGTAAGCTGGAGGACGGTGAAGAAGTTGCATAACCCTCAAGATACAACCCCCAAGTTTTATGTAGTGATTCCTGCACGCTATGCGAGTACGCGCCTGCCAGGTAAACCCTTGCTTGATATTGCTGGGAAACCTATGGTGGTACATGTAGTAGATCGCGCCAGATTAAGTGGTGCAGCGCAGATTATCGTTGCAACGGATGACTTGCGTATTGTAGAAGCGGTGAAGCAATATGGATATTATGCAATGCTCACACGCGCTGACCATGTAAGTGGAACAGATCGGATTGCCGAAGTTGCGTTGCGTGAAGGCTGGCAGGATGATGCGATTGTCGTTAACGTGCAAGGTGATGAGCCGTTGATAGATTCTGCGCTTATTTCTGAAGTTGCAGCAACCTTGGCCAATAATAAAGAAGCCGTCATGGCGACCGCATGTCACGAAATTCATAATAAGGCAGATTTTATTAATCCTAATATTGTAAAAGTAGTATTGGATAGGCAAGGCCATGCACTTTATTTCAGCCGCGCACCTATTCCTTATCCAAGAGATACTTTTGCCAGTGAATCCGAGCTGCCTTCTGATATGCCGGTATACCGACATATAGGTATATATGCTTATCGAACAAAGTTCTTGAATCAATATGCACATATACCACCGGCGGCTATCGAGCATTATGAAAGTTTGGAGCAATTGCGTGTACTCTACCAAGGGTACAAAATTGCGGTTGCCATTACTGACAACGCGCCGGCCACAGGCGTTGATACCGAGGATGATTTAGCTTACGTTCGAAGTGTAATAAGCCAGTAATTGAAGCAAGATCAAACTTTCAGCCACATACATACAGATTCCTTTATAAAAATTCGCGATAGTGCTTGCAGTAAGTATGCAGGTTTGCTATAGTCTCACCTCTCGACAGCAACAAGTCGAGCCGGACGCGGGATGGAGCAGTCTGGCAGCTCGTCGGGCTCATAACCCGAAGGTCACAGGTTCAAAT
>JAHRYP010000022.1 GCA_020622105.1 Methylotenera sp.
GCAACTATTAAAACAACTAGAGGCTAAATAAAGCCATCTAGACAAATCACCCACGCATATCTCGCCCAAACAAAAAAGCGCTCCAGTTGCCAATAAACAACCAGAACGCTTTAAGTAAACTTAATACTGAAATACTACAAATTTTTTCGCGATAAAGTCAGCGTAGCGTTAGTACCGCCAAAACCAAAACTGTTGGATAGCGCTGTTTCAATCTTCACGTTCTCTATCGCACTTCGTACGATATTCAAACCTTCAGCTGCAGGATCCAGCGTCTCAATATTTGCAGAAGCTGCGATGAAATTGTTTTCCATCATCAGCAAGGTATAGATCGCCTCATTTACACCAGCTGCGCCCAGCGCATGTCCAGATAAAGATTTAGTTGATGCGATAGCCGGGCTTTGTTTCAATCCGTTTTCACCGAATACCTCACGAATCGCTTCCAGCTCTTTCACATCCCCAACCGGTGTGCTGGTGCCATGGGTATTGATGTAATCGATCTTGCTATCTACACCCTCCAAAGCCAATCGCATGCAGCGCACAGCACCCTCACCGCTTGGCGCTACCATGTCGTAACCGTCTGAGGTTGCACCATAACCTACCACTTCAGCATAAATTTTTGCGCCGCGGGCTTTGGCGTGTTCATACTCTTCGAGCACCACAATACCGCCGCCGCCAGAAATCACAAAACCATCACGGTCAGCATCGTAAGTACGTGATGCTTTATCAGGTGTATCATTATATTTGCTGCTTAATGCACCCATGGCATCAAACATAAACGACAATGTCCAATGCTCTTCTTCCGCACCACCTGCAAAAATAATATCTTGTTTACCCAATTGAATTTGCTCTACGCCCGCGCCTATACAATGTGCACTGGTGGAACAAGCAGAGCTAATTCCGTAATTAATACCCTTGATTTTTGCACCCGTAGCAAGACATGCTGATACTCCGCTCGCCATCGCTTTTGTCACCATATATGGCCCTACGCGGCGCACGCCTTTTTCACGGAGCGTATCGATACCTTCTAGAATACTTTCATGCGATGCGCCACCTGCGCCTACGATCAAACCGGTTCGTACATTAGACACCATTTCTTCGGGTAGCTTTGAATCTGCAATAGCCTCTTGCATAGCGAGCCATGCATAAGCATGGCCTTTAGCCATAAAGCGCATCAACTTGCGATCTATCAGCTCTTCTACTTTCAGATTCTTGATAGATCCAGCTACGTGTGAGCGCAAGCCCATGGCAGCATATTCCGGTTGATACGTAATCCCTGACTGGCCTGACTTTAGGCTCGCCAACACTTCTGCTTTATTGTTACCTAAACTGGAAACAATTCCAAACCCCGTAATAACGACACGACGCATTTCGTGCTCCTTAAAAACTTTTTTTATTCTACTTAAAAACTAAAAATAATCTGAAAACTAAAAATTATCGGTGCGCGTAAACAAACCAACACGCAAATCAGTTGCTACATAAATTTCACGACCATCAATCTGCATAGTTGCATCTGCAATACCCATCACCAGTTTACGCATAATCACACGCTTCAAATCTATGGTGTAGGTTGCCATTTTTGCCGTAGGCAGTACCTGCCCGGTAAATTTCACCTCACCGGCACCAAGCGCACGGCCACGACCAGGACCACCCATCCAGCCTAAATAAAAGCCTACCAACTGCCACATCGCATCTAGCCCCAGACAGCCAGGCATCACTGGATCACCAGTAAAATGACAATCAAAGAACCATAAATCAGGTTTGATATCGAGCTCAGCAATAATCTGGCCATTGCCATATTTACCGCCTTCTTCTGTAATAGAAACAATACGATCAAACATCAACATTGGCGGCAATGGTAACTGGGCATTCCCCTCACCAAACATTTCCCCGCGACCGCATTTAAGTAACTCTTCTTTTGTAAAGCTATTTTGTCTTTGCATGATTTTATTTCTTTAATCGTTTTCTGAACTGGTTTTTGCTTTTATTGGCTTTGTGCTTATATTTAAGCCCTGCATAAAACCTATGAATTTGATTCAAATTATAGATTTAATCTATCTTGCGCTATTTTCGCTGGAAATCCACTTTTACGAAAGCATTATTCACACGAGATAAGGATTTTTATTACTTTTTGACGCAAATTTAAATAAATTTGCGTCAGGGGTATACAGATCTGTTTACCCCTAGTAAAAAAACGTTTACTATGCATTTTGCTTAATTTTAACCAATTCATAAAGACACGGGAAATTTCAATGAGTGACGCACAACTTGCCGATTGGCGCAATCTAGCGCTATCCTTAGAAACAGAAGTCAATAAAGTAGTCGTGGGTCAGCAAACGCCCGTGCGCTTGATTACCACTTCAATTTTTGCACGTGGCCACGTGCTGCTTGAAGGTGACGTTGGTGTTGGTAAAACAACTTTGTTACGTGCATTTACACGCGGCATTGGCGGCGGCTACCAGCGTATTGAAGGCACCATTGACCTGATGCCAAACGATCTGGTTTACCACACCTACCTTGGTGAAGACGGCAAACCTCACGTGAGCGCTGGCCCATTACTCATGTCAGGTGAGAATCTGTCTGTATTCTTCTTCAATGAAATCAACCGTGCACGTCCGCAAGTACACTCACTGCTACTGCGTGTAATGGCTGAACGCAGCCTTTCTGCATTTAATGCCGAGCATTACTTTCCACACATGATTGTGTTTGCAGACCGTAATCAGGTTGAGAAAGAAGAAACATTCGAAATTCCATCTGCAGCGCGTGACCGCTTTATGATGGAAATTCCTATCGTAGTTCCAAACGATGATGACATTATGGAAGCACTGGTATTTGATACCAAGTTCCACAACGTTGATGCACTGGTAGATACAGTTAAGCCGGATGTTCTCCAATTTGATGAACTGAACGCATTCTCGGGCATTCTGCAAGGCAGCATTGAAGCCAGCGACACACTGAAAAAATATGCACTGAATCTGTGGAAAGCAACAAAAGCGCCACTGGACTATGGTGTAAAAGTATCCGGCGTCGACATGAATCGCCTGGTGCTGTCAGGTGCCAGCCCACGTGGCATGAGCATGATGCTGCGTGCAGCGCGTGTGAACGCATGGCTGAATAATCGTAGCGCAGTTCTGCCGGATGATATTCACGCAGTATTCCATTCTACAATTGCACACAGACTTGTGTTCAGCCCGGTTTATGAAATGCGACGCACTGAAATTGCACGTGAAATGTTATCAGGCATTATTAATGCGGTTTCTGCACCTTAATTCGACGCGCCCTTTTTAATGCTGGATTACATCTAAAAAATCACTTATATGATTGAACCTATCAAATCTTTTGATTACCACATAGGCTGGCGTTCCCGCGGCCGCAATCCAGGCCGCCATGCGAGTACACAGCGCGGCATGGGCATGGAGTTTCGCGGGCATACCACCCTGCTTTCATACCCGGACCCACGTCGTATTGATATTCGGCAGACGATACGCGACCCGATGGAGCAAGTTTATGTGCGTTTGTTTAATCAGAAAAGTGCTACACCTGTCTTTGTCATCTGCGACTTGTCAGGCAGCATGAATTTTGGTGCCAAAAAGCGCAAAATCAAACTTGCAGCTGAAATTGCAGAATCTGTAGCGCAATCAGCCAGTGAGCATCATGATCCGTTCGGCTTTATTGGTTTTGACGAAAAAGTACGCGAAGACTGGATTAGCACGACGTCATTCAAATCACATCACGCAATTGCGATGGCGGAATCACTGAAAGACTTTCACCCGGCACCTGTAGACTGCAAAGGTATCACTGAGGTCTACCGCTACCTGCCGCGTGAGCGCTCACTAGTGTTTTTAATCTCAGACTTCCACATGCCAAACGAAGTGCTCGAAGAAGGATTATCGAACCTGCTGCGCCACCATATCGTACCTGTCGTGCTGTGGGATGCGGCTGAATACAGAAACCTGCCTGAATTTGGCTTGGCTAATGTGACGGATGCAGAAACTGGCGAGAGGCGCACCTTGTTCATTCGCAAGGAATTACGTGAAAAGATCGTGCAATCTTTTGAAAATAGGCGCAATGAAATATATGAACTGTTTATGCGCTTTGATATGCCGCCTTTTTACGTTGAGGGCGAGTTCGATGCAGATTCACTCACAGAATACTTTCACCAATTTGTAGCGGCTTAAATATAAGTAAAAATCACCATGACAAAATCAATTCGTAAATATGCAATGATGCTATTCATATGCATGGCACCAATCGCGGCATTTGCTCTGGATAGCCAAGACCTGCCGGATATTAAAGAAGGTATCGTCACACTTGAAACCAAAGACCCTGAAAAGCTGGTTGGCTATACCGTAGGCGATGTAATTGAACGTGAAGTGACGCTGACAATTAAAGCGCCATACAAACTGATTGACACCTCACTGCCGATTCCCGGTTACGAAAAACGTTACAGAGGGCAATTAATCGGCATTGAACTTAAAAGTATCAATCATGAAAAAGAAGAATCCAAAAAGCAGACTGTTCACCATATCAAACTGGCATATCAGGTATTTACCAATAATGTTGTGGCAAAAAATGCCGCATTGGGGCCTGAGTACCTGAATCTGATCAACACCACGGACAAAAAAGAGCTGGTGAAATACCGTGTGCCTAGCCTGACTATTGCCATTTCGCCAATTGCCATCTTCGGCCAGGTGAAAGTCGAAAACAATATGAGCCCACTACTCGGCCCATTATTGATGAAAGATGATAAAGAAAAACAATCTCTCAAAATCTCTCTGGCGGCAATTGTCTTGAGTTTACTAGGCTTATTGTATATTTTAGGTAAAAGTGCATGGCTACCACGCATGGGAGGCGCATTTGCTAAAGCTTATCGCGCCGTGCGCAAAACAGACAATACGGAAGCAGGCTTAAAACAAGCTATTTCAGCAATACATCTGGGCTTCAACACTACTGCTGGCATGAGTGTCTTTAACGATAACTTATCGGCCTTCCTGCACAATCATCCTGATTTTTATCCGATCAGACCTGAAATAGAACAATTCTTTGGCTTATCGCGCCAGATTTATTTCGAACCTTCCTTTAAACCGGATAGCAAATTCGGCATTGATAGCAATCCGCACCAATGGTTGGCGAAGTTTACGCGCCATTGCCGTGATTGCGAACGCGGCTTGATTCCTGAACCTATGAAAGCAGGAGCATAAGGCATGGTTTTTTCTCATCCATGGCTGCTGTGGTTACTGCCGCTGGCCGTTCTTCCCTTGCTACTGCAACGCGCTCACGCCAAGCATTACTCTTGGGTCGACATGCTGCCAAAAGACCCTTTGTCAGATTTGATCGGGCTAATTCTCAAAATATTAGCTGTGCTGACGCTGGTATTCATTATTTTAGGCTTAGCTGCGCCGCATACCACTGAAACCAAAGTAGAGCGTATCGGTGTCGGCGCACAGATTGCATTGGTTTTGGACCGAAGCGCCAGTATGGATGACCCATTTTCGGGCACGACCGTAGCAACTGGCAATACGACAGTCGGCGAAACCAAATCTGTGGCTGCAGCAAGGCTCATTACCGAGTTTGTAAAATCACGTCAGCAGGATATGTTCGGCATGATTACTTTCAGTAACTCCGCTATGTATGTACTGCCACTCAGTGAAAACAAAAAGGCTGTAATTGCTGCAGTGCAGGCGACCGGAGGCAATGCACTATTCCAGACCAATATCGGCAGCGGATTAACCAGCAGCGCGGCGCTGTTCGATAAAATCCCCGACTCAGGTTCACGCGCCGTCATTCTGCTATCTGACGGTGCCGGTCGAGTAGACGCTGACACACAGCAGAAAATCAAAGACTGGTTTGATCGTTTGCATATCAGCCTGTACTGGATCGTGCTGCGTCAACCCGGTGGCTTAAGTATCTTCGATCCAAATTTCAAGCCGGTGGAAGACCAGCCACTGCCACCGGAAATCGAGCTCAACGAGTTTTTCAAAACACTGAAAACACCGTTTAAAGCTTATGAAGCTGAAGATCCTAAATCTTTACAACTGGCGATGAATGACATCAATAATCGTGAGAAAAAACCCATTAAATATTTTGAGAAAATACCAGGTCATGATTATTCAAATGTCTGCTTTATTATCGCAGCACTGATGATTGCGTTATTACTGGGCGTGAAACACTTAGAGGTTAGAACATGGCACTAAATTTAAACACACTGGCAGCGGTTAAAATTTCACGTTTCTTTACGGTGAAGAAGCTTACATGGCTATTTGCGCTGATTGCAATTATTGCCACTGCTTCTGCGATATATAATTTCAACCGCATACAGCAGATAAAAGCCTTTAATGAGGCAATCGGCGAAGGCAAACCACCCAAGTCAGATTTGCAAAGCTTTGAAGCAAAGTTTGCTACGGCATTCTGGCTGGCAAAAAATGAACGCTATAAAGAAGCGACTCTGCTATTCAACAAAGCGCTCAATGGCGCCACTACTGAGCAGAAAGCAGCCATCCATTACAATCTGGGAAATATCTTCTTCTTACGCGGCCTCATCATCAACGGCACCAGCATGACGGTGCGCGATGAAGCTGAATACTTGTTACGTCAAGCAAAAACGGCTTATCTGCAATCATTAAGATTTGATAATTCAAACTGGGGCGCGCGTCATAATCTGGACCGTCTGCTCACCATGCTGCCGGCGACACCGACACCGGGCGTAGGCGAAAGTGACACGCCGGGCTTGATCATGGGCAACATTCCGGTTGGATTGCCTTAAAGGATAGCAGTCATGCATAACTTATATAACTACTTTCGCCACCGCCGCGATGTAACACTACTCGCTGTAGCACTGCTGCTGCTAATCATTGCGCTATTTAACCCGAAAATACCAATCAAGCGCGATATCTACAGCTACATGCTGGTAGCCGATATTTCACAAAGCATGAACACGGTGGACAAAACCCTTAACGGCAAACCGGTATCGCGCATGGTGTTTATGCAGGATATGATGCACAGAATGATAGGTGAACTGCCGTGCGGCACTAACGTCAGCATGAGCCTGTTTGCTGGTGTCAGCGTAGCTGCACTGTATTCACCGATTGAAGTGTGCGAGAACTTTGATGCAATCAATGACACCATTGATCATCTGGACTGGCGCACCGCATGGTCCGGTAACAGTCGTGTTCGTGCCAGCATGATCACACTGGCGAAAACCATACGCTCATTTCCAGAGCCGGCACAGGTCGTATTTTTTACCGACGGTGAAGAAGCACCCAAACTGCATGTGTTTAATCGCGCAGACTTAACTGCATTTCAAGGGGGGGAAGATTGGCTGTTTGTGGGCATTGGATCAGATGAAGGCACCCCTATTCCTAAATTTGATGAACGTAACCAACTGATTGGTTATTGGTCTGGCGACAGCTTTGCAATGCAGCCGGGTATTGCGCAGATTTCCGAATCAAACCTGGGTGTCCGTGATGATAACGTTGCCGGCGGCACTAGTGACCGTTATTTATCAAAGCTTGACGAAGAATACCTGAAAGATCTGGCAAAAGAAGTGAATGGCTTGTATGTGCGCGGCAATGATGTACATGATGTATTAAGTGCCATGAAAAAACAAAAGCCTGTACGTAAGGACAAAGCAGGCTTTGAGATTCGCTGGTTATTAGCTAGCGTTGCCGGCATCCTGTTTATTTTGGCCTACACACCAAAACACCCGATACAGGAACTTAAAGCGCAATGGCGTAATTTAATGCTGCGCCGCAGGCAAAAGACTGCTTAGCGTATAGTTTAACTTAGGCATTACATACTCCAGTGGAACTTGATATGTGATGCCAATAAAATAAAAAAGCCGAAAGCATAATTGCTTTCGGCTTTTTATATTTGGAGCGGGAAACGAGGTTCGAACTCGCGACCTCAACCTTGGCAAGGTTGCGCTCTACCAGCTGAGCTATTCCCGCACATTTAAAACTAGTGTATTTTCGATAAAATCCACTATAAAATCTGGAGGCGCGAACCAGAGTCGAACTGGTCTAAACGGCTTTGCAGGCCGCGGCATAACCGCTTTGCTATCGCGCCATTATATTTCAGCATTGTAAACCAAAATAAATCTTTAGTACGTGCCACCATTCTAACTAAAACGGCGAAAGCATAAATGCATTCGCCGTTCTTAATATTTGGAGCGGGAAACGAGGTTCGAACTCGCGACCTCAACCTTGGCAAGGTTGCGCTCTACCAGCTGAGCTATTCCCGCGTTGTCATTACGTTGTGTCATCGTTAAGACAGGCGCCATTATAGAGATTTTGCGCCTCTCGTCAAGTATAACTTACGTAATTTTCACCAGTTTATTTCTGCTTTATTTTCGGCATCGCTGCACGCAAATAATAAGCCATTGATAGTAATGTCAAAAATGCCGCAACCACAATCAGGACATGTCCAACATCTTTGGTTTTAAATACGCCCAACGCACCCAGATCGACATCATTCCAATAGAGCAGAAGTATGATGGCCAACATTTGTGCCGCCGTTTTGATTTTACCTATCATCGCAACACCAACACTGCTGCGCTGACCTTCTCCAGCCATCCACTCACGCAGGGCACTAATTGCAAT
Source organism: Methylotenera sp. (assembly GCA_020622105.1). Taxonomy (GTDB): domain Bacteria; phylum Pseudomonadota; class Gammaproteobacteria; order Burkholderiales; family Methylophilaceae; genus Methylotenera. The sequence continues at coordinate 8,595 of JAHRYP010000022.1, forward strand.
CTCGCGTCCAATGATGATAAGCGACACGATCGCTCCCACACGATCAAACTCAACCAGCACAATAAGCGCAGCTGCTACCATCAACTTATCAGCAACAGGATCTAGAAATGCACCAAATGAAGAAGTTTGTTTCAAGTAGCGCGCAAGATAACCGTCGAGCCAATCTGTTAAGGCTGCAATTATAAAGACAGCTGACGCAAACAAATTCACCTGATGAGATGGCATCTCACCTAATGTACGCAAGTTTTCTGGCCAATAGAAGGCCCCCACAAATACGGGGATCAATAAAATGCGTAACCATGTCAGCATGGTTGGGACATTACAAATCATTTAGCACAGCTCCCCTTGTTAATAAAACTACTTGCAGCTACTTAATGCAGCTCTCCGTATATCTTTTCCGCCAGCGCCTGGCTAATGCCTTCAACATTGGCAATTTCGTCAATACTAGCACTTTTTACGCCATCTAGCCCACCAAAGCGAGTTAACAGGGCTTTGCGCCGCTTGGCACCGATACCTTCAATATCCTCCAGACTGGAATGAAGTCTAGCCTTACTGCGTTTTGCACGATGCCCGGTAATAGCAAAACGGTGTGATTCATCACGTATCTGCTGTAGCAGATGCAAGCCTTTATTATCTTTCTCCAGATTAATCATTTCTCCGGTGTCAGAAAAAATCATCGTCTCCAGACCTGGCCTGCGCTCTTCACCTTTAGCAATGCCCACCAGCAAAATATCATCCAGACCGACTTCGGCCATGACCTCCATCGCCACACCGAGCTGGCCTTTGCCGCCATCAATAAATACCAGATCCGGGCGCACACCCTCTCCTGCCGCTACTTTCTTATAACGCCGTGTTAGTACGTCGCGCATAGCGGCGTAATCATCTCCCGGCGTAATACCAGTGATGTTATAGCGGCGATACTCGCTATTCTGCATGTCACCGCGGTCAAATACGACACAACTTGCCACGGTTGCCTCGCCCATAGTGTGGCTGATATCAAAACATTCTATACGCTCAGTACTGTCAGGTAAGCGCAATGCCTCACGCAATGCTACCAATTTAGCCGCCTGATTCGCAGAAGTTGCTGCACGCTGGCCCAATGCAAGCTCTGCATTGGTTTGCGCCATTTTGAGCCACACGCGCTTATCACCAATAGCATTGGTATTGATCTTCACCTTGCGCCCGGCCTGCTCGCTTAAAACCTCTTCCAGTACGGACGTTTCAATTTTTATGCCTGTCACTATCAGGGGCGGGGTATTCTGCGCCACATAATGCTGAGCAATAAATGCCTCCATGCTGTTTTCCAGCGTTTCACCATCCGTGTTTTTAGGCATGTAACTTCTATCACCCAAATGACGGCCGCCTCGAATCATCACCAGGTTTATGCAATGCTGTCCCTGCAGCTCAGCACATGCAATCACATCAGCATCTGATACATTAAAATCACTCACGAATTGCTTGGCTTGAACTTGGCGCAAAGCCTGTATGCGGTCGCGGAACAAGGCGGCCTGCTCATACTCCTGATTGGCTGCTGCGATATTCATCTGCTCGCCAAGCACATCCATCACCTCATTCGTCTTGCCTTGCAGGAACATAGCAGCCTGATGCACGTCATTACGGTAATCTTCATCTGAAATCAGCCCCACACAAGGTGCGGTACAACGCTCAATCTGATGCTGCAGGCATGGTCGGCTACGATTTGCAAACACGGTATTTTCGCAAGTACGCAGCTTGAATACTTTCTGCAATAACTGAATGCTCTCGCGCACTGCAACCGAGTTGGGGAATGGTCCGAAATACTGATTACCTTTGCGCTGCGCACCACGATGAAAAGCCAGACGCGAAAACTCGTCGCCGGTTAATGTGATGTAAGGGTAAGATTTATCATCACGAAACAACACGTTGTAACGCGGCATCAAACCCTTAATCAGGTTGTTTTCCAGCAGCAATGCTTCCGCCTCGCTTCGGGTAACCGTAGTTTCAATTTTGACCACATTACTCACCATCATGCGCGTACGCGGACTCGGCAAGTTTTTATTAAAATATGATGAAACGCGTTTTTTAAGGTCTTTGGCTTTGCCTACATAAATAACCTCGTCCGCAGCGTTGATCATGCGATACACGCCAGGCAGGTTGGGCAGGTTTTTTAAGATAGGTTTAGGATCAAACATGAGCGTATTTTAACAGCCCATGACTTGAATGGATTGCATCAGGGGCAACAAATATGATGATTAATATTTGTTACCCCTGATATTTTAAAACGTATTGATAAGCTTTAGACTTACTCTGAAATTTTCTTGACGTTTTCCAGACCTGATCTGAAAATACCGCTGATTGCCGCTTTAGCTGCAGCATCATCTTGCCCTGCTGCACCTGGGTTAGCTGGGTCTTTACGTTTAAACATAGCACGCCATGTCACAATGGTTTTACCATCGGCAGTTGCTTCCACCTTAAGCGTTGCGCCGTACTCACGCACCGGCAGAACACTTTCGGTGATTTCATATTTAACCGTCATCCCTGCTGCATCATAACTCGTCAGCACTTCGTTAATGTTTCCGCCATCCTGCGTAGTCAGTACGCGAGTAGCGCCAACTTCATCTGCCTTACCTGAAGTAATTACAGTTTTAGCAATCGCTGGGTGCCAGCTCATGTCGCCAAAACTACCGATTTTTGCCCATACTTTATCTGCAGGCGCATTTATTTCAATGGAATCTTTATAACGGATTGTCTCGTCAATAGCAGCTGAAGCGCTGTTAGTAAATGCAACCATGGAAACCAGCAACGCTGAAAAAAACTTACTCATAAAACCCCTCAGAAATAAATTAAATATTGAATAAAAAATTAGCGCCTACGAATTAATAGGCGCCTAGAAATATACAGGTTTGTTAAACAAATTTGTATGGTAATTATCAGGAATCTAATAATTCTCCTGCAATTGCCCAGTCTTCATAAGCCACTTCTTCAAATGTAATGTAAGTATATGATTTTGGCTTATGCGCGACACGCTCCAGCGTTTCGGTGATCTCTTTAGCGATCTGTGCTTTTTGTTCACGGGTCACTTCACCAGCAAGTTTAATATTGACGTATGGCATGTTGTTTCTCCTTTATTGATTACTTCACAGAAAATCTGATGCTTGTAGTTCAATCTTAATCGCTGCAAAAACATCATGAAACATCACCTCTGTCAGCCGCCTGGTTTGCGTGTTGTAACGGCTGCAATGGTAGCTGTCATATAACGCCAGCCCATTCGGCAATATGTGTCGTGCAGCATGACCAAACTTGTAGTCTTTAACTTTAACCGCGAAGGCTTTCAGCACAGCGGCATGCGCCACATTACCTAATGCAAGAATGATGCTGCCTGGCGCTAAAAGTTTCAATTCATTCGATATGAATTGATTGCAGGTGGCAACTTCAACTGGCAACGGTTTATTATCCGGCGGCAGGCATTTCACGGCATTGCTGATGCGGCAATTGATCAGTTGCAGGTCATCATCGGCTGAAACCGATATCGGCTTTGTTGCAAAGCCATATTTATAAAGCGTCTCATACAGCAGCACACCCGCATAATCACCAGTAAAAGGGCGTCCGGTCTGGTTGGCACCATGCATACCAGGCGCTAACCCGACGATAACAAGCTTTGCATTGGCATCGCCAAATGCAGGCACTGGCTTGCAAAAATAGCTTGGATGCTTTGCTTTCACTTCATCCAAAAAACTGGCCAGGCGCTCACACTGGCGGCAATTTATATCAAAAGTTACCGGAGCATTCATGGCGCACATTTCGCTGCATTGTTTTCACTGCGCAAGGTAATGATAATATCCCGCACCAGATTTAGCGTGAACACTAGCAATAGTAGGGAAATGAATAAAGACAGGATAGGGTCAATTGGCATCCAGCCCGTGAAATAAATCACCACCCCTGCCGCAACTGCAGCAATCGAACCTAGCAAGTCGCCGACCACGTGCAAAAAGGCAGCACGGTTATTCAGGCTATCCCCGTGATGTGCAGCCTGATGGTGCAGCTGTTTAGCAACGATTAAATTAACAATCAAACCTAGTGTCGCAATGATAGTGAGGCCTAACCCCTGTACCTGATGCGGATTGTGAAAGCGATCTATTGCCTCAATTACCACATAAACAATCACCAGCAACATGGTAATTGCGTTGATGACAGAAACCGTCAGCTCTGCATAACTGACACCGGAGCGGTGCCGCGCCACATTTGGTCTTTTAGCCATTACACTTGCGAGCCAAGCCAGGCCTAATGCAACCACATCCGAGAACATGTGTCCGGCATCACTGAGCAAAGCCAACGAACCCGTGTACCAGCTCCCCACGGCTTCAACAACAGCAAAAATAAAAATCAGGGCAAACGGAATAAAGTAATGACTATGATCATCGTGCGGATGTTCATGAGCGTGGTCGTCGTGATCGTGACTGTGTTTTGACATGTTGCGATTAACTTAGAAAGTAATTTACAGACGAAATGCTAACTGAAAACAAAGCGCTTTAGGGTGTTTAAATTTGTTTTTCATTACTATTTATTCAATCGAATGATTGATAAGGTAATTTTAGAAAATCATTAAAAGCTATAATGCTGAAACTTTATTTTTAGTCTTGTCCCATGTTAAGTTACCGCCACGCCTTCCACGCAGGCAACCACGCCGATGTACTCAAACACTATGTGCTCGGACTGGTGCTTGCCTATACCGTACAAAAACCAAAACCTTACTGGTATATAGATACCCACGCAGGTGCGGGTATGTATAGCCTGCAGGAGGGGTATGCCACTCAGAACGCAGAATTTGAAGAAGGCATCAGCAAACTGATCGCTGCTAAAAACCTGCCAAAACCGCTAGCAGATTATGTAACACAGATTCAGTCTTTCAATGCCGGTACTATGGCGCTTTATCCTGGTTCGCCATCCATCGCTGAATTATATTTGCGCGCCGATGACAGAATGCGCCTGTTCGAGCTGCATCCAAATGATTACAAAATTCTTGATGAAAACTTTCACAGTTTTGGCAAACAGGTAAAAATCGAAATGCAGAATGGATTTGCCGGCATCAAGGCATGCCTGCCACCGCCACCCCGCCGCGCAGTGGTGCTGATTGACCCGCCCTATGAAGATAAACAGGATTACGAGCATGTAGTCGACACGATTAAAGACAGCCTGAAACGCTTTCCTACCGGTACTTATATCGTGTGGTACCCGATACTGCAGCGTGAGGAACCAGATGAAATGATAGACAGTCTTATCGCGCTGGATGTGCCAGACTGGCTACATGTCACCATGTCGATACACGCGCCTTCCGCTGAAGGCTTTGGCATGCATGGCAGTGGCTTATTTATCATCAACCCACCATGGACATTACCAAATACGCTGGATGAAACCATGCCAGTGCTGACAGAATTGCTGGCACTGGATGAAACTGCACACTACACACTGAATAGTCACATCAGTTAAATAAAAAATCGCTTTAAACTGATACAATATTTCAGGTTTATATAACAATTTTCAAGGGCTTTAAAACGATATGCAAGACAAAAAAACACCATCCCCAACCGCTTACAAACAAAGCAATGTGATGACCAACATCCTGTTTGGCAGCCGCTGGTTACAATTACCGCTTTATTTAGGCTTGATCGTTGCACAGGCAGTCTATGTATTTTTCTTTGGTGTGGAGCTAGTACACCTGGTTGCAAAAGCCAACCAGCTGGTAGAAGCTGACATTATGCTGATTGTACTGGGTCTGATTGACGTTGTGATGATCTCGAACCTGCTGATCATGGTCATTGTGGGTGGTTACGAAACTTTCGTTTCGCGCCTCAATCTGGCTGGTCACCCGGATGAACCCGACTGGCTCTCACACGTAAATGCCAATCTGCTCAAGGTAAAACTGGCGACGGCAATCATCGGTATTTCATCCATCCACCTGCTGAAAACCTTTATCAATGCAGAAAACCTGAGCGATAAAGTTTTGATCTGGCAAACCATTATTCACATGACATTCGTGTTGTCAGCCGTAGCAATTGCCTATATCGACAAACTGATGTCACATAACAACGACCAGCACTGAAGCCTCATGACTGCACTCTAAATCTGCTGCAGTCTAAAAAGACTGCACTATTGAATCCGGTGCAGCCTCTACATGCTTCACTGAGAATGGATAGACCGCAATGGTCTTTTCATTCTCTGTTTCAACACTCACCCGCCAGTCACCTTCTGCAAGACTACTCTTATAGGTATATCCCCTGAATCCATCATAACGGCCTCCAGAGATGCTGAATCCCGCCCTTGACTGTGTCGTCCACCCTGATTTTTTATTGTAATGCTGCCAGCGATGGTACAACTTGGTTTGTAAACCCGGCGGTGCAAAAACAGATGAAAAGCAGTAAACACGCTGGCCGGGCAGCAGTTCCAAATCATTGCTAGCTTTGCGCCAGAATACCCACCATGATGATGCCTGCTGTTTAAGCAGGTAATTGCCGTTTACTTTATTTAAGTCATAAGCCACAGCCACATCGCGCTTCACCAGCGGCACCGGTGGAATCATATCTGCAGTATAAGCAAACATCAGCAGCGCGGCGATAATACCTACAGGTTTAATGCTGCCGTAGTGCTGCGGCGTTTTCATGTAAAGCCAACACGCCAGTGCTGCACCCAACAATGTACTCAGATAAAACCATATAGCATGAATGCTGCCCAGCATAAACGGCAAGGCAAAGTTAAAAAGCAACATAGCGCACAAACCGAACATGGCCCAGCTTAGGGTAAATCGTTTGTACTCACTCTCCAGAAACTCGTTGGCAACCAGCAGAACACCGAGCACCAGTGAAGTCAGCCATGCCAGCCAATGACTGGAGCTTTTGAAATACAAAATAAATAAAGCGCTGAACAAACTACCAAATAAAAACTGCAGCAGAAAATAAGGCAATCTGGGCGTATGCAGCATTTTTAACAACGAAATGACCTTGGCCTGCGGTTTTGATGAAGCATCTGCTGCTTCATCAACCGGACGGCCGATCAAATACAGAATAGCTGCGGCGCTGAACAGATATCCACTAAAAATCGCCAGATCTGAAGGCATGACATTGCGGCCGATGGTAATAGCATCCCACACGAATCCAGCGAAAAAGAAAATGACCGGGAAATAATCAGCAAGCTTGCGCACATGCTGCTTTATGATTTGCAGTCGGGGTGTTTGTGGTAATGGTGAAATCATTTATTAGAGACTCTAAAACACTAGGGCACTTTTATAAATACAGAGTTTGGGATGCAGGACAAGGCGCACGGAACGCAGAAACCGGAATGTACACGAAGTACATGAGGATTTAGAGTACCGCGCAACGCAGTAATGCGCCCAAAAAATGTATTTATAGAAGTGCCCATTAAATAAAGTGGCCGACTACATAACCAATCACAATCCCCGTAATCAGTGCAATCGTCACTGCACGGTAAGTCAGCACATCCTTGGAATAACCGCGTTTTATAGCAATATACGAAACAAGATAACCGATTGCATTAAGCAGCCAGATAAAAGACAGACTCAGCACTTTAACGATAATAGGCCCGATAAAAGGCACCATCGCAATCAAACCCAGCAGCCATACCAGCGCATGTGAAGCAGCGGCTAAAAACAACGCCCCAGCGGTTACAGCATTTGCATGCCAGCCAAAATGCCACGCCAGATATACAGCCGCCAACAGCAGGATACTTAAAGGCAGCATGAGTTTCCAGGCACCGCGCTTGGGTGGCTTGGTGACCGTTTCCGGGTCAAAAATTTCTGGTACTTCTGGGAGGTGCAGGGTCATTGTATGCTCACATTACACGCTAAAAAAAGCCAGCCCATATCATAACAATATGGGCTGGCTTCTGCTTGATAGAGAATTAAGCGTGTTCTACGATCGGGATTACTTTTTTACCGTTGCTTAATGTATCCAGCGCAGCTTTGTACTCTGTCATCTGGTTAAAATTCAGATACTTGTAAATTTCAGCAGTATTGGCCAGTTTGTTACCTACTGTTTCCATATACTCGGCATGCGTAGGCATACGGCCTAGCTTGGCACACACAGCGGCCAGTTCTGCAGAGCCCAGATAAACACGTGCATCTTTACCCATGCGGTTATCAAAGTTACGCGTGCTGGTTGAGAACACAGTCGCTTTATCTGCCACACGTGCCTGATTACCCATACACAATGAACAACCCGGCACCTCGGTACGCGCACCGGCTATGCCAAATACTGAATATACGCCTTCATCACGCAACTGCGCTTCATCCATACGCGTTGGCGGTGCAATCCATAAACGTGTCGGGATAGCCCCAGCCCCTTCCAGCACTTTTGCCGCGGCACGGTAATGGCCGATATTAGTCATGCAGCTGCCGATGAACACTTCATCAATCTTGTCACCTACTACGGCTGTCAATGGCTTGATATCATCCGGGTCATTCGGACATGCCACTAATGGCTCTTTGATTTCGTTAAGGTCAATCTCGATCACATGCGCGTATTCAGCATCAGCATCCGCTTCCAGCAGTTCCGGTTTTGCCAGCCATGCCTGCATGCTGGCGATACGGCGCTGCAAGGTGCGTGCATCTTCATAACCGTTATCAATCATGTTTTGCAGCAATACGATATTAGACGTCAAGAACTCAATGACCGGCTCTTTATTCAGCTTCACGGTACAGCCATTGGCTGAACGCTCGGCTGAAGCATCCGCAAACTCGAACGCCTGTTCCACTTTCAAATCAGGCAAACCTTCAATTTCAAGAATACGGCCGTTGAAAACATTTTTCTTACCCTGCTTGCCTACTGTTAAAGTACCTTCCTGAATCGCAGCGTATGGAATCGCATTCACAAGGTCACGCAGCGTGATACCAGGCTGCATTTCACCTTTAAAGCGTACTAGTACTGATTCCGGCATATCCAGCGGCATCACGCCCATCGCAGCAGCAAACGCTACCAGACCGGAACCGGCCGGGAATGAAATACCGATCGGGAAGCGCGTATGTGAGTCACCACCGGTACCTACGGTATCAGGTAATACCATGCGGTTGAGCCAGGAGTGAATCACGCCGTCACCCGGGCGCAAGCTTACGCCGCCGCGGCTGCTCATGAACTCAGGCAAGCTATGCTGCAATTTGATATCAACCGGTTTTGGGTAAGCCGCTGTGTGGCAGAAACTTTGCATCACTAAATCTGCGCTAAAACCCAAACAAGCCAGTTCTTTCAACTCATCGCGCGTCATACCGCCGGTGGTGTCCTGCGAACCCACGGTAGTCGCCTTAGGCTCACAATAAGCACCCGGACGCACACCGGTAACGCCACAGGCTTTACCTACCATTTTTTGTGCCAGCGTATAGCCCTTGCCGGTGTCTTTAGGTGCGATAGCATGAATGAACATATCTGAAGCCGGCAAACCTAATGCATGACGCGCGTTGGTCGTTAAACCGCGGCCAATAATCAATGGAATACGTCCACCGGCACGTACTTCATCCGGCATCGTGGTCGGCGCCAGTTCGAAGGTGGAAATGACTTCACCCTTATCATTCAATACCTGCCCAGCATAAGGCTTGATGGTGATCACATCACCCATTTGCATTTTTGAAACATCACATTGAATCGGCAAAGCGCCTGAATCTTCTGCTGTGTTAAAGAAAATCGGCGCGATTTTTGTACCCAGAATTACACCACCGGTACGTTTGTTTGGAATGTTAGGAATATCATTACCCATGAACCACTGCACTGAATTAATTGCAGATTTGCGTGATGATCCGGTACCAACCACATCACCCACATAAGCCAATGGCAAACCTTTTTGTTTCAGGGTCTCAATGGTTTTCAGGCCTTCAGGCATTTTATTCACCAGCATGGCCTTGGCATGCAAAGGAATATCCGGGCGGCTCCAGGCTTCCTGCGCCGGGCTCAGGTCATCGGTATTGGTTTCACCATCCACTTTGAACACCACTACTTTGATTTCATCTGCCAGTACCGGTGCGTTGGTAAACCACTCGGCATTCGCCCATGATTCAATCAGCGTTCTGGCGTGTGCATTACCCGCCTTCATTTTCTCATCAACATCATGGAATGCATCAAACATCAGTGTTGTATGTGACAGCGCTTTAACCGCCGCAGCAGCCATAGGTGTGTCGAGCAATGCCACCAGCGCCTGCACGTTGTAGCCACCCAGCATAGTGCCCAATAATTGCACAGCTTTTTCTGCACTTAGCAAAGGTGAAGTTGCAGTACCATTTGCAATGTCAGATAAAAACGCCGCTTTAACATAAGCCGCTTGATCAACACCGGCTGGAGTGCGGTTTTCAAGCAAATCCATCAGCGTTTTTTCTTCACCTGCTGGCGGGTTCTTGATTAACTCCACCAGCTGAGCAACCTGCTCGGCAGATAGTGGCAATGGCGGAAGATTTTGGGCTGCACGTTCTGCAACGTGAGAGGCGTAAGTCTTTAACATGGTTGTGTATATCTCTAGGTTAAATAATTTTTTTACATTATACCAAGCCAGCTCAATAAAATTGACTAATAAGCTGGTGATAAAGTGCTGCGTATCTACAATTGCAATATAGCGCCATTAATGCGAACCAAGCGTTTTATTACCATACGAAGCGGGTTTTAATTGGTACGTACAGAAGTTGTCTGATCGCCATACAGGTCTTTGGCAAATGGCGTGCTGCAACTTTTACCACTGGCAGATGACTCCCATTTATCCAGCAACTCTTTTTCATAGCCCTTGCCGTGCTTTAGCTCTAAAAATGCGCGCACTTCAAATACATCGGCAAAGCCGTTTTTATCGGTATCCATCAGCACTACGTTGTCTTCCAGGCTAGGACCGCTATATTTACCTGCACTATCGACCAGATAGCCCAGCAAATCTTCTGCGAACGCCACATTGGGCATCAACAAGAAAGCTGGTAATAAAACAAGGTTGCGTAAACTCTTCATCGCGAACAATCCAAATGTATTCATTAAGTTACACCCTAAAGTAATATGACTTATCTTATACCAAAAGGTGCAACTATGCTGTCTAAATTCATGGTTTAGCTGGCCACGTGTATTGCTTTAACTTACCGCTTGTATTGCTATGGTCTTTCCTTGGGCTATTCTTTGTTTCCACTCATCCGGTCCGCTGCTATGCACAGACTGGCCGTGCGTATCCACCGCCACTGTCACCGGCATATCCTGCACCGTAAATTCATAAATCGCTTCCATGCCAAGATCTGAAAATGCCAGCACCTCGGCCTTTTTGATCGCCTTGCTTACCAGATAAGCCGCACCACCTACTGCTGTTAAATACACAGACTGGTGTTTAGCAATGCCGGCAATGGTTTCTTCACCACGCTCGGCCTTACCTACCATACCCAGCAGGCCTAGTTCGCCCAGCATCATTTCGGTGTAATCATCCATACGCGTTGCAGTCGTTGGGCCTGCGGGGCCTACGGCCTCATCGCGCACGGCATCCACTGGCCCCACGTAGTAAATGAAGCGGTTGGTAAAATCAATCGGCAGTTTTTCGCCCTTTTGCAGCATGGTCGACATGCGCTTATGCGCAGCATCACGCCCGGTGAGCAGTTTTCCGCTCAACAGCAGTGTCTGCCCTGGCTTCCAGCTCTGGATATCAGTTCTGCTGATGGTATCCAGATTCACGCGCAAAGATTCTGCGCTGGGTGTCCAGTTGACATCCGGCCAGTCGCTTAAACTTGGCGCTTCCAATACAGCAGCGCCACTGCCATCCAGCTCAAAATGCACATGGCGTGTTGCCGCGCAGTTAGGGATAATCGCGACTGGCAGGCTTGCCGCATGCGTCGGGTAATCGAGTATTTTTACATCCAGCACTGTCGCCAGACCGCCCAGCCCTTGCGCACCAATGCCGAGGTTATTCACTTTTTCGAATATCTCCAGGCGCAGTTCTTCCAGACGATTCTGCGCGCCACGGGCTTTGAGTTCGTGCATATCAATAGGCGCCATCAGTGACTCTTTCGCCAGCAGCACGGCTTTTTCCGCAGTGCCGCCAATACCGATACCGAGCATACCAGGCGGACACCAGCCGGCACCCATGGTTGGCACAACTTCCAGTATCCAGTCCACGATGCTTTCATTCGGGTTAAGCATGGCAAGCTTGGCCTTATTCTCACTACCGCCGCCTTTGGCAGCAATGCTGACTTCAACCTTATCACCCTGCACCAGAGAAACATGCACCACTGCCGGTGTGTTGTCTTTGGTATTGAGGCGCTTGCCTACAGGGTCACTCACAATGGAGGCGCGCAATTTATTATCCGGCAGCAGATAAGCTCGGCGCACGCCTTCATTCACCATCTGTTCCAGCGTCAGATCCCCTTCAAAACGTACCTGCATACCCACCTTCACAAATGCCACCACAATGCCGGTATCCTGACACAATGGGCGTTTTCCCTCTGCACACATGCGCGAATTGGTGAGTATCTGCGCAATGGCATCCTTGGCGGCAGGCGATTGCTCCAGCCTGTGCGCTTCGGCCAGCGCATGGATAAAATCTGCTGGATGGTAATACGAAATGTATTGCAGGGCATCCGCCACGCTTGCAATAAAATCTTCCTGTTTAATTGTGGTCATCGTGTTGATTTTGCTGTCGCAATGCTCGAGTTAATGTCTTTACGCAGTATTTTACCATTCTTGGTACGTGGAAAATCATGCGCCAGATACACGGTTTTAGGCGCTTTGTAAGCGGCCAGATGCTGCTTACCAAATTGCACCAATTCATCTGCCGTCACTTTTGCATCCGGTTTCAGAATCACATAAGCGACAACCAGCAGCTTGTCTTTTTCAATTTCTTCGCCGACTGATGCACAATCTGCTACATCGGGGTGGCCTTTGTACACGCGCTCGATCTCGTACGGTGATACGCGGTAACCAAAGCTCTTGATAATGTCATCCTTGCGGCCCAGGAACCAGATATAGCCGTCGGCGTCATATTTTGCATAGTCACCGGTAAAGAAATAGCCATCGTGTTTATATTTTCTGGTTTCTTCATCCAGATTCCAGTAACGCAGGAACAAGCCAGGATCAGTATCCGGCACGCAGATCATGCCCTCTTCGCCAGTTGCTACCGGCTCCATGGTTTCAGGATTCAGCAGGCGGATATTGTGTCCCGGCTGCGGAAAACCGGCTGAACCCGGACGTATCGGACGGAATATACTTTGCGACAGATAATATGAAAACTCGCTCATGCCCACTGCCTCATAAATATTGAGGCCAAAGCGCTCATGCCATTGCGTGAGCACCTCATCAGACAAATGCTCGCCTGCACTCATGAAGTGGCGCATGCTCGGCAATTCGGCGCCGCTGGTTGTGGTCTTTTGCAGAATCTGGCGGTAAATGGTAGGCACGCCGATAAATATCGTCGCCGCATGTTTCTGAATCAGATCCAGCCATTTCTGCGCATCGTTCTTGCCTTCATGCACAATCACGGTTTTACCCAGATACAACGGATCCATGAGGCCAGTGCCCAGCACATAAGTCCAGTTGAACTTGCCGGAGTGCATGATGCGGTCCTGCACATTGTCACTGTAATTAAACCAGTATTGCGCGGCAGGCTGGCGGCCAACCAATGCGCGATGCGCATGCAGTACGCCTTTGGGATAGCCAGTGGTACCGGAGGTATACACCAGATATGCCGGATCTTCGGCTTTGGTCGGGTGCGGCGCATCAAACTGCTCAACTGCACTTAAACACATTGAAAGGCTCAGCACATTGAATTTTGCATGTGCTTTAACTTCCACCGCCTGTGACAGCAGGATATGTTTCAAATTTGGCGTGTCAACGAGCGAATCCGCCATGCCGTACCAGGCAGTAGCATCGGTCACCAAAACAACAGCGCCCGAATCTTTTGCCAGATAAGCGACCTCTTCAGCAGTGAGCAGGGTTGAAGTCGGCACCGAAATTGCGCCCATTTTCATCGCCCCCAGAAACGCAATCGGGTAATCCAGACTGTTCGGCAGGCGAATCAGCACACGGTCGCCCGGCTTCACCCCAAGGTCACGCAGTACCTGCGCAAACTGGTCAGTCTTTTTTGCGAGTTCGGCAAAGGTGATGGTGGCTGTGCCAAGCGTATCATCTTCCACAATCATGGCGATATGGTCCTGCTGTGCAGTGCCTAGATGCTTATCGGTACAAGCCACACCGATATTAAAGTGTTCGGGAACATCCCATTCCCACTGCGGAAAGTCTGTAAACATTATAAAAGCACTCCATAAGGCCAGTTTTGACGAACCACCTGTGCCGGCAACAGTTGCAGCACATGCAGGGCAAATTCCATATCACTTGGTTTCAGGGCACGCAATGCGTGCGCGCGCAGTAAGGTTTGCAGCGCCTTGCCGAACATCGGCGGATCCAACATCTCGCCCTCAAACTTGATGGCACCACCGAGCAGGGCATCGGCTTCAATCGCGGCTTTCAGTATGCTGACTTTTTGTGTCACTTCGGTCGGCGATGGCGTGTAAGCGGTTTTACATAGGTGGATATGACCGGGATGAATCACTTGTTTGCCAGTCAGACCCATTGCTGCTTCTTTGCAGGCATGTTTGTAAACCACGCGCGACTCATTGTCGCCATGCAGATCCAGCCAGCGGCGCACATCATGCGGCTCCAGGAATTTTTCCGGCATGGCACTGCTGCCGATCAGCGTTTCAACGCCGCCGATCACGCCTTTACCGGCGATACGTGCCTCAAACATGAGCTGGTTCATATAGAACTGCAGTTCTTCAATCCAGTTTTCCGGCGTGATGTGAATACCCATCGCTTTTGAAAAGTCATGAATACCGAATACCACATGCTTGACTGTGTTGTACTGCATCAAGTCCGGCGCGATTTTGAGTGACTTCGGATGCTCGATAATCGGTTGTATCGTGATGTGTGGATTGACACTCAGCAGGAAACTCGACAGGTCGCGTACTTCAGCCGCGCCGTAGGCCTCACCGGCTTTAGCCAGCATCACCACGTCGATATATTCCCCCATATCGCGCACCAACTCCATATCGAGCTCGTATTCATCGGTGCGGAACGAGTTGGCGCGAATCGCGATTGTCACGCGCTGATTTACCTTGCGCAGCGCAGGCAGTTCCTGACGGAGCAGATCACGGCTCATCTCCTTCTGCCTGCAGCCATCCTCAAGGTCAAAAATCAGGGTATGGGCATGCGTGTAGTGCGCATGTTTCTGCATGCGCGCCGAAGCCTGTGCCATATCTTCATAAATCCCAAGGCTGGGCGCATATTTCACCGGTGGGTAATACAGCTGAATGCCAGGCCAGTAATCACCCAGCGCACTTGCGTCTAAAGAGAGCGGCTCTTCACCTATATGCATCATCACGTTATTCACCCTCCTGATTTTGGTTGAGCCTGACAGACCGTAGTTTTTCCAGCATGACATTAGCTACTGTGGTATCTGAAAGCTCCGCTTTTTTAATCTTTTTTGATGAGTTGATCAAATCCCAGAACTCATTATCCGGCAGCGCCAGCAAGTCATCAAACGCCTGCAGTTCATGCATATTGAGTGAATCAAACTGTTTACTCACAAAATCCTGCAGCACAATGTCCAGCTCCAGCAAACCTCTTCTGCAACGCCAGGCAAAGCGCCTTTGTTCTGCATCACGTAAATTTTCAGCATTCAACATGGCTCACCCCTACACGGCTGTAATTGAAATGGTTTTTTTGGCTTTCTTTTCTTTTGCGCGCTCGATTTTCAGATCCTTGATCTTGGCAATCGCCGCATTCGGATTGAGTTTTTTCGGGCACACATCCACACAGTTCATAATATTGTGGCAACGGTATAAACGATATGGATCTTCCAGGTTCTCCAGACGCTCGGCCTCGGCCTGATCGCGCGAATCCACAATGAAGCGATAGGCCGCCATCAAGCCGGATGGGCCGACGAATTTATCCGGATTCCACCAGAAGCTAGGACAAGCCGTGGTACAGGCGCCACACATGATGCACTCATACAGGCCATCCAGCTTGGCGCGGTCTTCCGGGCTTTGCAGGCGCTCAGTTTCCGGCAGCGGGTCATCGTTAACGAGATATGGCTTCACAGAGTTGTAGTGCTCAAAGAACTGTGTCATATCCACGACCAGATCGCGAATCACTGGCAGACCAGGCATCGGCCTTAACACCACCGGCTGCTCCAGATCCTGCAGTTTGGTGGTGCAGGCCAGGCCATTCTTGCCATTAATGTTCATGGCATCACTGCCGCACACCCCCTCACGGCAGGATTTGCGCAATGACAGCGTATCATCCTGCTGCTTGATGCGAATTAACGCGTCCAGCAACATCTGGTCGCCTTCCTGCAGTTCAACCTCGTAATCCTGCATATAAGGCTTCTTATCCACATCTGGGTTATAACGATAAATAGATATCTTCATGACCTACCTCAAAAAATCAAAATTCAGGGTAAATTGCGTCGTTGCGCGGTGCTCGCAACCTCGCTGTACAACTCGTACTATCTCGGCTCCTGCGCGCCGTGCGCCTAGCACTTCACGCCTGAATTTTGATTTTCTAGAGATAGTCGTAAACATTAGTATGTCCTTGCTTTAGGTACAAATGGCTCTACCGTTAATGGTTTTAAACGTACTGGTTTGTAAACCAGCTTGTGGCCGTCTTTGTAATAGAGCGAGTGCGTGAGCCAGTTTTCATCATCACGGCCACCAAAGTCCTCACGTGCATGTGCGCCGCGGCTCTCTTTGCGGTTATTGGCTGCGTGCATCGTAGCTACCGCCACCTCGATCAGGTTATCAAGTTCCAGCGCCTCTACCCTAGCAGTGTTAAACACCTTGCTCTTGTCGCTGATTTCAATGCGTTTGGCACGTTCTGCCACTGCATCGATTGCAGATACGCCATGCTCGAGCAGGTCAGGGAAACGGAATACGCCGCAATGCGTCTGCATGGTTTTGCGCATGTCGGCACCGACATCAGCCACACGCTCGCCGGATTGCTGGCCTTCCAGCCGCGCAATACGTGCCAGCGTCATGTCGGCTGCATCGGCAGGCAAAGGTTTGTGCACTGCATTTACCTTAATTTCACTGACCATCTTGTCACCAGCGGCCTTGCCGAACACCACCAGATCGAGCAGCGAGTTCGAGCCCAGACGATTGGCACCATGCACGGAAACACAGGCGCACTCGCCCACTGCAAATAAACCTTTAACTTTCTTCTCGGTGCCATCACTGTATTCCACAACCTGTCCATCCAGATTGGTCGGAATGCCACCCATCATGTAATGCGCAGTAGGTACTACCGGAATCGGCTTCTCAACCGGGTCTACATTGGCAAAGGTTTTTGCAATTTCACGGATGCCGGGCAAACGCTTGCTGATCAGTTCTTCACCCAGGTGATCCAGTTTCAGGTAAACCGCATCCTTGTTCTTCCCTACGCCGCGGCCTTCCTTGATTTCAGTCGCAATCGCGCGTGACACCACATCACGACTCGCCAGGTCTTTGGCATTGGGCGCATAGCGTTCCATAAAACGTTCGCCGTTAGCGTTGACCAAGTAACCGCCCTCACCGCGTACGCCTTCAGTCACCAGCACACCGGCATGCAATACACCGGTTGGGTGAAATTGCCAGAACTCCATATCCTGCAACGGTAGACCTGCGCGTACCGCCATACCCAGACCATCACCGGTATTGATGAAAGCGTTGGTACTGGCCTGGAAAATACGGCCACCGCCGCCAGTTGCGAGCAAGGTAGATTTTGCTTCAAGAATATGGATATCACCGGTTTCTATCTCGAGTGCAATCACACCCAGCACATCGCCGTCCGCATCGCGGATCAGATCTAGCGCGAACCACTCAACGAAGAACTTGGTATTCGCCCGGATATTGCGCTGATACAAGGTATGCAGCATGGCATGGCCAGTTCTGTCAGCCACCGCACAGGTGCGAGAAATCGGTTTTTCGCCATAATTCTGCGTCATGCCGCCGAACGGACGCTGAAATATCTTGCCGTTTTCAAGGCGGTCAAATGGCATGCCGAAATGCTCAAGCTCAATAATAGCTTTGGCAGCGTTTTTGCACATGAATTCAATTGCATCCTGATCGCCCAGATAATCCGAGCCTTTAATGGTGTCGTACATATGCCACAGCCAGTTATCACCTGCCACGTTACCCAGCGCAGCAGCAATGCCGCCCTGCGCTGCCACGGTATGGGATCGTGTAGGAAAAACCTTGGACAGCACGGCAACCTTGACGCCAGCTTCTGCCAGCTGCAATGAAGCACGCAGACCAGCACCGCCGCCGCCTACAATCACCGCATCAAATTGATGTTTTTGTATACTCATGAAAATTGGATGCCCCATAAAATAACACCGCTCCAGCACAGGTAAACGATCAACAGCACATCCACCAGAATCTGCATCACAGCGCGCAACTTAATATTAAATATGTAATCCTTGAACACATCGCGTACACCAAGCCATGCATGCATGACCAGACTGGTAAAAAACAGCAGCGTGAACAAGCGCCACCACCATGGTGACATTAATTCCAGCCAGCCTTCATAGCCTACAGGCTGCTTCACAAGCAGCAGCAATGCAAATATGACCAGATAAACCGCCAACACCACAGCAGATAAGCGCTGTGCCAGCCACAAGCGCATGCCAGGATATTTTTTTGTAAGTAGTTCTATCAACATGTTATATACGCACCCTTACCAGACCACAAATGCAAGCGCGGTTACCGACAGCACATCCAGACACAGCACCAGACGGCTGGAAATACGGGCTTTCTGCAAACTGGTCATCCAGTGCACATCCATTGCCAGATGGCGCAAACCTGCATAAAAGTGATGAAAAAACGCGCATGACAATCCAATGACAAATAACTTCGCCAGCCAATGCTGCAACATGCCAGCCAGTGCCGTATAACTGACTTCGCTTTGCACAGACTGGCTCAATGCCCACAGCAGTGCTGGCAACACCAGAAACAGCGCCATGCCGCTCATGCGGTGCAAGATGGATATGATTGCATTCACCGGCAGCCGAATCGTGAACAGATTCAGGTTTTTAGGGCGTTTGCGTTGCTGCATATCTGACATGATCAAGCCGCCCCAGCCACAGCTTTTGACACACGAGCCAGCAGGCGCGGGTCAAATGGTTTAGGAATAATGTACTCTCGACCGAACTTGAGTTCTTTCAGGCTATAGGCTTCTAGCACTTCTTGTGGCACCGGCTCACGCGCCAACGCACTCAGCGCATGGGCTGCGGCAATTTTCATTTTGTCGGTAATCTGCCTGGCTTTAGCATCCAGCGCACCACGGAATAAATATGGAAAGCACAGTGCATTATTGACCTGATTCGGAAAATCACTGCGGCCGGTTGCCATCAGAATGTCATCACGGATCGCATGCGCTACACTAGGCAGCACTTCAGGATCTGGGTTGGCCAGCGCAAAAATCACCGGATTCTTTGCCATGCCTTTAATCAGACTCGCATCGAGCGCGTTTTTCGCTGAAACACCGATAAACACATCTGCACCCAGCATAGCCTCAGCCAACGTTGTTACACCACCGGGCGCAATTGCCAGCTCCCGATTGTTGTCATGTAGATCGGCTCTATCAGTATCCAGCACACCGGTTCTATCTACCATGGTGACATTGGTCGCACCCATCAGTTTCAATAGTTTTGCGCATGAACAGCCAGCCGCACCTGCGCCTAAAAATACGATTTTTGCCGTAGGTAAAGTTTTGCCTTGCAGTTCCAGTGCATTCAGTAATGACGCAGCCACAATCACAGCCGTGCCGTGCTGGTCGTCATGAAACACCGGGATATCCAGACGCCTTTTCAGTTCGTTTTCGATATAAAAACAGTGCGGCGCGGCAATGTCTTCCAGATTAATGCCGCCGAAAGTCGGTGATATATTGACTACGGTTTCAATAAACTCATCCGGCGTTTTGGCATTGATCTCGATATCAAACACATCGATACCGGCAAAACGCTTGAATAAAACTGCTTTGCCTTCCATCACCGGCTTGCTGGCAAGTGCACCCATATTACCTAGTCCCAGAACCGCAGTACCGTCAGTAATCACTGCCACCAGATTGCCCTTATTAGTGTATTTATAAGCATTGGCAGGGTCTGCATGAATCTCACGCACCGGCTCCGCCACACCCGGGGTGTATGCCAGCGAAAGATCATCCTGCGTTGTACATGGCTTGGATGATTCCACACTCAGCTTACCTGGAACCGGAAACTGGTGATAATCAAGTGCGCGTTTTTTTAAATCATCCATCGGCTATCTTTCTGTACTTGCTTAAAGTCGTTATCAAAAAGTATTACTCGAACTTGCCTTTACTCAAGCTCGCTTAGGTAATGATGGTCATCCGTCAGGCACAGACCTAAACGCCATTCCATAGGTTTGTCACCATAAGTAAATGAAACACGCTCAATACTCAACAGTGGGTAGCCTTCTTGCAGACCTAGTGCAATTGCAACTTCTGAAGTAGCACCCACGGCTTTTAAACGTTCTTCCGCACGAATCATGCGTACTCCGAACTGCGATTCATACATGCTGTACATCGAGCCATTACACTCTTCAACCTTGGCACCATTCAAGCCTTTAAATGGTACTGCCGGTACAATAATGTGGTCATAAATCAATGGACGACCTGAAAATGTCAGCAATCGCTTCACTTCAATCGTTGCTGCGCCGGCCTTGATGCCCAATATTTTGGAAATATAGGCATCTGCCTTGGTTTTTACGCAGGATATAGACTCATTCTGCAGCAGCTCTTTGTTGCCGCTGATTGAAGTCAGGCGCAAAAACCGTAGCTTGATCACATCAGCATTATGTGTCGCGACAAAAGTACCCTTGCCCTGACGGCGTATCAGAATATTCTCTGCCGACAGGCTATCAATCGCCTTGCGCACAGTACCCTGACTCACCTTATAGCGCGCAGCCAGCTCTATTTCACTAGGGATTATCTCTCCAGGACGCCATTCGCCGCCTATGAGGCTCTGCGTAATCAGCACCTTGATCTGTTCATATAAAGGTCGATAGTTTGGTGAAATCAGCTGCTTATCCATTTTTATCCATACCCATTCAATTAACTCTATTTGCTCGATCAGCAATATTTACTGCCATTCGAATTTGACTTTACGAATTTATATCACGACCAAAAAAAATAGTCTAGTGTTTTATATCTTATATAAGACATAAGATATATGTTGACACGAAAATAATTTAATCTATATAATCGATTCAACATCACTACTGAAGTCATACTGATATGGAACAACTCATACGTCCAAGACGCTCCATGCTTTATGTGCCGGGCTGCAACCCACACTATCTGGATCGCGCACGCACCTTGGCAGCAGACTCTGTCATCCTTGACCTGGGCGACCCGATTCTGGTCGACGCCAAAGAGGAATCCCGAGCCAACGTTGTGGAAGCCATTAAACAAGGTGGTTATGGCAACCGTGAGGTTGTGGTACGCGTCAACAATCTGGATTCAGTCTGGGGACAGGATGACATTAAAGCGGTTGCCAATATCGGCGCCGATGCAATTCTGTTTCCTAATATAGAGTCGCGTGAAGACGTACTTAAAGCACAAGCCTGCCTAGATGAAGCCGGCGGTGCGCATATGCCGATCATGGTAATGATAGAAAGTCCGCTCGCGGTGCTCAACGCCAAAGAGATTGCTGCCGCATCAGATCGCATCATCTGTATCGTCATGGCAACATCCGACCTGATTTCGCAGCTGCATGCCCATGTCACACATGAGCGCTCCGCGATCCTGACTTCTCTGTCTCTGGTGATTCTGGCAGCACGTGCTTACGGCCGCAGCGTGATTGACGGCATTACCAGCGATTTCAAAAATATGCACTCCTTTGAATACGCCTGCCGGCTTGGACGCGACATGGGGCTGGATGGAAAATCACTGGTACACCCGGCGCAGATCGCCTATTGCAACGATGCTTACACCCCAAAAGCCACTGAGGTTGCCAACGCAAGGCTAATTATCAAAGCCCTGAAAGAAGCGAATGAAACTGGCCACGGCACTGTAGTCGTTAACGATAAACTGGTCGAGCATCACCATATTAAAGCGGCGCAGCGCCTCATCAAACTGCATGAAGCCATTGCCGAACTTGAAGAAGAATTCATCTAAATGCCAAATACAAATAAAGCAGCTAATAACAAAATTAACGCTGGCCGTTTTTTTGAAAATTTCACGCTGAATGAAGTGATTCAGCACGCCACGCCACGCACCATTACCGCCGGTGATGCCGCGCTGTATATCGCACTCACCGGCGCGCGTAATCCTGTACATTGTAGCGAGCCATTTGCGCAATCGTTAGGCTACGCAACCGCGCCGATTGATGACTTGCTGGCTTTTCATATCGCTTTCGGGAAAACTGTACCGGATATTTCCGTCAACGCAGTGGCTAATCTGGGCTATGCCGATGTGCGCTTTTTGCAGCCGGTTTTTGTCGGTGATACTTTAAGCACCTCCAGCACCGTCATCGGCCTCAAACAGAATTCCAGTGGTAAAAACGGCGTGGTTTACGTACGCTCAACCTCGGTTAACCAGCACAACCAGCCGGTACTGAGCTGGGTGCGCTGGGTCATGGTACACAAAAAAGATCTCAACGCCACTGCGCCACAAACCGTAATTCCGGAATTGCCAGCCTTTGTGCATGCCGAAAACTTGAATATCGCGCAGGACTTCTCTGCCAGACACTTTAATGCAGCAGCAACAGGCGGATGCTATTTCTGGGAAGACTACCAACAAGGCGAGCGTATCGATCACCCTGCAGGTATGACCATCAACGACAGCGACCACTCGCTGGCAACGCGGCTCTACCAGAACAATGCACGTCTGCACTTTGATGCACATATGATGCAGTCATCCTCATTCGGCAAACGTCTGGTGTATGGCGGTATCGTGATTTCGGTTTGCCGCACCCTGAGTTATGAAGGTCTGGAAAATGCACTGGGCATACTGGCAATTAACGCCGGCACCCATGCCAATCCATGCTTTGCTGGCGACACTATTTACAGCTACACCGAAGTGCTGGACCGCTGGGAGTTGCCGAACAGGCATGACGCAGGTGCTTTAAGGCTGCGCATGGTGGGTATCAAAAACGCCACACCAGACGAAGTCAGCGCAATGAAATCGCAGAACAGTTACCACCCGAATGTTGTACTAGACCTTGATTACACCGTATTAATGCCACGTAAAGGAAACGTATAAATGGCAGTGCACCCAAACGAAGCCCTCTTTGGAGGCGAAAAACCATTCCCGCTGATCCCGGCCTGCGAACACTTTGCAGGTAGCGAAAAGCTGATTTTAAAAGCACTGTCTTTGCAGGACAGCATAGGTCCGGTATTTGACATCACCTGCGACTGCGAGGATGGCGCCGCATCAGGCCAGGAGCGTGACCACGCCGAAATGATTGTACGTGTGCTGAATTCCGAAGCCAACAAGCACCGCATGGCCGGTGCGCGCATTCACGATTACACGCATCCGTCATGGAAGCAGGATGTGGATATCCTGGTCGGTGGCGCAGGCAAGGTGTTGAGCTATATTACTATTCCAAAATGTACCGACATCAGCCAGGCTAAAGAAATGATTGCCTATATCCAGAAAATGGCGGTGTTTCATGGCATAGAGCGCGAGATTCCGGTGCATATTTTGATTGAAACCCACGGCGCACTAAAACAGGTGCACGAGATTGCCGCCCTGCCTTGGCTGCAGGTGCTGGACTTTGGCCTTATGGACTTTGTAAGTGCGCATAACGGCGCGATTCCAGCCAGCGCCATGCGCAGCCCCGGCCAGTTTGAACACAGACTATTAGCCCGCGCCAAGGCAGAAGTCGCAGCTGCGGCATTGGCTAACGGCGTAGTGCCAGCGCATAACGTGACACTGGACCTTAAAAACGTAGAAACCACATTCAGCGATGCCAGCCGTGCGCGCAATGAATTTGGCTTCTTGCGCATGTGGAGCATCTACCCGACACAGATTCAGGCCATTGTTGATGCAATGAAACCAAATTTTGATGAAGTAGCCGACGCAGCCAACATTCTGCTCGCTGCCCAAGCCGCTGACTGGGGCCCGATTCAATACGCAGGCGAGCTGCACGACCGCGCGACGTATCGTTATTTTTGGGAAATATTGCAGAAAGCCAAGGTCACCGGCGTTGCAATTTCCGAACAAGCCAATTCATCATTTTTCAGCTAACTATTTTGACTAAACCCATATGACTAAACTGACCTCCGCAGGCGCACGTTTCCGTGCCGCAGTAAGTGCTGAAAAGCCGCTGCAAATCATCGGCGCCATCAACGCTTACCATGCGCTGCTGGCAACACAAACCGGTTACAAAGCCCTATATCTTTCTGGCGGCGGCGTTGCTGCCGGCTCGCTGGGCATGCCGGATCTTGGCATTTCCACACTGGAAGATGTGCTGATTGATGTGCGCAGGATTACTGACGTGACCGACACTCCGCTGCTGGTAGATATCGATACCGGTTTCGGCGGCGCTTTCAATATCGCGCGCAGTGTCAGAAGCATTATCAAGGCTGGTGCAGCTGCTGTACATATTGAAGACCAGGTGCAGGCTAAACGCTGCGGCCACCGCCCGAACAAAGCGATTGTGAGCCAAGCCGAAATGGTAGACCGCGTGAAAGCAGCCGTCGATGCTAAAACCGACCCGGATTTTGTGATCATGGCGCGTACCGATGCATTGGCGGTTGAAGGCCTGCAATCTGCGATTGACCGTGCCTGTGCCTGTGTTGAAGCCGGCGCTGACATGATATTCCCGGAAGCGATCACTGAGCTCGGTATGTATAAGCAATTTGCCGCCGCAGTCAAAGTGCCGGTGCTAGCCAACATCACCGAATTTGGCTCTACGCCATTATTCACGGTGGATGAATTGCGCGGTGCTGATGTAGGCATAGTGCTTTACCCGTTATCGGCTTTCCGTGCCATGAACCAGGCCGCGCTTAAAGTGTACGAGGCAGTGCGCCAGGATGGCACGCAAGCCAATGTGGTCAACCTGATGCAGACACGTGCAGAACTTTACGAGCACCTGAATTACCACAGCTACGAACAAAAACTGGACGCACTATTTAAAGGAGAGAAATAGCATGTCAGCAACCACGCCACCATCTCATACAGATGCGCCGAAAAAGAAAAAAGGTGTAGCACTAGCGGGCGTTGCCGCCGGCACGACTGCCATCTGTACCGTAGGCCACACTGGTAATGACCTGCATTACCGCGGCTATGACATTATTGAACTAGCAAAACACGCTACGTTTGAAGAAGTCGCCTACTTGCTCATTCACGGTGAATTACCTACACAGGCACAACTCACGGCTTATCACCAGAAGCTCAAAAAACTGCGCGGCATTCCGGAAGCTTTGAAAAAAGTACTGGAACAGATTCCTGCCAACGCCCACCCGATGGATATCATGCGCACCGGCTGTTCCATGCTGGGTACATTGGAACCGGAAGCGGCTGACCGCAACATTGAAGCCGCAAAGGATTTGGGCGACAGGCTGATCTCATGCTTCAGTTCAATTCTGCTGTACTGGTATCACTTCAGCCACAATGGCAAACGCATTGATGTAGAAAGTGACGAAGACTCCATCGCCGCACATTTCCTGTATCTGCTGCATGGCAAAAAACCATCTGACCTGCACATTAGCGCCATGAATACCTCACTGGTGCTATATGCCGAGCATGAGTTCAATGCGTCAACCTTTACCGCACGCGTGGTAGCAGGCACATTATCTGACATGTACTCCTGTATCACCGGTGCCATTGGCGCGCTGCGCGGCCCTAAACACGGCGGCGCAAATGAAGCTGCCATGGAAATTATCGAACGCTACAAAAATGCAGACGAAGCTGAGGCCGACATCATGCAGCGCATGGCGCGCAAGGAAATCATTATCGGCTTCGGCCACCCGGTTTACACGATTGCCGACCCGAGAAACGAATCCATCAAAGCCGTGAGCCGTAAGCTATGCGAAGACAACGGTAACATGACCCTGTTTGATGTTTCAGACCGTATTGAAACCACAATGTGGCGTGAGAAAAAAATGTTTCCCAACCTCGACTGGTACAGCGCATCTAGCTATCACATGATGGGCATTCCTACCGGCATGTTCACGCCGATTTTCGTAATTTCGCGCACTACCGGCTGGGTGGCACATGTGATCGAACAACGCATTGATAACAAGATCATTCGCCCGAACGCAGAATATACGGGGCCGGAAAACCGCCCGTATGTGCCGTTGAACCAACGTTAAAAACCATACAGCTAATTTAAAACTTTTTACATTTAAGAGCCAAACCATGTCCTCACATATCTCTAACGTTCGTCCTGCTCCCGATCAAGTCCTCGTCGATATCGCCAATTATGTCGCCGATTATGAAATCAAAAGTGATGAAGCTTTTGATACCGCCCGCAACTGCCTGATGGATACACTGGGCTGCGGCTTTGAAGCACTGGATTACCCTGCTTGCACCAAGCTGCTAGGCCCTGTAATTGCCGGAACAGTCGTACCAAATGGCGCAAAAGTGCCAGGCACTTCGTACCAGCTCGACCCGATTCTGGCGGCATTCAACATTGGCGCCATGATCCGCTGGCTGGATTTTAACGATACCTGGCTAGCTGCGGAATGGGGTCACCCTTCTGACAATCTGGGCGGCATCCTCGCCGTGGCCGATTACATATCACGCAAGAACGTGGCCGAAGGAAAAGCACCGCTAACCGTAAAAGATGTACTGACCGCCATGATCAAGGCACATGAAATTCAAGGGGTGCTGGCGCTGGAAAACAGCTTTAACCGCGTAGGCCTTGACCATGTGATTCTGGTTAAAATCGCTTCCACTGCAGTCGTTACCAAACTATTGGGCGGCAACAAGGAAGACATCATCAACGCGGTTTCCAACGCGTTTGTGGATGGCCAAAGCCTGCGTACCTATCGCCACAGCCCGAATACCGGTTCACGCAAATCATGGGCAGCAGGCGACGCAACTTCACGTGCCGTGCGCTTAGCATGGATGACGATGCAGGGCGAAATGGGCTATCCTTCAGCGCTTACAGCAAAAACCTGGGGCTTTTACGACGTACTGTTTAAAGGCAATGCGTTCAAGTTCCAGCGCGCTTATGGTTCGTATGTGATGGAACAGGTGCTGTTCAAGATTTCATTCCCGGCCGAATTTCATGCGCAAACCGCGGTGGAATGTGCACTGCAGCTTAACAAGCAAATCGGCAGCCGTTTGCAGACCATGGAACAGATTGCGGCGATTGATAAAATCGTGATTACCACCCATGAGTCCGCAATCCGCATCATCGACAAAACCGGCCCGCTCGACAATCCGGCAGACCGTGACCACTGCATTCAGTACATGTCAGCCATTGGCCTGTTAAAAGGTAATCTGACCGCGCAGGATTATGAAGATGAAGCCGCCGCTGACCCGCGCATTGATGCCATCCGCGCCAAAATGGTGTGTGTAGAAAAAGCGGAATATACACGTGACTATCTGGACCCGGAAAAACGCTCGATTGCCAATGCGATTCAGGTGTTCTTCAAAGACGGCACCAGCTCTGAAAACATCGCTGTGGAATACCCGATCGGTCATAGACGTCGCCGCGGCGAAGGCATTCCTGAGCTCGTGAAAAAATTCAAAGTTAACCTCGCACGCCGTTTCGATGCAAAAAAACAAGCCGACATTCTGGCTTTATGTTTAGAGCAAAAAACGCTGGAAGCTATGCCAGTGAATGCATTTGTGGATATGCTGGCAGTCTAGAACGATGCTGATTTAATCGTCATTGCGAGCGAAGCGCGGCAATCCAGTGTTTTATTTTAAAGAAATTCTGGATTGCCGCGCTTCGCTCGCAATGACAGCTTATGAATTAATAAATGTTTTTATTGGCTTTTGCTATCTAATCAAAAGCACGGAGTAAGCGACTAAAATTTAAGGTAAAATAGCGGATTATTTATTGCTGTTTGAAAGACCCCGTTATGTCGCTTACTACGCTCAACGCGCTATCTCCACTAGATGGCCGCTACCAATCAAAACTGGACGCTCTGCGCCCTTATTTCAGTGAATATGCACTGATTAAACATCGTGCATGGGTGGAAGTTGAGTGGCTGAAAGCACTTTCCAGCGCTTTGGAATTGACCGAAATTGCCCCGTTTAGCGCAGAAACTATCCATGAACTGGATGCGGCGATCGTCAACTTCAGTGAACAAGATGCATCACAGGTTAAAGCGATTGAAGCGCGCACCAACCATGATGTTAAAGCGCTTGAGTACTGGCTCAAAGAAAAATTCGACGGCAACCCGGAAATTAAAAAAGCCAGTGAATTCATTCACTTTGCCTGTACAAGCGAAGATATCAACAACCTGTCACACGGCTTGATGCTGAAAACCGCGCGCGATGCCGTGATGCTGCCATTTTTAAACAACCTGATCGAACGTCTGACTGAACTGGCTAATCAACTGGCTGACCAACCTATGCTGTCACGCACTCACGGCCAGACAGCATCGCCAACTACCATGGGTAAAGAGCTTGCCAATGTGGTGTACCGTTTGCAGCGCCAGCAAAAACAGCTTGCTGGCAATGAAATCCTTGGCAAAATCAATGGCGCGGTAGGTAACTTCAACGCGCACCTTTCCGCTTACCCACATTTTGACTGGGAAAGCTTCGCTAAGAAATTTGTAGAATCATTAGGCCTGACTTACAACCCGATGACGATCCAGATCGAGCCGCACGATTATATGGCCGAGCTTTACGACACACTGGCACGCATCAACACGATTCTGATCGATATTAACCGCGACATCTGGGGCTACATTTCAGTTGGCTATTTCAAACAGAAAGTAAAAGCCGGCGAAATCGGCTCATCTACCATGCCACACAAAGTCAACCCGATTGACTTCGAAAACTCTGAAGGCAACCTGGGCCTGGCCAATGCAGTATTGCGCCACATGGCGGAAAAACTGCCGATCTCACGCTGGCAGCGTGACCTGACAGACTCAACCGTACTGCGTAACATGGGCGTAGCCTTCGGTTACACCCTGCTCGGCTACGACTCATGCCTGCGCGGCCTGAACAAGCTCGAAGTAAATCCTGCACGCCTGGCAGAAGACTTGGATAACAGCTGGGAAGTACTGGCGGAACCGATCCAGACCGTAATGCGCCGCTACGGCATTGAAAACCCGTACGAGCAGCTGAAAGAACTCACGCGCGGCAAAGGCGGCATCAACAAAGCCTCGCTGCATACTTTTATCAGCGGCCTGAACATTCCAGACGATGCAAAACAATATCTGCTCGCATTGTCACCGGCGACTTATATCGGTAAAGCGACAGGGCTTGTGAACAGAATTTGAATACCATCACAATGAACGAAATACTGGTACTTTACTACTCTCAAGGCGGCGCCGTACGCAGCATGGCACAGCTCATTGCACGCGGCGTTGAAAGTGTAGCAGGTGCTAAAGCACGCATTCGCACAGTGCCTAAAGTTTCCGCAAACTGCGAAGCAACAGAATCAGACATCCCCAGCAGCGGCGACCCTTACGCTGAACTGCAAGACCTTGAGGAATGCATCGGCGTTGCACTTGGCAGCCCTACCCGTTTCGGCAATATGGCGGCGCCGATGAAATACTTTCTGGACGGCACGACTGCACTCTGGCTGAAAGGCGCGCTCATCAACAAGCCTGCCGCCGTATTCACCTCAACCGGCTCCATGCACGGCGGCAATGAAAGCACGCTGCTGACCATGATGCTGCCATTAATGCATCACGGCATGGTGATTGTCGGCTTACCTTATTCAGAACCAGCTTTATCAGGCACTTCTTCCGGCGGCACGCCATACGGCGCAAGCCACATCGGCGGCGCCATGGACGACAGGCCGATTACCGAAGATGAAAAGCAATTATGTCTGGCACTAGGTAAGCGTTTGGCTGAAACTGCGTTAAAATTGGCTGTATGAATCTAAGCCTGGAAGCAAGAAAATTTCTCCGCAGCACGCGTAGCGGCATACTATCAACACACTCTACTCGCCTTGAAGGCTACCCATTTGGCTCCGTGGCGCCGTTTGTTCTGGATCATAATTGCCAGCCGATCATACTCATCAGTAATATCGCCGAGCACACCAAGAACATTACAATCAACCCGAAAGTTTCATTACTGGTATTTGCCGGCGGTGAAGATTTACAGGCCAATGCCAGGCTGACCGTATTGGGTGAGGCTGTAAAAATCTATAAAGATGTCGATGCCGACCTACGTACCCGCTATTTACGCTATCTGCCACAAGCAGCCAGCTATTTTGACATGCATGATTTTTCTTTTTACCGCATTCACATTCATCAGGCACGGTATATAGGCGGCTTTGGCAAAATGTCATGGCTTTCAGATGTCGAGTTGTTCAGTGACATCACCAGTGCATCATCAGTACTGGCAAGTCAGGAAACGGCAATCATCGAACACATGAATGCAGACCATGCCGAGAATCTACTTAATTACTGCAAACACTTTCACAACCTTGATGCGGATCATGCACACATGCTGGGCATAGACTGCGACGGCTTTGATGTCAGCGCCCGTGTCGGTGACACCTCAACAATATTGCGCTTTGATTTTGAACAGCAGATTCATGATGCCCAATCTGCACGTGCGGCATTAGTGGCGATGGCGAAAGCGGCAAAACCATGAAAGCAAAACTGCAGCTAGGCGCATCAATTAGCCTAGTGGGTCTAATCCTGCTAGCTTTAGCATGGGAAACCGTATTGGCACCGTTAAAACCCGGTGGTTCATTGTTGATGTTAAAGGCTGTGCCTCTGCTACTGCCGTTATTTGGCATTCTGCGTGGCAAACGCTATACCTACCAATGGGCGTCCATGTTCATATTGCTTTACTTTACCGAGGGGGTTGTGCGCGCCTGGTCTGATGTCGGGTTATCGGCAAAACTTGCGATGATTGAAGTGATATTGTCTGTCGCATTTTTCAGCTGTGCTATTTTTTATGCACGTCTTACCCGCAAATAAATTTGTTCATGCAATTGATGGCACGCAAGTTTTTATTTGCTGTGCCGCGCCAAACCTGCCTTCTTCTACTATAATTTAACCATGAAAATTCTCTTTGTAGGTCTGGCATGAAAATACTGCTTTCCAATGACGACGGGTATTTCGCCCCGGGTCTGAACATTTTGGCGGAACACATTAGTAAATTTGCTGATATTACCGTGGTAGCGCCGGAAAGAAACCGCAGCGGAGCCAGTAACTCACTCACGCTGGATCGGCCACTAAGCATCAAAAAAGCTGCCAATGGCTTTTTTTACGTCAATGGCACCCCCACAGATTGTGTGCACATTGCGCTCACCGGCCTAATGGAAACCTTGCCTGACATGGTCATCAGCGGCATTAACGATGGCGCCAACATGGGAGATGACACCATTTACTCAGGTACTGTTGCCGCTGCGATGGAGGGCTACTTGCTTGGCATCCCATCCATTGCCATTTCCATGTCACAGCACAACTCCACGCACTTTGAAACTGCAGCGCGCATTGCGGTAGAGTTGATATTACATTACCAGAAGAACGGTTTTGATTCCCCAACCTTACTCAATGTGAATGTACCGGATATTCCTTATGATGAGTTACAAGGACGTGCAGTGACGCGCCTTGGTAAGCGTCACAAAGCTGAACCTGTAGTACAGTTAAAAACACCACGCAATGAAACAGTTTACTGGGTCGGTGCAGCCGGACAACCTAATGACGGCGGCGAAGGTACTGATTTCTACGCAGTAGCAAACAATCAAGTGTCAATTTCACCAATTCAGGTAGATTTAACCAATCACTCACAACTCAATGACATTAAAAACTGGCTAAAAAGCTAATGGGCACTTCTATAAATACATTTTTTGCGAGCATCAGCTTTGCTGATTGCCTGCTTAAACCATTTGGGCG
>JAHRYP010000023.1:0-10811 GCA_020622105.1 Methylotenera sp.
GCTGCTGGTGGTTACAAAGAATTGACTAAATACAACGCTGCTCCTGGCGGCGGTGGTTTAACAGTATTCAGTCTGTAATTTAAATAATGCTCACTCTACATGAGTGAGCAGAAACGCTTACTGTATCGATTCTCTTCCAAAGGGATTGATATCTAAGGTGCCCCTCTGCGGAAACTCAGAGGGGTTTTTGCTTTTATAGCGTCCATGACTTTCTCAATAAAACAATGCATTTTGGTTTCACACCCTTTAAGCTTACGGCAATACTACAGGTAATAAAAAAGGGAGCCTAAGCTCCCTTTTACTAATCAAAAGTATTGATTATTTGTTCATTACGTACATTGTTACTTCAAAGCCAAAACGCATTTCTGTAGCAGCTGGTTTAGTCCACATAATCATTCTCCTGAGTTTTAATCTGTTAAACCGACAACATGTCGTGTTCGTGTGATTGCATTATGCGCCGACCAGAAATTAAACCCCTATTGTTGTTCATGAATGCAGCGTCAGTAAAATCATGAAGCTGGATAATTGCTATGCTGACTAGTCTTTATGATTAAACGCTGCGAATACAGAAGCAGCCACAATAAGAGCACCACCAATCCATTCGTATATATTCATGGTTTCATCCGTTAGAAAGTAAGCGGCAATTGCAGCCACCACTAATTCAAATAAAAATAACACCGAAGCTCTGGTAGCTTTTATCAAAGTTACGCCATATTGCACAAGTATTGTAGCCGCTATCAGCAACAGTGCTATCAGTACCATTACAAGCCAGTTAGCTGAAGTTAGCCTCGCTGGTGACAATAAAGAAACCTGCATCAGCGGCATGGCAATCAGGCAGACAACTATCACGCCTATCCATATCGCAAAAGACTTTGCACGCAGGGTTAAATGCACCGACTTTCTTGTCATCACATTGGTGAGTGCGAAGCCAAATCCTGAAGAAAGCCCCAACCACTCTGCAGTATTCCTCGGTACTGGAAAACCACTCAGGGCGGGGTCATACAGCATGATATAAGCGCCTACTAGCGAAGTAACAATAGCTATCATCCCTGCCAGGTGTGTTTCTTCTTTCAGCCAAAAGTGCGCGAGTATCAACGTCCACAGCGGGGATAGATAAAATAGTAGCATCACGCGCATTACTTCACCGTCAATTATGGCTAATACATAACTAAGGTTAGTCCATCCGGCGACGAGACTGAGTAGAACAATACTCAAAGGTAACTTAAATACGCCGCGCCAATGCTTTGAGAAATAAATCGCAGCTAACACTACTGCAATACAGTAGGTATAAAAGCTGGAAACAACGCCTGATACTCCGGCATCGGACATGATGCGGTATGGGTACCAGACAATGCCCCAGCACAGCGCACCAAAAAGCAGGCCAAATACTGCAAAAGAGTTTTTATTATCGTTATTGCTCATTATAATGACGCTTATGAATCCTAATTTGAATTTACTACAGCCCTACCCTTTTCAGCGCCTGCGCGATCTGTTTAAAGGCATTACTCCCAACCCGGCTTTTACACCCATTAATTTATCAATAGGCGAACCCAAGCATGCCACACCGCAACTGGTAAAAGATGCGCTGGTGAATAATCTGGCCGGATTAGCGAATTATCCCACGACTATCGGCTCAATTGAGTTGCGTGAAGCAATTTCTAGCTGGATTAGCAGGCGCTATGGCATTCCGGCACTGAGCGCTGAACGTGCAATACTGCCCGTCAACGGTAGCCGTGAAGCACTATTTGCCTTTGCGCAGGTGGTTATTGATACGACAAAAAAAGACCCGGTGGTGATTTCACCTAACCCGTTTTACCAGATCTATGAAGGTGCTGCGTTTCTAGCCGGTGCTACACCTTATTTTCTGAATACATTGCCGCACGCTGACGCTGAGCATAATCATGTCATGGATTTTTCAAGCGTACCGGTCGATATACTCGCACGTACCCAGCTCGTATTTGTGTGCAGCCCGGGCAACCCTTCCGGCAAAGTGATGAGCCTGGCGCAATGGAAAAATATTTTTGAATTATCAGACAAATATGGTTTTGTAATCGCCGCTGATGAGTGTTATTCCGAGATTTATTTTGATGAAGCGAATCCACCGCTAGGCGCACTACAGGCAGCGCATCAACTAGGCCGAGATTATAAAAACCTAGTTGTGTTCAGCTCACTTTCAAAACGCTCCAATGTACCTGGCATGCGTTCAGGCTTTGTTGCCGGCGATGAAGCCATTATAGAAAAATTCACGCTGTATCGGACTTATCATGGTTGCGCGATGAATCCGGCTGTACAGGCTGCTTCAATCGCCGCATGGAATGATGAGACGCATGTGATTGAGAATCGCAGGCAATATGCGCAAAAATTCAAAGACGTCACACCGCTACTAGCCGATGTGCTTGAAGCTACGATTCCGGATGCTGCATTTTATCTGTGGTCTAAAATCAAAAGTGATCAATATTCAGATACGGAACTCGCTGTGAAATTGTATCGCGACTTAAATATCACGGTATTACCTGGCAGTTTTCTTGCGCGTGAAGCGCACGGCTTAAACCCCGGTAAAAATTTCGTTCGCATGGCGCTGGTTGCCTCTTATGAGGAATGTATTGAAGCAGCGCATCGTATACGCGAACATATACATCTATAGTAGATACGGTCATCGCGAACTTGTTAAAAGCGCTGTTATATTTAACAGCACTTTTTTCTAATTCACCGCTTTAATATATTTATTATTCAATTTCACAGCAAGCGAACTCAACGCAATTAAAGCGATACCGATCAACACCAATGCAATCGGCCAGCCGACCGTATTCGCAAAATGCTTAGCCGTGTAATAGCCGATATAAAACAACATGGCGAGTGTGCCAACCAGCAGCAGCGTTCTACTGCGCACATAGGTGCTGATAAATATCATGAGCGCACACACACCAAGATACAAAGGCTCTAGCGTCGAGTGCTTTACCGTCTCGAACACTGACCACAGTTGTACAAGAGACCCGATAAAGTACCAGAACGCTGCAATCGCAATATGTTTTGATTGATTAAGCGCATAAGCAATAAAAAGTAATGAAGTTCCAATCACAACGCCGATCAACTTTTCATTGATATCCAGAATATCAAACAGGTTGGCAAAAAAGATACATCCGAACAGAATGGCACTGAATACGAGAACAGTGCGCCGTTTCGCCCAGAAAGCACTGCCCTGCTGAATCAACATATAAGCTGCCATAAAAAGCAGGCCGTGACGCGCATCTCCACCCGAAGAGTACTCATGCAGCATCACCAGAATACCGGTGGGCTGTAATAACGATGCCATCAGGAATAACGGCGTAGCAGCACGCTCATATTTTGTATCGGTCAGACATACCAGCGCCATCACAAATGCAATCAGCCCAGTTCCCAACGTCACAATCACGCGCGCTGCCGAGCCAAAATCATCCCAATACATGGAGATAAACACAGCGATACCGGCAAATACAAAAATACCGCCTATGTAGCCAAAAAGTTTAGATAAAATACTAGTGGATGGCTTATCGCTTTGTATTTTTGCCAAATTAAACGCCTCGGCTATTTCATCAAGCGTGATCTGATTATGTTTAGCAAGGGCAATAATGTCCTGCAATGCATCTTCTTTAAGCGACATACCAACCCCTTACTTTTTGATAACCCATCCGATGAAATGCATTTGATTGTAATAATAAATACCCTGCGTATCTGGTATCTTGTAACCGACACTGCCTTTTTTAAGCCTCATCCCATTATTCTGGTAACCGCCGCCGAAAATCCCGCCTACCAAACCCCCATCACGATAATTGGGGCCGTCTAAAGTGTAGCCATCTGGAGATACGCGCGATGAATCTATAGTCCAACTACCTGTTTCTTCCAGCACTGCTTCATTAGCACCTGCCGCATTTGCAGCTTTAGCAAGGTCGACATTAATTTCACGCACTGTTTCTGTTTTTCCGTCATAAGCCATCAATAATTTTGAGTTATACCCCCTCTGGTCTTTATTATTATTTTTGTGGGATTTAACAATAAGCTTCTGATCTTTAACAACAAAATCGAGAGAATACTCAGGAGGATCCTGATAGTCATAGCGCGTAGTAGTAAATAACATTTCATATTGCGGCGGCGTACCAAATGCTTTTGGAATAACCGTTGCAACAAAGAAAAGTAGTATCAGCAGCAACGGCAATGTAAGCCCCACCACCAGTACCAGATTCTCTTTAATAAAGTTTTTCATGCGTTACCCCTTAATAAACGCCTCTATTTCATGCAACACTAATGTATGCAAGTTCGGATTCAAACAGTCGATTTCAACAATATCATCCATCGCTCGCAGCCAGGTCAATTGGCGCTTAGCCAACTGGCGTGTGGCAAAAATGCCCCTGTCACGTAACTCGTTCGTGTCATACTGGCCGGCCAGATACTCCAGAGCCTGTCGGTAACCAACACAACGCATAGAAGTGCTATCAGCGGTCAGTTCAGGATATTTTTGTACCAATGCTTTCACTTCGTCAATAAACCCGCCAGCTAGCATCTGGTCAAATCGTAGCGCTATACGCGCATGCAGCACTTTACGGTCACTGGGTACCAATGCAATTTTAAGTAATCGATATGGTAATGCTTCACCCACAGATGCCTGATGCAAGGAAGTCATTGATTGCCCTGTCAGCCGATACACTTCCAATGCGCGTTCAATGCGCTGCACATCATTCGGCTGTAGGCGCGCTGCTGTTTCCGGGTCTACCTCTGCCAGCTTGGCATGCATGGCCGGCCAGCCAACCACAGCCGCTTCCTGCTCAATTTGCTCTCGAACTTCCGGGCTTGCTTCAGGCAAATTACTTAAACCGCCTTGCAAAGCTTTGAAATACAGCATCGTGCCGCCAACCAGTAAAGGGATTTTGCCGCGTGCGGTAATATCGGCCATCAGGCGCAAAGCATCTGTTCTGAAATTAGCTGCAGAATATGCTGCTGTCGGTGGAATAATATCGATCAGATGATGTGGTGCTTTTGCTAAAGTCTCTGCATCAGGCTTTGCAGTACCTATATTCATATCACGGAACACCAGTGCTGAATCTACGCTGATCAATTCTAGCGGCAATCGCGAATAAAGTTCGACAGCAGCGCCAGTTTTGCCACTGGCAGTGGGGCCCATCAGAAAAATTGCAGGAGGTAATGCGGATTGGTTCATTTAATATGATTTTACATGGCATATTTTCAGCATGATGCTAACAAGGCATTAAAGCCAATATGCGCTTAATTTGGTTGAATAGAAGTATGTATAATACATGTTACTGCACCTTTATAATTTGACCCATATGTTTTTACCCATATGATGTTACCCATCATCGCATTCAACTATTAGTACACAATTTACTGGCGGGCTTATCCATGAATTTAGAAAAAGTTATTTTTGGTTTTTTTATCGTATTGGCAATGACGCTGAACTTTGGTTTTTTTGTAGGCGACATTGACAACCCTAGTCATCACCATGTTTACGAGCTTTACGCAGCGATCGTTGTCAGCCTGATTGCTACCGTACTCAAATTCGGCGACCGTACCCATGTAGGCGCAATTTTATTATCAACCAGCCTTGCAGCTGACCTGCAGTTGATTACCGCCGCTATTTTATGGGCCGCTTTAGGCAATAGCATGGATAGTGCAAGCCTCACAGTCTATATTGTTTCACTTTCAGGCGGTGCATTAATGGCTAACTTTGTTTCTGTGATATTGCTGATATCAGAGACCATCAGTCAACGTCGCTAATAGGATTTAAGCACCCATTTTTCAATTAGTCACACAATCAGCGCTTATTAAATGAATAGCATTCTCTTCCTGATTTTGCGCCGCCTACGGCGACCGCTGATACTGATCATAGTCTGTTTTGCTATTGCTATTCTAGGGCTTACGCTCATGCCGGGCACCGACAATGAAGGCCGCCCATGGCATATGAGCATATTCGATGCGCTATACGTCATCAGCTATACTGCAACTACCATCGGTTTTGGCGAAATACCTTATGCCTATAGCCAGGCGCAACGCCTGTGGCTGACCATTTCCATTTACCTGACAGTGATTCCATGGTTTTATGCCATAGGTAAAATCATCACACTGTTGCAAGACACTGCGTTGCGTCAGGCAATCACGACAGAACGTTTTGCGACCGCCGTACGCGAGTTGCAGGAGCCTTTTTATATACTATGCAGTTATGGTGAATCTGCCAGCGTATTAGCCAAAACTCTGGATGAAAAAGGCATGCGGGTAGTGGTGATTGAATCACAGCAAGAACGTTTAAACGAACTTGATCTGGCGGAAACTTACAGCGTTATTCCACACCTGTGTGCCGATGCAAAGCTGCCTGAAAACCTGATTCGCGCTGGTGTACATCATCCGCTGTGCAGTGGTGTAGTGACTTTGACGGATAATGACGACGTTAATCTTGCGGTTGCGGTTGCGGTTAAACTCATGAACCCTACCCTGCCTGTACTGGCTCGTGCTGAACGTGATGACATTGCTGCCAACATGGCTTCATTCGGCACCGATCACATTATTAACCCTTACACATTATTTGGTGACCAGTTAGCAATGCGCGTGCATGCAATTGGTACTTTTATTTTGCACGAATGGCTAACTGATGTTCCGGGAGATACGCTGCTACCGCCTGAAACACCACCTAGAGGCAGATGGGTAGTATGCGGTTACGGCCGCTTTGGGAAGTCAGTAGTAGAAAATCTGGCGCGTGAAAATATTACAACCACTATTGTAGAGGCGATGCCGGAACTGACCGGCTGTAATGACTGTATTGTGGGTAGTGGTACCGAGTCTAAAACCTTGCTGGAAGCAGATATTGAAAATGCTGTCGGCATTGTGGCCGGTACCGATAATGACATCAATAACCTGTCTATCGTAATGACTGCTTATGAACTGAACCCCAAACTGTTCGTGGTGATACGTAAAAACAAGCGCCATAACGACACGCTATTCAGGCAATTCAATGCCGACATTACAATGCAGCCTACAGAGATTATCGCGCACGAATGTTTGGCGCATATGATTTCGCCATTACTTGCTCAATTCTTAACCCTGGTGCGAAACCAAAGCAACAGCTGGGCGAATCAGCTCATCAGTGAATTAGTATCAATAGTCGGTGAAACCGTACCGGAAAGATGGGCAATCACTGTCAGTAAAGAGCAAACGCCTGCGATTACGGAATTGTTAAGTAAAAACATTTCGGTATCCCTGCACAACCTTACACAAGATCCGGCAGACCGTAATAGCCGACTCAATCTGGTACCGCTTTTGCTGCTGCGCAACAACGTTCCAATGCTAGTACCGCCTCCATCAACTGCGCTGCAGCTTGGCGATAGAGTATTATTCTGCGGCATCGCTGACGCTAGATCAGCAATCAATATAAGCATCAACAACTCAAAATCGCTTAATTACATTGTGGATGGCATCGAAGTGGCAGACAGCGTCGTCTGGCGCTGGTTTAAAAATAAACTGCAGTAAGTTACTTACCCCGCATAAACATCTTATCCAGATCATTCATGCTGACCTGAAACCACGTTGGGCGTCCATGATTGCATTGCCCTGAACGCTCAGTCGCTTCCATGTCACGCAGCAGTGCATTCATTTCCGGAATCGTCAGGCTGCGGTTTGCGCGTACAGCCGCATGGCAGGCCATCGTACCGAGCAGTTCGTTACGGCGTTCTGTGAGCGCCCTGCTTGCACCGTATTCACGCAAATCACTTAACACATCACGTGCCAACTCCACGACATCGGCACTTTGCAGCATGGTCGGCACCGCGCGTACCGCAAGTGTGGTTGGCGACAGCACGGCTATATCAAAACCAAGCTGCTGCAAGCTGTCATCATTAGCGCTGAGTGCCTCCTGTACGGTTGCAACTTCCAGCTTATCTGCATTAAAACTTACGGGCAGCAGCAATGGCTGCATCGGCACACTTTTACTATCTAATGCATTTTTGAGTTTTTCATACATGATGCGCTCATGCGCGGCATGCATATCCACAACAATTAAGCCTAGTGCATTCTGTGCCAGTACATAAACACCATGAATCTGCGCTACCGCAAAACCAAGCGGATATTCCCCTGCATTATTCTGCGGCTGACCGATAGCACTCTCAGTTTCAAACTCCGGCGCATAGCATACCGGGCTGGCATACTGAACCGGTGAACCGGAACCACTGCTTGCACCAATACCGCTTGTACCGAACATGGTATCGTAGAACCCACTTGGCTCACCTGCACGCAGATTGATCTGCGACTGATAAGTAGGGTAAGGCGTATTTGATGGCTGCTGCGCAAATGGATTGTAACCGGCCTGACTTGCCGTCACTGCGCTCGATGCGCCTGTGGGCGAAGCCAACGCTTTATTCAGTGAATGGAATATAAAGCGATGCATCGCCTGCGCATCCCTGAACCTGACCTCGGTTTTGGCAGGATGCACATTCACATCGACCAAGGTCGGGTCAAGCTCCAAGAACAACACGAAGGCTGGATGACGGTCATGATGCAATACATCCTGATAGGCTTGGCGAATCGCATGTGCAATCAGTTTGTCGCGCACAAAGCGTCCATTCACATATACATACTGCGTGTCACGGCTATTGCGGTTAAACGTCGGTTTGGCTGCCATGCCCCACAAACGTAGGCCGGCAGCAGACTCATCAAGACTGATAGACTCAGCGGCAAACTCACTGCCTAATACCTCGGCAAATCTGCGCTCAGGCTGACTCACTGCGTAGCGACTTAAAGCACGCCCATTATGCTGCAGCATCAGCGCAACATCCGGCCGTGAGAGTGCAATGCGGTTAAATACTTCTTCGCAATGGCCGAATTCAGTACCTTCAGTTTTCAGGAACTTACGGCGTGCCGGCGTATTGAAATACAGATCAGAAACTTCGATCACAGTGCCGGTATCCAGCGCCGCAGGTTCAATCACAGAAATATCGCTGCCTTCTGACGCGATACGCCAGGCATGTTTTGCATCTGCCTGACGGCTTAGTAGTTGCGTACGTGAAATTGAGGCGATACTTGCCAATGCCTCACCGCGAAAACCTAAACTGGCAACTGATTCCAGATCTTCCAGGCTGGCAATCTTGCTGGTGGCATGGCGTGTCAGCGCAAGCTCCAGGTCTTCTTTTGCCACGCCAGCACCGTTATCCGCTACGCGTATCTGTTTAATACCACCCTGCTGCAATGCGACCTGAATATCGGAGCTACCTGCATCCAGACTGTTCTCCAGCAACTCTTTCAGGGCTGAAGCTGGGCGTTCCACCACCTCACCGGCGGCGATCTGGCTGATAAGCTGGTCTGGCAATAACTGAATTCGCATGGGCTTGTTTGTTGATTTATGGTTAACTTTAGTGATAGTCATTTTACCTGTTTTAAGCTAAATTCATGAAAGTATGAATTCAAACTTCAAAGATTTATCGCTAACCGGCTTTACAGATAGCTTCAGCCTCGCACGCAGCATAAGCCGGCATCATCACTTTTACCTGGGCCCCACCAACTCCGGCAAAACCTACCAGGCACTGCTCGCACTGGAAAAAGCACAGTCCGGCGTCTATCTTGCACCGCTGCGGCTGCTGGCAATGGAAATACGTGACCGGCTGGTTGCTGCAGGTGTTCCCTGCAACTTGATTACCGGCGAAGAACGCGTGCTGATGACAGGTGCTCAGCACACTGCCTCAACCATTGAAATGATGAATCCTAACCGGCAAGTGGAAGTAGCGATTATCGATGAAATTCAGATGCTGCAAGACCCGGATCGCGGCTCGGCATGGACAGCGGCATTAGTGGGCGCTCCCGCATCACAAGTCTTTATCTGCGGTTCAACAGCTGTAACGAAACCTTGTATAGATGCCATTACAGCATTAGGTGAAACTTACGACATTACTTATCTGCAACGTAAAACCCCATTGGTACTCGAAGATGAAAGCCTGTGCGGCAAACGCTACAGCAAACAAAAATTAAAGCCTAAACTGCAAAAAGGCGATGCCGTCATTGCATTCAGCCGCAAAGATGTGCTGACCTTAAGCGCAAGATTCAGGCAGTGGGGCTTTACTGTAGCTAGCATTTACGGCGCACTGGCACCTGAAGTTCGGCGTACCGAATCTGAACGTTTCAGCTCCGGGCAGGCAGATATTCTGGTGGCGACGGATGCCATCGGTATGGGCTTGAATCTGCCGATACGCCGTGTGGTTTTCTCGCATATCCATAAATATGACGGCGTGGCTTCACGCATGCTCAACATGACAGAAGTCAGGCAGATTGCCGGACGTGCGGGCAGGTTCGGCATTTACGAAACAGGCTACGTGAATGTGCTGGAAAATGACGAACTGATTCATATTGAACATATGCTGTCAGCGGATGACACCGCAGACTTGCAGAAGCTGCCAATCAATATCAACATGATGCAGATTGATGGCATTGCCGGCAAACTGCATACACGCAAAATCTCCGAGATTCTGGTTTACCATCAGGAGCGCAGCGATTTTGAACATGCACTGTTTGAGCAAGCACCATTGAATACACTGATCAGTCAGGCACTGCTGGTAGATGAATATGCACCGGATATGTCTTTGAAGGATAAGTATATCTTTACCTGCGCACCGATCTCGCTCAATGTTTCATTTGAGAAAGACTACTACCTGCTGTGCCTGCAAAGCGTGGCGCAATCCAAAATACGTTACCTGCCGAGCAGTCCAGTCTGGTTGGGTTCTGACAGCCCCAAGCATCTCGAAGCAGCAGAACTGCTCAGCCATAATCTAAGCCTGTATGCATGGCTC
>JAHRYP010000023.1:10821-40023 GCA_020622105.1 Methylotenera sp.
CGCAGTTTTTTGTGGATGGCGGCCAAGTCAGAACATTACGCCAGCAAGTCAGCCGTTATATTGAACGTGCTCTGCTGACGCAAGCCGGTTATGGTGACACCAGCAGGGATATTGACTATCTAATGACGAGAGGTCGCTGATGTAACAACCATCAGCTGCCAATCAATCCAGATTTACGGTTTCCAGATAGTCCGGCACTTCTGTATGCCAATGTAATTGTTCTTCAACATGCAGCCGCATTGCATCCGCAGCCAAGGGTTCACCATGTACGATAAAGGTCTTTTTAGGTGCAGACTCAAAGCCTTTAAGCCAAGTAATAATCTCAGAGTAATCAGCATGCGCTGAAAGATTGGTGATGGATTCCACGCTCGCCTTCACCGGCACGTATTCACCATGAATCTTGATTTCTTCGGCGCCATCAAGCATCGCTGCCCCACGTGTACCGGCTGCCTGAAAACCTGCAAAAAGAATCGTATTATTGGATTTCGGCGCAAATGCTTTCAGGTGATGCACAACGCGCCCGCCGGAAGCCATACCACTGGCAGAAAGAATAATCATGGGACCTTTCATCTGATTCAGGGCGCGTGATTCCTCAACACTGTTGACCATGCGTGCAGTACGGCTCAATGCTGCACATTCCTCTTTTGACAGACGATGTTCACCGTGGTGCTTGCTGAATATCGCTGTCGCATCTACCGCCATAGGACTATTTAAATAAACCGGAATATCCTCGGATATGGCACCTGACTTTTTAAGCAAGTGAATGTAGTACAGCAACTCTTGCGCACGACCGACCGCGAATACCGGAATCACCACTACGCCCTTACGCTTGACGGTTCTATTAATGATAGTTGCCAGCTTGAGCATAGGATCATCACGATCATGCAGACGATTGCCATAAGTCGATTCAAGTAGCAGGTAATCTGCCTGCTTCACCTGTACCGGCGGTTTCATCAGAATGTTATTAGGGCGGCCAATATCACCTGAGAACAATACCGATGTTTTTTTATTGTGGATACGTGCAAATGCCGAGCCCAGAATATGCCCGTTACGATAGTACCGAAGCGTGAGATCATCACCGATATTAACATCCTGATCGAAAGCTACTGGGGTGAGCAATTCCAGTGCCTTAAACGCGTCTTCTTTGGTGTAAAGGGGCAAAGCCGGGTGATGCTTGGAGAAGCCACGGCGGTTAGCGTATTCCGCTTCTTCTTCCTGCAGATGCGCTGAGTCAGGCAACAATATCTTACATAAATCACGCGTTGCTTCCGTACAATACACTTTGCCGGAAAAGCCGTTTTTAACAAAAAGAGGCAGATAACCGGTGTGGTCAATATGCGCATGTGTCAGCACCACGGCATGCACTTCGCTGGGCTTGACTGGCAATTGTGCCCAGTTCTTCAGACGCAATTGCTTTAAGCCCTGAAACAAGCCGCAATCAATCAGTACGCGATACTTATCACTGGTCAGTAGATATTTAGATCCCGTGACAGTACCTGTTGCACCTAAAAATTTAAGTTGCATGTTATGCCCCCATTTTTAACAGCTGCTACATTTCAAACTGCTTAAACTACTCAAACTGATTTAGATTCTGTCCGAGAAAAGCTTTAATCCAATGCTACTTTGGTCTTTGCAAGTGCAGGATTAGTCGCAAAATACTTCTTGATACCTTCAAAAATAGAAGTCACCAGGGTATCCTGATATTCATCGTCATTTAATCTGCGCTCCTCTTCCGGGTTACTGATAAACGCAGTCTCCACCAGAATGGACGGAATATCCGGTGATTTCAATACGGCAAACCCGGCCTGCTCCACATGGTTTTTATGCAACTTATTGATATTACCAATCTGGCCCAGAACCGCCTTGCCAAGTTTCAGGCTATCGTTAATGGTAGCTGTCTGCGACAAATCCAGCAGCGTTCTCGCCAGCACCGGATCTTTAATGTTCAGACTCACGCCGCCGATTAAATCAGATTCATTTTCCTTTTTAGCCAGATAACGTGCACTGGCACTGGTCGCACCTTTTTCAGAAAGCGCAAACACAGAAGAGCCACGTGCG
This sequence comes from Methylotenera sp., assembly GCA_020622105.1. Lineage (GTDB taxonomy): Bacteria > Pseudomonadota > Gammaproteobacteria > Burkholderiales > Methylophilaceae > Methylotenera. The sequence continues at coordinate 12,880 of JAHRYP010000023.1, forward strand.
GCCGGATTGGTAAATGCATCAGCATGGATGGAAATGAAAAGATCCGCCTGAAATTTACGGGCTTTGATTACGCGGCCGTGTAAGGGAATAAAAAAATCACCATCACGCGTAAGTACAGCGCGCATATTCGGATCATTATCAATTCTGGCTTTAAGTTTCTTTGCCACTTTTAGCGTAATATCTTTCTCGCGGCTACCACTGGCACCTATCGCACCAGGATCTTCACCACCATGCCCAGGATCAATTGCAATAGTAATTTTACGAGACCCGTTATTATCAATAACAGGCTTGGGAATATTTTTAAGATTAGCGCTATCTGGTACAAATACGGTTTTATCTGCAGTTTTTTCAATAATCTTATCGCCCGCTTTTGCAGTCACGGCGGATGCAGCCTGATTATCACTATTATTCATAGCAGACTGAACCTCCTGCATAGCTGGTTCAATCTCTGGCTTTACTTCGTCTTTCTGCGTAATAATCTGCTGCTCAATATTACCGTGCGGCAACAGCTTAGGCTCTGTGATCAATTGTGGTTGAGTCGATTGAGTAACAGGATTGGCATTAGTTGCATTGATATCAGCCGGCTTTGCACCTTGATCAAGCTCCGCAAGCATATTCATCAGCGGATCTTTAACCGGATAAATATCCAATACCAGCCTGTGTTTATAATCTCCGGCTGGAGGCAACGTAAATATCGTCGGTTTTACTTCTGCTTTTAAATCCACTACCAAGCGCACAGTACCCGGCTTGAATCTGGCAATACGCAATTGAGCGATATATGGGTCACTGCCAAGTATCTTTTCGCTCAAAGATTTTAAGGCCGGATTAATATCGACATTATCAATATCAACGACTACGCGCTCAGGGTCTTTAAGTAGCGTCATTCTGTAAACGATCGGTTTACCTGCTTCCAGTGTAATACGGGTATAGTCCTGCGCCGGCCATACACGCGCAGCAGTGACTATATTACCGGCAGCATAAGCCGTCTGCATGGTAAAAAAACCAAGCATCATTGTCAGGCTTAAAAATACAGAACAAAAGCGTTTAACCATAAATCTTTCTATGCAGCGAATCATGAAGACTGAATCATATTATAAATATTTAACATAGCTATTTAAGCTTAATGTGTTGAATACACTGCTGCCCACGTACAGTGTGCGCAGATACATGCACAGTACGTCCATCAGCTTTGATATCAAAATTTATTTCAATATCTGGCTCAGGCAACACCTGTGCTGCCTTTTCAGGCCACTCAATCAAACACACGCTATGGGCGTTGAAGTGATCCCTGAATCCAGCGGCTTCCCACTCTTCTTCATCGTTAAATCGATATAAATCAAAATGATAAAGATTTAATGGTGAAAAATGGCCATCCAGCATTTCATAAGGCTCTACTAATGTATAGGTTGGGCTCTTCACTCGCCCCACATAGCCCAAGCCGCGCAGCAATCCACGTACCAGCGTAGTTTTACCAGCGCCTAAATCCCCATGCAGATAAATGGTCAGTTCAGGCACAATCACCTTTGCAACAGCAGCGCCAAACGCAATTGTTGCCGCTTCATCTGCTAAATCAAGTGTAAAATCATTTTCCATGACCGACTCCGCAACCCATTCTACCAAACAAAAAATGCAAGCACTGAGCACCAGCATTAAAAACTGGGGCTTGGCACTGGGCTTTAATCATATCGGTATCACCGATACTGACTTGCATGAGGCCGAGGCCAGACATGAGGATTGGATTAGAAAAGGTTTTCATGGTGAAATGGATTATATGGCAAAACACGGCGTTAAGCGCACCCGCCCTGCCGAATTAGTGCCAAATACACTGCGTGTAATTGCAGTGCGCCTGGATTACCTGCCACCGAATGCAACTGATAGTGAAAGCGTTCTGCAAAACAGCGAAAAAGCTTTTATTTCACGCTATGCGCTAGGGCGTGATTACCACAAAGTACTGCGTAACAAGCTACAAAAACTATGTGAAAAAATACAGGCTGAACTACCCAACTTTAATACAGATAGCTTTGAATACCGTGTATTTACAGACAGCGCACCGGTACTCGAAGTCGCGCTGGCAGAAAAATCCGGACTAGGCTGGCGCGGCAAGCATACCTTGCTGATTAATAAAGAGCGCGGCTCATGGTTTTTTCTAGGCGAGATCTACACCAACCTGCCGCTGGCGATTGATGCACCTGCAAGCAACCACTGCGGCACCTGCTCAAGCTGCATGGAGGTATGCCCGACCCAAGCTATTACTGCACCCTATGAAGTAGATGCGCGGCGCTGCATCTCTTACCTGACCATTGAACTTAAAGGCAGCATACCACTGGAACTGCGCCCACTCATTGGCAACCGTGTGTATGGCTGCGATGATTGCCAGTTGTTCTGCCCATGGAACAAGTTTGCTGAGATTACCAAAGAAATGGATTTTGCAGTAAGAAATGGTCTGGATGACATCAACCTGATTGAATGTTTTAACTGGAGCGAAGAAGAATTCAAAGCCAACATGGCAGGCAGCGCCATTTACAGGATTGGTTATGAACAGTGGCTGCGCAATATTGCTGTTGGTCTGGGGAATGCAAAGTCTTCACCAGAGATTATCGCAGCACTGCAATCACGCATTGATAATGCCTCTGAAATGTTGCGAGAACATATAAGCTGGGCGCTTGATAGTCAGCTTAACCAAACTAAGTAATTTAAACGCATTACTGATACCGCAGTGCCTCAATCGGATTCAGACGCGCAGCTTTACGTGCCGGGTAAAACCCGAAAAATATACCGACGCTGGCAGCCACTGCAAACGCCAGCGTAATTGATTGCGTGGTCACAACTGCGTCAGTACCGGTGAAACTCTTCACGAGCATTGCCCCGCCTACGCCTATTAATATACCGATCACACAGCCGACGATAGAAATTACAAACGCTTCCAATAAAAATTGCAGCAGAATATCGCGCTCACGGGCGCCGATTGCCATACGAATGCCGATTTCGCGCGTACGTTCTGTCACCGATACCAGCATGATATTCATAATGCCAATACCGCCCACTAACAATGAAATTGAAGCAATCGCACCCAGTAGCAGCGCCATGGTGCGCGTAGTTTCAGCAGCAGTGTTTGCAATTGCGGTCAGGTTGCGCACAGAAAAATCACTGTCTGAGCCTTCACGGATATTGTGACGCTGGCGCAGCAAATTATTGATATCTTCTTCCGCCTGCGGCATGGCTTTATCTGATTCAGCCTGCACCATCATCATTCTGACACTGCCGGGAACCTGATTACCGAACAATTTGCGCTGGGCTGTCGTCAGCGGCACGATAATGGTATCGTCCTGATCTCTGCCATCCAGACTCTGGCCTTTGGGGTTCAGCACCCCTACTACCAGAAATGGGCTCTGCTTGATTCTGATGGTTTTACCTACCGGGTCAGTATCATCGCCGAACAGATTATCTGCAACGGTTTTACCGATCAGTGCAACACGCGTGGCAGAGCGCATATCGGAGTTGGAAAATACATAACCGTCATCAATCACCCAGTCACGAATTTCCATATAACTTGGCGTAGTGCCAATGATCGATGTGTTCCAGTTATTGCCGGCATAAATCACCTGTGCACTGCCCATTGTGGTTGGTGCCACGCCTGCGACACCGTCTAACTCAGCAATCGCATCTGCATCTTTTACGTTCAGAGAAAGCGCATTACCGGTAGCTGACCTTGCCCCAGCAGTATTAGGCGGGCCGGATAGCACAATAAATAAATTACTGCCCATGGAACTGATGGACTTTTTGATGGATTGCTGCGCACCTTCACCGATTGCCATCATCATGACCACAGCGCCTACACCTATCATCATGCCGAGCATGGTTAAAAAGGTACGCATACGGTTTGCACCCATGGCGTGCCATGCTTCACCCAGCATTGCCGTAAACATCAGCTTACCTCCATCACGGCGGACTGCGCATAACTGTCATGCACGATTTTTCCATCCAGAAAGCGCACCTGTCGTTTTGCATGTTCGGCAATATCAGTTTCATGCGTAACCAATACGATAGAAATACCCTCTTTATTCAGGCTATCAAATAGCTGCATAATTTCTTCACTGGTCTTGCTGTCCAGATTTCCTGTCGGTTCATCGGCCAGAATCAGCCGCGGCTCGTTGACCAGTGCGCGTGCAATCGCCACACGCTGCTGTTGCCCGCCTGATATCTGGCTCGGTCGCGAGTTAAGGTAACTGCCCAAGCCGACTTTAATCAGCACCTGTTCTGCGCGCTCGTGCCGCATTTTTTTGTCTACGCCGGAATACACCAGCGGTAGCGCTACGTTATCAAGCAAATTGGAGCGGGCAAGCAGATTAAAGCCCTGAAACACAAAACCGATGGTCTTGTTTCTAAGCTGCGCCAAGTCATTGCCCGACAACTGCGATACCTGATGCCCATCCAAAAAGTACTCGCCAGCAGTGGGTCGATCCAAGCAGCCCAATATGTTCATGAAAGTGGATTTCCCGGAGCCTGACGGCCCCATGATCGCCACGTAATCGCTACGCTCAATAGTCAGGTTCACATCTTTAAGCACAGGAAAAGCACCAGCCGCAGTCTGGTAATCTTTGTATATCTGACGCACTTCAATCACGTAACTCATGTTATATATTTTGGCTACCGGTGATTAAAACATTCTCGGTGCACGCATGGTGTTACCTGATGCCTGACCATCTGCCTGCGCATTACCGGTAATGACCTGGTCACCTGATTTCAATGTGTCACTGATGATTTCAGTCAGCTTGCCATCAGTAATACCTACTTTCACCTCTCGCAGTTGCGGCTTACCATCCTGTAGCACAAAAACTTTACCGCGCCCGAAACCGCCTGTTTCGGCTGTTTCAGCAGATTTCCTTCTGCCGCCTTTAGCTGGCATCTGTTTTGTGCCATTGCCATTAGCTGCAGATTTGCTGCTATCGTCATTATTATCAAGCTTGGGCTTGTAACGCAGTGCAGCATTTGGCACCAGCATGACGTTATCATGTTTGGCAAACACGATACTCACATAAGCAGTCATGCCCGGCAGTAGAATCTGCTCTGGATTATCCACAGAAATCACTACATTATATGAAACCACATTAGACGTCGTTACCGGGTTTAAGCGTATTTGCTTCACCACGCCTTCAAAATTAAGGTTGGGAAACGCGTCCACACTGAATTTTGCCAGCTGGCCAACCTTGATGTTGCCGATATCGGCCTCAGCAAAACTGGTATCAATCTGCATTTTGGATAAATCCTGTGCGATCTTGATCAGTGTTGGCGTCTGAAAGCTTGCAGCTACCGTCTGCCCCAGGTCAATCTGACGGTCGATCACAATACCTGACACCGGTGAACGAATAATGGAATAGGACAAATTAGTTCTATCACGCTGCAATTGAGCACGTGCAGTTTCGAGCACAGCTCTGGCAGATTTCAAGGCTTGCACCGACTGATCCAGCTCCTGTCTCGAAACATATTCCTGCTCAAATAATGAGCGCATTCTAGCTTCATTGGCTTTGGCAAGCTCAACTGAAGCTTCGGCATTACGCACATTGCCCTGCGTTTGCGCGATCTGCGCTGTAAACAAGGCATCATCAAGCTCCAGCAGCACCTGCCCTTTTTCTACCTTATCGTTAAAGTCTACATACAACTTGCTGACGCGGCCAGAAACCTGTGTACCTACGCTGACCAGCGTTACCGGATTAATGGTGCCGTTAGCAGAAACGGACTGCTCTATGTCACCCTGCGTCACGGTTCCGAACTTGTACATATCTTCCGGTTTGACTTGTTTACTATTTTTGTAAAAATAATATCCGCCTGCCAGCAGTGCTATCACTATTAACGAAAAAACAGATTGTTTAATGATTTTTCTCATGAATTTACTTTTTACTTGCGTTTTAGTTGACTTGCGTTTTAAAAGTTCGTTTCTGTAACTGCCGTGCCGCCATCCGGCAAGGACTGAATCATCACGCTATCAAGCGTACCAATAGCTTGCGCTAATGCGGCGCGAGCAGTGTTGCGGTTAAGGTCAGCCTTGATTTTTTGCTGATTTGCGCTTGCCAAAGCACTCTGTGCATTGAGCGTATCAATGATATTGCCTACGCCGGCTTTATAACGCCCTAGTGCCACGCGTGCTGACTCTGTTGCGCTGTTTACCAGTACCTCGGCCGATTTGATTGTTTCATGCGCAGTACGCAGGTTCTGAAACGCAGTCCATACATCCAATGATATCTGCAGTTTTAATTGGTCGCGCTGCGCTTCTCTGACTTCTGCAGTCGCCTCTGCAGAGCGTATTCTGTAACTGGGTGCGTAGCCGGAGAAGATCGGTACTGTGACGGTCAAACCTAAGGTTGCGCTATTGGTAGAAGATAAGCTGCTGCCATCCTGAAAACTGTTAGACACGCCTACAGAAACAGTTGGCTTAGCCGCAGCGCGACTTGCCATAATACCCGCTTTTGCCGCGCTTACTTGCGCTTCACTCGCCACCAAGTCTGGGCGGCGCACACGCGCATATTCGATTAGCTGGTTAATATCGCGCTCAATTTCACTGGTATTGACTGGTGAATTTACGCTAGGCACCAGATTAAGCGGCACATTGGCATTCATACCCATTACATTGGCCAGAATGCCGTAATCAGTTTTAAGTGCACCTTCTGCGCTGATTCTATTTAGCATCGCCTGTGCGTAAGCCGTTTCTGCCTGTAACTTGTCTGCCGGTGTAGAAACGCCAGCCTTATATTTCGCTTCAGCCGCTTTAAAGCTTTCAAGGTTAAATCGCTCGGCTTGCTTGGTTGCCTCAAGCAAGGCAATGTCACTCTGTACCTGATAATAAGCTTTTACGGTTGCCAGCAATATATTCTGCACGACAGCGCTCTGTGTTGCGCTAACTGCATTGAGTAACTGGCGTGCATTTTCAAGTGCAGCATCACGGTTACCGAAATCATAAAGCAGATACGATGCAGCGAGACTATTACTCAGGTTACTGAACTCACGCCCCCTGCTAGCAGATTCAGGGTTCACAAAATTTTGATTCACCCCGAAACTGTCAGTAAGCGTTGGCAGAAAGGCTGATTTTGCAATGCCTAACTGTGCTGCCTGCACCTTGGCATTTGCATAAGATTCACGCGTCTGCGGATTGTTGCATAGCGCCGCTTCAGTAACATCTGCCAAAGTCAGCGCTTTACTAAAATCCAGATCCGCACAGGACTGTCCTGCGATTTCAGGTTTAAAACCTACACCATATACCGCCGGCGGCAACTCCAGTGAAGTAGACAATGGATCGCTATCTGTATACCAGATCGAGCCTGCAACCGTCACCTGCGGAGCTATCATCAGGCCTGATAACAGTGTCAAAATAAAATATCTATTTAACATTAAAAGTATTCTTGAAAAGTATTCTTGAAAATTCGATTCAGCATTAACAACCTTTCTCGTTAAAGCACTGGTAACAAATACTAATCACAAGCACAGGTTTTAAAAAATTGTCAGCTTGGCAACATTTTAAATCTAAACTAGTTATGTAATTACTTATCGAGCAAGCGACAAACCTAATCGCAACTGCGTATCGCTATAACGGTTGTAATCGATTAAAGTTTCACCATACCCGTCCATCAACTGTAAATGTATAAAGGTGCCGGTGCGACCGAATAATTTATCACTGATCGGATATGAAAAATCAACCTGTCCAGAAGCGTGTCCGCTAGTACCCTGGCGATAGAGTGCAGTCACGATTGCACCATCTTCACGACCATAGCGTGCCTGAAAATCCACATAGCCACGATATTTATAAATATCCGTATTATCTGACTTTTCGAGATACTGATAGAATTTTGGCGATAAGGTCAGTCTTCTACCATGTGCAAAATCAAAATGCCATGTTGGTTTTACAAAACAGTGTTGATAGAGCGTGAATCTGCGCCATCACGTCCGTTAGATTCATGTTCAAGACCTGCACTCCAGCCATCAGGAATCATTCCTCTACCGGCACCGGACCATTTGTAATACACACTGGGCCGATAACTTGTATCCTCAAATGGGCTGGAGTTTCCACCAAGATCCCACAAGCTGGTTTGCGTATAAGCAAAATACAGATTGCTTAAAGGCGGCAAGTATTGAGCAACTCTGGCATCCGGATCGAACGGTCGATATTTAAAACTAAGCTGAAACCTTGCATCAAAATTTCGTTCAGATGATGAGCCCACCAAAAAATACAACGGCTCATTGGCCGAAAGTGGAGGCTCATCTCCGGGTTGCGCCAGAACTACGGTAGCAGCGCTAGTCTCTGCCGGTTTTACTTCATCTTTTACATCTGTTGTAGCAGCAATTTCGAGCCGCCCGATATCATCATCACTTTCTGCGAGCATCAGCATACGGTTAGACTTATAACCCACAAGCTCTGCGCGTACCACACCGATAAACTTAACCTTTGGTATGCCTGCATAAGTATTTATCGCACCATTCACAGCACTATTTCCAATGCGCTTTAACTCTACTACTTCAGAAGCACCAGAACCGGAAAGATCTAAATTAATACTATCTGGCCAGGTAGTAAAGTTATCAGGCCTAATCACCTCAACTGAAATCTTCTGTCCGGTATTAAACGCCTCACTTTGGGTTGCAATCAACCATTTATCAGCGGCATGGGATGTCATGGATAGCCCTGACATCAGGAAAAACAATAAGAAAGTCACCTTTTTCATACTCATATATAACTTTCTGTTATCAAATTTTACAAAAATTCTTAAATAAATTAATGACCGGAAGCTTGCTGTCTATAGACCGCCAACCAACCATCTAATTCATTATGGCACGATTATTGATTTAAGCCGCTTGCAATTGAGTCTTGCAAGATAGCAAAATTAAAAACAGATACAAAAATTTTGCACCATAAAAAAGTACGCACATCAAACATACAAGCTAGCCAAAGGCTTGATAAAAAGTAAAATCGTCCATCTATATATCAATGTGTAACGAATAGAATTCATCTACAATTTACCTTCATGATTTCACGTAAAAATAATTCAAGCGCATTTACGCTATATTTGCTTTGGGCTTCCACATTTCTGGTTATTTACAGCGTCTTATTTACGCTTTATATACTGACAGAACGGCGTATTGATGCTGCCAATGAATTACGCCACTACTCTTTCCTGTTAGCAAACGAATTACGCCAGTCTTCCGATGACCTCACCCGCGCCGTACGTACCTATGTAGCAAGGTGACCCAATTTATAAGCAGCACTACTCTGAAATGATCGAGATACGTAATGGCAAGCGCGCACGCAAGCCTGATTACCATATTGCTTACTGGGATTTCCATACACAAAACGATCAGCATTTGAACCTGGAGTCTGGCGAAACTATTCCGCTCATGGAATTAATACGTAGAGCAGGATTCAGTGAAGAAGAACTGGCGAAACTCTAAGTTTGAAACTTATGTGAGAGAATCAGCTGCTATCAGATCAGCATAAAACTTGGCTGAAAGCATTGCTAATAAGATCATTGATAGCTGACGTTGATATTTAACGTTAATTTTTGGGCATTACAGTTTACTGTGTGCCAGCATTGCCGCTCCGATAATCCCGGCTTCATCATCCATATCAGAAATGCGCACATTCACTTTACCACGCAAGGCAGGAATCAAATCCTGATCCAGCCTTTGTTCAAAAGCCTGTTGCATGCATTGCCAGCCCGCACTCATACCGCCGCCGACTACGATGTCAGTCACATCAATTACTTTGAGAATATGCGCCAAGGCCTGCGCCAGAGACTCACCCGCCAAACTGTAAGCAGCCATCGCATGCTGATCGCCAGATTTGGCGCGAGCAGCAATTTCTGCAGCACTGCAATGCTCACCGCTCGCCTCTTGGTAACTAAGCGATACTCCGCTAGCAGAAGCATACTGTTCCATACAGCCATGATTGCCGCACCCGCACAAGCGGCCAGCAGGAACAGTAATGATATGCCCCACCTCCATTGCAACACCGTGCTGCCCCTGAAATGGCTGCCGATTCAATATAAGCCCACCACCTACTCCTGTGCCAAGACCGAGATACAGCAGATTATTGACAGATTGAGGGATTGTTGCAAACTCCCCATAGGCAGCGGCCAGCGCATCATTCTCGGTAATGACAGGTAAGGCGATTAACGCACTAAGGTCTGTGCTTAAATCAACATTACTTAAACCTGGCAGGTTAGGGGAAAGGGAGATTTTCTGCGTATGCGGGTCAATAAATCCGGGAAAACCAATACCCACAGCAGCGACTGCCGGATATTTTGCACGAACGAAATTAACTGCTGCGGCAATAGTAGTTAAAATCTTATGCCATGCCTGCTCAGGATCATTTTGATGTGCCTTGCAAAAACTCGAAAAATCCGCCTGATAGCGGATTTCATCAAGCAATTCTGCACGTTCAACCTGGCCCCCGGTTTCATTGCATTGCACTTTGTATTGCACTACGCCCAAGCGCAGGTTAGTTCCGCCAACATCAATGCCTATCATCAATGTCATTGCTTAATCTCGTCCTGAACTTTCAACCAGGTTTTTGAATAAATACTTTTGCTCATCCGTAAGCTGTTGCCAACTGAAACGCCAATGCCAGTTTCCAGTTGCGGTGCCAGGGATATTCATTCTATGCGTAGTGTCCAGCGCTAAAATATCCTGCATAGGAATAATTGCCAGATTCGCTTTTGACTTCATTGCCATTTCAATCAATGCGTTGAGAATATTCGGCTCTTGATCCTGCCATAAGTCCTGATCATGATGTTCGCGTAAATGTGCATGCACATGTTCCAATTGACTGTCATCCATAGTGCTATGCCAACCAACCGTGGTGTCATTATCGTGTGTGCCGGTATAAACGACACTGTCAGGTTCAATGTTATGCGGCAGATAAGGATTATCCGACTCACCGCTGAACGCAAATTGCAGGATTTTCATGCCGGGCAAATTGTATTTTTTTCTTAATGCTTCAACTTCATCAGTAATGATGCCCAAGTCTTCAGCTACCAGATCAAGGTTAGGCAGAGCCGCTCTAATAGCAGCAAGCAAAGCATCACCCGGTGCCGCTACCCACTCGCCATTAATCGCGGTATCTTCATTCACAGGAATTTCCCATGCCGCTTCCAAGCCTCTGAAGTGATCAATACGCACAATATCAAACAATTCGCTCTGCGTAGTCATGCGCGCAACCCACCAGGAGAATTTTTTCTTGGCCATAGCCTCCCAGTTATAGTGCGGGTTACCCCAACGCTGACCGGTCGCTGAAAAATAATCCGGCGGCACACCTGCTACCACAGTCATGTTCTGCTCAGCATCTAGCTTAAAGAGATATGGATGCGACCATACATCAGCACTATCGTAGGCGACAAAAATCGGTATATCCCCGAACATTTTAATGTTCTTTTGATTTGCATATTTCTTAAGCGCCATCCACTGCGTAAAAAATATGAACTGTGTGAATTTAATCACAGCGATTTCCTGCGCCAGCTCTTCTCTAGCTTCTCTTAACGCAGGAATATATCGTTTTTTATAGACTTCGGGCCATGCATGCCAGCCAGCCTGATTAAATTTTGTACGCAGTGCTAGAAACAGAGCAAAATCATGCAGCCAATCAGCCTGCTTATCACAAAAGTTCATAAAATCCGTGAACTCATGTGGATCAGAGCGCTCAGCAAAAGCTGAATATGCCTTTGCCAGCAATTGCGCTTTATCTGTGATCAGACCGCTCAAATCTTCTTTTTTCAGCAGTCCCTGGGCATGCAAACTCTCAAGACTAATAAAATCAGGATTTCCGGCATGCGCAGATAGACATTGATACGGAGAGTTATCAGCATGCGTCATATTGATCGGCAGTGTCTGCCAGACAGTTGCGCCAATTTCGTGCAAAAAATCTACAAAGCGGTAAGCTTCAACACCAAGGTCACCGGTGTAATAATTACTCGGCAATGAACTAATATGAAGCAGTACACCGGCACCGCGTTGATTCTTCGATGATACTCTAGCTGGCAATGTCATAGATGTTTCTTATTCTTAAAAGTACGTACTTCAATTTATAAAACTCAAATCTGAACCTGAGCTCAGAGCTTGAATTTTGACTGTTTATTGCACGACTAAATCAAACATAGCAGCTTGTAATATTGGCATTACATGTTAAGACTGCCCTCGCCTCATGGTGCCTGCATTCTCTGAGTTACCGCCACCTGCACTGATTTTCTGATGCAGTACATCTGGTACAGGCTGACCAAGCAGTTTGTACAAGTTAATTAAATTACGACGATAAAGCTGGTCAAAACTTGCAACACTATCTGATGCGTTATAGTCGCCGAACCACCAGAACCAGTCAGAACCTTCACAGATTGCCAACTGGCGCTCACACGCCTTGAGTTGTTCTGCAGTCAAAATATTCTGCGAAACTACACTGTCGTATGTTTTTTTCACTGCACATAACAAATCCCAAGCCAGGTTTTTGTCTTTGCTGCCTATCCAGGTACTGAAAGTGCCATACACCCAGCTACCGGCAGCAACCTGTGGTAAAACAGGCGCAGATAATCCCTGATCAGGCATATTTTTATTTTGATACATATCAACAATGTCACTGAATGTTGTCATTTTTATATCAGGATGACTGCTCAACGCTGAATAAAGTTCAGTCAGGAAATAATAGCCGTTATAAGGAAAGTACTCCCAGGCATTTTCACCATCCAAAATTACACTCACGACTCTGGGCTTATCGCTCAGATTATTCTGGTGAATACCTTCCAGTGTTCGCATAAAATCACTTACAGCATCACGTGAGTGTATTTTTGCGTACTCAAAACCGATTTTGTCAGAAAGCTGATCATCCCGGAAGAAACACAGGATATCTTTTACACCGTCTGTTACACGATAAGGCTGATATAGATATTCATCTTTATTGTCATTGCTCAAATGAGACTTCAGCAGGCTGTTTGAAAGAACGGCTTGACCTGTTGCAGCCCAACCCACCCCATGTTCGGCCATTAATGACAGTGCTGCGTGTGAAACGCCGCCTTCTGCCGGCCACATACCACGCGGAGTCTCTCCGAAGTGATGCTCATGAGATTTTTTTGCAGATTGCACATGCGCAACCGCTCGCGCCTGACCTCCAGGGTAAATCAAACTTTCCGGCAAAGGCGCTTCCGGCATCGCATCCAGCGTAGATCTGAAATCAAGTAACAAAGGTAGTATCGGGTGGTAATAAGGCGTGGTTGAAATCTCGATCTGTTTACGCTCCATTAATGCTTTGTAGCGTGGAATAAGATTCGAAATTGTTTCCGTGATAACTGTAAATAACTGGATACGCTCTTCATACGTGAACAGCACACCTTTAGCCATCAAGCGCTGGACTACCAGACTGTTACGGCGCAGGCTTTCACCACACCATGCCAGGTGGTACCACACCAGTAAATCAGCCTTGTATTGAGCAGATAGATAATGGAACTCATCTCCGCCACAACCTGGATTTTCTGTCATCATCGGTTCAACAAGCTGGTAAAGATGCAGCAAGCGCTGATAATGCGGAAACGGGCTCAGCATTTTTTCATGATGGCTTTTAAAACAGCTATCCACAATTAAACGGCACTGATCGTGACTGATCGTGTTCAAGTCTTCTTTAATCAGCAACGCCAGCAGTGGATCACGTATTGAATGACTTTTAAATTGCTCGGTATAATCCTCGAGCTGTTCCAACAAAATCGGCACAAAGTTAAAACTCACACGCGCGGCAGGATTAGCCTCAAGGTGATATGCCATATCACTGTAATCTTTTATGGCGTGTAAATATGTCCAGGGCAACACATACTCATTGGTCACCAGATCGCGATAGTCCGGTTGATGCATATGCCAGTACAGATTGAGATATAACTTGGGGTGTTCAGCTTTCACTTCAGAATAAACCTTAACTATTAATTGATACTTTAAAACTTTAGATGGAACGAATACTTAATCACGAATGAATCACCACTCCTGATTAAGTATTCAAATTTTGAACATTTATTTTCAACTACACAACACGGTATAAGTCTTGCCCCAGCATGTCAGGCGTAACCAGTACGATGCCTTTTTCAGAAACGTAAAAACGTTTGGCATCCAGACTTAAATCTACACCTATCTGCATGCCTTCAGGAATAACACAACCTCGGTCAATCACTACATTTTTCAGAATTGTATTACGGTTGATTGTCACTTTAGGCAGTATAACCGCGCCCTGAATATCACAATAACTATGTACGCGCACATCCGAGAATAAAATAGAATTCGTCACACATGAGCCGCTGATTAAACAACCGCCGGACACCAGTGAGTCTGTAGCCTTACCTGTGCGCCCCTCATCATTGAACACAAACTTGGCTGGTGGCAACTGCTCCTGATAAGTCCAGATTGGCCAATCACGGTCATAAAGATTCAATTCAGGGATCACTTTGGTAAGCTCCATATTGGCTTCCCAATATGCATCAATCGTTCCGACATCGCGCCAGTAGAAGTTACCATTCTTGGCACCCACGCAGCTATCAGGAAGCGGTGCGCCTGTACTTGTATTGTTGATGATGTAAGGAATGATATCGCCGCCAAAATCGTGCGTTGATTTTGAGTCGCCCGCATCACGAATCAACTGCTCATAGAGGAATTTTGCATTGAATACATAAATACCCATGCTGGCAAAAGCTTTGGTAGGATCATCCGGCATATGCTTAGGATTTGCCGGTTTCTCTGCAAACTCAACGACCCTGTCCGTATCGTCCACTGCCAGCACACCAAAACCTTTTGCATCTTCAAGCGGTACATTGATACACGCAACCGTCATATCCGCATTGTTTCTCACATGCGTAGCCAGCATTTTGCCGTAGTCCATTTTATAGATATGATCGCCGGCCAAGATAAGAATATATTCTGCACCGCCTTCACGCAGCAGGTCTATATTTTGATAAACGGCATCGGCAGTACCTTTGTACCACTCTTCGGAGATACGCTGCTGTGCCGGAATAATATTCACATACTCGTTAAACTCACCGCGCAAAAACCCCCAGCCGCGCTGGATATGCTGAATCAGGCTCTGCGCTTTATACTGCGTAGCCACATTAATCCGGCGAATACCCGAATTAACACAATTAGATAGAGGGAAATCGATAATACGGAACTTACCGCCGAATTGAACAGCAGGCTTCGCTCGCCAGTCGGTAAGGCTTTTTAAGCGGCTCCCGCGTCCACCTGCGAGAATAATCGCGACAGTGTTTTTGGTTAAGGTACTAATAAAACGATCTGAATGTTGGTCTATTTGTCGATTTGTCGACATGATGCCCTCCTGAAGTTTGTATAGTTACTTTATTTGCGCCAGCTGGGCTAACTGGCTTATTTTTACTTACGACTGCGATTGATTACATTATAATCAGCTTAAAGCACTATAATCTAGCTTAAATAGTTAAAATTTAACAAATAAAAGCTAAATTAACCTTAAATATATTAGGGGATACCCATCTTGGTAAATTCCAAAACATCTAAAGCAAACTCTCATGCGCGTCAGCTCATTTTGCATGCCAGTCATCACGACCCATTCAGCTATCTTGGGCAGCATGTAAATCATGATGACAAGGAGAATGGGTTTGTTTACCGTGCTTTTATACCAAGCGCCGGAGAGGTGTTTATTAAAAATGGCGCACTCTGGGATAAGCTGGAAAAAACACATCGAGATGGCCTGTTTGAACTCTCTTATAAAACTGCGCTAGCAACCCCAGTTCTCCTTAAAGTGCAATCAGGAGATCATAGCTATGAAATGCATGACCCCTACTCATTTACGACTAGCATCACTCAAGATGAGCTCTATTTGTTTGCTGAAGGCCGCCTAAAACAAGCATACAAAACGCTAGGCGCGCAGTTTATTACTCAGGACAAAGTTGCCGGGGTACGCTTTGCAGTGTGGGCGCCCAATGCCGAACGCGTCAGCGTGATCGGCAATTTCAACAACTGGGATGGACGCATACATTCAATGCGCGCCCACGGCTCCAGCGGTGTTTGGGATATTTTCATCCCAGGTCTCACCACCAGTGACACTTACAAATTCGAAATCCGCAACCGCCACAGCGGTGCTATTTTAGTTAAAACCGACCCTTACGGTTTTGAATATGAAAAGCGTCCCGGTACTGCAGCAAAAATCAGCACCAGCCATCACCAATGGCAAGACAAGGATTGGTTAATCGCGCGTAAAAAACGTGACTGGCTACATAGCCCATTTAACTGTTACGAAGTGCATTTAGGCTCATGGCAGCGTAATGCAAAAGGTCACTTTTTAACCTATCGTGAACTTGCCGAATCGCTGGTGCCTCACGTTGCAGCGATGGGTTACACCCACGTTGAATTACTGCCAATTACAGAACACCCGCTGAATGAATCATGGGGCTACCAGACTACAGGTTACTTTGGCGTGACCAACCGCTTCGGCTCCCCGGATGATTTACGCTTCTTAATTGATGCATTCCATCAGGCCAATATCGGCGTTATTCTTGACTGGGTACCTGGGCACTTCCCGAAAGATGACTGGGCATTAGCCAGGTTTGACGGTACAGCACTCTATGAACATGAAGATCCTCGTCTGGGCGAACATCAGGACTGGGGCACCTATATTTTCAATTACGGCCGTAACGAAGTTCGTAACTTCCTGATTGCCAATGCTTATTTCTGGCTCAATGAATTCCATATCGACGGCTTACGTGTAGATGCCGTTGCGTCTATGCTTTACCTTGATTACTCACGTAAAGCCGGTGAGTGGCTGCCAAACAAATTTGGCGGACGAGAGAATCTGGATGTGATCGACTTTCTGAAGCAGCTCAATGTCATGGTTGGTGAAGACTTTCCTGGCGCATTGACCATTGCCGAAGAATCCACTGCATGGCCGATGGTGTCACGCCCCGTCTATTTGGGCGGATTAGGCTTTAACATGAAGTGGAATATGGGTTGGATGAATGACACCTTAAGCTACATCGAAAATGACCCTGTGCACAGACGTTATTACCATGACAAACTGACTTTTGGTCAGCTGTACGCCTACTCAGAAAATTTTGTACTGCCTTTTTCTCATGATGAAGTCGTGCATGGTAAAAAATCATTGCTGGACAAAATGCCAGGTGACACCTGGCAGAAGTTTGCCAACCTGCGTCTACTGATGACCTATCAGATGACCTCCCCCGGCAAAAAACTCAACTTCATGGGCAATGAATTCGGGCAAGGCCGCGAATGGAATGTAAACAGCAGTCTGGACTGGCATCTGCTTGGTGACAGCTACCCAGGACACCAGTGGCATCAGGGCATACAAAAACTGAACGCTGATTTAAATAATCTGTACAAAGATCTTAGAGCACTGCACACATTGGATTTTGAAGTACAGGGTTTTGAATGGATAGACTGTCACGATACAGAACAATCAATTATCAGTTATCTAAGACGCGGTTTGGACAATAGTTTTGTTATAATAGTGCTTAACTTTACGCCTGTTTTAAGAAACGCTTACCGCATCGGTGTTCCACAAGCTGGAAATTACCAAGAGATTTTCAACAGTGATGCCGGCTATTACGGCGGTAGCAACCAAGGGAACGGCGGCGGATTAAGCACCGAAAATGTGGCATGGATGCATCATAATCAATCGCTGGTAATCACCCTGCCACCACTGGGCGGGATTGTTCTACAAATTAAATAACTCATTGAATAAAAAACATTAAATATATAAATGGCTACACTTCATAAACTTCCGGTATGGCAAAAACTTAATCAACATCAACAAAACATCGCATCACTGCATATGCGCGATTTATTCGCACAGGATGCTAAACGTTTTGATAAATTCAGCCTTAAATTTGCTGACATTCTGTTTGATTACTCAAAACATCGTATTACCGATGAAACGCTGCCTATGCTATTTCAGCTGGCACGTGAAGCCAAGATTGAAGACTGGCGCGACAAAATGTTTGCCGGTGAAAAAATCAATATTACAGAAGACCGCGCAGTACTGCACACTGCTTTACGCAACCGCGCAAATACTCCAGTACTGGTAGACGGCCACAATGTAATGCCGGACGTGAATGCTGTATTAGCGCAAATGCGTGAATTTTCAAATAAAGTACGTAATGGTAGCTGGACAGGTTATACCGGCAAACGCATTACTGATGTTGTTAACATTGGTATTGGCGGCTCTGATTTAGGCCCGGTCATGGTATGCGACGCGCTGAAGCCATACTCTAGCCCTGATTTGAACGTACATTTCGTTTCAAACATTGATGGTGCACATTTAATGCGTGCACTCAATGTATGCAACCCGGAAACGACACTTTTCATTGTCGCTTCAAAAACCTTCACAACACAGGAAACCATGACCAATGCCCGCTCTGCACGCACATGGTTCCTGAAATCAGCAAAAGATAATGCACACGTTGCCAAGCACTTTGTAGCGCTCTCAACCAATGCAAAAGCTGTAGAAGATTTCGGTATAGATACTGACAATATGTTCGCCTTCTGGGACTGGGTCGGTGGTCGCTATTCACTGTGGTCTGCTATCGGCTTATCTATCGCGCTATATGTTGGCATGGATAATTTTGAAGAATTGCTTACCGGTGCCTTTGAAATGGATCAGCACTTCAGAACAGCGCCACTTGAGCAGAATATGCCGGTGATCATGGCCCTGATCGGTGTCTGGTATAACAACTTCTTCCATATCGATACGCAGGCTATACTGCCTTACGACCAAGGTTTGGCTCGCTTCCCGGCTTATCTGCAGCAGGCTGACATGGAAAGTAACGGCAAATTCATCTGTCGTGACGGCACACGCGTGCCATACAAAACCGGCCCGGTTGTTTGGGGTGAGGCTGGCACTAACGGTCAACATGCGTTTTATCAACTGATTCATCAGGGCACACAGATTGTGCCTGCTGACTTTTTAATGCCAGTACATAGCCAATATAAAGTCGGTGACAATGGCAATACACATCACAAGATTCTGCTTGCTAACTTTTTGGCACAAACGCAATCACTGATGCTGGGCAAAACCAAAGACCAAGCACGTGCTGAACTTGAACAGCAAGGGTTAAGCGGAGAAGCACTGGAAAATCTGCTGCCGCATAAAGAGTTTGAAGGTAATCGCCCTACCAGCTCTATCATGTTCGACAGACTAACACCTAACACCTTAGGTAAACTGATTGCCCTATATGAACACAAAATATTCGTACAAGGCATTATCTGGGATATCAACAGTTACGACCAATGGGGTGTTGAATATGGCAAGCAAATTGCACAGCAAATCCTGCCGCAATTGATTAGCGATGAAGTCGTCACTAATTACGACAGCTCTACCAATGGGTTAATTAACTACACCAAATCAATACTCTAGCGCATCTTTACAACGTGCTGGCATCTCAAACTTACTAAGGCCATATATGTCGAAATGCCGATTGAATGTTTTTTTAACTTTAATCGGCATTTCTGTCAGCTTTCCAGTCCTAGCCACCAATGGTATTAACCTGATTGGTTTTGGCACAGAATCCACCCTGATGGGGGGGCGGACACAGCGGTAGCGCGGGATACCAGCGCGTTGAATACCAACCCCGCGGGCTTAGCACAAATCTCCGAACGTACATTTGATGGATTTGGTTCTTTGCTTCGCACAACTGACCTAGCACATGAAGATGCCTTGAATAATCAACATGCTGACAATCGCTATACCCTATTAGCAGGGGGTGGTTATGCGCAGCCGTTGCAAAATACACCGTGCAGCGTCGGCGTGGGATTTTTCACACAAGGTGGTGCAGGTGCGGTGTTTAAACATATCAATACTGCTTTTGGCACCAATGATGAAATGTCTTCATTATTCGGCATCGCTAAAATCACTCCCGGATTCGGCTGTCAGGTCACTGACAATCTCTCTATCGGTGCCAGCCTGAGCTTGGTATATGCAACCATCGAACAAAAGTTTTTTTATGACACCTCCAACCCTGTATTTTCAGGCTTTAAGAATGAAGGCGCCAGCGCACTGCGCTTGGGCTTAAAACTAGGCGCTCAATACAAACTCAATGATGCATGGACCTTAGGGGCAAGTTATACAGAAAAAACCGAATTGCCACTCACTGACGGCACAGCAAAATTTAATATGTCAGGTGCAGGCTTAGGTATTGTTAAATACAACAATTTAAGTGTTAAAGGCTTTGCATTACCGCGAGAAGTAGCAATCGGCCTAGCATTCAAACCGAACGAAGACTGGCTGCTGTCTGCAAAGGTAAATTGGGTCAACTGGTCTGATGCAATCAATGACGTAACTACATCCGCGACCGATCCTAGTAATGCACTCGCTCCACAATCAATTGTGACTGTGAGTCCGCAGAACTGGCATAACCAGATTGTTTACGCACTGGGTGCTGCTTATAGCTATGATGATTTGACCACGCTATATGCTGGCTATAACTACGGTAAAAATCCAGTACCGGAAAAGAACTCTAGTCCATTGTTGGCAGCAATTCTGGAAAGCCACGTTACACTAGGTTTTGCGAGAAAACTCAATGACACCTGGAAACTCACCAGTGGTATTGAATATCTGCTCCCGGCAAAAGTCACTTACGATAGCCCGCTATTTGGCAATAACGCAGAAGTACGCAATGAAGGCGCATTTTTTCACTTTATGTTGAGTAAACGCTGGTAGTGGCAGACATTAAAAAGCCTCTTGCATCACCGCAAGAGGCTTTAATTTTGTAAGTGATTAAATCAGGTTCGTTTGATTTAGCTCAGGCCTAACTAGATTTTTCATTAGCCAATAAGCTAGTATTAAAACCAAACACCTTGCCAGACCATATAAAAATTAACCAGGCCAGTATGCCAAACGGCAAATATCCGAAATAACCAAGCAAAGGCATTTCTGCAAATATATGGATTACATTCACGTAAGGAATGTCATACATCCAGTAATTTGGGTTAGTCATAGGCGTGGCCGGATGCGCACTACCATAGTTCCAAACTTCCCAGAAAAATCCATTCAACAATGTACTTAGCGCCATTAGCAACATCGGGCTCCAATTGCCATTGGCTAACGCTGTAAATGGCGTCCAGATTTTGAGTGCGATAAGCAAACCGGCAAAGCCAAGGAGCGGGCCAATCCACATAACCCAAAATAGCGGGTAAGGATAAAACACCATAGCGAATATAAGAATAAAGCTCAAGTACAGCAAGGGCTTACCAGGAAGGTTTAATTTGGGCCCTTGTGCATAGCGCGCAACAAGCTTAGGGAAACAATTGAGCAAGGTATACCACTCAAAAATTGCAGGCCATACCGTGGTATAGGCAATGATATATAGCCAGACAATGGTTGAATGGCTTAACTCAGGCATTGTGCTGTTTGGATAGTACCAGTTACCAAGTGCAAAATAATCAAAATACTCAAAGAAGAACCAGCCACCAAGAGACACTGCAGCGCTGATAAGCAGTGTTTTTGGACGGTTGGCGAATAGAGAATACCCACCCGAAAAGCGATAACTCAAGCCATCAAGCGCGAAAATAAAGCCCCACCATAATGGCGTAAAAGCAATAAACCAGGCTGCCAAACACAGTTTCACGCGCCACATCAGCCACCAAAAGAACAGTGTTGTAACAAGACCCAACCAGAACCAGATTGGCAAACTTTTGCCGGGAAGTTCTGGTTGCGGCTTAAGTTGACTAAAACCAAACCATTGCGGGAAAATCAGAAAAATAATGAAAGCTATTTCTATAATTGCCAGCAGGATAAAAATAGTTAAATTAAACCCGGGGGGATCTGCTACAAAAAGAGGCGGGAATACACCAAACCCTGGCGGAAGATGTGTTTCAGGATAGGCAAACCACGAAGCCAACAAAGGTAATAAAGCCATAATAACAACAGGTAGGACAAGTGCTAAACGCAACGATTTATTGGACACAACTCCCCCCTTTTTAATTTATTGTAGCTAATGCATTTGAAACCGAGCTTCTGTATTTTTTATACACTTGCTTCTTGATTAGATTTTAGCTCCGCTTGAGTCTTATTGGCTTTACGTAACCTTTTATTTTCATACATACGCTCATCCGCCATACGCAACAGGCTAGCGATGTTGTCTGCCTCATATCCATATACAGACCCAGCGCTTGCACCTGCAAACTCAAACCCATTTAACCGCATTGTATGTAATGCATCTTCCAAGGCCTTTTCAACCCTCGGCAAATTATCACTGAAACTGAGCACCGCAAATTCATCACCACCAAGGCGATAAAGTTTTATATCATTACCCAAAGTTTTTTGATAACACACCCCAAAATTACATAACAAATCATCCCCACGCTCATGGCCGTACATATCATTGTAGAATTTCAAGCCATCTAAATCGATAAAAGTCAGGTTACCAAACAGCGGCATATTCACAATCTCTTTGGCAAGCGCATGACGATTAGGGAGGCCGGTCAACGCGTCAGAGAGTGCAGTTTTAACGCTTAACTCCAGCGCAGATAGTGCACTTTCTTTGTCCCTGACCAATTGTGAGAACTGAAAGGATAATACTAGCGCGAGTAACATCACCTCAATAGCCACACTTACCAAACCCATGTGCTCAATATAGAAAGTGTATTGGTCCTCAATTTTGGAAAGGCTGATAGTAATTAAACCTAAAACAAAAAACATACTGATTGCAACCAAATAACGTTTGGCTGTTGGGTTGTGTCGTATGCTTTTAGTAATTGCAGCCACCAGGCCGTAACATAAAAATATGCCTACACCGTAACGAGACAACTCTAAAGCCCAATTGGGGAACACAAATCCCAAGCCAATAAAGACGCACATTACGCTTACAATTGCGATTCCTGCCTGACACAGGCGACTTTTAGTCTCACATTTAATTTCCAACAAAGCCATGACGAATATTACGTAGGCAACATTTGAAAATAAAATCGGCATCGTGGCCCAGTACAATGAATGCACTGCAAAGATATCGTTTAATACAAGTAAAGTGGCGCTGTTGAATAAGAAATTGCCGAGGATAAAACTTGCATACATGCCTTCTGCCAAACGATTGCGTAACGTAGCAAGTACCGCGTAATAAATACCTAAACCGAAAAATATGCCCAAACATAGCAATGTGAGTGTATTGCCATATTTAATGGATTGCTGATAATTAGCGCGAATATCTATATAGGGTTCTGGGATTGCCAGAAAATTGGAGGAAATAATTTCCGTCATCAGCTGGTAACTGCCTTTATCTAAGGCGATTTCTCTACCATGCCTGAGAAAAAACGGATTAAGTGTTTTATTTTCTATACCACCCTGTACATCAGCGATTAATTGATTTTTCGAATTGTAAATACGATGTCTGAATTGCGCGATAGTGCTGGTATTTTTAAAATCAACGACATATGAAGCAGATTCCGAAATATTAAAATCAGCCTTGTAAAGATAATGACCACCCGTGCGGTTGATATCATCAACCACTTGCAGATTGCTCTCTGCTGTAGGATCAACTAAGAAACGTTCTTTTGCAACGTATGCATTGACTGAATGCCAAGTACCATTCAGGTTTTGTGGAGAGGCTTTTACAGGTGCAGTAGCTAAGCACAGTAGAAGGAAAACTAAAATGAATCTGATTAATTGCATTTTCTGAGTTTCGCGCTCTTTTTTTAATTGTTTAGCATAGCTATTTTTAAACAACTATAAATCAAAATAGCTATAGTGCATAGCCCAACCCTTTGATTAATAAACTGGTTAGCTAGACTTAATCCTATTTTTTCGTGATTTTCCAATCAATTAATACACCAATTAATTGAAATAAGAACTATCACGACGCTTGATAGGCATCTCGTTAACGCTAAAAAAACTCTCTCTCTAAGTACTTTTAGAACTGGCGATAAAGCAATCATCTTTAGACTAAAGAACAAGACTGGCATGGGTAACAACAATTGGGCTCATACGCCCCTACGTACAAACTAAAAAAGCCCAATGGAGTTAGTCCTTTGGGCTTTATTTATCGTTAAATCAACATGTCTAATATGTTGAGATACGAGTATCCTGAAATAAAAATGGCCATATAAATACGGCCAATTCTTAAAACATCGCAATAATGCTTATTTACCTACTTGGTTGCCTATAACACCACCTACTGCTGCACCACCTACGGTACCAACTGCGCTGCCGCCTGTTAATACAGCGCCTGTAACAGCGCCTATACCAGCACCTACTGCAGTACTTTTATCGCGCGTTGACATTCCACTACAGCCACTCAAACTAATTAGCAATACAGATATCAGTGCTATTAGACTAAAACTATGATTTTTTTTCATGATAATACCTCTTTTAATACAGTAAGAATTAAGCTCTTACCGTCAGCTATGTAAGCTGTAAGATTATAATAATTTATTACAGACATAGTCTGTACGCTATCGTACATAGCGAAAAGTTATTCAGCATTTATCATGCATTACAACAGAAGCTCAACTTAATAAACTAAATATATTTTCATGTTAGACTAAGATCAATTTTTGAATGCATTGGTACGAACTTATCCATGTACGAACCGATAATACATCCTCCGATAACATCTGATAGATTTGTGATCAGAATGTTGCGGCATGCCGCATTAGCACTTATTCTACTTCTTGTATCTATCCTCATTGGTATGGGTGGTTATGAGTATTTCGAGGCACTTTCATGGCGTAGTGCATTTTTAAATTCAGCAATGCTATTGGGTGGCATGGGGCCTGTAGATGCACCTCATACTGATGGTGGTAAACTATTCGCAGGGATTTATGCACTATACGCAGGCTTGGTATTTATCGTAGTTGCGGGTCTTATCCTTGCACCGTTAGTGCATCGCATTATGCACAAATTTCACTGGGCGCAAGATCAATAAGCAGCATAGACACACAGGTTTACAGCAATATGCACTGTAAATTTAAAGTGTGTGTTTGCTACTTAGAATATCGGTTATTTAATAGTTCCAATAACAATTGTAGTTACTCTCCAGGCATAGAAAAATGGCAAATCTCGATCAATACCGCGTCAATCCAAAAAACTTTTCACTCAAAGATTTTAACCCCAGAGATAAAGCTGAGCGCAGTGTTACTAAAGAAGAAGATATAGTTGAATTTGCAAAGCTAGTTTCTGAAATCAACAGATATCAGGACATTTTGCATGCCGAGGGAAAGCGCAAAGTCCTACTAGTGCTGCAGGGCATGGATACCAGCGGTAAGGATGGCACTATTCGCCATGTTTTCAGCGAATGTGATCCGCTGGGGATACGTCTGGCAAACTTTAAGGCACCAAGTAATGAAGAGCTAGCGCATGATTACCTGTGGCGTGTGCATCAACAGGTGCCAAAAGCCGGTGAAATGGTTATTTTCAACCGTAGTCATTATGAAGATGTCGTCATTGTAAGAGTGCACACTGGATTGATGAAGATGACTGCAAGCGCCGCTATACACAAATCACTGATTTTGAACGCATGCTGACAGAAACCGGTACCACTATTATCAAATGCTTTCTGCACATTTCAAAAGGTGAGCAAAAGAAACGCCTGCAGGAACGATTGGACGACCCGGAAAAAACCTGGAAATTCAACCCGGGTGACATTAAAGAACGTGAGCTGTGGCCAAACTACACTCAAACCTACGAACAGGCAATTAAAGCAACTTCCAGCAAACATGCGCCTTGGTACATTGTACCAGCAGATTCCAAAACAAATCGGAATCTGCTGATTTCAAGACTGTTACTTAATACTCTGAAAAATCTCGATTTGCGCTATCCTGCCGTTCCTGCAGAATACAAATCCATCAAAATACAGGATTAAGATCCAGGACTAAAACCCAGCATTGATTGACTCAGCAGTTGATTATCGCAGCTTAACTTCACCTGAGTTAATCAACTGTCTGGCAACAACCTCACCTAAAGTTGCACTAACAGTTGCACCAATACGCTTGGCAACACGGCTGGCAAAATCTTCCTGATAAGTAAAGTCAACAATCTCTTCCTGCTTGATAATTTCGCGTGCTACGTAATCTGTACTTCCCAGAGCATCAGCCAATCCGATCTTGATGCTTTGCTCACCGCTCCAGAACAGGCCGCTAAAAACTTCTGGTGTTTCTTTAAGACGTGCACCCCTGCCCTCACGCACTACAGTTTTGAATTGCTCATGCACTTCGTTCAACATGGTCTGCGCCAGCTCCTGATGTTTAGGATTAACCGGTGAGAATGGGTCAAGCATCGCTTTATTTTCACCTGCAGTCATCAGACGGCGCTCAACACCTACTTTTTTCATGGTTTCGGTAAACCGTAACTATCCATCAATACACCGATAGAATGACGATACTGGGTTTTATCCACATAAATCTATCACAGCAGCTGCAAGTAATAGCCGATGCACCATATCTTCAACAACCGCATATGGAATATCCGGATGCAGCTTCTTCTGACGCTTGATTTCATCATTAATAATACCAGACTGCACCGGACTGCCACCTGGACTGTTAATACGCAGAATAATACCTTTGGTGCCTTTGCTCTCATACGCATCATGCAGGCTGTTCATCACTGCATCAGCATTGACCTCGCCACCGGCTTCTATGACTCCGGAAATATCGATGAGCGCAGTATGCGTATCAAAAGTCTTTTTTCCATCACTAAATACCCCTAGGGCCATTAAAATTAAAACTAGTAAATAGGCAAAGGTAAGGCCTTTAAAAAGAGTGCTCCAGCGACGTGCAGTTTTTTGTTCGGCTAATGCAGAAAAAGCCAGCTTTTCAATAACATCGCGCTGCCAATTGGCATCTTGCGTGGATTGAGGTTTCTGCCCTGCTACATTTATAGTTTCTGATTGCTGATTTTGTTCTGACATATTTCAAAATTCCTGAGTTAACGCTTAAATATTGCTGTTTAAAACTACCGATTAAGCAGCAGATGTTATGTTGATAATAATTTGACCATTTTGTTCAATTACTTGCAATGGCCTTAAACTTTTACCTTTGCATGGACCCATGACACAAAACCCGTTATCCGGACGGTAATGCGCACCATGTGTCGAGCAGATTAGAAAATCCTGCTGCGCCGTAAAAAAGTCGCCTTCGTTCCAATCCAATTCTACAGAAACATGGGCACATTGATTT
>JAHRYP010000024.1 GCA_020622105.1 Methylotenera sp.
GCACGGAATCTTCATCTCGTTTAGGGGTGATAGTAGGTACAAAAAGATTTTTAATCAATCTGAATGAAGTAAAAGAAGTATTGCCAGTACCGCCAATTTTGTCCGTACCGTTAACCAAGTCATGGTTTTTAGGTACTACTAACGTTCGCGGCAATTTGTACAACGTGAGTGATTTGGCGCAGTTTTTAAATATGCCGCCAACAGTAAAGTCTGTTAATAATCGCATCATGCTGTTGAGTACAGAAACAACAGCGCAGGTTGCACTGTTGGTGGATGGCTTGGTAGGTTTACGTAGTATTCAGGAAATGCATACTGAATTAGATGAAGATGCATCTAAACAATTATTCAGCAAACAGAGGCTGAGTGATGCAGATGGTAATGAATGGTTTGAGTTTGATACTGAAGGTCTGGTTCAGGATAAGAATTTTGTTCAACCTGTTTAAATTACTCTCGTCTGGCTTGGATTGCGGCGATAAGTAGTTTAATTAAGGCATTGTTTTATATAGTTGATGTTGTAATTAGTTGTCAAATAAGTGTTAAATAATTTTTCAAATGTTGGTGATGAGTAGCAAGTTACACGGTACGTATAATAATTATTGGAATTGGGGTTCAAAATGGCATTAAATCTAGCAGCTTTTAAAAACCTGCCATCGCAGTTCGGGGCTTCGGTGAGTGGTTTCTTTCAGAATTTTAAAAGTAAATTTTCCAGTAAGAAAAGCGCTTCCGATGCCGGTGCTCTCGCTGCGGGTTACCGCCAGCTGATGCTGCAAATTGTTGCGTTTATATTATTTGCGTTATTGAGTTTCTGGGTTATTAATCAGGTGCGTGTCAATGGTCCAATTTCCAATATTCTGAATGAATACCAAAATCTGACTGCAGATACCAATCCTCCACCAATGTTCCCGTTGGATGCGTTTGCATCGTATAACGAGGCTTATGTTGCTTCTACTAACTTTAATAATGAAAAACGCGACAAAGCCCTCGCCAACGCGGCTAAGAGTGAGGCATTGTTTAAGGATCGTTCAGAATACTGGCGTAAAAATCTTGATAACGAAAAACTGCAAGCACAATTAGAGGCCGTTATTCAAGCCGGTTCTAACTTCTTTGAAGTGGCTAACAAACGCTACATTCCTGCTCTGCCACTGGGTACGGTTGCGGCTTCAGCGCCATTGCTGGATTTAACAGCAGCGTTTGAGGCCAGTAAGCAGGCCGGTAATGATTTTACGCTGGCAATTCAAAAAGAAAACAATACATTGATTGAGTCGCAAACGCGTTTCATTCAGTTTGTGCTGGCAGGTTTGCTGTTATTGGGTTTGGTGTTGGTATTCCTGATGTTCTTCTACGGTAAAAAACAAACAGCGCAGTCTGTAGTGTTGACTAACCAGCTTGCTAAAGAAGGCCAGGATAACCAGGAGGCAGTTTTACAGCTGCTGGATGAGATGGGTGACTTGGCGGATGGTGATCTGACGGTAAAAGCGGAAGTGCGTGACAACATTACCGGCGCGATTGCTGACTCTATTAACTATACGATTGATAGCTTGCGAGATCTGGTTACCGAGATTAACCATGCGACGGAGCAGGTGACATCTGCGACTTCAGTTGCGCAGGATACTTCTGAACAGTTGCTGAGCGCTGCGGAAACACAGTCAGCACAAATTATTCAAACGACCGATGCGGTAAACGACATGACACGTTCTATCTTGCAGGTGTCCAGCAACGCGGCACAGGCGGCACAGGTTGCGCAACGCTCGCTTGAAGCTGCTGTGCAGGGTTCACAGGCGGTACAAAACACGATTTCAGGGATGAACGAGATTCGTACCCAGATTCAGGAAACTTCTAAACGTATTAAACGCTTGGGTGAAAGCTCACAAGAAATTAGTGAAATCGTGGAGTTGATTTCAGACATTACCGAACAAACCAACATTCTGGCGTTGAACGCTGCGATTCAGGCGGCATCAGCCGGTGAAGCAGGTCGAGGCTTTACGGTGGTTGCGGAGGAGGTTCAGCGTCTTGCGGAACGTTCATCTGAAGCGACGAAACAGATTAGTGCGATTGTGAAGACGATTCAGACCGATACGCACGGCGCGGTTGCCGCGATGGAGAAGAGTACCGAGGGTGTAGTTGACGGTGCACGCGTTGCTGATGCTGCAGGACAGGCATTGAATGAAATTGAAACGGTTACTACCAACTTGGCGCAACTGATTCAGTCAATTTCTGTGGCTACGAATGCGCAGACAGACTCTGCCAAAACGGTTGCGAACAACATGCAGATGATTCAGGAAATTACGACACAAACAACACAGGGTACCAAGTTGACAGCTGAGTCTGTAGGTCAGCTCACATCGCTGGCGGAAGAGTTACGCGACTCAGTAGCTGGCTTTAAACTGTAACCCAAGACTAGAGAACATCTACGTCAATGCTACGTGTTAATTTGTAACGTGAGATAAAAAGAACTCCATGAAAAAAACGTATATAGAAATGGGAGTACAAAATGCCTGAAGCATTTGATACCGGCCCATTGTCCTGGGTTAAAGACGAGATTGACCAGTCGCTGAAAAAAGTTCTGGCCAGCTTTAATGAGGTTAGCCAGAATCTTGGTAATGTAGCCTCTCTGAGACTTACCCTGGCGCATCTTTATCAAGTGAACGGTGCGTTGGATATGGTCGGCTTGGAAGGATGCAAACGCTATAGCGCCGAGATTGAAAAGCTGACAAGCAAGATTGCGCAGCAGACGATACCTGTTACGCAAGAGATGGTTGCGCAACTGACTCTAGCGGTAGAGACCTTATCTCAATATCTGCAAGATCTCATGAATGGCGCTGCGGATACCCCAATACGTTTATATCCAACCTTGAAACCTCTGGTTGAGGCTCAAGGGGAGTCTATTGAAGAAAGTGAGCTGTTCTTTCCAGATACTGATAACAGCGCACCAAAAGATCTGCCTTCTAATCCGATTGAAGAAGCCGCAATTCCTATTTTTGTAGCTGAGCAGCGGGCAGTTTTCCAGAGAGCACTTTTGGACTGGTTACGTACAAAAAATGCAGATGCATTATCTACAATGCGTGAAGCCGTTATAAAAGTGCAGCAAGTTCAGGTTAAAAATGCACGAGAACACTGTGGTGGACAGCTTCAGCATTTGCAGACTTTTAGCGCAAGATAAAGTTGCGGCGAATAACGGCGCAAAACTCTGTCGCAAACTGGATCGTCAGCTTGGTAATCTTGCGTTAGGGATGTAAGGCACCTTCACAATTGTTGCGCGAATTGCTTTATTACGTTGCAATCAGTGACCGTGTTACAGATTTAATATCTCGCGTGAAAGATGTGTTTGAACTGGATGAGGCTTTGCCGCAAGATGTTGTTGCTGCTGGTGAAGCGATGCCTTCCATTGCAGCTGAACATGCCGCACTGGCACAATTAGTTGCTGAGCTGCCAGGACTTAAAGAACTGTGGTCTAACATCAGCGCCAGTAATGCCGCTGCTTCAGCTACTGACCTGTCAGCTTTTATTAATAAACTGGAGTCTATTTCTTCAGCTGTTCAGCAAAATATTTCCAACAAAAACGTTATTAAGCTAATTAATGCGACTCATGAGGCAGTGCAGGCATTAGAGGCTGACAAGCACAAATTAAATGAAATTTCATTTATTGAAATTGCTACATCTTTAAACTTACTTGAGCATTGTTGTGACCATTACCAGCATCTAGATAATGATATAAAACAAAAAATTTCTACGCAAAGCGAGCGCCTGCAAGCTGTTGTTCAAGGTCTTGAGCTTGCGCCTGCTGTTGATGCTTTTTCCACCACCAAGCTTGATGCGAGTGTGGTGCAGGCAGTTGCCAAGCAGATTATTGATGCGCTGGCACTGGTAGAAAAAGCGCTGGATACGTTCTTTAGAAATCCAGATGATGTGAGCGCACTCAGTGGAGCAGATAAGCCATTGCAGCAGGTAATCGCTGCATTTGAAATGCTCGAAATGACTACGCCTAGGGCGGTCGCCGAGTTAAGTGGCTTATTTGTTGACTTGTTTAAGAATAATGCGACTAGTGCAGCACTTGGTGAACCCTACAGCAACAGCTTTGAACTTGTAGCCGAGAGTTTAAGTATGCTTGGTTTGTATGCTGAAGAGTTGCCGCATGTGCGGGCAGAGTCTGATCATGCGCTAGCTGGTGCCTTACAGCGCTTGCAAGAGGGCGCGCGTGCACTGAATTTGAATGCTGAAGAATTATTGGAGCCAGTTGAATCTGCAGAACCTGTTATTGAATTGTCTGGCGTTACATTCGAAGAAACCATCCCAGAATTTGTTACGCCTGTTACAGACGTCGAAACACCACAGGCAAAAGTTGCGGACTCTGCCGTACAAGTTGTTGTCGATAAAGCCCTAGATCCTGAACTGCAGGATATTTTCCTGACAGAAGCCGAAGAAGTCTTGGCTACGCTGGCACAGAACCTGCAGGCTTTACGTGTGAATGCAACAGATAGCAGTGCTTTAACAGAAGTGCGTCGTGCTTATCACACACTTAAAGGCAGTGGCCGTACTGTAGGTTTGGTGGCATTGGGTGAAGTGGCATGGGCGGTGGAAGATCTGCTGAATGTCATGCTTGAGCGCAAGGCGTTTCCTACCACACCTATATTAACGTTTATCGAAAAAGTGACTGCCGAGTTCGCAACCTGGGTAGCCGAGCTGCTGGAAAAACAGAGCGTAAGCTTGAGCCCAGCTCCATTTCAGCAGCAAGCTAAAGATCTCGTAGCCGAGTTTGAGCAAGCTCTGGTAGAAAAAGCTGTGCCGCAAAAAGAGGAAGTGCTTATTGGCGGCACCCGTAAACTGAGCAAAGCCTTTTTTGATATTTTCCTTGCAGAGGCTGAGCAGCACTATAAAACACTGGTTGATGCGCAGGATCTTATCAGCATGGACTCAAGCGAAAGTTATCGTGCAGCCCATACGCTTGGCAGTAATGCCTTAACTGCCGGATTTACACCGATTGGTGAGTTGGCACGCGCGCTTGAGCATTGGCTTGATGAACATAACGGTAAATGGACAGAACAACAGACCGAGCTGTATGGCAATGTAGTAAAAGCACTGGGTGATGGACTGGAAAGTGTTAAAGCACTGAATGAGCCTAAAACAACACGTGCACTGATTGCAGCTCTAGGCGAATCTACTGCTGCGATGCAAGTTGTAGCTGCACAGCAGGCAGAAGCAGCTGTGCTTGAAGTGAAAGAAACTGAAAAGTCAGCGAAAAAGACGAAGCAAAAAACTAAAGCTGTGGCAAAGGAAACCGCCGAAACACCAGTGGCAGCTGAGCTGAAAACTGAATTAGTAGTGGACGAGCCGATTGCTGAAACCGCAATAGCCAACGCCGCTAACACGATAGCTGCTGATGTTGTTCCAGAATTACTTGTCGCAACGGACGCTGTCGAAATACAGGCACAGCAGCGAAAAGATAATGTGGTCAATGAAGAACTGCTGGCGCTATTCCTGGAAGAAGCGCGTGAATTAGTGCCGCAGATTGGTAAAGATCTTCGTGGCTGGCGTGCTAACCCACAGGATCAGGAATATATTGATTCATTGCAACGTGTGCTGCATACCCTCAAGGGCAGTGCGCGTATGGCGGGTTTGGTGTTGATAGGCGACAGCGTGCATGGTATGGAAGACCATGTGATTCGCGCCTTGAATCACAAGATTACTGCTGATGACTTTGACACCATGTTCCTGGAGTTTGATCAGATCAGTTTAATGCTTGATGAAGTTACGTCCGGTACTGTGGCCAAAGTTGCTGATCAGGCAAGCCCGGATGTGGTTGAGGAGGTGATTCCGGCACGTAGGTCAGTCCGTAAAACGCAATTCTTGCGTATGCGTGCAGATGTGCTGGATAGACTTATTAACGAAGCTGGTGAAGTTTCTATTATGCGTTCGCGTATGGATAGGGAAATGCAGAACTTCAAACAGTCGTCTATTGACCTGACTGACAGTATTACCAGACTGCGTGCATATCTGCGAGAGCTGGAAATTGAAGCTGAAACACAATTGCAATCTCGTATGAGCTTGCTGCAAGAGGCGAATGAGGCGTTTGACCCGCTAGAGTTTGACCGTTTTACACGACTGCAGGAGCTGACACGTATGATGGCGGAGAGCGTTAACGACGTTTCAACCATTCAGCATAGTCTGTTGCTCAATCTGGATCAGACTGACGCAGCCCTGCAACAGCAAAACCGCATGAACCGTGAATTGCAGCAGGGTCTGATGCGTGTGCGTATGTTGCCGTTTGCAACGATCTCAGAGCGTTTGCAACGTATTGTGCGACAAACAGCGCGCG
This sequence comes from Methylotenera sp., assembly GCA_020622105.1. GTDB lineage: Bacteria > Pseudomonadota > Gammaproteobacteria > Burkholderiales > Methylophilaceae > Methylotenera. The sequence goes on from JAHRYP010000024.1 coordinate 6,314, forward strand.
AGCTGAATAAACGCGTGGAAATGACGATTGACGGTGAAAATATCGAGCTGGATCGCGGCGTGCTGGATAAGCTGGGTGCTCCACTAGAGCATTTATTGCGTAATGCTGTTGCGCACGGCTTAGAAAGCACTGAAGATCGTATTCAATCCGGTAAATCCGAAGTCGGCCATATCAGACTTAAAGTCAGTATGGAAAATGATGAAATTACATTGATCATTACTGATGATGGTTCCGGCGTTAATTTAGCAAAAGTTAAACAGAAAGCGACTGAAAAAGGCTTTTTGGCAGCGGGTCAGGAAGTAACAGAACAGGCGTTGATGGCAGTTATTTTTGAGCCTGGTTTTTCAACAGCAGATTCTATTTCACAGATCGCAGGCCGTGGTGTAGGTCTGGATGCTGTACGTAGTGATATTGCAGCACTGGGCGGCCGTATTGATGTAAGTAATGTTTCAGGTTCAGGCGCGATGTTCAACATCTACCTGCCGGTGACATTGTCTGTTGCGCAGGTGGTATTGGTACGTGCTGGCCATAAAGTATTTGCTATTCCAACCGTGATGATTGAACAGGTACAGAAGCTCAAGCAAAAAGATCTGGATAGTGCTTATCAGGCTGGCAAGGTTGAATGGGCAGGGCGTGATTATCCGCTGCATTTCCTATCTAAATTGGTTGGCGATTCTGAGCATATCGCTTTGTCTCACATTTACACGCCAATCATCCTGATGCGCAGTGGTGCGTATCGTAACGCATTGCACGTTGATGAAATTATTGGTAACCAAGAGGTTGTGATGAAGCCTATGGGTACGCAGTTGTCTCATGTGCCCGGTATGATTGGTGCCTCTGTGCTGGGTGACGGTGCGATTGTATTAGTGATCAATGCCGTGCAGCTGGCGAACCGTGAAGTATTTGCAGTAGGTGTAGCTAAGGCTGCCGAGATAGCACCGGTAGTAGAGAACTTAAGAAAAGTGGCGTTGGTGGTTGATGACTCACTCACTATGCGTAAAGTACTTTCACGTGTGCTAGAGCGTGAAGACTTTGAAGTGGTAACGGCTAACGATGGCATGGATGCCATTGAGAAGCTGCAGGAAATTACACCGGATATTATTCTGACCGACATTGAAATGCCGCGTATGGATGGTTTCGAGTTCTCACGTTACGTTCGCGATAATCCTGCAACGATCAATACGCCATTGATCGTGATTAGCTCACGCACCGCAGATAAACATCGTAACGTTGCAACAGAAATCGGTGTCAATGCTTTCTTGGGTAAGCCAGTGCAGGATGAGACCTTGATTGAGCAGGTAAACGCTCTGTTGCCGAAGTAATTCCGGCGTAGCAGCTATTTGAAATAGCACTAGAAGCGTTAATTGCAGCCGCTTTTAGTGCAAATATCAAAATTTTATTTAGCTTCGTCATTCCCGCGTACCAGTTGTTGGCATCACCGCAGAATATATGTGCTAAAGCACATTATTCATGCGTGACATGCGGGAATCCAGTTCTGTTTCAAATGCGGATTATTAGTTCACATTCATTAATATTCGTCTCGCCAAGATTCTCGCCTTTGTACCACAGGCACTCCGACTTAAATAATTGGCTGAATCGCGGCACGCCATGCTATAACTTTTTTTTCAAAAGACATGCTGGCATGTGCAGGGCTAGTAGAAGGTAATCTTATATATTCACCAGAAAACTCACTAAGTGAAGGTAAAACACGTTTTTTGAAGACTTTTTCCGCTATGCTACCATTAAAGCAAATGACGTTAATTCCCGGATGCCTTTGCAGAAGTGCTTTAATGTCATTCACTTTAGCAGAGCTCATATCGATAGCAGTGTCTAAACTACCGGGACGTATGCAGCTTTCAAGTACGTCCCACAGCGCAATATTTGAATGTTTTAGACCTTCAACACGCTTTTTGTAATCAGCAGTTGCAGATATGCCCAATATCTCTTCCATAATCTTCCAGAAAGCGTTTTGTGGATGTGCATAGTACTGATATGCATTAAGCGAGGCTACGCCGGGCATAGAGCCAAGAATCAGCACACGTACAGAATCTCCTTCAATTGGCGCAAAGCTGCTAACAGCGCTCATGATGCTTTAGCGTTATTGTTATGTACATATTACTTTAGCATGCAATGCTTCGTAAAATCTGCAGCTTCATTCATGCTCCAATCACCCTTTGGTTTTTCCTTGAGATTGGCACACCATTGATCGCTACCTATTTCTGGCGCACAGCCCCAGAGAGAGGTTGCAATTAGGGCAGTAAGCACCAACACGGTTAGGCTTGTTTTTTTGTTCATGGTAAGAGTCCTTTGGTAAAGCTCATGTATATTGAGTATGATTGTACGGTGGTGTATAAAATTATTCTTTTTTTATAGAAAATACAATAACGGCTTTTTTGCGTTTAATTGTGTCAATTGCTGTATTCACGTCGTATATTTGCGCCAATGTATTCATTTGGCTTTTGGCAGGCTTCCACCCCGTTAAGCAGGCTATCTAAGAATTTCCTGGGTAGTTTTCTTATGTCTATTGATGTTCCAATAATTGCGACAAGAGCGCCATTTTCTTTTAAAAAGGATTCTGCATTTTTGACTCTTAATTCCGTATTGTCGTGTTTGTCCATATATTTTCCTTGTGATAATAAAAGGTTAAGTCCATTAACTGTGCCAGATTTAGAGTCTTTTTTGTCGAGCAGAAACATTTAATATTAAGAAAACATCACATACAGCAAAGTTGCGGTATGTGGCTACCACGCCGGAGCTGATAATATAGATGCTACTAATTTCCAGTTAAAATTTATCTATATTGAAAATGTTGTTTTATAAATGGGAAATATTACCATATTTAATATAATGGTTGTGAAGCATAGGTCAATCTATTAATTTTTAGTTTAAAAGTGCCAAGCGGTTAAATGAAAGTGATGGTTATGTTTAAAACAAATCCTTTTATAAATGCTCTTAAATGATGCTAAAAAAGCAGCTGCAAATAAGGTAAAATTTGCCTTATGTCAGAAACCAGTCAAACACTTCCAGCATTTGTCCATTTACGTTGCCACAGTGAGTATTCCATTGTGGATGGCATTGTGCGGATTGATGACTATGTAAAACATGCCGCTGATGACCGAATGCCGGCATTGGCACTCACGGATTTGAACAATCTGTTCGGTGCAATCAAGTTTTATAAGGCAGCACGCGGCAAGGGTGTTAAGCCTATTATCGGATGCGATATCTGGCTGGAAAATCCGGTAAACAGAGAGCAGCCCTCACGTGCTTTGCTACTGTGCCAATCGCATGCCGGCTACCTTTTGTTATGTCAATTGCTAAGTCGGGCTTATTTATCCAATCAGTATCGTGGCCGTGCCGAGTTCAAACGTGAGTGGTTTGTTGAATGCGGGACCAATGGGTTGTTGATGCTTTCCGGTGCTATGGCTGGCGATGTTGGTCAGGCATGTGTGCAGGGCAATCCGGAGGCTGCAATAAAGCTCGCCGATAATTGGAAAGAGCTATTCCCGGATCGTTTCTACCTAGAAGTGCAGCGTATTGCAATTGGTGCACAGAAAACAGCTGAAGAACAATACATTCAGAATGTACGAGCGATAGCGGCGCAGCTTGAGTTGCCAGTCGTGGCAACGCACCCGATACAATTTACAACGCCGGATGATTATCGTGCACATGAAGCCCGCACCTGCATCGCTGAAGGTTATGTGCTTGCTGATACGCGTCGTCCGAAGAGCTTTACCACTGAACAATACTTCAAGACGCAGGCTGAAATCAAAGTGTTGTTTGCCGATATGCCTGAGGCGCTTGCTAACAGCGTTGAAATCGCTAAGCGCTGTAATCTGAGTTTAACGCTGGGCAAAAACTATCTGCCCAATTTTCCAACACCCAACGGTGAAAGCCTCAATGACTATTTAATTTCTGAGGCAAAACGTGGCCTGGTTAAACGTCTGGAAGTGTTGTACCCAGATGAGGCTGTTCGTACGACTAAGCAGCCAGACTATGACGCACGACTGGATTTTGAAACCGGTGTGATCAATCAAATGGGTTTCGCTGGTTACTTTCTGATCGTGGCTGACTTTATCAACTGGGCGAAGAATAATGGTGTGCCGGTAGGGCCTGGCCGCGGTTCCGGTGCAGGTTCCGTAGTCGCTTATAGTCTTGGGATTACCGATCTTGATCCACTCGAATACAATCTGTTGTTTGAGCGATTTTTGAACCCAGACCGGGTTTCCATGCCCGACTTCGATATTGACTTCTGCCAAGAGGGCAGGGATCGCGTCATTGATTATGTCAAACAGAAATACGGTATAGATGCGGTATCGCAAATCGCCACCTTCGGTACCATGGCGGCAAAGGCCGTGATTCGCGATGTAGGGCGTGTGCTCGACCTGCCATTTAACTTTGTGGATGGTATTGCCAAGCTGATTCCGTTAGAGCTCGGCATTACCTTATCTGACGCGCTGGAAAAAGAGCCACAGTTAGCCGAGCGGCGCGAGAATGAAGAAGAAGTGCGTGAATTGCTGGAGCTGGCGTTACGTCTGGAAGGTTTAACACGTAACATCGGCATGCATGCGGGCGGTGTACTAATATCTCCAGGCAAGATTTCTGATTTTTCACCGGTATATTGTCAGGCTGATGGCGCCAGTCTGGTGAGCCAGTACGATAAAGATGACGTTGAAGCCGTAGGGCTTGTTAAGTTCGACTTTCTGGGTCTGCGTACGCTGACTATCCTCGATATGGCGTTGGAAAACGCCAATAAACAGCGTGCTGAAAGTAATCTGCCGCCGTTGTCATTCGAAAATTTGCCGATTGACGATAAGGCTACGTTCCAGCTGCTGAAAACTGCAAATACAACCGCGGTGTTCCAGTTGGAGTCGCGCGGCATGAAGGACATGCTCAAACAGGCGATGCCGGACTGCTTTGAAGATATTATTGCGCTGGTAGCGCTGTACCGTCCTGGTCCGATGGATTTGATTCCTGATTTCTGTCGCCGTAAACACGGTAAGCAGCGTGTGGAATATCCGCATCCGTTGACTGAGCCTATCCTTAAAGAAACTTACGGTATTGCTGTTTATCAAGAGCAGGTGATGCAGATTGCACAGGTGGTTGCGGGTTACAGCCTTGGTGGCGCTGACTTGCTACGCCGTGCGATGGGTAAAAAGAAAAAAGAAGAAATGGATGCCCAGCGTAAGATATTTACCGAGGGCGCTACCAAAAATAACATGACCGAGAAGCAGGCCAGCGAATTATTCGACTTGCTGGAAAAATTCGCCGGTTATGGTTTCAATAAATCTCACGCGGCGGCCTATGCATTAGTCGCGTATCAAACCGCCTTCCTGAAAACGCATTATCCAGCAGCCTTTTTGGCAGCAACCATGTCTGCGGACATGAACAATACAGACAGTGTGCATATCTTTTATGACGATTGCGCAGCGAATAAGGTAGAAGTGCTGCCACCGGATGTGAATGAAAGTGAATTCAAGTTCAAGCCTATCAGCAGAACGCAGGTGTTGTATGGCTTAGGCGCAGTAAAGGGCACAGGTTGGGCGGCGATTGAAGTGATATTGCAGGCGCGTAAAACTGACGGGCCGTTTAAAGACCTGTTCGATTTCTGCTGTCGACTGGATCTACGCAAAGTGAACCGCAGAGTGATTGAATCATTAATCCGTGCCGGAGCGTTTGATAAGCTGGAACCTAACCGTAATGCTTTACTTTCTGGCGTGGCTTTAGCAATAGGCGCGGCCGAGCAGACCAATGCCAACAGCAATCAGAACAGCTTGTTTGGTGAGGCTTCAGATCAGTCTGTGCATGTGCTGCCAGATGTCGCTCCGTGGACAGAACAGCAAAAACTGCAGGAAGAAAAAGCAGCACTGGGCTTTTATCTGAGTGGTCATCCTTATTGGGCATATCAGAAGGACTTGAGCAATTTCATAACAACAACATTGGCTAGCTTGGCGCCACGCGAACAACCGCAGCTGCTGGCCGGCATTGTGTCCGGCATACGCGTGCGCATGACAGGCCGCGGAAAAATGGCGATAGTAGGTATTGATGATGGCACTACGCGGATTGAGGTAGTGGTCGGTAATGAGTTGCTGAATCAATCTCAGCAATTATTAAAAGATGACCAGCTGGTGATTGTAGAAGGGCGCGTGAGCAATGATGATTTTTCAGGCGGAATTCGCGTTAACGCCCGAAAACTCTACGATTTGTCGACCTTGAGAAACAGCAAGGCGAGTTTCTTGAAAATTTCATGTAATGGCCAAGCTGATGCAATGAAGTTAAAGACATTGCTCAAACCTTATTGCGTGAGCACTACAGATGAGCAGCGCGGCTGTGCGGTTAAAGTGGAATACCACAATACAACCAGCAAAGTAGAGCTGATGCTGGGAAGTGAATGGCGCGTTGATCTGAATGACGAACTGATTAATGGCTTGACGCAGTGGTTGAGTCAAAGTAATGTAAAAATCCTATATAATTAACATTCAATCATATATTCCGATTAATACGTTGTTGCATCGTCTTGCCGTACTATTTGTACTGTCTTCGACGATGCGCCTAGTCTTAATCGGAATATATGATTGAATGGACTTTTTAGAGCAAGCTTTAATAACCGAGTTGAATGCATGAAAATTACCTATTTAGATTTTGAACAGCCAATTGCTGAACTTGAAGCCAAGATTGAAAGCCTGCGTACATCACATGATGACCATGACAATCTTGATATCTCCAAGGAACTGGATGCGCTGGAAAAGAAAAACAAGAAGCTGTCTGAAGACATCTACGGCAACTTGTCTGCCTGGCAGATTTCGCAGCTGGCACGTCATCCGCAGCGCCCTTATACATTAGATTACATTCAGGCATTATTCACCGATTTTGAAGAGCTGCATGGTGACCGTGCATTTGCTGACGATCCTGCGATTGTTGGTGGCTTAGCTCGATTTGAAGGTCAGCCGGTGATGGTCATTGGTCATCAAAAAGGCCGTGATATCAAGGAGCGTCAATACCGTAACTTTGGTATGCCGCGTCCTGAAGGTTATCGAAAAGCCTTGCGTTTATACCGATTAGCTGAAAAATTCCATATTCCGGTCGTAACACTGATCGACACTCCGGGTGCTTATCCAGGCATTGGTGCTGAAGAGCGCGGTCAGTCAGAAGCAATTGCACGTAACCTGTACGTGATGGCAGAACTGAAAACACCAATCATTGGTGTGATTATCGGCGAAGGTGGCTCCGGTGGCGCGCTGGCATTGGGTGTGGTGGATCAATTGCTGATGCTGCAATATGGTACTTATTCTGTAATTTCACCAGAAGGCTGTGCTTCTATTCTGTATAAGAGTGCAGATAAAGCTTCAGTTGCTGCCGAGTCGCTGGCGATTACTGCAGATCGCCTCAAAGCCATGGGTCTGGTGGATAGAATTGTATCTGAACCATTGGGCGGTGCGCATCGTTCACCTGAAGTCATCATGGAAACTTTGCGTGGTGCGCTTAAAGAAGAACTTACACGCTTGAAAGCTAAATCAATTAAATCATTGTTAGTAACCCGTTACGAGCGTTTGATGAGTTATGGCAAATTCAAAGAAGTCGCTGAAAAATAGCGCTTTTTTGAATCGGAAAGCTAACAGCCACCCCGAAACTTTCACGCATCCATTAAGCCTTCAGCTTAATGCGTTTCTTGTTAAGAATTTACAGATCGCTGGCTCAAAACCAACATTACTATTGGCTTTGAGCGGTGGTCTGGATTCAGTCATTCTGCTACATCTGTTGGCAGAACTCAGAGCCAACCTTCCATTCGAATTACATGCCATGCATGTGCATCATGGCTTGAGTGTCAATGCAGATGTTTGGGCTGATTTCTGCGCGGTGCAGTGTCAGCAGTTGAATGTGCCGTTGCAGATTGCGCACGTGAATGTTACCAAAAATCCCGATTACAAAAACAGCGAGCAGGGCATTGAGGCGGAGGCCCGCCAGTTGCGTTACAACGCTTTGTTTACCTATGCTGCAGACGAAAAGGCACCTGACTTTGTCGTCACAGCCCATCATCAGGATGACCAGGCTGAAACACTACTGCTGCAATTATTCAGGGGCGCCGGCGTTAAAGGTTTATCCAGCATGGCGGCAGTTGACAATAAGCGGAGATTATTACGGCCATTATTGAATGTTTCGCGTCAGACGCTGCATGAATATGCATTGCAGCATGCTATTAAATGGTGTGATGACGAGAGTAACGACAACACGCAATATGACCGCAACTTTGTGCGCCATGAGCTAATGCCGGTACTGGAATCTCGTTTTACAAGTGTAAAAGCTGTGCTGGCAAGAACTGCCTCACATATGGCGGAGGCAAGCGAACTGCTTGAAGTATTGGCTGTTCAGGATGCAGAGAATATGCTGTCAGATAACAGCCTTTGCTTGCAGGCACTGGGTGAACTGACTGCTGTGCGCACTAAAAACGTGCTGCGTTGGTGGTTTGCACAGAATAAGTTGACGATGCCTGCTGCCGAGCATTTGAATGAAATCATCGAGCAGCTATTTAATTCAAGAAAAGATGCTGACCTCAACATCAAACTGCAGCACCTGCACTTGCGTAAGTATCAGCAAAGAGCTTATTTGTGTGAAGATAAAATGGCAGCGCCATTTGATATGGTGTGGGAAGGTGAATCTGAGTTAATACTGCCCAGTGGTGGTAAGTTGCTATTTAAGTCAGTACTTGGGGCAGGTTTGGCATTAAAGCAGGGTGTTACTAAACTTAGAATCACCAACCGGAATGGCGGTGAGCGTTTTAAGCCGGATGCACTCAGGCCAACCCGAACGCTCAAGTACCTGTTGCAAGAGCTGAGTATGCCGCCTTGGCAGCGCATGTACATACCACTGATTTATTGGGAAGATAAGCTCGCATGCGTACCCGGTGTGGGTATTGCCTATGGCCTGCAGGCTCAGGCTGATGAACCAGGGCTGGAAATTATCTGGCAGGATTCAGTACATTAAGCTCAGATCAAGTTTGTAAGCTATCAACGGACCCGTTTTTTAAGCAAGCTTTGTAATTCAGGCCAGATATTATTTAGGATTATCGGTTGTCCAAGCATATTAGGATGTAATCCATCCTGCTGAATTAAATTAGGTTTTGCAGCAACGTTTTCGAGCATGAACGGTACGACTGAAACTTTATGCTGCTTGGCCAGCTTTATATAAGTCTGGCTGAATTCTTCTGTATATTTTGGGCCGTAGTTGGGCGGTATTCTCATGCCGACCAATAGCACTTTCGCTCCCGATTTTTTGCTCAATTGAATCATTGCATCAAGGTTGTCATGCATGTTTTTTACAGGTAAACCGCGTAAACCATCATTGGCACCGAGTTCAATGATAATAGTCTGTGGCTTCGTCTGTTCCAGGGTACGTGTAAGGCGAGTCAGGCCACCGCTGGTTGTTTCGCCACTGATACTAGCGTTAATAACGTCGAAGTGTAGATTTTCCTGGTCAAGTTTATTCTTTAATAAATTTGCCCAGCCTTGTTGTTGGGGAATGCCATAAGCCGCAGACAAGCTGTCACCATAAATTAAAATTTTAGGATTAGCAGCGAATACTGGTATAGGCAATGCAACGAAACTGATTAAACACAGACTAACTACTGAACTTTTTAATCTTGAATTTTTAAAGCTTAATTTTTTAAATCTAGAAAATAAACGGAATAACATTAATGCATCAACTCCCAATCATTCATGCGAACGATCTTTATTATGAAATAATTAACCATGATAACCAAATTCGTATTTTACAAGGCTTAAATTTGAATATTTTAGCCGGTGAACAGGTCGCTATCATCGGTAGCTCAGGTTCCGGAAAATCTACTTTATTAAGTCTGCTTGCAGGGTTGGATGTACCAACAAACGGATCGGTTCAAATTCAGAGCAAAATGTTCAGTAATCTGGATGAAGATGGCCGTGCCGCGGTACGCTCTGCAAGTATGGGCTTTGTCTTCCAGTCATTTCAGCTGCTACCGTCACTTACCGCTCTTGAGAATGTCATGCTGCCTTTGCAGTTAAAAAATCAGCCTAACGCTAAAGAGCTGGCGCTGGAGGCATTAAAAAAAGTAGGCTTGAGTGCACGCGTCACACATTACCCAAAACAACTATCCGGCGGTGAGCAGCAGCGTGTGGCTATCGCGCGCGCTTTTGCAATACAGCCAGAAATCCTGTTTGCCGATGAACCTACCGGTAACCTGGACCATGCTACCGGGCAAATGATTATTGAACTGCTGTTCAAAATGAACGCCGAGGCCGGCACGACACTGGTTTTGGTCACACATGATATTCAGCTGGCTAACCGATGCCAGCGTCAGCTCAGGCTGGTGAATGGTGTGTTGGAAGAGTTGGCACAGTAATGGGGATGCAGGCGATGTTTCTAAATTTTAAATTGGCCTGGTCACAAACCTTGAGTTTATGGCGTGCCGGTGCCTTGAGGGTGCTGGTGTTTGCGCTGGTGCTGGCCGTGTCTGCAATTACTGCGGTAGGCTTTTTTACTGAGCGTATAGAGTCTGCGTTGAGCCAGCAGGGTGCTTTATTGCTGGGTGGCGATCTTGCTGTTTTGGCTGATCATGAAATTCCAGCTGTTTTTTTTGAGCAAGCGCAACAGCTGGGCTTTGTTGCGGTGAAAACTTATGAATTTCCCAGTATGGTTGTTACCGGAGATAACAGTCAGCTGGTAGAGGTTAAGGCCGTTGGCAATAACTTTCCGTTACGTGGCGACTTAACACTGGGAGCTACGGTTTCTGATGCAGGGCGAGTCGTCAAAGCTGCCCCTGCAAGTGGTGAGGCATGGATAGAGCCCAGATTAGCCAATGTGCTGGATTTAAAAGTTGGCGATCAGGTGACAGTCGGGGAGAAGAGCCTGCTTGTCACAGCCATATTGCTGCGCGAGCCTTCGCGTGGCGGAGATATGTTCAGTTTCGCACCCCGGCTGATGATGAATGTAGAAGATTTGGCAGCAACAAAACTGATTCAATACGGTAGCCGTGTTAAATATCAGCTTTTGTTGTCGGGCGAACTTAAAAAAATACAGCAGTTTCATCAACAGATGAAGCCGCAACTTGCCCGTGGCGAGCGTATAGAAGACCTGCGTAATGCACGCCCGGAAATCAAGTTGGCGCTGGATAAGGCTGAGCAGTTTTTAGGTTTATCTGCGATGGTGAGTGTGATACTGGCGATGGTGGCGATGCTGTTATCAAGCATGCCTTACATTAAACAGAGTTTGGACATGTTTGCCCTGATGCGCTGCTTTGGTGCTTTACAGAATACGGTGCTGCAGGTGCTGGCGATACAAACGCTGCTAATTGCTTTTTTTAGTGCACTACTGGGTATAGTAATTGGCTACGTTGCACAAATCGGTTTGGCCAAATTGGCGGGCAGCTTGTTTGTTGAAGCATTGCCAGCGGCATCTATGCTACCTATTGCTATCGGCCTTGTTGCCAGTCTGGTAATGATGATAGCCGTAGTGGTACCGCACGCATGGCAGATGCGTAAACTTACCGCCATGAATATTCTGCGGCGTGAAACACTGGTGCAACCGATTTCAGCGCAGGCAAAATTTCTGCCGGCAGCTTTGGTGATGGCGGCTATGGTTTTCTGGCAGGCGCAGGATATCAAAATTGCTTTATCAACTATTCTGGCAATGCTTGGGCTTTGCCTGGTGGTATTTGCTTTTGCCTATGGCTTGGTATATCTGGCCAGATTTTTAATCAGATTGTCACCAGATAATAAAACCTTTTCAACCATTACCGTGGGTGTGCAGGGCTTAAGAACGCGACTGGCATTATCTACGGTACAAACGATAGGCTTTAGTATGGGGCTAATGGTGCTGATGCTGCTGGCGTTGATTCGTGGTGATCTAATCCATAATTGGCAGGCTTCATTGCCGGAAGATGCGCCAAATCGCTTTGTGATTAATATTCAGCAAACGCAGATCAATGGCTTGAATGAGTTTTTTAGCGACCAGGGTATTAAAGGCACTACCGTGTTCCCTATGGTGCGAGGCAGGCTGGTTAGCAAAAATGGTGAGGCTGTTAAATCTACGCAATGGACTGAGGAACGGGCAAGACGCCTTGCGGAGCGTGAGTTTAACCTGTCATGGGCAGCAGTGATGCAAAGTGATAATCAGCTGTTATCTGGGCGCTGGTGGACTGAAGCTGAGTATGGCAAGCCATACTTATCTTTAGAGCAGGATTTGGCAAATACCTTGGGTATTCAATTAGGAGATAAACTGACTTTTGATGTTGCTGGTAACCTGTTAACTTTGACGGTGACCAGTCTACGAAAGGTTGACTGGGATACGATGCGGGCTAATTTCTTTGCCGTAACGCCGCCCGGAGTGCTGGATAACTTTTCAGCGAACTACATCAGCAGTTTTCATTTGCCTTTAGGCGCGGACTTGTCATTGAATCAACTGGTTAAGCAGTATCCTAATCTTACTGTGATTGATATTGCTGCGCTGATGCAGCAGGTGCGTGGCATTATGCAAAAAATGAGCAGCACAGTTGAATATGTGTTTGCATTCAGTTTAATCACAGGGATTGCAGTGCTCTACGCCGCCTTGGTAGCAACCAGAGATGAACGCGTAGCTGAGGCTACGTTGATGCGGGTGTTTGGCGCTTCACGCCGTCAGGTAAGCATTGCCTATTTTACCGAGTTTGCTTTGATCGGTTTGATTGCTGCACTGGTCGCAACGGTTGCGGCCAATGCGCTTGCTTATTACATCAGCGCTAAAGTGCTCGATATACCATTTCAGTTTAATCTGACTTTAGCAATTTCGGCGATGTTGGTCGCGACAACGGCAATACCTTTAGCTGCATGGCTGGGCTTGCGTGGATATTTGAATATTCCGCCTAGGCAGCTACTGAATAGTATTTAGATATTTGGTGGTTGTAATCAACCACCAAATTGGCTGTAATCAACCAATATTTCAGATACAATCCCAATGTCAGTAAAGTTAAAATCACGCTTAGTTGTTGATAAAGCATAGCTTTTAACATTTTGTAACAGTTGGTAGTTTCAGGAATGTTTTTTGCTGTTTATATACTGGGAGAAAAGCTCTTTAGTTTAAGAATTCAAGGAATATCATGCAAAAAACATTACAACCAAAAATAATTTTAACAGCAATACTTGCCGCCTACGCCATGCAACAGCATGCGGTAGCAGCAGAAAATGGCAAAATCACAACCAATAAGGTTGAGGTCATCAGTACAACCCCGCTTGCCGGTGTTGGTTTGCCACTTGAGCAAATTCCATCTAACGTGCAAGTGGTGAATGGTGAAGAACTGCTGGAACAGCGCAGCTTGAATATCGCTGATTACATGAATAATAACTTGTTGGGTGTAAGTGTTAACGAAACACAGAATAATCCATTCCAGCCAGATGTTCTGTTCCGCTTTACTGTTTCATCATTGTTAGGCACCCCTGGCTTGTCAGTATTTCAGGATGGTGTACGTCAACGAGCCATTCGGTGATGCAGTAAACTGGGACTTGATTCCTGTGAATGCCATTGCCGGTATTAATTTGATGCCAGGCTCTAACCCGGTGTTTGGTTTGAATACGCTAGGTGGTTCATTGTCCATCGTGACTAAGAATGGCCGTACCCATCAAGGCGGTGCTGTTGAAACCAGCTTTGGTTCATGGGGCCGTAAAAACACAGCAGCTGAGTTTGGCGGCGTTTCTGCAGATGGCTCTGTAGATTACTTCATTTCCGGTAATTACTTTGATGAAGATGGCTGGCGTGATTATTCACCGACTGAAGTTAAGCAGCTTTTCGGTAAGGTAGGTTGGCAAAACGAAACTTCACGCTTGGAATTAAGTTACACCGGTGCTGAAAATAACATGATCGGTAATGGCCTGATTCAGGAAGAACTCATGCGGCAGTTTGGTCGTGAAACAATTAATACGCGTCCTGACCAGACCAAAAATACCATGTCTTTCCTGAACTTAAATGGTAGCCATTGGTTAAACGATGATGTGCAGTTAACAGCAAATACTTATTACCGTCAGTCAAATCGTAAAACCTTGAACGGTGATGTAAATGATGATTATGTTTTAGGTACAGACATCGATACAAATAATGCAGATTGTATTGCCAACACCGGTGGTGATGCGGACGAGCATTGTAGTGGTGCGCTTAACAGAAGTAAAACTGACCAGACAGGCTATGGTTTTAATACGCAATTGGCATTCAATCAGCCATTCATGCAAAAACAGAATCAGCTTATTGTAGGTTTCGGCTATGATCATTCAAAGATCAAGTTTAATCAGTCTACTGAATTTGGCATTATCAACGCGACTCGCGGTGTAGATGGTCTAGGTTTGGAAAGTGTAGATGCTGCAGTTGATTTGCACGGCAAGACCAATACTTGGGGCATATTTGCGACAGATACATTGTCTCTGAATGATTTCTGGCATTTGACGCTATCAGGACGTTACAACCACATTAAAGTGGAAAATCGTGACAAGTTGATCCCTGATACAACTAATCCTGAAACCCTTAGTGGTGATCATAGTTTCAATCGATTTAATCCTGCTGTCGGCCTGAGCTTTACACCGACTAAGGATTTGACTGTGTACGGTTCATATAATGAAGGCATGCGTGCTCCAACCTCTATGGAGTTAGGTTGTGCTAACCCATTGTACCCATGCAAGCTGCCAAATGCGATGGCAGGCGACCCTCCACTGGAAAAAGTAGTTTCCAAAACATATGAATTTGGTGCACGCGGTAATTTAACTTCAAACATCAAGTGGTCAGGTGCTGTATATAGAACTGAAAACCATGATGATATTCAGTTTATATCCACCAATGCAGCAAATGGCATGGGTTATTTTGATAACGTGGGAAGAACTCGCCGTATGGGCCTGGATTTAGGTTTGAACGGCGATATCGGCAAGTTTAGCTGGAATGCTGGCTATAGTTATGTAAAAGCTACCTATGAAAGTGACTTGTCCTTAGTCAATCAAGTTAACTCAACTTCATATACGGATAGTAACGGTAACGATGTGATTGATGTTAAGAAGGGTAGTCGCTTGGCTAATTTGCCAGATCATGCCTTGAAAATTCGCATGCAATATCAAGTAACACCAAATTGGTCTGTAGGTACTAATATCAATACCTTTGCTGACGTTTATGCACGCGGTAACGAAAATAATAAACACAAGGCAAATTCTGGCGCTGGTTACCAAGGCGATGGCAAAGTAAGTGGCTATACCGTAGTGAATCTGGATACGCGTTATAAATTTGGTGCCAGTGGTTGGCAGGTGTTTGCCAAGGCAATCAACATTTTTGATAAAGAGTATGCATCAGGCGGTTTGTTAGGTGAAAGCTGGATTAACCAGAATGGGGCGTTTGCCGGTGAGGATTCTGCATCAAAACTGGTGATGCCAGGTGCCCCACGTGCTGGCTGGTTAGGTGTACGTTATGATTTTGGTGCAAAAAAAACAGCATATGATGCCAAAGCTGATTAAGTAAGGAGATTCTTTTGCAATTAGCGCATCTCGGTTCGGGTGAAAGTTCTGCATCATTCAAGCAGCAATCAAAGGTATTGATCGTTGAGGATGAGGCTCTTTTTGCCCGTGCGGTGATGCGCAGGTTGCAAAAATCCAATTACGAATGTGCGCATGTTGAAAGTGTTCAGGATGCGCGATATTACAAAACAGTTTGTCCCGGATATCGTTTTACTGGATATGCGCTTGCCGGATGGCAATGGTCTGGATTTGCTGCCATTTTTGTAGCTAAAATGCGATGGTGATTGTGATGACCGCGCACGGTGAAACCTCGCGACGCGTCAATGCGATGAAGCAGGGCGCGGTTGATTACCTTAAAAACCTATCGATCTTGAAGAGCTTTTGCTCTCTATTCAAAAAGCCGAAACAGCGGCTGTTCAAAATAATAGTCTGGATTATTCTCGCCAGCGCAATGCACATGCGATAGAAGGCGTTGAACTGCTGGGCGATAGCTTGGCCATGCAGAGTATCAAGTCTCAAATAAAACGCATTGCACAGCTTGTCTCTACTGACAGCGTGCCCCCAACTGTGCTGATCGGCGGTGAGACTGGTACGGGTAAAGATGTTGCTGCACGTTTGCTGCATTTATCCAGCCAAGATAGTAACAATGATAAACCTTTTGTACATGTAGATTGTGCATCATTACCGGCAGAGCTGATTGAAAGCGAACTGTTCGGACACGAGAAGGGCGCATTCACAGGCGCAGTCAGTACTAGACCGGGCTTGATCGAAGCTGCCGAAGATGGCACACTTTTTTTAGATGAGATTGGCGAATTGCCGCTGACGCTGCAAGCCAAGCTGTTGAATGTGCTGGAGCGCCGTGTTGTGCGGCGTATTGGTTCGACTAAAGAGCGCGCTGTGCCGGCACGTTTTATTGCTGCTACCAACCGAGACCTGCATGAAATGTCACAGCAGGGTCGCTTCCGTCAGGACTTGTACTACAGACTGAATGTGATGAGTATCGCGATGCCACCTTTGCGCGAGCGTGCAGGAGACATCATGTTGCTAGCCAAGCATTTTGCAGCACAGACTGCCAGACGTTATGGTTTGCCGATGCCAACATTTACGTCCGATGCGATCAGCATGATTGAAAGTTACTCATGGCCTGGAAATTTGCGCGAGCTGAAGCATCAGGTTAGCAGGGCCGTATTGTTATGCCACAATAGTCAGGTGACGGATGTGGATCTGGCATTGCCGATTTACCGTGCTAGCGAATCCAGCTTGAAGATTGACGCGCAGCAGTCAGCACTCGACTCTGCCGAGAAAGCGATATTGCTGCAAGTGCTGGCAGAAACCAGAAATAATGTTTCAGAAGCCGCACGTAAGCTGGGTATTACCCGCATGACTATGCGCTACCGTATGGATAAACATCAGATCAAGAACTAGCTTTGGCTTGGTGTGAGTTTTATCTTTATCATTAGGTCTGCCCGCTACTGATTTTCTACTACATTTTCACACTTTAGTTACATCTTCAAATTTCTTAAAAAATTGCCGCATGGTATTATTCATTCAATTAAAAACTGAAAGAATCCTATGCAAATCGGTACCCCTCTAAGCCCCAACGCAACCCGTGTCATGCTGTTAGGCAGCGGTGAACTTGGTAAAGAAGTCATCATTGCATTACAGCGTCTTGGTGTTGAGGTGATCGCAGTTGATCGCTATAAAAATGCGCCAGGTCACCAGGTTGCACACCGTGCACATGTGATTGATATGACGAATGATCAGGCGTTACGTGATTTGATTGCCTTGGAAAAACCGCATCTGATTGTGCCTGAAATCGAGGCATTGAATACCGCTACTTTGGCTGACATTGAATCATCAGGCATCGCTACTGTGATCCCTACCGTTAAAGCAGTGCAGCTCACGATGAATCGTGAAGGGATTCGCAGACTTGCAGCTGAAGAGCTCAAGTTGCCAACCTCGCCTTATGCGTTTGCCAAGAGTGAGGCAGAGTTGCAGGCTGCTATTGATGCCGGTATCGGTTACCCTTGTTTTATCAAACCTACCATGTCATCTTCCGGCAAGGGCCAGTCTCGCATTACCAATGCCAGTGAAGTTAAAACCGCTTGGGATTATGCAGCTTCGGCTGGTCGTGTAAATCAAGGCGTAGTGATTGTAGAAGGCCAGATTGATTTCGATTATGAAATTACTTTGCTGACAGTACGTGCAAAGAATGCACAGGGTGAAATTACGACTTACTACTGTGAACCTATCGGCCATGTGCAGAAAAATGGTGACTACGTGGAAAGCTGGCAGCCACAGGCGATGACAGCAAAAGCGCTCGAAGAATCTAAACGTATTGCCAAAGCCGTGACTGATAGCCTGGGTGGTTTAGGACTGTTCGGTGTTGAACTCTTTATTAAAGGCGATTATGTATGGTTCAGCGAAGTCAGCCCACGCCCGCATGATACCGGTATGGTCACCATGGCAAGTCAACGTTTCAGTGAATTTGACCTGCACGCACGTGCTATTTTAGGTTTGCCGGTAGATGTTGCTTTGCGCGACGCGGCGGCAAGTGCTGTTATTTACGGCGGGTATGAAACAACGCAACTGGCATTTGATGGTGTTGAAAAAGCACTGGCTGTGCCGAGTGCCGATATACGCCTGTTCGGTAAACCCGAGTCTTTCACCAAACGCCGTATGGGTGTTGCACTTGCAACCGGTAAAGATATTGATGAAGCCAGAACTCGTGCCAAACTGGCTGCCAGTTTGGTTAAACCTGTTGTAGTTTAGTGGTCGTATGATAGATAAAATCGAAGAGGCCGGCAGTGACAAAAGAACTTTTTTTGAGCTGTTGGGCGGTGAAGTAAACGGCGTTGAGAATATTCGACTATTGGTCGAAACGTTCTATGACATTATGGATAGTGACCCGAAAGTAAAGCCGCTGCGTGATATGCATCAGCCGGATTTAACTTCAGCGCGAGAAAAATTGTTCATGTTTTTAACAGGTTGGACCGGTGGTCCGCAGTTATATATCGAACGTTATGGTCACCCGATGCTGCGTGCGCGCCATATGCCGTTTGCAGTTGATGAATCCGCGCGTGATCAGTGGATGTACTGCATGATCAAAGCCATGCATCAGCTGAGCTATGAGGATGAACTTATGAAAAAATTAGCCACGCAGTTATACGGCGTGGCTGATTTTATGCGAAACCAATAAGTTAATTTAAACCAGTCACTGGTTTAAATTAACTAGTTTAAATTGGCAGTTTATTTACTAGCGGGCAAGCCACCAAGTAATGCCGCCACTGGTTTTTTCTTGCCAGAAAAGGTTCTGGTAACATCGTTCTGAGGTGGCTGTGAAGTAGGCTCGTAAGGTTTATCAAACCACGGGTCGCTACTTTTTTGTTTGGCAGGTCGCCTGGTTGGGGCAGCATCTTGAGCTTTATCCTGATAGCTGGTTTTGCTGTGAGTTGCTGTTTTTGCATGAGTCGTGCGTGAGCGGGCTGCCGGTTTATCCAATGCAACTGTTTCTTTTGGAATCTGACGTTTAATCAGCTTCTCGATCTCTATCAGATACTTTTCTTCATCGTCACTGACAAATGAAATTGCAACACCTAGCGCGCCTGCACGGCCGGTACGGCCAATGCGGTGTACGTAATCTTCCGGTGCGCTTGGAATCTCGTAGTTAATCACCATCGGTAATTCGCTGATATCCAGACCGCGTGCGGCTACATCTGTTGCAACCAGTGCAGTTACCGTACCGGCTTTAAATGCGTCTAAAGCCTTGATACGTTCCTGCTGTGTTTTGTCGCCATGAATCGCGTCAGCAATGATGCCTTCTTTTATCAGGCTGCGGCTTAGACGACTGGCGGTAATTTTTGTTTTGGTGAATATAATCACCTGTTTCGCATCTGCTTGTTTCAGCAATTGTATTAACAATGCTTCTTTATCGCTTTGCGCTACTTGGTATACTTTTTGAGTGACGTTGTCGTTGGTAGCATTGCTACGGGCGACTTCAATCAGCTGCGGTTTCGTTAAAAACTCATCGGCCAGTTTTTTAATTTCATTGGAGAATGTGGCTGAAAACATCAGATTCTGGCGTTGTTTTGGCAATAAGGCCAAAATACGACGCAAATCCGGCATAAAGCCCATGTCCAGCATTCTATCGGCTTCATCAAGCACTAACATCTGTACTTGGCCAAGCTGTAAGGTTTTTTGTTCAATATGATCCAACAAACGGCCAGGGGTTGCTACCAACACTTCAATCCCGGTTTTCAGGTGTGGCGTCTGCGTTCTTATGTCTACACCGCCATACACAACCAGCGAACGCAGTTGTGTATGTTTGGCATAGGCTTTGACGCTTTCTTCCACTTGAATTGCCAGTTCCCGTGTTGGCGTTAAAATCAACGCACGCACCGGATGCTTGGCAGGGGAGGTGCTGCTGTTGGCCAGCGGCAGTAACTTTTGCAGTAAAGGCAACGCAAAGGCAGCAGTTTTACCTGTGCCGGTTTGCGCCCCGGCCATTAAATCACCGCCCGCCAAGGCTACAGGAATTGCCTGTAACTGGATAGGCGTAGGTGTTGTATAGCCAGAGTCAGTCAGTGAGCGCAGCAGTTCAGGCGCAAGGCCTAAAGTGCTGAAACTCGGAACTTCTGAATTTACTGCTTCTGTTACTAGATCTGTCATTTGTTGGATACTGTTCAATATATATTTCTACTTAAGCAAAACTACGTGGACGACGTGGAGCACCGCTACCTGCATTAGCACCTGCACCGGCAAAACCACGTGATGCATTACTTCTGCCTTCGTTACGGTTGTTGTCACGACGTGCTGGTGCTGGCACTGCGCTACGATCTGCACGACCTTCGCTACGTTGACCATCACGAGGTTGGCTATCACGTGAGTAAGGCTTTTTACCAAACGCTACGCTGTCACCAAAACTGCGGTTAGGCGCACCTGCATTTGCACCACGGCTACGATCGCCAGAAGAGCTGCGATCACCTGAAGAGCTACGATCGCCGAAACTACGTGGACGGTCGCCAGCTGATCTTTCTGAACGGTTAAATTCTGGTCTTGGTGCATAACCGGCTGAATTGCCGTTTGCTTCACGCGGTGCTGAATCACGGTTACCGCGGTTTTCAAAACGGTTTTCGCTACGAGGCGCGCTATCACGAGGAGCGCTGTCACGGCTAGCACCACTGCGGTCATCACGGCCTTTGTAGCCACCACGGTCATCACGTGGTTTAAAGCCACCGCGACCACCTGGTTTATGACCGTCACGACGGTCACCACGGCCACCTGGAGCGTCCATTTTCATTGGGCGTTTAGGTTCAAAGCCTTCGATCACTGCAGGTTCCATACGTTGACCAGTGAACTGCTCAATTTTACGTAAGATATGGCGATCCATGTTTGATGCAAATGAAATTGCAATACCAGTAGCACCGGCGCGACCAGTACGGCCAATACGGTGAACGTAGTCTTCTGCAAATTTAGGCAAGTCGTAGTTGATCACGTGTGAGATGCCAGCCACGTCAATACCGCGCGCAGCAACGTCAGTTGCAACCAATACTTTTACATCACCGTGACGCAGTTTAGTCAATGTGCGGTTACGCGCACCTTGTGTCATATCGCCATGCAAAGCTGCTGTTTTGTGGCCAGCTGCATACAAGTCTTCTGCCAATACGTCAGCGTGACGTTTTGTTGAAGTGAAAATAATCGTTTGGTTAACTTCTGGTGCAATCAACAGATGCTCCAGTAATTTGTTTTTGTGTGTCATGTCATCAACAAAGTGCAAACGCTGCTCAATGTTGGCATGTTTTTCTTTTTGCTGTGCAATTTCAATTGTTTTTGGATTTTTCAGGATGTCACGGGCGATACGGCCAATGTTGCCATCCAGTGTTGCTGAGAACAATAATGTTTGACGTTCTGCTGGCAATGCTTCACAGATACGCTCAACATCAGGCATAAAGCCCATGTCCAGCATGCGGTCAGCTTCATCAAGAATCAGCATTTGCAGGCGTGATACATCAATACGACCACGATCCAGGTGATCAATAAAGCGGCCTGGTGTAGCAACCAGAATATCTAAAGGTTGTGACAGCAGTTTGTTTTGCAATGGGTAAGGCATACCACCCACGATACTTACAGTACGTGCGCGGATATATTTGCCGTATTTACGTGCAGATTCATTGACCTGAGCAGCAAGTTCACGTGTTGGTACCAATACCAAAATACGTGGACCACGGCTTTTAGATTCGTGTGGTGTGGCTAATAAGTTAAGTGCAGGTAATGTAAATGCTGCAGTTTTACCAGTACCAGTCTGTGCTGATGCCATCAGGTCGCGTCCTGCGATTACTTCTGGAATGGCTTGTGCCTGGATAGGTGTAGGTGTTGTGTAGCCAGCCTCTTCAATAGCGCGGAGGATGGTAGGGTGTAGATTTAACGATTCAAAAGACATGTAGTCCCTTTCATAAAAAACAAAAAAGGGCGCAAGCAAATACATCTATGTTTGTAGTCATGCAAAAACATAACGCAAAAAGCAGAATTCAAAAAAATATTGATGATGCTTTATTTACCAGCGCACGGGCATAGCCGCTAACCAGTAAAGATAGATTTAATATTAAATCTAAAGATAGTCGCTTCAAAATTTCACGAGCGACCGAGGGTCAGGGCGATGAATCTAAAACTTTTATATGTAAGTAAAGTTCTAAGTTGTGCGCATTATAGGGATAAATCTTTTTTTGTCAAAGCTTTATTGCAATATAACTAAAAGTTTTTATGCTTAATGTGTTAAAATCGCCGCCTTTCAAATGAGAACCGGTAGCAATACATGTCAAGTAATCCAAATCCTAGAAACCTGAGAAACATCGCAATTATCGCCCACGTTGACCATGGTAAAACAACCATGGTGGACAAACTGCTGCAACAAGCAGGTACTTTCTCGTCCCACCAGCAAGTCACTGAACGCGTGATGGACTCTGGCGATATCGAAAAAGAGCGTGGCATTACCATTCTCGCTAAAAACACTGCACTTAACTACGAAGGTACGCACATTAACGTGGTTGATACCCCGGGCCACGCCGACTTTGGTGGTGAAGTAGAGCGCGTATTAGGTATGGTGGATGGTGTGGTGCTGCTGGTTGATGCTGTAGAAGGCCCGATGCCGCAAACACGTTTCGTGACTAAAAAGGCTTTGGCTTTAGGTTTGAAACCAATTGTAGTAATCAATAAGGTTGACCGTCCAGGTGCGCGCACTGATTGGGTCGTTAACCAAACGTTTGATTTGTTTGCTAATTTAGGTGCAACTGATGAGCAGTTAGACTTTCCTGTGGTTTATGCCTCAGCCATCAATGGTTACGCCATGTTGGATATGAAAGCGCCGGCTGACAATATGCGTGCTTTGTTTGAAACGATTTTGAGCCACGTGGCGCCACCAACTGGCGATAGCAGTGCGCCTTTGCAGTTGCAGATTTCAGCTTTGGATTATTCTACTTATACAGGTCGCTTAGGTGTTGGTCGTATTACTAACGGTAAAATCAAGCCTGGCCAAGCTGTTGCCGTGATGAACGAAAGCAAGCAAATCGCAGTGGGTAAGATTAATCAGGTGCTTGGTTTCCGTGGCTTGGAGCGTGTAGCAGTGGACGAGGCTGAAGCAGGTGACATCGTTATTATTTCAGGTTTGGATGATATTGGTATTGGCTTCACTGTTTGTGACCGTGAAAATCCAGTTGGTTTGCCGCATTTAGGTGTAGATGAGCCAACTTTGACCATGGACTTTATGGTGAACACTTCACCATTGGCCGGTACTGAAGGTAAGTTTGTGACTTCACGTCAAATTCGTGATCGTTTAACTAAAGAGCTTTTAGTGAATGTGGCTTTGCGTGTTGATGAAACTGAAGATGCTGACGTATTCCGTGTTTCTGGTCGTGGTGAGTTGCATTTGACTATTTTGCTTGAAAACATGCGCCGAGAAGGCTTTGAGATGGCTGTAGGTAAGCCAAAAGTGGTGTTCCGTGAAATTAATGGTGAGAAATGTGAGCCATACGAGATTTTAACGGTTGATCTGGAAGATGAGCATCAAGGTGCTGCGATGGAGGAGTTAGGCCGTCGTCGTGGTGAAATGCAAAACATGGAGTCTGACGGCAATGGCCGTACACGTCTGGAATATAGAATTCCTGCACGTGGCTTGATTGGCTTCCAAGGTGAATTTTTAACGATGACACGCGGTACAGGTTTGATGGGTCATGTGTTTGATGAATACGCACCGGTTAAACCTGATATGCCAGGCCGTCGTAATGGTGTGTTAATTTCAGCTGAGCACGGTGAAGCTGTTGCATACGCGTTATGGAAATTACAAGATCGCGGCAAAATGTTTGCAGTACCGGGTGATAAGCTTTATGAGGGTATGGTGATTGGTATTCACAGTCGTGATAACGATCTGATTGTTAACCCGATTAAGGGTAAGCAACTGACTAACGTGCGTTCTTCAGGTACTGATGAAGCTGTGCGTTTAATTACGCCAATTGCACTGACTTTAGAATCTGCTGTTGAGTTTATTGATGATGATGAATTGGTTGAAATTACACCTAAAACCATTCGTATCCGTAAACGTCACTTGCTCGAGCATGAGCGCAAACGTGCTTCAAAAGATTAATTGGTATTAGATAAAAAAAGCCAGCTTACGCTGGCTTTTTTTATGGCCCAGACAAAATTTACTTACCGGTGGCTGGGTTTTTAAATATGAGAAATTTTGATTAATTAGTCATTGCAGAGTACGAAGCGCGGCAATCCAGTGTTTTGTTTTAAACGATATTCTGGATTGTCGCGCTTCGTTCGCAATGGCGGCGTTGTAAATTAGCGTTTCTTCAGCTTTGCTTGCAAGTAAAGGTGTAGCTTAAATTTTACCTCAGGAAGATACCGCCGCCTTTCCTCATAATCTTGCCATCGGCTGCACTTTGTTTTCGAACTTCTTTTGGGTCAGCAATCAAAGGCCTGTAGATTTCAACCCGGTCTAGGTGGCGTAGCACGGTATCCAGTTTGGTTGCTTTGCCAAAAATACCGACTTTGTTCACTGCTAAATCAATTTCCGGAAATTTTTTCATAATGCCTGACGCATAAATTGCATTTTCAGCAGTAGAGCCAACGGGCACTATGATTGGAACAATTAATTGCTCATGTGGCAACGCATACGCAACTTCAACAGTAATTTCAGACTGACTGGGCATTCAAAGAATCCTTAATTTATTTGTATATTTTATCAGCACGGACAACAAAGCCATCAACAAAAGTATTGGCTATGTGATTGAAAACAGGCGCGATAATTTTTTCCAGAAAATGATTTTCAAATTCGTAGTTAAGAGAAAATTCAATTTTACAGGCTTCATCATTCAGTGGAATAAACTGCCAGGCGCCATCCAGATGTTTAAATGGGCCATCTTTCAGTTGAATGGACATGGCGCTAGGAAACGTTTTGGTATTCTCGGTGGTGAATTTCTGATGCAGGCCATGATAGGCAATATGTAGTGTTGCTGACGTTGAATGATCATTCTGCTCAATTAAATCAACACCGCCACACCAAGGCAGAAACTCTGGATACTTAAGTACATCATCTACAAGCAGAAACATTTCACCTGCTGAATGATTAATGATGACTGTTTTTTTAACTTGTGCCATGCTTTTTCCTGAAACAGCCCAACAAACTTGAATGTATGAATTTAGATTGCTGCATGTTTTCGAAATTCAAAACTTATTAACCTTAAAACGAACAGCTTAGAGAAGTAGAGTAAAATGTCAATTTTAAGCTATTCGCCAAGAAATATTTAGTTTTATGAGCATTGCACAAAATAAAAAAGCCTTCTTTGATTATTTTATCGAAGAAAAATATGAGGCAGGAATTGTTCTTGAGGGATGGGAAGTGAAAGCCATCCGGGATAATCGTGTCAATATCAAAGAAGCTTATGTCATTATCCAGCGCGGTGAGATTTACCTTATCGGCTGCCATGTCACGCCTCTAGGTGCAGCTTCTACGCACATACGCCCGGATGCTATCAGAACCCGTAAGCTGTTACTGCACAATGAAGAGATCGCCAAGTTGATTGGTAAGGTGGAGCGCGCAGGTTATACGCTGGTGCCGTTAGATATGCATTTCTCTAAAGGGCGCGTCAAAGTTCAGATCGGTTTGGCAAAAGGTAAAAAACAACACGATAAACGCGATACTGAAAAATCCCGTGACTGGGAGCGCGAAAAAGGCAGGATCATGCGTGCGCACAACAAATAGTTTAACTGCTTATTTTTTAAGTGGGTATAATTACAGCACGCATTGAACTTTATTTAAAAATAAAATGTCACATGCGTACTGTTTAAGAAACACCAAGGGGCTGACCAGGTTTCGACGTGGGTTGCAAAGCAGTGCAGGGCATACCGAGGCCTAGTAACCTCGTAAATAAACTAGAAAAAAGTATAGTCGCAAACGACGAAACTTACGCTTTAGCCGCTTAATCCCGGCTGAACGCTGCACCGAAGTGTCTCTCGGTCGGGCCAGGTAACTGGCAGCAGCGTCATAAAGAGAGACTCGTGTTGTATTGGGTTACTTAATACATCACTAAATCCAAGGTGACTCGCTTCACATTTGCTTGCTCGTTGGTGAATGTGCGGTTAAATTAAACAACACAGCTAAGTATGTAGAACTGTCTGTGGAGGGCTTGCGGACGCGGGTTCGATTCCCGCCTGCTCCACCATTTTAAAGCTTTAAATAGTACTAAGTAGTTCGAAAAACCCGCCTCAGTGCGGGTTTTTCTTTATCTAACACACCTAATCAATCCGATGTTTTGCTATTGCATGCGACTTGAAAAGGGGGTATAAAAGCGGGGTACATTGTTATTTTGCTAGGACATACCCCCAATGGCCCTTTCAGATATTGCGATTCGTAATGTGAAGCATGAGGATAAACCCAAAAAGCTAGCTGATGAAAAAGGCTTGTTTTTGCTATTGCATCCCAATGGCTCAAAATACTGGCGAATGAAATACCGCATTGCGGGTAAAGAAAAATTACTTGCATTGGGGGTATATCCTGAAGTTACGCTTGCATCTGCCAGGCAGCGTAGAGATGACGCGCGCAAGATGATTTCAAACGGTGTTGATCCCAGTCTGATGAAGCAGCAGGTAAAGCGTTCTAAAAGTGAGGCGGCAGCTAATAGCTTTGAAATTGTTTCTCGTGAGTGGGTTATTTCTCATATGGCTAACAAATCCGAGTCTCATAGAGAAAGAACGCTTAGGCGCTTTGAAACTTATTTATTCCCCTGGATTGGTAATAAACCAATATCTGACTTAACCGCACCCGATATACTCCAATGCGTTAAACGACCTCAAAATCAAAATAAACTAGAGACCGCCCACAGAGTTTTGCAGGCTACAGGGCAAGTATTTCGATATGCAGTTCAAACAGGTCGTGCCAATAGAGACGTAACAGCAGATTTAAAAGGCGCACTACCAAGCCCTAATGTAAAGCATATGGCATCATTTACCGAGCCCAAGCAGGTAGCGGAACTTCTTAGGGCTATAGATGGTTTTCAAGGTACGCTAACAGTGGAGTGTGCCCTGAGGCTTGCACCCCTTGTTTTTGTTCGACCTAGCGAATTGCGTAGAGCTAAATGGGCTGATATTGATTTAGATAGGGGTGAGTGGAGTTATCGAGTTAGTAAAACAAATACAGATCATCTTGTGCCATTATCTAAACAGGCAATTGAGATTCTCAAAACCATTCATCCATTATCTGGTCGGGGTGAGTTTGTATTTATAGGTGGTCATGATCCTAAAAAGCCCATGAGTGAAGCTGCTATAAATGCATCCTTGAAGCGTATGGGTTATGACACAAAAACAGAAATAACTGGACATGGTTTTAGGGCGATGGCGCGTACTATTTTACATGAGCGTTTAAATATTGATCCACATGTGATCGAGCATCAATTAGCACACAAAGTACCAGATGCTTTAGAGGCTGCTTATAACCGAACTAAGTTTATTGATCAGCGTACTTTGATGATGCAGCAATGGGCGCTATTTAGACGAGTTAAAAGCAGGGCGAAAGTAATCCCCATTAATGGCGCTGCGTGAGTAATTTAAATAAACACTTGCATAGTATCTTGATGCGTTATACGATACACATAAAATGATAAAAAGTTTCGCGCACAAAGGGCTTGAAAAGTTTTTCTTAACTGGCAGCAAGGCTGGCATAAGAGCTGATCATGCAAGTAAGTTAGCACGTCAATTGGCAATGCTTCACATGGTGACCGATCCGAAGGAAATGGATGTGCCAGGATGGAAGTTACACCGATTAACAACAGGACATTGGTCTATATGGGTAAATGGTAACTGGCGACTCACGTTTAGCTTTGAAGGCGAAGATGCGGAGATTGTGGATTATCAGGACTACCACTAGGAGATATGAATATGAATAAAATGTTTAACCCGCCTCATCCAGGCGAGACGCTAAAAGAAGATGTACTTCCAGCACTAGGCTTAACAGTCACCGAAGCAGCAGAGCAGCTAGGTGTTGCTCGTGTAACGCTGTCACGTATGATTAATGGTCATGCCGCTATCAGTGCTGATATGGCTATTCGTTTGGCGCAATGGCTTGGCGGAAGCGCTGAGGTATGGCTTCGTTTACAGCTTCAATATGACTTATGGCATGCAGAGAAAAATAGCAAGATTAACGTTAAGCCTGCTCAACAATTAGCAGCATAGTTTTACCGCCGCCTGACGGTTTCAGGCAAAAGCGGCAACGCTGGTACCCCTCGAAAAGCTACCAGCGAAGCCTAACCACAATGCAATACTAACAAGGAGTATCACACAATGGCTAACGCTGATTCTACACAAAACACAACTCGCGTAAATGATGAAGGTGAAATAAATCCGCTTATAAGTGCGTTCCCTGAGGATACGCTGGCGGCTTGCTCTCAAGTACTAGCGTTTTTAGCAATGTATAGGGCTGAAGATTGTCCAGGTGAAGATGAAAAAATGGGTATGTCACTCGTTCATTTCGTTGTTAAAAAAGCTTTGGACTATGAGATACATCGAGTAGGGGAATTACGCAATACAATAAACTGATAGTGATATTTAAGTGATTTATTTACTTAATGACGCTGGGGATCAGTATTAACATCTTACGCGCACAATCTCTAACACTGAGCTTTATTTTCTAAAAGGCTGAATAAAATGAGTATTGATATCAATATAACCGAAATTCAGAGAAGATTAAAAGCCGTGCTTTCTTATGACGGAATAGTTGAAAATGAAATGCATCTTTACCTGGCCAAAGTTTTGCAAGTTTCAAGTGCAGTGACTAAACGCATGCTTTCTAGCAAGCATAGGACTATTTTAAGCCGGGGTATAGATGCAGCTGATGCCTTGAATATTTCAGTTGATTGGTTATATTTTGGACGGCTAGACAGATTCAGCGACCAAGTACAAAAAAATAGGACGCTGCGTATTCACGTCCAGGTATACAAAGGCTATTCAAAAGAAATTACCAATAGAGTAATGCGTTTTAATTTTGCTTTTATCGCGGGCATTACTAGAGCGAAAAACCTTATGGATTTAGTCGGGGCTAACAAGATGAGTTATGTTGACGCTGTAATGATGTTTTGATTGTGATTTAAAATTTGGTTTAGCTGCCCCTAGCACGGCCATGCGAAAAGCGGAGTCCTTCACCGCCTGGGGTAGTGTTCTTTTGAAGGATTACGCTTTGAAGGAGTGTATTTATGAAATGGGTAGATGCTGACGATCTCATTCCTGATTTCAATGTTCAAGTTCTGGTAATGGTTGATGGGGACTACCCCCATATAGCAATCAGCTCATATCAAAATGACAACGGTGGGTTTGGTTGGGTCGATATTAAAGAAAATGAGTATGTTTCACATTGGGCAAGTACAGAATTCCCTGAAACTCAATTATCTAATGATTCAATTTTAAATAGACAACGATCACAGGAACTCTTTGATCATTTATGTAAAGAGTTCGATGAAGAATATGCTGTCTTTGCTTTAGATTCAATATCATATTCTATTCAAGAATATGACTATAACTGTGATGTAAAATCACCACAGCATTCTGAGTATCAGTTCTATTCTAAGCTGAGGCGGGATGCGTATGATTTATATAGAGTATGCCAAACACATACCTTTCTTGATAAATATAAATCTGCATGTTGGGCTTTAAAAAATGATTTGGGAGTTGTATCTAATCAAATTCTGAATGATCTACCAGAATTAAAAAAACGCGGCAGGCCATCTGCCACTCTGCTGCGAAATAAATTAATCAGAGATATCTATGGGTGCTACCCTGCAAGTGAAAAAGGTCATAAAAATGAGGGTAGTCACTTTGAGCTAACTATTGGAATGATTCTTAAGTGGGTTGAGTATCCGGCACCTACTGATATTCATTCAGTTGTTATTAGGGCATTAAGAACTAAACATTAACTAAACTAAACTTATAATTTACGTTTAATTTAGTTAATTATTGCACTAAAAATTTTATTTATAATTTGTTTTAATCCTCCACATCAATTCGAATTAAACCGAATGATATGAAAAGGAGCGATTATGGCAACTTCAAACAATTCCCAACTATCAATACTTAGGCTTAATAGGCTTACTGTAAAAATAGGACTCGGCAAGTCTGCAATCTATGACAGACTTAATTCAAATAGCCCCCGATATGATTCCACTTTTCCCAAGCCTATTAAGTTAGGTGGTGGCAAAAATCCGCCAATAGGTTTTCTTGAGTCAGAGATTGATGGCTGGATTACAGCTCAAGTAGAGAAAACTCGTTCTGAGGTTTCATGCTCATGAGTAAAAATATATCTAAGTCAGGATATTACCGAGAATATCCGTCTGGAGTAGGCCAAATTCGTTCCGGGAAAAAGGGCGATAACATGGTTAACCTAGACCTTCTAATAGAAAACGGCAGCCGAAAACAAAGACGCTTTGCCTTGCGTGAATTAGCTAAATTAAAAAAGGCGGATGCCTAGCTATGGCAGTTGATGATCTTTTAGTTAAGTTAGAACGTGTTCGACCTACAGGTAAGGGCAGGTGGGTGGCAAAGTGTCCAGCTCATCAAGATAGCAACCCCTCGTTATCTATAAGAGAGCTTGATGATGGCCGGATTTTATTACATGACTTTGCAGGATGCAGCATTGAAGACGTGATTAATTCTTTAGGTTTAAGTTTTGAAGACCTAATGCCAGGTAAAGTTAATGAGTTGAAAAAGAATGAGCATCGCCCGTTCACCGCTTCTGATGCTTTAAGGTGTGTATCTTTTGAAGCTTTGTTAGTGGCATCGGCTGCATGTAGAGTGGCAGCGGGACAGCCTATAGATAACAGCGATCGTGAGCGGTTGTTGTTAGCACTGAGTTGCAAAGCACGCAAGAAAATGTAGATGCTTATCTAGCCTCGAATTCTAATCTAAATGAATTAGCATCAAATAATTTAGAAGTTATTTTTTATGATCAATCCGGACGAATTGGAATTAGGCACATTAATGGGAGATTGCCGGATATTGTTGATGCAATATCTCAATCTTTAACTGATAACCATGAATACAATATTTTTATTTATGCCGGGCGAATTTCTAGACTTTATGAAATAAAAACAGCTTTACCTAGCATTACAAGGGCTGAAGGTTCTTTAGTTATTCATCCTATTGACCCAATGCATCTTACTGAGTTGATGGGGCGTGTGGCATCGCACGTTAAGTACGATATGCGTGCTACAGATAAGGCAACAGGTAAAAAAGGTGCATGGGTAAATTGTGATTGTCCTCGCAGAATTGCGGAGGCTTATTTGTCTAGAGGTTATTGGCCGGAGCTACCAATATTAAATGGATTTGTTGAGGCTCCTACAATAGATGAAGCAGGCAGGTTAATAGATCAGCCTGGTTATGATAAAAGCAGCGGTTTATATCTAGCATTCTCTAATCAAAGCATAAGTGGATACTCATCACTTCCTACTTTAATTACCAAACAAGAGGCATCTAAAGCATTAGAAGAGCTGTCTGAGTTAGTCGGTGGTTTCCCTTATGTTAATGCTGCAGATAAATCTGGAATTATCGCTGCAATCATTACAGCTTTATTAAGGCGAATATTACCATCAGCCCCAATGTTTGCAGTTACGGCACCAATGCCTGGAACGGGGAAAACCTTATTAGCTGAAACAGCTGCAATTATTTCAACTGGCAGACGCGCTTCAGTTTTATCACTAGGCCATGATGATGCTGAAGCTGAAAAAAGATTAGGTGGGGTTCTACTGGCTGGTGATGCTGCAATACTACTAGACAATATAGAACGACCTTTAAGCGGTGATCTATTATGTCAGGTCACTACACAGCCTAGTGTGAGATTAAGGCCGCTTGGTGTATCGAGTGTTATCTCTGTACCCACTCATTCATTAATCCTTGCTACTGGTAATAATCTATCAATAGTTGGTGATCTCAAGCGGCGTGTTGTGCTTATTCGTATGGACGCAAAAACCGAGCGTCCAGAGCAAAGACCCATCCCCCGTGATCATATTGCTTATGTGCTTTCAAAGCGTGGAAGCATTATTAGAGCAGCATTAGCCGTGACATTGGCATATCTTCAAAATGATGCTCCAAAGTTAGATTCTCATATTCCATTCGGTAGTTTTGAGCTTTGGGATAAGTTAGTCAGACGGCCTTTATTATGGCTTGGATACACTGACCCACTCGGCGGGGCCGAAGCGCTAAGAGATGCGGACCCTGACATGGAGGCCATGCGAGCTTTATTTAATGCCTGGTTGGATATATCAGAATTGCAGAATGGTTGCACAGTGGCTGACATTATAAAAGTTGGTAATGACTATATGGTAGGTGGTGACCCATCATACCCTGATATGCGTGATGCATTGCAGCTGGTTTGCTCCGAGAAAATAAATAGTCGAAGGCTTGGATATTGGCTGAGGTCTCACAAAGACAGAATAGTTGATGGCATTCAGTTATTAAGAGTTGGTGAAGATGGACATGCAAAGGTTGCAAGATGGAAGGTTATCAAATGCGGGTAATGCAGGTGATAGCGGGTAATGTTCTATACAAC
>JAHRYP010000025.1 GCA_020622105.1 Methylotenera sp.
CTCGCAATCTTTTTGCTTGAGCGCTCTTGCCATCATTACCTGTTTGTAACCAGCCCGCTTCTTTCAAGACCTTACTTACTTGCTTGGAATCATAACCCCTGCAAATATCATTCTTGTAGACCTCAGCCAAGCAGTAATAAAGCGTAGTAGAGCTGCCAGACACGTCAATACACTCGCTGAAACCTGCTCGATTATGGGTCACTCGCTCATCAGCCCTGTCCACTGGTGAGAACCTGCTCTCACCGTGCAACTCAAAGAATGCTTTTACCTGCGAAAGTATCGCGGTAATTTCCTGATTTCCAGAACCACCTCGACTATCAAGCCAAGCATTAAAGCATCCCCTAGCCGCAGTCTCAGATTCGCCAGTTTGCCAGCCAGTTAAGCCAAATTTCGTTGCAAGCTCCCCCGCCACAGCAACGAGTGCGAAGCGTTCGACGCCTCTTAATACTTGCCCACTGGCACCAACAGGTGAAATTTTTTCCATCATTTTTCTAACGGCAAACTTTAATGATTCTGAGTCGTTGCCGTTGTCGAGGCTAGCACATAACATATCAAGGAATTCACGACCAACACGCCCATGATATTTAGTGCAATTATCTACAAGTAACTTTGAGAATGCAGCGCCACCATTGGTGTCATGGGTAGTATCAAACAAACCTAAGCCCTTGCCTGCATCTGCTGGAATGTCGATTAATCTTATTTCCTGCCCTGCCCTACTTCGCTGCCCTGCTACGAGCATGTGCTGTCCTAATGATATTTCACCAGCGCTTAAAAATAACAACCTCCACGACAAGCTGGCACGTGCAGCCCCTGACTTACCTGCACGGACTTTCCCAGTTCCATTTGCAAGCATATAGGCGATATTTCCAGCTTCTTTTGGGTCACATTGACTAAGCTCATCAAGAACAAGTAAGCCATCGTTATATAAAGCTGCCAAACCTTCCAATCCATTGCTAGTGGCTCGCCAACGCTGCAAATAATCTAGACCACCCCACACACTAGCAGCAACTCTCAAAGCCGTTGTTTTACCTGAACTTGAGTCACCCCTAAAGTGAAAACCGCCTGATTCCAAGCCTACTAGATTTAATAGCGGTGCCGCAAATGCACTTGATGCAGCAAAAACCAAACGCGAATTGTCAGTGCAAAGTTTTGCTACATTATCTTGCCATAGTTTTGATGGCCCTTTATTGGCATAAGCGTGTGAAAGCCCTCCCGTGCTTTGGAAAAGAACTTCATCTACACCAATAGTTGCATGAGGCAATATAAAGGACTTTTTATACCAGCCTGTTTTTTCAACCGCTGTAAAATGTTTAGTTACTATTGAGCTGGTTATATAGTCTGCCAATCTAGTTTTAGCTTTGCTATTAGCTGCAATTTCTAAACCCAAACGAAGCAACTCTGCGCGGTACTCTGCGCCCTCTGCTGCCATCATGGACATAGGCATCGCCCAATGGTGAATAAACCCGCTTCGATCTGGAAAAGCAAGGTAACGCCCCCAGTCTTGCTTATTTGCTCCCGAAGTGGTGCCTAACACTTCTAATTTTGAACAAACTAATTCAGGTGATAGCGGCTGACCTTCTTTATCAACCCCATTAAAGTAAACGCCATCATCCCTAACCTCAAACTTACTGGGTTTACTGTCATCGAACCAACCAAGCTTTTTCGCTTCGTAAAAAAGACTCGCTATGCTAATTGCACTGTCCTTATTACCAAAACTAGACCACGTATAGACTGCACTTGCTTCTTCAAACTTACTCGATGCTTTCGACCAGTCCAGCCATACTTGAATAAGGTCGGTGCTATGACTATGCAAACACATACCGATTCTTAACCAACTGTCTCTATCATCAATAAACTCAATAGGAAAAATTGCTAAAGCACTTTTAATCTTGTTTATATTGATATTACTTAGAGAGTTGTTATCATAAGTGGTGCTGGGGAGCATCTTCGAAGCAGGGTTAAGGTTTAAGCCTAAACCCTGCTTTATTTCTTCTACCGTGTAAGCTGTGTTTTCGTTAATTTCAATAATACGAGTTTGAAAATATAGATTATCAGCATATTTATGATGAAAATAACCAGGCAATCTCATTACCCTATCTTTGTTGTTGATTGCGGGGTCTGAACCTAACTTTACTGCTATGGCTTTTTGCAAAGGTGTAAAGTCATCTAAGCCACAATCACTTACTAACCAATATGCATGAAATTTTCCTGGTGAACTTTCTACTACAATGTGAGGTTTAATCGCACATGCAGCTATAGCTGGTAATCCTGTACCTACATTATCCCAGTCAGCGAACAAAGCTCTCACTCGAATAACATCTGAAGCCTTACGACCTCCATTTGTTTCGTTAATTACGACGAATACTCCGCTTTCACTCTTATTGATTAGCTCTAATTGTTTAGCATATTGGCTAAGACTGCCAACCAAGACATTGGGCTTTATACCTTCACGCTTAATTTTTGGCTCGGCACCTTCATTTGAACTGTTATTGCAGAATGTTTGAAAAACATGCTGTGCATCTTTTCCGCCTAATGACGTTAAAAATCTTTCTGCTTCAGTTAAATTAATTAAAAGAATTTCGGGTACGCTTGCTAGAGTTTTGAGATTAGTCATCGCAATCACCCCATGCGTAGTAATCTTCTATTAGAGCTTCTACAGCTAAAGAACACTTTAAGATTTTATTTTGCTCACGCTTACCGACTATCCCACTAGTTAGCGCTGCTCCAAAAACCTTTCCTATACTCGACTTTGCTTCTAATAAATCGTAATAAGCGTTTCTCTTACGATTATCTTCAGGTGTGAGTGTCATGTTATTTAGCTCCTTGTAGAGAGTTAATAAATGAAACCACGTCGACTTCACGCCAAGCCACTGACTTTGCAGAAAGGCTGACTTGTTTGGGAAAGCGATTTTCTGCAATCATTTTGTAAAGAGTTGAGCGACCTACAGGATAGAGTTCTAAAACTTGCTTGATTCGCAAAAGCTTAGCTTCGTGCCGTAATTGCACTTTATGAACTAGTTCAGGCGTTGATATTACTGATAGTAAATTTTCTTTATTCATTTTTAAATGTCTTTCAGAAATCGGTGTTTTACACCGAAAATAAGTAGACATGAAAAGATGCCCACATAACAATTCAACAAGCCGATATGGTCATGTTGAAGCTGAATGTGGGTAACGCATTTAGGGCATGCGTTTTTGCCAAAAGTGAGCACTTCTGCTGGCGTGGTATTTATTAATACACGCCCTGTACACGTTTGTGTGTAAAGAGAACTATTTAAAGACTCCCCACTTGTACGCTTCTCCATACAAACAGAGTCTTAAAATAACTCAACTCTCTAAAAACTCACTTCGGCAATTCAGGTGACGGAGCTTATGTCCCAATACTGAAAGCCTGAAATTCCTAATTTTTAGACTGTCCAACTGAGTGGATTGTATAACTATGCCCTACTTGATGAGAATAGTGAAGCTCGAAATAGACACATAATTAAGTCAAAAATAATAAAGTGCTTTCAAAGCCTGCCCTAGTATCAAACCTGAGACATAAAATAATTTAAAATATTTTCTTTAAGGCATTTAATGCCACTGATAAAACCTAAACTAAAGTCATTTTGTGGTATTTTTATGCCCAACTACTAACCTAAAAAATTTAGCGCTTGTATACACACAGAAGTTTTTAAAAATCAGGGCAATTTAATGAGTCAAGAAACAATAACAAATTACATTCAAGATGGTGTTAAACAAGGTCATTTAGTCAAAGCGATACTTGTTGAATTAACGCTGGTGGTTGTTCATTTCCCATAGATGACATCGCCGCATCCAGTGCTTCCGCAAATTCATTGATCTTGATGGGCTTGGTGAGATAGCGGAGAAATCCAGCATCCAGTCCTTGATCGATGTCGCGCGTCATGGCATTCGCACTGAGAGCAATAATGGGAATATGTTTCGTTGCCGGGTCGTTACGCAGGAGCACCATCGCTTCTATCCCGCTGATGCCGGTCAGATTGATGTCCATCAGGATAATGTCCGGTAGTTGTTCTTGCGCAATTTCGACGCCCCGGATTCCATCGCGGGCGCTTAACATGCGTATATGGGGGCGATCCTCAATTATTTGCTCGACCAGCATCAGGTTGGCCAGATTATCTTCAACATAGAGCAGGGTGTAGCTTGCCGCATCCCCCTTGTGTGGCGAAACAAATTCTTCGGGCAAACTAGCTTCTGCAGCAGGCTGTGATGCATCGTCCCGATCCAGTTCGATCCAGAATTCGCTGCCCACACCAACGGTACTTTCTACACCGATGGTGCCGCCCATCATTTCAACCAATTTTTTGCTGACTGCCAAGCCGATGCCGGTGCCTTCCTTAACCCCGATCTCTTGACCAAGACGGTTGAACGGCTGGAATAGATGTGCCAGTTTTTCCGCAGATAATCCCGCACCGCTGTCTTTGACGCTGATGCGCAGGCGTCCCGCAGTATTCTCGGAACACTTCACTTCGACGGTTCCATTGTCGCTGTTGTATTTGATCGCATTGGAAAGCAGGTTGGCTATAACCTGCTTTAACTTGGTTTGATCGGCATGGACAAACCAAGTGCTGTCGAGCAGAAGAAAGTTTAAATGAATACCGTTTTCTTTTGCCTGCGGTTTGAACATGGCATGGCATTCGAACAACACCACGGACAGCGATACCGGCTCCATCGACATCGACGACTTGCCGGACTCGATCAAAGCAAGATCGAGAATCTCATTGATCAGATCCAGCAGGTACCATCCTGCTTTGAGAATTTGGTTCAGCCTTATCACCTGGACTGGTGTTGGTGATGGTGTGCCCGTTTCCAGCAATTGAGCGAAACCGAGAATGGCATTCAGGGGCGTACGCAGTTCGTGGCTCATATGGGAAAGAAAATCCGATTTGGCGAGATTGGCCTTTTCCGCTGCAGTCTTGGAAGCCTCAAGTTCCGTGTTCCTTTCCCGCAACTGCTGGTCGAGCAGTTTATGCAGCGTCACGTCTCGCGCAGTGGCAAAGACACCAAGGACGTTGCCCTTATTGTCTTTGTAGACGGAGGCATTGTAAAGTACGTCCATGATGCGGCCACTGACATGGCGGATGGCGAGCGGATAGTCGCGCACAAGGCCTTCGGAGAAAACTTTCTGATAACCTTCGCGCGCCTGAGTCGGATCAGTGAAGTAATCGGAGAAATCCGTGCCGATCAATTGTTCGCGCGGTACGCCGGTCGCCTGCACGGAAGCTTCATTCACGTCGGTGATCTTGCCTTCCGCACTGATGGTGACGAGCGGGTCGAGCGAGGCCTCGATCAGAGAGCGGGAATAGAAGTGTTGATCGCGCAACAGCTGTTCCAATGTAATCGTATCCATTGAACGCACCAAACCTGGGCCGTCTTTGCTCAGTACGGCATCGGCCTCCCCATGATTCAGTGCGTGCAGCATGCCCTCCGCCATTTTGAGACGTTCTTTCAACTCCGCGTATGTCGGTTCAGTCATTAGGGCTCGCCTCTTTGAGGCCAAGTGCGGCAAGAGTGCTTGCCGTGTCGGTCAGTGCGCCAAACAGGGTAACCGGGCGCGGAGCAATCAACATCACCGCCGGTGCAACCAAGATCATGGCTTGCAGCGCCGCCTCGAAATCCTGAAGCACATCAATGATCTCAATGTGATGGCAATCGGGCAGATAGGCGAGGCACAGTGCGCGCAAGTTTTGCTCGGCAAGGCGCGAATTTGATTCGTTGCCCGCGATAAACAGCCGAAAACGGTATTCGTCCGCGCTCATGTCAGGCATCGTCTTTCAGGATAGTGATTCCTTGATCGGAGATGTGAAAGTCGTGATTACAATGTGAATGCACCGAGCCGCGCGACTTCACCACCAGCAACTTGCGCTGCATGACGCCAGCGTCCGCCACCAATGTCAACTCAATGACCGTGTCGATGAGAGACGAGATACCGATGCCGCTGATTTCGTCCAAGTTGCTGAGGCCTTTTGTCTGGTTGGTGATGAGGATAATGATGCCCAATTCCTTGCAGGTATTGATCATGCGCATCAAGTATTCAAAGGCGGCCTGCTCGGTGCCCATACGCTTGCAGGCGGAGGCTGATTCAAGCACGACGCAACGCGGCTGCATCTGCTTGATGGCGTTGAAGGCGCGCACCAAATGTTGCTCCGCGCCCATCGCTTCCGGCATGGCCGTCAACAGGCGCAGCGAGCCATTGGCTATCATCGGATTCAGATCGGTTCCGGAACTGAGCATCGCCGACACTAGCGCCGCCTCCGACTCCTCGAAATTAAGGTATAAAACTTTTTCGGCTCTTAAACAGGCCGCATACGTGAATGTGCTGCACAGCGTGGTCTTGCCGGAGCCGGTGGAACCCGTGATCAGCACGCTGGATGCGCGCCGGAAGCCGCCGCCGATCAGATTATCGAGTACTGTCAGGCCTGTCGAGATTCGCTCTCCCAGCGCCTGATGTGACAAACCAATGTCCGAGATCGGCAGCAAGGTAATGCCGGGCGGCTCGATCACAAATGGATATTCGTTCGAGCCGAAGCCGGAGCCGCGATATTTAACGACGCGCAATCGGCGGGTGCTCAACTGGCCGAGCATGCGGTTGTCGAGATGGATGACGCAATCGGCCATGTAGTCGAGGAACTCATGATGCCGCTCATTAACCGTTTCGCGCGAAGCCTTGACCGTCAACAGCGCAGTCACCTTTTGCTCCGACAGCCACTGATGCAGCGCCAACAGTTCGTTTTGCTCGCTGCGCTCATCGTTGATCAGGCGCATCAACACATCGATGGCGTCGATTGCCACGCACTTAGCACCCAACGCCTTGATCTTGTGGTTGAGGATGGCGAGAAAAGACTGTATACCGAATTCGCCGGTAACAATGGCTTTCGGGTCGATGCGCGCCTCGAACAGAAACAGCTTGCCGTTCTGCTCTAGCGGCACCAGATCCCAACCGAGGGTACTCGTGTTGGTGCGCAGATCAGCAGCGCGCTCTTCAAAGGAAATGAAAATTCCCGGCTCGCCATCGAGCGCGGCGCGATAGAGGAACTCAAGTCCGAACAGGCTCTTGCCGCTGCCGGGGCCACCGATGATCAGCGTGGTGCGTCCCATTGGTAGGCCACCCTTGAGTATCATGTCCAGCCCCTCGATCTGAGTGGGACACTTGGGCAGGTTTGGAAATTGAATATCAACCATCATTCTTCTCTGATTTAAAATTGTTACGGTCCCTACGCGATCTACGTAATGGTCGGAATTTCCACTCCGATACCACGATAACCAATGATGTAGCAGGATTGGCTGAATATCGGCTCCCCGCTTACTCGAAAGGCCTGCTGTGAGCCATTGCTATTGGTCCGGTTGATGACGGTATCCAGGAATTTTTCTCGGGCGTCTATGGCACTCACCAAAAGTTTCCGTTCGGACTCATTCCAGCCACTGGAAAGACCGCTACTGGCATCTTCTGCCAATGAGTCGGTCCGAACTCCAAGCATTTCCAAAACCGGACCGAATACCTTGGTGAAATTCATGTCTTTGTCCTGCTCCCAGTGCAAATCGGAAGCGAGTTCGGTCAGACAGCGATATCGGTATTCGCTCGCCTCTAGTTCTGCGGTTCGTTCCCGTACTGTCTGCTCCAGTTCTTTGCTGTAATTCCCCAGCTTCTTGTAGAGCAATCGCACTTCCAGCATGTTGCGGATACGCGTCATGACTTCGACCAGATCGAAAGGCTTGCTGATGAAGTCCTTTGCTCCAGTTTGCAAGGCACGAAGCTTGTGTCCTGGTTCGGCAGTGATCGCTAGGACAGGTAGGTAACCGTCAACTGCATTCGTCCTAAGGGCTTCCATCACCTGGAATCCATCCATGTCCGGCATTTTCAGGTCGAGCAGGATCAGGTCATAGTGGTTACTGCGATGTAGCGCACATACCTCCTGCGGCTTTGTGGTCGAGGTGACACGGGTGTAGCCGGCTTCATGCAGTAGTTGTTCAAGCAGCATGATATTGGATTCCTGGTCATCCACAATCAGGATGCTGGCGGTGAGAAGCTCTGACTCAGTAATGTTCATGGCGATCCCCTCTACAGGTCTGCGAAAAGGTCATGTCCGGTCTCCATTTAATTAATAGGTATATTGCCTACAGCATACTTTCTCTCACATAGTCCCTATGTGCGGTAGCGTACAGTCTATAAAATACTTTCTGTGACATATTCCATCTGTGCGTTACCGCACATAGGGATACATTTGAGGCCTAACACTTACCGAAATGCATACGCCACGTACATTGAGTGCTATTTAAGAAGCTCTTTAGGTCAATTTCAATTTTTTCAAAAAAATAACGGTGGAATTATTCCAGAACTGAATCAGTCAGCACTTAAAGATATTTCAGTTATCGTGCCACCTGTAGAAAGGCAAACCGAGATTGCCGCCCATGTGACAAAAATTAGGGTAAAAGCAAAACAGTTACAAGCAGAATCTGCCAATCTGTTAGCTAAAGCTAAAGCAGATATTGAGCGCATGATTTTGGGAAATTAAACTGGGCATTTTAGGTATTACTTTAAATGCTAAAGCTACACTGCAACACATACTAACTTCTCAGGTGTTGCGCAGAAAGGTATAGCATCACTCGTTGTAACACCTGAAACACTAGCAACACGTAAAACAGACACCTGAAAACCTTACGCTTGCTTAAAGGACAAAACTTTTGCTCCGTCTCTGGCAATATCGAGTTGGTCACTCCACCACTGGGCTAATTCTCTACGCTCTTTATCGTATGTAGCTTCATTGTAGGTTTCTCTAATTTGGTCTTTATCGCTATGTGATAAAAACGCCTCGATTACGTCTTTTCTGAATAACGCACTTTCATTTGCCTGTGTGCTGAAGAAATGACGACATCCATGAGGCACGATATGATAATCCGTAAATACAGCCCGAAAGCATTTGCGTATAGTTGCTTCAGAGAGTGGTTTGCTGGGGACTCTTGAGGCAAACAAGTAAGGGGTGTGCCGAGTGTATTCTCGCAGCTCTTTTAATGCGTTCAGCACCTGCTTTGATAACATCACAGTATGAGACTTAGACATGTACTTACGACTTTTAGCTTGCTCTAGTGGCAATGTCCATATTGCCTTATCTAAATCAAACTCAACCCATTTAGCACACCTAACTTCACTAGGCCTTTGTGCAAAATGCATATGCAAGTAAACGCATGTTGAAACCTCAAGGCTTCCTGCATATTCGGAAAGGTTGCGTAATAACTTACCAGCATCTAGAGTACTTTTGAGGCGCGGGAATTTCTCTCCAACGTGCTTGTGCAGTCGAACGTCTTTTAGTGGAATTGGATTTTCTGAGATTATGTTGTCGCTTAGAGCAAAGTCAAAGACAGACTTAATCCATCCGCGTGTCTTTTCCATAATCTCTAAAGCACCACGCTTTT
Organism: Methylotenera sp.; assembly: GCA_020622105.1. Lineage (GTDB taxonomy): Bacteria > Pseudomonadota > Gammaproteobacteria > Burkholderiales > Methylophilaceae > Methylotenera. The sequence goes on from JAHRYP010000025.1 coordinate 9,433, forward strand.
GCATTACTAGTAAACATTTACGCACCAGCAAATTATCTATTTCGTTAATTGGAATATTGCCGAGCATGCCATAGACGTTAGCATTAAAGGTTTGCTTTATTTTCAGGAGCGTGGAAGGTGCTAAATCACGCGCTTTAACCTCTATCCAATCTTGTGCAACTGTTTTAAAAGTTTTGTCTGCATCATCTGCACTTTTAAGCTTAGCAAGCTTAGATGCCACTACTGGGTCTATATGCTCAATCTTTACCTGTTTCTGCATATTACGAGCCATCTCACGCGCATCACTTAGGGACAGCATAGGATAGACACCTAACTGAATAAGCTTTCGCTTACCGTTTAGCGTGGTACGGAGTTGAAAGTATTTACTACCGTTTTCATGAGCAAGTAAAGCTAGTCCCTTTCCATCCCTCATGGGGTTTGGCTTATCACCATACTTAAATGCTTTGATTGTTAGGTCGTCTAGTAAGTCTGACTTTAGCTTTGCCATAAAAGGTATAAAAATAAACTGAGGTATATCTTTATACCTATTTTTATACCCTTTGTATATGGACTGATTTAGACGGATTTAGACCTGTGGAGACAGTTATTTTACTTAACTTGTTGAATTTAATGAGGTTATTGACTACTTTAGACTGCTTTGGATTACTTTTTGGTGCCGACGGAGAGACTCGAACTCTCACGACTTTCGTCACTACCCCCTCAAGATAGCGTGTCTACCAATTCCACCACGACGGCATTTTTTGAGCGAACGCTCAACATTACAATTATTTTGGAACCACCTCAGCAGCAGGCGCTTCCGGTTTAACTGCCGCAGGGGCCGCTTCATCCGCGCCTACAGTTTTAGCTGCATGCGACTTCACTACACTGACATCACCAGCCTTATGACTCGCCATGTAAGCGAGAGTAAGACTGGTTGTAAAAAATACAATCACGAACCCCGCAGTTGCGCGACTCATAAAATTAGAAGACCCAGAAACACCAAACAGGCTTCCAGATGCCCCGCTACCAAAGGACGCGCCCATATCAGCACCCTTGCCGTGTTGCAATAGCACTAAGCCAATTACACCGATAGCCGCCAACACATGAACTACTAAAACCAATTTTTCCATTTTCAACCTTTAACGCCAAACAAGCTAATTACAAGCAACCCAATCATGAGCCTAGAGCCTTAAAATCAGTTTGCTGCCCGGCATATTCCTTCAAATTCTTCAGCGGTTAATGAGCCTCTGCCAATCAAACCGCCATCAATATCCTGCATAACGAATAATTGTACCGCATTTTGCGAATTTACGCTCCCCCCGTAGAGGATTTTCAAGCTATTTGCTGCGCTCTCATCATGCGCTGCAATTCGTCCTCGAATAAATTCATGCATATTCTGTGCCTGCTCTGGAGTCGCTGCCAAACCGCTACCAATAGCCCATATCGGCTCGTAAGCAACAACAGCGTTAGCAAACATGGATGCACCATAGGTGTTGATGATAGTATCTATCTGCTTCGCCACTACCATTTCCATCACACCAGCCTCGCGCTCAATCAGAGTTTCACCTACGCATAGAATCGGTGTAAGTCCGTGCGATTTGGCTTGCATAAATTTTGTAGCAATATTTTCATCAGACTCACAATAAGCAGTAGCCCGCTCAGAATGACCTACAATTACATGGGTCGCACCAAAATCCTGCAGCATACCAACACTTACCTCGCCGGTATAAGCCCCTACCAAATCTTTACTCAGATTCTGAGCACCCCATGCAATAGAAGTTCCCGCCAATAAAGACTGCGCCTGCGCGAGGTATGGATAAGGCACACAGACAACAATATCGACATTTTCCAAAGGTTTTAATTTTTGAATATACGCCTCTAGAAGCTGTCGGTTCGCGCTCAGGTTACCGTGCATTTTCCAATTGGCAACTACTAATTTCCGCGGCATGTGAACCTTAATTTATTGTTTTATCGATGTTTTAAAACTGGCGCCATTCTAGCTTCATGACCTATGATCGTCAATTAAGATCAGCTGTGCTTACTGACTAATTCTGATTAAGTTGATTAATTACGCTTCGCACTTCCAGCAACACCTCGGACGCCACTACTCCTCGTGGACCAATTCCGCCTGCGACAAGATTATCTGCGGCTAAGCCATGCGCAAAAACACCGAGCTTGGCAGCATCATCCGGCTTAACCCCCTGTGTAATAAAGCTGGCAATAATACCCGTCAGCACATCGCCGGTGCCTCCGCTGGCGAGTGCCGGATTACCTGTAGTATTCACAAAACAAGCACCATCAGGATATGCGCAGATACTTGCGGCACCTTTAAGCACACAAACCACATTGAATTTTTTCGCCAGCTTCATAGCAGCCTCGGCACGGCTGCTATGAATAAATTCAGAACTCACACCTAAGAGCCGCGCAGCTTCACCGGCATGCGGCGTAATAATAGTCTGTGCGTGTCGTTTTTTAAGCAGCTCAGCCAAGTGCGCATGTTCCGCAATCAAGTTAAGCGCATCGGCATCAAGCACTATCGGCATCGCCTGTCCGACTGGTGAAGTTAGCCACCATATAAGCAGTTCAATTGCCTGAATAGACTGCCCAAGACCGGGCCCGATGGCGACACAATCCAGCTGCTTTAAATGCACCAAAGCCGCAGGTGTGCGCATCATGATTTCCGGGTGATTCAAATCTACAAGCGGTGCATTTTTACTTAACATTGCCGCATAAACACGACCCGCACCGCTGAACAATGCAGCACGCGCTGCCAGCAGCACAGCACCGACCATACCTTCATCACCGCCGATAACTGCAACACTACCGCAGGAACCCTTGTGCGATTCAGTGCCACGTGGCGGCAATACGTTCTCAAACATGCTTTTAACTAATAATTGATGATCAGTTTCCATAGTAGCCACCTCAATATCATGCAAATATTGCTCTAATTATTAAGCACTGACAAAACGCAAATTCAGCTGTACCTTTTGCGCCCCATTATAACTGTTAGTTTGCAACTGATAGGCAGCCTGTATACGGTCACCTGGCAAATCCGTCTGGTTAAAATAAATCGCATCAACTTCAATTCTGGAACGACTTGAAGCTGGCAGATTAGATACTGGCTTCAACGTCAATTTCAAGTGTTTCTCGCCAAGCACACGCTGACTAAGCACTTCAAACTCATCATAAAATAAAGGCGGCGCAAAGCCCTGCCCCCACACTTGACTCTCCAATAGCTGTGCTGTCTGCAATGTCATATCCTGAGAAGTTAAGCCGCCATCCACTTCCAGCACAGACTCCAGATCAGCTTCCGTAATCAAACTTCTGACCACCGCCTCAAAGCCATGCTTGAACAGCTCAAAGTCATCGCCTCTGATCGTTAACCCGGCAGCCATGGCATGACCGCCAAACTTTAAAATAAGATGCGGCTGATGTTTGCTTAACAAATCAAGCGCATCGCGCAGATGCAACCCCGGAATCGATCGCCCCGACCCCTTGATTAAACCGTCACCCGCATCTGCAAATGCAATCACCGGCCGGTGATGCCGCTCTTTAATGCGTGAAGCCAGAATACCGATCACGCCCTGATGCCAGTCCGGCTGGAACATGCTGATTGAGTATTGGCCTTTCATCTCTATATCGTCCAGCGCAATATTTGCGCTATCCTGCATATCCGCTTCTATGCTGCGGCGTTGCAGGTTTAAGCTATGTAACTGCTGCGCAATCTGCATTGCTTCGATTTCTGAGCCTGCCAGCAAACATTGAATCCCCAGCGTCATATCATCCAGACGCCCCGCTGCATTCAATCGCGGCCCCACATAGAAGCCCAGATCCTGCGCTGTCGCTTTTACCGGCTCGCGCCCGGCAATTTTCAGCAAAGCTGTAATGCCGTAACTGCAAGCGCCGGCACGAATCCTGCGCAACCCCTGCTCGACCAAAATTCGATTATTCTCATCCAGCTTCACCAGATCAGCCACTGTACCCAGCGCTACCAGATCCAGCAGCTCAGTAAGATTAGGTTCCGGTTGCTGCGCGTAAATACCGCGCTCACGAAATTCTGCACGCAACGCTAGCAAACCATAAAACATGACGCCTACACCTGCAAGATTCTTACTTGCAAAGCTACAGCCATGTTGATTCGGGTTAATAATGCAGGCAGCTTGCGGGGTTTCCTGACCCGGCAGGTGATGGTCCGTAATCAGCACCTGCATACCAAGCGCATTGGCAGCCGCAACGCCATCAACACTGGCGATACCGTTATCCACGGTAATGATTACATCCGGCTTTTGTGTGGCAGCAAGCGCTACGATTTCTGGCGTTAAGCCATAACCATACTCAAAACGATTTGGCACTAAAAAACCTACATCGGCACCGAATTCCCGCAAGCCTTTGACGGCGACCGCAGTTGCTGTCGCGCCATCAGCATCATAATCTCCGATCACCAACAGCTTTTTATTGGCCTGAATTGCATCTGCCAGCAATTTGGCCATTTGCTTGTTATTGGTCAGACTATTGGGCGGTAACAAGTTACTCAAGTTTATCGAAACCTGTGCAACATCAGCTACGCCACGCGCAGCAAAAAGCCGCGCCATTAGCGGTGACAGCCCTGCATTCTGTAAATATTCGGCTGAAGTGTTTGATACAGAACGTTGTTTGATTACAGTCATTTTTAGATACAGTCACTTCAAATATATAGCAACAGGTTTACTTTTACGCCAGAATTTATAGGTCTCGACCGGCCTGATTGTGGCAACCAGCGTCTTTTCATAGCAGCCGAGATTTAACGTCAATTGTTCAATTTTTCCGGCTCTTAATGCCTCCCACAATACATTAAAATTTGCGTCATCAGATAGATGATGACCTGGCAATTCCAAACGCGCATGTAAATGGGCATCTATGTGCTGTAAAATTTTGGGCAATGGCTCCTTTACAGACTGAATGGCCAAACCAGAGCATTGCGCAAGACCACGATAGAGTGGACTGTTGGCAACAAACAGATCTATACCACTTTCGGGAGGTAACGTCTGTGGCATAAAGCCGCCGCCGGAAAGCCAAACACTGTTAATAGCAGCTTGATGCTTAGACTCACGCTGGATATTGACGGAATGATCATGCAGCAGCATTTGAATTTCATTCAGGTAGGAAACCCAAGCTGACGCCGCAGGGCCTTGCGGCATGAATTGATAGATATTGCGATCCATGGCGACACTGGGCAACGTGGTTTGAATTTCCGGCATCTGTTTTAAGTGTAAATACCATGCGCCTGAGTTGCCAATACAAAACGTCATGCCATCCTGACTGAAATGCTGATTCAAGCTGGCAATGATTATGTCCGCATGCGCACGATCCACCTGTAGCGGTGCAGGCTCACTTAAACTGAAGCTGTCACGCTGCAATAGCAAATGTACCGGGTCTGCGCGTAACCAGTAGGTGCCACCAACAGCCAAACCATCTGTATTGGCAGCAATTGCCGCTATTGGATAATCCGGTGTTTCTAACAATCCATGCTGTGCACAAACCAATGCCTCAAGCGGCATATCCAACTGCCTGACCTTCGCCCTTGATATCAAACGCGCCAAAGCACTATCGGCAGGCAAGGCGAGCAGGTTGTGACTCAAAGAACAATCGACAGTTAGTTTCACTATATTAATTTACGTAATTTTAATTAACTGTAATTTTACTTGTAAGTGACTGTACAAGGGGTAAATCTAGTGAAATAGCAATAAAAAACCTGACAGCTTTTTAAAACTGTCAGGTTTATTTGTGATAGTAAAAGTTACAGTGAAACTTAGCTTCACACCATGTTAATAATAACGAGGCTCACCACGGTAATCTCTGTCATTCCAATCACGATGTTTACCATGTCCTTTACGCTTGCCTGGCTTGTCGTAATATGCCGGTTCTCGATAGCTCACTTGCGATACCATGCGGCTATTAGGCGCTACGGCCACATTTACATCAATATAGCGGCCCGGATGCTCATTGGTAACCGTATTATAAATTCTACCGTTATATTCATAAGCAACCAGATAACCCACATTCACGGTTTGCCAATTATCAACCTGATAGCAGCTTTGAACCGGCACAGTACGTGTCGTGACTACATTGTTTCTGCTGTTTGCGATGCGGTCACCTGCAATTGCACCTACACCGGCACCGACCGCAGTTGCAGCAACACGACCACTGCCACGCCCCACCGTATTGCCTAACAGACCGCCGGCAATGCCGCCGATGACAGCACCTGTAATTGAGTGACCACGATCTTCGCGATAACTTTGCTGCTGATATTCGGTATGGCATTCATCACGCGGCACATTCACGCGCTCGGTTTGCGGTGTGACTGAGAGCACACGGGCAGTGTCAGTATACATATCGCCTGCCATTACTGGTGTTGCAAATGCTGCTGCCAAAAAAGCCGGAGCAAACATCGCTACACGAACGCCATTTACAACATTAAACTTAATATTACGCATTTAACTTCTCCTTTATTGCTTGTTTTTATCAAGCTATTTGCACAGCTATCATTCAATCGGGTTACCGATTTCTGCATGGTGCATCAATCAATAAATCATGCAGATGGTCATTCAACGGCACTCGATTTAATTTAGCTGACAGGGAGTTGTTAATGTTGTGTAACTAATGATTTTCATGATCCGTCGTCAACCTCATCCCCTTCAATCACTAAATCCGGGATATGGTTGAACGCAATGCGCATCGGTGCATCTTTGAGTGCATCATGTGCGCCGCCAAAGTAGATCGTGTTTTTACCAAACTTCAGGTTAAGAGTATCAATTGCCTTGTTGAGCTTTTTCACATTCTCAAGCGGCTTAATCTGGAACAGGTCTCGGGCAGCTTCTTCAGCCGTCACTAATGCAGAAAAAGATACCCCTACCGCATATGGCTCATGCTTGGTGTTCGGATAGTGCTGCAGAAACTGCTCAAGCGCATCTATCAGTTGCAGCGTGTTATCAGTAGGTGAAATCGCGCTCTCCATACTCCAGCTCGGCACATTTCTGAATTTGATCTTGGCGCTAACTCTTGAGGCAAGCAGATCGTAACTGCGCATCCGCATGCAGGCTTTCTGCAACAAGCGGTGCAGCACTGCCCTTACTCCGGCTTCATTGCGCTGCTCTGGTGGCAGCACATGGGAATGACCCAGACTGCTGCGTGCATTTTTCACATAATATGGTTCCAGCCCGCGCAGCTTGTCATACATGCGCTCGCCTTCAATACTGCCCCATGCCGTTTGCAGCTGCTGGCGATTCGCTGCATACAACTGCTCTACGGTTGTGATTTTATAGCGTGCCAGCCGCGCTTCCATTTGCTTGCCGATACCATTTAAATCACGCAGCTTCAGCCCGAATAGGCGCTGGGGCAACTCATGCGGCTGTATCAGCACACAGCCATCCGGCTTTTGCATATTAGAGGCCACTTTGGCCAGATAGGTATTCGGTGCAATACCTATGGAGCACTTGATATAGTCACCCGCGTTTCTGGCAAGTACCTGTTTTATTTTAGCAGCCAGCTTCAATGCGTTTTCCGGCAGCTGCTGACTGCCGGTGAGTTTGCATACCATTTCATCAATGGAAAGCACTTTTTCTACATGCGTACAGCTTTCAACCATTTCAATCAGCTTGTGGTGATATTCCACATAAACCGGTGGACGCGCCTCTACAAAAACGATATCCGGACACAGCTTACGTGCATCACTTACAATGGTTCCGGTTTTAACGCCAAAGGCTTTGGCCTCATAACTGGCAGCAATGCAACAGGTGGTTTCTGCCATGACGGCAAGCACACCAATCGGCTTGCCACGCAAAGCTGGTACTAACTGCTGCTCTACTGAGGCAAAGTAAGAGTTAAAGTCTACGTAAAGTGCATTTAATTTCATACTTAAATTGTAATCTTTGCTGAATTAAACTGACTAAGGTAAAACGATTAAATATTGTTGGACTTTCAATTAAGATAGATACCAAATTAAGGCAGATAAAAAATGAGTAACGAACAGGTAGCAGTTTTTGCAGGTGGTTGTTTCTGGTGCACCGAACCGGTTTTCAGCCAACTCAAGGGGGTAAGCAAAGTAGTTTCCGGTTACATCGGCGGCCACACCACGAACCCGACTTATAAACAGATATGTAATGGCGACACTGGTCATGCCGAAGCGATTCAAATTACATTTGATGCATCAGCAGTAAGCTTTGAAACATTGCTCGAAATATTTTTTGTTTCACACGACCCCACCACCCCCAACCGTCAGGGTAATGACATTGGTACACAATATCGCTCCGCCGTATTTTGCCAGAATGATGCACAAAAAACTGCGGTCATTAGCATGATTAATCAATTAAATGCCGAAGGCGTCTGGGCGGCGCCTATTGTTACGCAGATTAATGGTGCCGACACATTCTACCCGGCTGAAGACTACCATCAATACTACTTTGCCAATAACCCGAATCAACCTTATTGCATGGCAGTAGCAGCGCCTAAAGCTGCAAAAATCCGGGCGAAATATGCGCAGTTAATTAAGTAAGCATATGACAATTTAATAGCTGTATGAGGTTTTGCTCAGGTTTTGCTACTCAATAACTGCCTGCGCCAGAAAATCATCAGCATGAATAGTGCAATGCCACCCATCACGCTCATTGCCCACCAAAAGCCGTTGTGATCTGCAATCCAAGGCATATAGTGAAAATTCATACCAAAAATACCGGCAATCAGTGTGGCTGGCATAAACAGCATGGCAACTACGGTAAGCGCACGCACTTCAAGATTGACACGATTACTCACGCTAGTCATGTAGATATCCATCAGCCCGCCTAAGCTATCGCGAATAGATTCCAAAGACTCGATGAAATTGACGGTATGATCATAGACATCACGCAGGTAAGGAATGGTTGCTGCCCTGAAAAAACCATTTTCATTACGAGTAAGGTGATTAATCACTTCGCGTAGCGGCCAAACCACACGACGCAGCTCAATACTTGCACGTTTTAACTGATGAATACTATGTAACTGCGTAATGTTCGGGTTGGCAAGTAAGGCATCTTCCAGCGCCTCACTGTCATCGCCCATTTCTTCGAGCACATTAAAATACTTATCAACAATACTATCCAGCAGTGAATAAGCCAGATAATCGACGCCTAACGCGCGTATTGGAGAATGCTCAGCACGCAAGCGCTCACGCACCGGGGCAAACGCGCCAGTTGAACGCTCCTGAAAGGTCAGCAAAAAGTGATGCCCAAGCACCATACTGATCTGTTCAGAACTGACTGACAGGGTTTCTTTTTCGTAATAAAAATGACGCGTTTCCAGAAATACATACTTGCTGTATTCATCCAGCTTGGGGCGTTGCTCCGTATTCAGAATATCTTCGAGCACCAAGGGATGCAATCCGAACACAAGGCCAATCTGCCTGATTAAGCCAACATCATGAATGCCATGCACATTCAGCCACAGCTTGTTTGAAGATTCTAAATTGAGCGAGGCAAGACCAGCGATATCAATGGCATTCTCCTGCATACCATCTGCATCGTAGCTAATTAAAGTCAGTTTGGGTGGCTCGAGCTGAGTGACATCCTCATCACCCTGCCCCACATATACCAGAGAACCTGGCGGCAGACCGCTCTTTTTAGCGTGATGCTTTCTGCGACTATGTAAACGAGGCTTTCTCATGAGGGTATTCCTACAACGAAACAGTTACCGTAACAAACTTTAGCCAGAATGACCAGCCTGATGCACTTCACCAGTAGCAAAGAAACTGCCACCCGCCACGTGATGAATGGTGCGCAGGTCGTCATAGCCCTCAAAATGCCAATGGCCATCAGAGAATACGCGCTCATCCGCATAGGCTGCCACCACTTCGGCAATAAATAAATCATAAGTATTCTGGTTATGTGGCTCAGGGATGATTTTACATTCCAGCCACGCCACGCAGCCTTTGAGTAACGGCGCGGCTATTTCTTTAGCAGGGAAAGTTTCCAAGCCATATTCAGCAAATTTATCTGTATCTTCCAGGTCACGACCGGAACTGGTGCCCACCTTCTGCACCGTATCAATCTGTGCCACACATGGCACATTAATCGCAAAGGTACCGGACGCCTCAATCAGTTCACGCGTATAGGTGTTTTTGTCGATCACGACAATGATTTTTGGCGGATCAAAATCCAGCGGCACATTCCATGCCGCTGCCATGATGTTTTGTTTGCCGGCATGGCTGGAAGTAACCAAGATGGTAGGGCCGTGATTCAGCAGGCGATAGGCTTTAGCTAAATCGACGTTTACCATCATTACTTCTGCCAGGCATCCCGCAAAGTCACCGTACGATTAAATACCGGCTTGCCCGCGACGCTATCTTTCTTATCTGCCACAAAGTAGCCATGACGCTCGAACTGGAAGCTATCTTCCGGTTTTGCGTCTTGCAGGCTTTGCTCCAGCTGTGCAGTAATCAGCTGTACAGAGTTTTGGTTGATGTCATCCAAAAAGTCGCGATCACCGCTACCTGGGTTAGCTTCTTTAAACAAACGGTCATACAAGCGTACTTCGCATTCGTAAGCATGCGCAGCAGAAACCCAGTGAATGTTACCTTTCACTTTAATGCTATCTGAACCCGGTGTGCCGGATTTTGTATCAGGCAAGTATTCGCAATGTACTACGGTCACATTGCCGTCTGCATCTTTTTCGCAGCCAGTGCATTTCACTACATAACCATAGCGCAGGCGTACTAAACCATCAGGCACTAATCTGAAGAAGCCTTTGCTTGGCTCTTCCATAAAGTCTTCGCGCTCGATCCATAATTCTTTTGAAAGCTGCACAGTACGTTTACCCAGTTCTGGTTTCAACGGGTGGTTCGGAGCAAAACAATCTTCACTCTGACCATCTGGATAGTTATCAATGACCAGTTTGATCGGATCCAGCACGGCAATACGGCGCTCGGCTTCAACGTTAAGCACTTCACGCATGCAGTCTTCAAGTATCGTGTACTCAATCCATGAGTCAGCTTTGCTGACGCCGATGCGGTCAGTAAATAATCTGAAGCCAGCGGCTGTATAGCCACGGCGACGCGCACCCGCGAGTGTAGGCAGGCGTGGGTCATCCCAGCCGGATACGTGCTTTTCTTCAACCAGTTGAATCAGTTTACGTTTTGAAAGCACCACATAAGTCAGGTTTAAACGCGCAAATTCATATTGTTTTGGCAGCGGATGTGACAGTAATCCTGCATCTGCCAAGCGCTCCAGCAGCCAGTCGTAGAATGGGCGCTGATCTTCAAATTCCAGGGTACAGATAGAGTGCGTCACACGTTCCAGTGCATCTTCAACCGGATGTGCAAACGTGTACATCGGGTAGATACACCATTTGTCACCAGTGTTGTGGTGATGTGCACGACGCACGCGGTAAATGGCAGGGTCGCGCATATTGATATTGGGCGATGCCATGTCGATTTTAGCGCGCAACACCATACTGCCGTCGGCATGCTTGCCGTCGCGCATCTCGCGGAAGCGCGCCAGATTCTCGGCTGCACTGCGATTACGGAATGGAGAATCTTTACCCGCTTCAGTCAGTGTGCCGCGGTTAATGCGCATTTCATCTGCGCTTTGTTCATCCACGTAGGCAAAGCCATTTTCAATCAAGCTCTCCGCCGCACGATACATGAAGTCAAAATAGTTGCTGGCAAAGTAAAGATTAGACTCACTGCCATTGGGGCCTTGATTCTCCCAGCCAAAACCCAGCCATTTCACACCATCTGAAATACTGTCTACATATTCCTGACTTTCTTTTTCCGGATTAGTGTCATCAAAACGCATATGGCAGATACCGCCAAAATCACGCGCCAGGCCAAAATTCAGAAAGATGGATTTGGCATGCCCGATGTGCAGATAGCCGTTTGGCTCCGGCGGAAAACGTGTGCGGATTTTTGCAAAGTCTACCTGACCGGCTTCATGATGCTGCGCATCACCCGGACTGCCCGCCCACTTTTTAGCGGCGTATTTATTTTGGCCTAAATCTTTTTCAATAATGGCACGAATAAAGTTAGAAGCTGGCGCTGGTGCGCTGTTTGGATTTTTTTCAGATGACATGGCTACAGATTTAATTTAAGTTGCCGTTATTTTACACCAGCTTGCTAACATAGTATGGCACCTCTGGAAATTGATTGTATGGGATGAAGTGCACCCGTGAAGGGCGTGTCCGTAGAATATATGCGCTAAAGCGCATTATTTCACACTTGAATTGCCGCTTCAGCGGCTTAGTCAATTGGGGAAGCCAAATACTGGCTCATACGCCAAAGGCGCACGGAACGCAGAAACCGGAATGTACACAAAGTACATGAGGATTTTGAGTACCGCGCAACGAAGCAATACGCCCATACAATCAATTTCTAGCCATGCTAAAATCAGCACCGCTATGAACGCCCTTACCTTCCCTATTTTAAGACTGCTTGCAGACGGAAAATTTCATTCCGGCGAAGATATTGCGCGCCACTTCAGTGTGAGCCGCACATCAATATGGAATGCATTGCAGCATGCAGAACAATTGGGCGTGGAAGTTTTTTCTGTGCAGGGGCGTGGCTATAAATTACCGCAGCCAGTCGCATTACTAGATGAACAATCCATATTAAGCACGCTTGGCGACCAAGCGGCATTACTGCAAATAGAAGTGCATGACCACTTAGCCTCTACCAACAGCTATTTAATGCAGAACATCCATGCAGCCAGGCATGCAACCTGCGTGGCAGCCAACCTGCAAACCGGTGGTCGCGGCAGGCGTGGCCGTAGCTGGCATGCAGGGCTAGGCGCAAGCCTGACTTTCTCTTTACTTTGGCGCTTTCAATGCGGCGCATCGGCATTATCCGGCTTGAGTCTGGCAGTGGGCGTAGCGCTGATGCGCAGCCTGCATGAGTTAGGCATTACCAGTTCACAGCTTAAATGGCCGAATGACGTGCTGATTAACCGTGAAAAACTGGCAGGTATTCTGATCGAGTTACAAGGTGACATGGAAGGCCCAAGTACCGCAGTGATCGGCATGGGTATCAATTTAAACTTGCCTGATAAGCTCAAACAGCAGATCGACCAGCCGGTGACAGACTTAGCCAGCGCTGCTGACGACACGATTAACCCGAATCATCTTCTTGGCATACTACTTAAACATCTGACTCATGTGCTGGCTGCATTCGAACAAGGCGGTTTTGCAACATTGCGCGATGAATGGACACAGCACCACGCCTACCATGAGCAGAATGTGCGCATGCTGATGCCAGATGGCCGCGAGATACATGGTGTGGTACAAGGCATTACCGAAGACGGCAGCCTGCTGGTAACAACAGCAGAAGGCGTGCAGCGTTTCATATCCGGCGAAATCAGCCTGCGCGGCTTATAAGCTAATATTCCACGCAGGCAACTAAAGCGCTAGTATTTCAACGTAAGACCAACATTAATAGATCGCCCCATACCAGGCACTTGCGTACCATATAACGGCGCAGTGCCACTGGATGACATTGTCATGCCTTGTCCGATATACGCGCCACCCAGTGGATCTTGATAATGCTTATCAAAAATATTCTCTACGCCCAGATCAAAACGCGCATGTTTCCACTCGTAACTACTGTATAGATTAAACAGTGTATATCCGGAAGTTTGCAGTTCTTTGCGCACCGCCTGCACGTTATCCTTGGCATCTACAATTTTGGCCTGAATACTGTTTTTCCAGCCGCCGATGCGGTGCTCAAGACCTAACCTGACGTTAAGCGGCATGATGTTATATAAATCGTCATCGGTCTTGGTATTTTTACCACGTACATAATTCAAGATACCTGTTGCAGTAAAGCTGCCGTAGCCACTGCCCTCTGCCAGCAGCTTTCTAGCGGATAGGTCAATCCCGTACAGGCGGGCTGACTGGTTATCCAAACTCAGATTCACAAAGCCATCTGTTCTGGCTGCGCAGGTTTTACCCACTTTTGCACAGCTAACGGCATCAATATAATCATCCACGTAGCTGATATACGGTGTCGCTTTCACTTGCCAATCCTGATTCGCAGCGTCGTGCCAATTGGCCGTCATGCTCAGGGTGTGTGCGGTTTCCGGCTTCAGGTTTAAATTACCGACATAGCCATTGCCATCGCCTACCCAGTTATTCATGTTCATAACCATGCTATTGCTGTTAGACCAGGTGTAGCGCTCATACAAATTGGGGGAGCGGTTTTTTATGGCATAACCAGCCTCGTAGGTTTGGGTGTCGTCAGGAGTAAAACGCGCCAAGGCAGTCACGTCGACATTATGGTCGGTATCAGAATGATCAGCGGCGTTAAAAGTATTGGCTGCAGCGGCATACATAGCGCTATAGCCCTGCACATTGTCAGCATCCATTTTCACCGTGCTGCCGCGCACGCCAACTTGTGAAAGCCACTGTTTATTCCATTGCGCTTCCCATTCTGCAAACACATCGTAACGATCACGCTGGCCATTATTAATATTGTAAAAAGTACCGGGACCCATCATCATGCCGGAGTTCGCAACCGCATCCCACCAGTCATTCAGGCGGTAGCGCTTATACTCAGCACCGATACGCAAAATATCACGGGCAGAAACATTTACATCGCCCTGCACGGTAACACCTGTTGTTTTACCTTTCGTATCCATCGGCATACCGGCAACATTAGGCACCATCATGCCGTACCAGTATTGTTTATCATCGCCAAACTGCATGCTGTGGCGTGTTCTCTCGTGGTAAGTACGCGCTATCAATGTGACCCAGTCATATTGACCTTTGTAGCTCAGGTTATATTGCTGGCTATCGTTAGCTGTCATATCCATACGCTGATTTGGAAATCCCTGATAAGGAATATTCTGCAAACCGAGCTTGAACTCAAGCAGGTGATTTTCGTGCTGCACACCAAAAGCCAGCGCATGATTAATTGACTTATAGTAAGAAGAGCCTACTTCATCAGCACCCAGCCAGCCTCTGCCTGCGGCTGCCAAGCCAGATTTCTTGAATGCACCGCCTGCTTTGTAATTATTAGCCTCTACGCTTGAACCTGTGTAGCGCATATACACAGACTCATTTGCCACACTTGCTGAAAGATTCACACCACGCGCATCGTTATTGCTGCGATAGAACGTGTTCACCTGACCGTTAACCAGTAACGCTTTGCCTGCCTCGGCAAATTCCGGCGCCTTGGAATTGACTTGTATGGTGCCGGCAATACTGTCGCCGCCAACACTAACTGGGGTGATACCGGCAAATACTTTTACTTCGCCCACATTTGCCGGGTCAATATACGAAAGTGGTGGATTCATGTGATTAGCGCAGCTTGATATCAGATCCATACCATCCACCTTGATGCGAATGCGGTCATCTGCCAGACCATGCATGACCGGCAAGCTGGATACGCCACCGGCCCGGTAAAAGCTGATACCGGGCTCATCATCCAGCAATTTAGCTGTATCACTGGTGTTTATTGGCAATATTCCGGGTTCATAAATTCTCTCGGCACTCACCTCGATACTTGGCAAATCCAGATGATCAGCAACTGCTTGCAGCGGAAAAATACTCATCATGCACGATGCCAAAACACTTGGTGATAGAATGCAGTTAATATTAGATTGTTTTTTTGTTTTAAATCGTTGCATAGCTTTAACCCTGAACTTTGAAATTTGTTGCTATTCTATCGACTCACGCAAGTGCCGAGAATGTGACAAATTGCCGCAGCCCTTGATTAGACAGCCTCTGAACATATATGCTTTTAACTATTGACGCCGGAAATACCAGAACCAAGTGGGCGATATTTGACCGTCATGGTGAAATCACCCGGCATGGCGCATGCGTGAATGATCAGCTATCCAACATTGACCTCAGCCCGAAATCGCTAGGTTATGAACGCGTTATTATTTCCAACGTAGCCGGCAAGGCACACGCGTTAAGGCTTGAAAATTTACTGGCAAGTCATGATCTGCCAGTCATATGGATTAAAGCCAGCCATGAAGCCTGCAATGTCATCAACGGCTATGCTGAGATTGAAACTTTAGGTACCGATCGCTGGGCTTCACTGGTTGCAGCGTGGCACATCAAGCACGCATCTTGTGTCGTTGTAAATGCAGGCACTGCCGTGACGATTGATGCTTTGCACAAACAGCCCGGAAATGATCAGCAAGGCGAATTTCTTGGCGGCATGATTTTGCCCGGGCTCAAGCTGATGCAGACAAGCCTCGGCCTTGCTACAGCACAATTGCCAATTAAGGAAGTGATGCAGGATAAAAACGAGAATATGCCAGCAGATATTTTTGCCAAATCTACTATACAAGCCATTGAGGCAGGAGTAATGCATGCCATCACCGGCGCAATCGAACATATGGCAAACAGCCTGGAAGCCAAATGTGGACAAACACCTTTTATCGTATTAAGCGGCGGTGATGCGGCTTTTATTCAAAGTTACCTTACTGACGCCGTGACAAACCCAACCGTAATCGTTGATAATCTTGTTCTAAAAGGGTTGTATCTGCTGGATCGCTCCGCACAATAAAATTATTATAAAGTGACGCGCAATGAAACGTTTATTTTGGCTGTTAGTGCTCATTAACCTTGGCTTGCTTGCCTACTTCAACATCGGCTATATATTGCCCGGAAAACCGGATATCAAACTGACAGAAATTAATCCGGATAAAATCAAACTTCTGTCGCAAACCGAGATTGACGCCCTGCCAAAAAAGGCACAATCATCACCACCTCCAGCCACTATAGAACCTCAACCAGTCGCCATGTGTTTTGAGTGGGGAATTTTCTCGGATGCCAGTCTTGCAAAAGCGCAAAAAGCATTAGCCAAGATGGCACTTCAAGCGACTGCCAAAGAAGAGAATTCAAATCAACCCAAGCGCTACTGGGTTTACCAGCCTCCGGTAAAAACAATCGCTGAAGCGCAGAAAAAAGCTGTGGAGTTTAAAGAACTTGGCGTCCAAGACCTGTTTGTAGTGCAAGAAGAAAAATGGAAAAACGCTATTTCATTCGGTATTTTTGAAGACGAACAGCTGGCAGAAAAATTAGTACGAGAACTGCGGGCAAAAGGTATCAAGAATGTTGAAAAAATACTGCGTACTAACGGCAAAGGTCAACATAGCCTTCTGCTTGGCAGCATAAACGAGAGCGAAGTTGCAGAACTTAAAAAATTAAAACCTGACTTTCCAGCGGCAGAGTTAAAAGAAGTTAGTTGCAATTAAATGGGAAATTTTTACATAAATATCCAGTAATTATCTGTGAATAATGATAATCTAATCTTTTATCACTTAAGTTATTTAACGTAATAATTGCATAGGGGTATTAACAATGAGCCAAGACCAAGCTATTGATCAATCAACAAGCATATCAAACTCTAAAATCACCCCTAAAAACTACAGTCCTCGCAAGCCAATTTCTGTAGAAGATTTAGCAATAATCATTGCCTCACATGACAAGTTGCTTGCATGGAATAATGCAGCAGAAATAGCACTTAAGTTCGATGCTAGAAGTAAAAATACAGATACTACGCTAATTCAAAATATCCGTAATACAGCAGCTTTGATCATATCTTCGGAACGCAGCACCTTCTCGCAAAATTTCGAACTAAGACGTGCCAGGAACCTGAGCGATAGCACACTATCAACATCAGAAATGGTAGGTAGTTTTGTAGAAGGCGTACTGTACGAAGCAACCTCTCCCGCTAGAGCAATCGTCAACTTACAACAACCTAGCAGCATGAAATTAAGTGAGGCCAACAAAAGATCTGATGCTCTGGAAAATATGGTCATGCACTACGGCTCACAAGCGTTAGATATTGTTAAGCAAATACCTACCTCCATCACAAATGCTGCAAGCTTTACATTGGGGAACCCTGATGTAGTTGCAAAAAATATAATCAACACTGCAAACGAGACGCCTGATTTAGTTAAAAAATATATAACCGACACTCAAAAAATATTCTCACAAAGTTTGGATAGAATTCCATCCGTTATTACCCACGGATTAAAAGGCAGCAATCCTGAGCAAGCCATTGGCTTTAACTCTGGTGTGATTGCATTTGGTATAATCAAAGAAGCTTTTGGCTCTACTAGTCATAAAGTACGAGACTTCTCAAAGCATATGACTTTTTACCCCGATGAGGAGGACTTTCAGGGCAATAAAATGCGCAGGGTTTTCTATAATCCGACGGAGGGGCATTCAATAAATGCATATGTTGACATGAATGGGCAATTACACTACCACATCATAAAATCTGACGGTGAACGCTACGGCCATGGTAACGAGATGTTTGCCTCCATGGTTGAAAAGTTCGAACAAAATGGTGTCAAAATCCGAAGCATCAAAGATACTTGGAGAGTTAATGGTAGGGACAGTACCAACGGTCTTCAATATCTGGAAGCGCTTACTGCCGGATTACCACCCGAAGAAGCTGCTTTTATAACTTTTACTGGAAAACAAGCCAAAGCACTAGGGATTACTAATGTTGTAGTTCCTCCAGTTGACCCAGGTTCGCCATTCAAACCAGTGTTCACCAAACCCGGCGATAATCATAGCAGCCTTGACTCTAAAACTGCTGTAGATAAAGTCGTAAGTCATCTGAAAACGCTAGGACTACCGCCTGAAAAAGAACAAATGGCAATCGCACATGTTGAGCAAAAACTCCAATCCAGCAACTCGCGCGACGATTCTATTTCAGCCTAACATATTGTAATAGTTATCAACTGCTAACCTAAAAATACAGGGGCAATAAAACCCCTGTATTTTATCGTTAGCTCTAAAAGTGATGTAATAAATTTAAAAGTTGGTGTGATATGGGCTTAACGTTTTTTGATGTAAAGGTCTGTAATCGTGCCTTCTTTCATCTCGGCTGCAAAACACACAGTTTCAGATAAAGTCGGATGCGCATGAATCGTCAAACCCAAATCGTGTGCATCAGCACCCATCTCGATTGCCAATACAGCTTCTGCCAGTAACTCACCTGCATTCACACCGACGATACCAGCGCCAATTACGCGATGTGTTTCTTTATCAAATATCAGTTTGGTTGCACCTTCGGTACGTGCAATAGAAAGTGCACGTCCGCTGGCAGCCCAGGGGAAACTGGCTTTTTCAATGGCGATGCCTTTGGCTTTAGCTTCAGTCTCTGTCACGCCTACCCAAGCCACTTCAGGATCGGTATAAGCAACTGACGGGATTACTGATGCGACAAATTCAACTTTTTCACCGGCAATCACTTCAGCGGCTACTTTCGCTTCATGCGTAGCTTTATGCGCGAGCATCGGCTGGCCAACAATATCGCCAATCGCAAATATATGCGGCACGTTGGTGCGCATTTGTTTATCTACAGCAATAAAGCCGTAATCATCAACAGCGACACCGGCATTCTCGGCACCGATATTTTTGCCGTTAGGACGACGGCCGATAGAAACCAGCACGCGGTCATAAATTTGCACCTCTTTAGGCGCGTCTGCGTTGCCGTTAACACCTTCAAATGTTACATGTATGCCATCTTTTTTAGGCTCCATGCTCGCCACTTTTGTATTCAGCATAATCGCTTCAAAGCGTTTTTCCATACGCTTTTGCAGTGGTCGTACCAAATCACGGTCACAGCCTTGAATCAAGCCATCGGTAAATTCAACCACACTCACTTTTGTGCCGAGCGCATCGTAAACTGTACCCATTTCCAGGCCAATAATGCCGCCACCGATCACCAGCATGCGTTTAGGAATATCAGCCAAGGCCAAGGCGCCGGTAGAATCCATAATACGCTCATCAGCTGCTACACCCGGGAACTTAGTCGCCTGTGAGCCAGCTGCAATGATTGCGTTTTCAAAACCTACTGTGGTCACTTTGCCATCAGCAGCAGTCACTGCGATCTGGTTAGGGCTAGTAAATTTACCTACACCTTGCACTACAGTCACGTTGCGCTGTTTTGCCATGGCTGCCAAACCACCGGTCAACTTGCCAACCACGTCATTGGCTTTCCAATTACGCAACTGGTCTAAATCGATTTTTGGTGCGCCAAAGCTTAAGCCGTGATGGCTGGACTCTTCCGCCTCGGTAATCACTTTTGCCGTATGCAGCAATGCTTTTGATGGAATACAACCCACATTGAGACAAACGCCACCCAAGGTTGCGTAGCGCTCAATGAGCACCACTTGCTTGCCCAAGTCTGCAGCACGGAAAGCTGCAGTGTAACCGCCAGGGCCGCTACCAAGCACGACCACTTGCGTATTGATATCACTATTGCCAACAGGCGCAGCGGCTGGTACTGGAACTGAGGCTGTAGCAGCTTGCGCCGCTGGTGCAGGACTAGCTGCAGGTGCTTCTGTTTTAGCTGGTGCAACTGCAACTGTGGCTTCCGCTTCTACCAATAAAATCAGCGTGCCTTTTGCGATTTTGTCGCCAACTTTAACTTTAACTTCTTTTACCGTACCGGCATGAGAGGATGGAATATCCATAGATGCTTTGTCAGACTCAACCGTAATCAGGGAGTCTTCTTTAGCGATCACATCGCCTGCCTTTACCAGCACTTCAATCACGTCAACGCTATCAAAGTTGCCGATATCAGGTACCAATACTTCAACTAAATTACTCATGCCTACCCTTTGCTTTAAACTTTGGTTATTTGCTGCAATTTTATCATCAAACCATGTTACTCAATGATATTGCGCCTGCAATCATGCGACTAAATGCATTAAAACTAATTATAAAATCAACTCTGACTGCTAAATAAAAAGGGCGCGAAAATCGCACCCTTTTTTACTGCTATTAGAAATTACAGCAATAGCCTGCGCACATCGCTCAACATCATGCGCATGTGGCTGGTGAAACGCGCGCCATCAGCACCGTCAATCACGCGATGGTCATATGAAAGTGACATTGGCAAAATCAAACGCGGTTCAAACGTTTTAGTTTTTGCATCATAGACCGGCTGCATGGATGAGCGTGACACACCCAGAATTGCGACTTCAGGACAGTTGATGATAGGCGTAAACATCGTGCCGCCAATACCGCCCAGACTTGAGATTGTGAAACAGCCGCCCTGCATCTCTTCAACCTTCAATTTACGTTCACGTGCTTTGGCAGAAAGCTCGCCAAGGTCACGTGCAATGTCCAGTACATCTTTCTGATGCACATCACGCACCACCGGCACCACCAAGCCATCAGGCGTATCACAGGCAAAACCGATATTGAAGTAGTTTTTCAATATCAGGCTATCGCCGTCAGGTGACAATGAGGCATTAAAGTTAGGATAAGCTTTAAGCGCATTTACTGACGCTTTAATCAGGAAAGCCAGCATCGTGAGCTTAACACCACGCTTCTCTGCTTCACTCTGCATAGACTTGCGGAAGTCTTCCAGATCGGTGATATCAGCATCATCAAACTGCGTGACATGCGGCGCCGTCACCCAGTTGCGATGCAAATTAGCCCCTGACAGTTTTTTGATACGTGACAGCGGTTTAGTTTCGATAGTACCAAACTGGCTGAAATCAATGACCGGCATTGGCAATGCAGCCAAACTGCTCACGCCTGCTCCCATGTTCTCTGTACGTGGTTTAGCTAACTCGCCTTTCACATAACCTTGAACATCGCTTTGCAGGATACGGTTTTTAGGGCCAGTACCCTGAACCAGTGCCAGATTAACCCCAAGTTCACGCGCAAACTTGCGTATAGATGGACTAGCATGAGAAAGTTTACCAGGAGCCACAACGACACTCTCACCAACTGGCGCTGGCTGATGCGCAGGCACTATTGGTTTAGGCGGTTCCGGAGCAGGTCTGGTTGGTTCAGGGATGACAGCTTTAGGTGTCTCAACTACAGCTGCAGCCTTGGCAGGTGCAACTGCTTCAAGCGCTGACGCTGGCGCTGCATCACTGACATCCATAGTCATCATCAAAGTACCTTGCGCTGCTTTATCGCCAACTTTAATCTTTACTTCTTTCACCACACCTGCAAACGGCGCTGGAATATCCATAGAAGCTTTATCAGACTCAACCGTCATCAATGAGTCATCCTTGGCGATAGTATCACCAGCTTTTACTAATACTTCAATCACATCCACGCTATCGAAATTACCGATATCAGGGACTAATACGTCTTGAACTGCCATCTGTGTCTATCCTTAAACTGTCGTTGGGTTTGGCTTGTTGGAATTTAAGTTGTATTTCTTAACCGCTTCCGCCACTGTAGCTGCCGGCAACTTGCCGTCATCACTTAACGCTTTCAATGCAGCAACCACAACATAGTATTTATTCACTTCAAAGAAGTCGCGTAATGCTTCACGGCTGTCTGAACGGCCAAAACCATCTGTACCAAGTGCTACGAATCTATTTGGCACAAAGCGTTGAATCTGCTCTGCAAAGCTCTTCATATAGTCTGTTGATGCAATGACAGGACCTTTAGCATCCTTCAGACACTGCGCAACATAACTGACTCTTTGCGGTTTTTCCGGATTCAACATGTTCCAACGATCGCAATCCAGACCTTCACGGCGCAACTCAGTGAAACTTGGCGCACTCCACACATCGGCAGCAATACCCCAATCTTTTTCCAGTAGCTCAGCGGCAGCGATTACTTCACGCAGAATCACACCGCTGCCCATCAGCTGCACTTTCTCACCCTTAGCTTTAGATTTACTGAAGCTGTACATGCCTTTGAGGATACCTTCTGCGGAATCTTTAGGCATTTCAGGATGCGTGTAGTTTTCATTCATCAAGGTGATATAGAAATACACGTCTTCTTGATTTTGCACCATGCGGCGTAAACCATCCTGAATAATCACGGCCAACTCGTAAGCAAAGGTTGGGTCGTAAGAAACGCAATTCGGGATTGTTGCTGACATCAGATGGCTATGGCCATCTTCATGCTGCAGGCCTTCACCGTTCAATGTAGTACGGCCAGCCGTAGCACCCAACAGGAAGCCACGTGCGCGTGAGTCACCTGCCAACCAAGCCAAGTCTCCGATACGCTGGAAACCGAACATTGAGTAGTAAATATAGAACGGTATCATCTGTGTACCGGTAACACTGTATGACGTCGCCGCAGCCAACCAGCTGGAGAATGCACCGGCCTCGTTAATACCTTCTTCCAGAATCTGGCCATCTTTAGATTCTTTATAGTACATCACCTGATCAGAATCCTGTGGCTCATAGAGCTGGCCCTGACTCGCATAAATGCCGAGCTGACGGAACATGCCTTCCATACCGAAAGTACGCGCTTCATCCGGTACGATAGGCACCACAAATTTACCCAGCTCTTTATCACGCACGAGTGTTGACAGAATACGCACAAACGCCATGGTGGTAGAAATCTCACGCTCACCGGTAGCGCCAAGCATATTCTCGAAAGCAGATAACTGCGGAACTTTGAGTTCGTTACCTTTACGGCGACGCTGTGGCACAAAACCACCCATCGCAGCACGACGCTCAGCCATGTATTTCATTTCTGGTGAATCTTCAGCCGGCTTGTAGAAGCTCAGGCTTTCAACTTGTTCATCAGTCAACGGCAAGTCGAAGCGGTCACGGAATTTCTTGAGTGACTCGATATCCATGCTCTTTTGCTGATGGGTTGTGTTCTGACCTTCACCAGCCTCACCCATACCGTAACCTTTAACCGTTTTGGCAAGAATTACTGTTGGCTGACCTTTATGATTCACCGCGGCATTGTACGCAGCAAATACTTTATGCGGATCATGGCCGCCACGGTTCAAGCGCCATATATCCTGATCACTCATGGCAGCTACCATGGCTTTTAATTCAGGGTATTTGCCAAAGAAGTGCTCACGCGTGTAAGCGCCACCTTTTTGTTTGAAGTTCTGATACTCACCGTCAACGCATTCTTCCATGCGTTTTTTGAGCAAGCCATCTTTATCCATTGCCAACAGTGGATCCCAGTAAGAACCCCAGACCACTTTAAGTACATTCCAGCCGGAACCTCTGAAGTCTGATTCCAATTCCTGAATAATCTTGCCGTTACCGCGCACAGGTCCATCCAGGCGCTGCAAGTTACAGTTGATCACAAAAATCAGGTTATCAAGTTTTTCACGTACCGCCAGTGAAATAGCGCCCAATGACTCCGGCTCATCCATCTCACCATCACCACAGAATACCCAAACCTTACGATCACTGGTATCAGCGATGCCGCGGTCATGCATGTATTTCAGGAAACGTGCCTGATAAATACCAGCCAATGGGCCCAAACCCATAGATACAGTCGGGAACTGCCAGAAATCAGGCATTAACCAAGGGTGAGGATAGCTCGGCAAACCATTGCCGCCGGTTTCCTGACGGAAATTGTCCATTTGTTCTTCAGTAATACGGCCTTCCAGAAAGGCACGTGCGTAAACGCCAGGGGAAGAATGCCCTTGAAAGTAAACGCAATCACCACCAAAATTTTCATTCGGTGCGCGGAAAAAATAGTTAAATCCTGTGTCATAAAGCGTAGCAGCTGACTGGAAGCTGGCAATGTGGCCGCCTACACCCGGTGATTTCTCGTTAGCACGCAACACCGTCATAATCGCATTCCAGCGCACCAGAGCACGTACGCGGCGCTCCATCTCAGGATCACCCGGCAACTTGGCCTGCAAATGCGTAGGGATGGTATTCAAATAAGCGGTTGTAGCGTTATATGGGAGATTCGCACCGGTACGACGTGCTTTATCAATCATCGACTCTATTAAAAAGTGCGCGCGTTCTGGGCCTTCGTTTTCAATAACGGCCATCAGTGCATCAAGCCACTCTTGCGTTTCTTGATTATCAATATCTGGGCTGTTCAAATTTGTGTTCAATGACATTCAGTTAGGACTCCGTGTTGCAGTATTTGCGGAACATATTTAGTCATCATGACTCTACCTTGGTAGGTATAATTGTTGATAGACTAAAGGTAACAAAATCAAATACAGCGTGTCTGAATACAACGCGTCATGTTAGCGCGATGCAAATAAAGTTTTTTATAAAACCGTAGTGTGTCTTTTTTAGGGGTTTTGGTCAAGTTTACCAGTATTTTCAAAGCAGCTAGCCTTGGTTAGATTGCATGTGATATTACAAAATTCATATATATAACAGGATATAAAATGTCGATTAAATTAATACAAAATGCTGCTAACGCCGACGAAAAAACACTAAATAACTACAAACATGCACTTTTTATACTTCCTGAAAATGAAGACAAAAGTATCCCATTTTCACAGGCACTTTTAACAAAACTCAATCGAATTAAAAAAGAATATAAAGACCTTGGCAAATCACCTGTGACTGTGGATTTAGCCAATGGCGGCCTCGCGAGTTTTGTTATTTTAAGTGATACACTTTCCACATTTCAGCGCCACACGCTATTGCGAAAAGCCAGTAAACAAATACTTGAAGAGCAACCAGAAAAAATAGCACTATGTATTTACAGCAATAGTGAGTCTCGTGCTACAAATACCTGCGCCGCATATTATGTGCTTAATGTTAATACTGCAGAGTTGCCAAACCGCAAAAAAGACAGTCACAAAAGTAACCTTAAATATATAGATATATTCGGACATCAAGCAGACCATGATTATGGTTTTGTTAACGCACGCGTTGCAGGTAACGCTTTATGCAGGCAACTCACTGTCACACCGCCTAATGATCTAACCCCTACTATTTATAGACAAAAAGTAATCGCATTAGCAAAAGAACATGGCTGGCAACACAAAGAATTCGACATGCCAAAGCTAAGAGAAATGGGTGCAGGCGCATTTGTTGCGGTTGGGCAAGGCTCTGACCCTCAAGATGCGGCAATAGTGCATCTTACCTATAATCCAAAACAAACTAAAAAGCATATTGCCATCGTTGGCAAAGGTATCTGTTTTGATACAGGCGGACATAATTTAAAGCCTGCTAAATATATGCTGGGCATGCATGAAGATATGAATGGCTCAGCTGTGGCTTTAGGTATATTACTTGCAGCAAGTAAAATGCAATTACCAATCAAAATTGACTGCTGGCTGGCAATTGCACAAAACCACATTAGCCCAAGCGCATACAAGCAGAATGATATCGTAACCGCTCTAAATGGCATGTCTATTGAAATAATCCACACAGATGCTGAAGGCCGTATGGTATTAGCTGACACGCTCACGCTGGCATCACGCCAAAAACCTGATTACATCATGGATTTCGCTACATTAACCGGCAGTATGATAACTGCTCTCGGCGATCGCATGAGCGGCGCGATCTCAAACCGTCCAGAATTGGCCTGCAAAGCGATTAATGCTGGTAATAAATCCGGTGAGAGAATCGTTGCATTTCCATATGAAGAAGACTTTGATAGCGACTTGGATAGTGACATTGCTGACATCAAACAATGCACATTAGAAGGCGGTGGTGATCACATACATGCTGCCAGATTCTTAGGTAAGTTTATTGAGAACGATGTCGCATGGCTACATACTGACCTATCCTCAGCCAACAGGAAAGGTGGCTTAGGTGCTATTGAAGCGGATACCAATGGGTTTGGTGTCGGCTTTGGTATAGAAATGCTCAAAATTTTGATTGAAGAATAATAAATAAATAA